>NZ_JALCZA010000079.1 GCF_022690765.1 Anaeromyxobacter oryzisoli | reverse complement strand
GCCGCCGCGGCGCCCGGCTCATCGCCCGCGCCCCGCCGCGGCGCGGGCCCGCCCGCCCTCGCGCGGAGACCGCGCCGCGCGCTCCCGCGCCTCGGCGAGGAGGCGCAGCAGCACGTCCACGTCCTCCTGGGTCCGGAGCCGCCACTCCGCGAGCGTCGGCCCGGCGCCGACGTGCACGCCGAAGACGAGCGGCGGCCCCACCGCGAAGACGTCCTCGTCCGTCACGTCGTCACCGACGTAGAGCGCGGCGTCGAGGCCGAGGTCCGCGACGAGCGCGCGGACCGCGTCGCCCTTGGACGGGAAGTCGCGCGGGAGGACGTTCAGCACCTTCTTGCCCGGGATGAGGCGCGTGCCCTCGAGCTGGTTCGCCGCCTCGTAGACGGCGCGCCCGGCGCGGCGCCAGGCCCGGCTGAGTCCGTAATGGACCGCCAGCGTCGAGCGCTTGTCCTCGAAGTGGACGCCCGGCACCCCCGCGAGGGAGGCCTCGAGCCGCCGCCGCCACGCCCGCACCTGGCGCAGCACCGCCGCCGGCACGGGCACCGGGCGGCCGAGCTCGAACCCGTGGTTCCCGACCACGGTGGGGACCACGCCCCCGACGAAACGGTTCGTGTCCTTCCAGGCGCGCCCCGACACGACCGCGACCGGGTACCGCTGGACCAGGCGGGCGAGGAGCGCGCGCGTGCGCTCCCGCATGGTGGCGCCGGCCGGGTCCTTCACGATCGGCGCGAGCACCCCGTCGTAGTCGAAGGCGAGCAGCACCTTGCGCGGCGGATCCCCGCCGACGAGCTCGGCGAGCGCGTGGCGATGGCGGGGGTGCAGGAGATCCTTCATCGCGCGGGAGGACGGGAGTGTACACCGCCGCCGGGCGCGTCGCTCGCGTCTTGTCGTGTGGCCGATCGCACGTAGAATCCCCGCCGTGCCATGCATCCTGCTCGCCGAGGGGCACGCGCCCACGCGCGAGTTCGTCTCCCGCAACCTGACGGACGCCGGGTTCGAGGTCCTCGCCGCCGGGGACCCCGCGGCGGCGTACGAGGCCTACGCGGCGCGCCGCCCGGAGGCGGCGGTGATCGGCGCGTCGCTCCCGATCGAGGACGCGGCGGCGCTCGCGGCGCGCCTGCGCGAGGCGGACCCGCGCGTGCTCCTCGTGGCGACCGACCTGGAGCACCTCGGGCGGGCCCGCGGCCTCGCCGCGTTCCTCTCCGTCAAGGCGAACGCGTACGTCGCAGATCCGACCGGCCGCGAGCTGGTCGCGAAGCTCGAGGCCCTCCTCGCGCGCGGCGCCGCGGCGCGCGCGCGCCCGAAGGGCGTCGCGACCGTGCTGTCCCGCCCGCCGGCGGCGCGCGGCGAGGTGACGCCCGGGGTCGTCGCGCGGCTCCTCCACCAGCTCTGGCGGGGGCTCTCCGACGGCGCCCTGGTGCTCGAGGAGGGCGGGATCGAGCGGCGCGTCTTCTTCCTCCGCGGCGTGCCGGTCGCGACCGAGTCGGACGATCCCGGCGAGTCGCTCGTCCGGTGGCTCCGCGACGCAGGGCGGCTGGACCCGGCGGCGCACCAGGCCGCCCTCGACGCCATGGCGAGCGGCCTGTCGGCCGGCGCGGCGCTCATCGCCGCCGGCGTGCTCGAGCCCGGCGAGCCGCTCCTCGCCACGCTCCGTGCCCACCTCGAGGCGACGGTGATCCGCGCGGTGGGGCAGAAGGAGGGGCGGTGGCGGTTCCACCCCGGCGCGGAGCTCGCCGCGGACGTGCAGGCCGTGGACCTGCCCCCGCTCAGGCCCATCCTCGAGGGCGCGCGCGCCGGGATCCCCGCGAAGCACTTCTCCGACGCGCTCCGGTCGGTCACCGACGCCTACCCGGTCCGGAGCGGCGACTTCCAGCAGGTGCTCCCGGCGGCGGCGCTCGGGGCGCCCGACCTCCGGCTCGCGCTCGGCCTCGACGGGCGGACGCGGACCCGCGAGTGGCTCGAGGCGCGCCGGAGCGAGCTGAAGGACGCGCTCTCCCTGCTCTGGTTCCTGTCGCTGGTGGGCGCGGTGGTCTTCCACGAGGCGCCGGAGACGGACGACGCGTACGGGAAGGCGCCCCCGCGGCGCCGCAGGCCCTTCCCCCCCGAGCGCGCCGAGTCGCTCCGCCAGGCGGCGCTCCAGATCCTCCCCGGCACCTACTTCCACGCGCTCGGCGTGGACCTCGCCGCCGACGCCGCCGCCGTGGAGCGGGCGTACCAGGCGGTGGCGAGCCGGTTCCACCCGGACGGCTTCGCCGAGTACGACGTCGGCGATCTCGAGGATCTGCTCGCCGCGGTGCAGGACAAGGTGACCGCGGCGTACCGCGTGCTCTCGAGCGACGAGAAGCGGCGCGCGTACGTGTCCTTCCTCCTGCTCCGGTTCGAGCTGACCGGCGTCCGCCGGCCAGGCATCGACCCGGACGCGGAGATCGCGCTCCGGCGCGGCGAGCACGCGCTGCGGGCCCGGCGCAACGCCGAGGCGGTGCAGGCGCTCCGGGAGGCGGTCGAGCGGAACGGGAAGGAGCCGGAGTACGCCGCGATGCTGGGCTTCGCGGAGCTGTTCGACCCGGTGCTGCCGCGCTCGGCGCGGATCGCCGAGGCGCGGCGAAACGCGCGCCGCGCGCTCGCGCTCGCCCCCGAGCACCCGCGCGCGACGGCGGTCCTCGCCCTCGCCGAGGAGGCGAGCGGCGACGTCGCCGAGGCCCGGCGCGTCGTGCTCGCCGGGCTCGAGGCGCACCCGGGGAGCGAGCTGCTGAAGCAGGTGCTGCACCGGCTGAACCGCGTGGGGTGAGCGCGCGGGTCGGGCCCGGGGACCGGGCCACGGGACCCGGTTCACGGTCACGGAGAGGCCGGTGACGGTGACGGGCACGGATCACGGAGCGTCGTGACCGAACCCGTCCCCGTCCCCGTGACCGTCACCGTTCCCCGTGCCCGCATCCCGCCTCCCGTGGCCCCTGGCCCGTGATCCGACGTCGCCGTCGGACCACGGGAACCGGGCCACGCGCCACGGGCCCCGGTTCACGGGTCACGCAGAGGCCGGTGACGGTGACGGGCACGGATCACGGAGCGTCGTGACCGAACCCGTCCCCGTCCCCGTGACCGTCACCGTTCCCCGTGCCCGCATCCCGCCTCCCGTGGCCCCTGGCCCGTGATCCGACGTCGCCGTCGGACCACGGGAACCGGGCCACGCGCCACGGGCCCCGGTTCACGGGTCACGCAGAGGCCGGTGACGGTGACGGGCACGGATCACGGAGCGTCGTGACCGAACCCGTCCCCGTCCCCGTGACCGTCACCGTTCCCCGTGCCCGCATCCCGCCTCCCGTGGCCCCTGGCCCGTGATCCGACGTCGCCGTCGGACCACGGGAACCGGGCCACGCGCCACGCGACCCGGTTCACGGGTCACGCAGAGGCCGGTGACGGTGACGGTGACGGGCACGGATCACGGATCACGGATCGTCGCCGTGACCGAACGCGAACCCGAACCCGTCCCCGTGACCGTGACCGTTCCCCGTGACCGTGACCGTGACCGTTCCCCGTGCCCGCCTCCCGCCTCCCGTGGCCCTGGCCCGTGATCCGACGTCGCCGTCGGACCACGGGAACCGGGCCACGCGCCACGCGACCCGGTTCACGGGTCACGCAGAGGCCGGTGACGGTGACGGATCACGTGAGACCGGGCGCCTCGCCCCGCCGCACCACGTCGGCGAGCGCCGCGATGAAGTCGGGCCGCGCCCCGAGCGCCGGGACGCGCAGGTACCGGTGCGCGCCGCCCTTCGCGGCGGCCTCCTTCGCGAGGATGTCCATGTCGTAGAGCGTCTCGAGGTGCTCGGACACGAACGCGATCGGCACCGTCACGATCACCCGGTCGCGGGCGTTCTCGGCGAGCCACCGCACGGTGTCGGGGCCGAGCCACCGCGTGGGTCCGACCCGACTCTGGTAGGTCACCTGCCAGCGCTCCACGCCGGCGCGGCGGGCCGTCTCCCGCGACGAGTGCTCGATGTACCGCGGGTACGGATCGCCCTTGCGGACCTGGCTCATCGGCAGTCCGTGCGCGCTGAAGACCACGAGCACGCGCTCCCGCTCCTCCGCCGGGACCTGCGCGAGGGTCTCGCGGAGCACCGCCGCGGACGCGTCGAGGTAGCCCTCGTGATCGTGCCAGGTGCAGACCTCGACGAGCGCGCGGTCCGTCGGCCAGAGCCGGCGCAGCTCCAGGAGCGAGGACCGGGTCGTGGCGTTCGCGTACTGCGGGTAGAGCGGGAGCGCCACCGCGCGGGTCGCGCCGGCGGCGAGGGCCTCGCGCACGCCCTCCGCCGTGCTGGGGTGCCCGCACCGCATGGCGAGGTGGCAGGAGTACCCGGGCCCGAGCGCGGCGGCGAGGGCCCGCCCCTGCGCCTCCGTCCCCTCGACGAGCGGGGACCTCCCGCCGATCAGGGCGTACTTCTCCGCCGACGAGGGCGCGCGCGTCCGCGAGACGAGCCGCGCGAAGAGCGGCCGGAAGGGGCCGAACGGCGCCGAGACGACGAGCGGGTCCGAGAACAGGTCGTAGAGGTAGGGCTCGACCTCGTCGAGGCTCCGCGGCCCGCCCAGGTTCATGAGGAAGACGGCGGTGTGGCTCATGCGTGCCCTGCTCCCGTGACGCGTCGGCTCCGGCGGCGTGCGGCGATCGCCCTTTCCCCGGCGGGGATCAGACCGTCCGCGAGAACTGCTTCTTGCCGCTCGCCTTCTTGAGGTACGCGTCGAAGAGCATCGCCACGTTCCGGACCAGGAGCTGGCCGAGCGGCAGGACCTTCAGGACGTCGCCGTCGAACGTGACGAGGCCGTCGTCCTGCAGCTCCTTCACGCCGCCGCGCAGATCCGCCTCGAGCGCCGACCGCGCCTCGGGGCCGAACTTCTCGGCGATCTCCCGGAGGTCGAGCCGGAGCAGGCACATCACCCGGTTGATGGCGAAGCGGCGCATCACGTCGTCCTGCGACATCGACGCGCCGCGCTCGACCGGGATGACGCCCGCGTTGACCTTGTCCTCCCAGTCCTTGAGCTTGTGGGCGTTCTGGGCGTAGGCGCCGCCGATGTCCGAGATCGACGTCATCCCGAACGCGACGGTGTCGTCGGCCGGACGGACCGTGTACCCCTGGAAGTTCCGGTACAGGTAGCCGCCGGTCTGCGCGATCGAGAGCTCGTCGGACTCGAGGGCGAAGTGGTCGAGGCCGATGAGGCGGTAGCCGCCCTTCGTGAACGCCTCGACCGTCGCGAGGAACAGCTCCACGCGCTGCTCGGGCTTCGGCAGCGCCTCCTGGGGGAGGAGCCGCTGGTGCGGCTTGAACGCCGGCACGTACGCGAACCCGAACACCGCCATCCGGTCCGGGTGCATCGCGAGGATCCGGTCGAGGGTCCGCTCCCACGTCTCCGGCGTCTGGTACGGCAGGCCGTAGATGAGGTCGAGGTTCACGCCCTTGAAGCCGTTGTCGCGCGCCGCCTGGACGAGCTCGCCGGTCTCCTTCTCACCCTGGATCCGGCCGACGGTCTCCTGGACGCGCGCGTCGAAGTCCTGCACGCCCATCGAGATCCGGTTGAAGCCGAGGCGGGCGAGGACCTCGATCTGCGACCGCCGCGTGATGGCGGGATCGATCTCGATGGCCTTCTCCGCGTCGTCCGTGAAGCTGAAGTGGCGCGCGATGATGTCGTGGCAGCGGACGAGCTGCTTCTCGTCGAGGAACGTGGGCGTCCCGCCGCCCCAGTGGAGCTGGCTCACCGCCCGGCGGTCCTTCAGCCGCGAGGCGACGAGGGCGACCTCCTTCTCGAGCACGTCGAGGTACTGGTCGGCCCGGCTCCGGTCGTGCGTCGCGATGACGTTGCACCCGCAGAACCGGCACATCTCCCGGCAGAACGGGAGGTGCACGTACACCGACAGCGGTCCGGTGGACCGGTCGGCGCGGGCGAGGTGCTGCTCGTACTGCGCGGGGGTGAACGCGTCCGTCCACTCCGGCGCGGTCGGGTAGCTCGTGTAGCGCGGGCCCGGCCGATCGTACTTGTGGATGAGCTCCGCGGGGGGGATCTGGGTCACGGGCCTCGCCTCACTTCCAGGTGAACGCGTGGACCGCGTCCACGACGGCCTTCACGGTCTCGGGCGGCGTGCCGACCTGGATGCCGTGGCCGAGGTTGAAGATGTAACCCGGGCGCGGACCGGCCGCCCGGAGCATGGCCCGCGCGCGGGCGACGGCGTTGTCCACCGGTCCGAGGAGGAGGGTGGAGTCGTAGTTGCCCTGGATCGCCACGCCGGGCGCGCGCGCGCGGGCGTCCGCGATCGGGATCCGCCAGTCGACCGAGACCACGTCGTAGCCCAGCGTGGCGAGCCGCTCGAGGTGGCTCGTCGTCCCGGTGGAGAAGAAGATCGACGGGACGCCGGCCTTGCGCACCGCCTCGGCGATCCGCGCGAGGTACGGGAACGAGAACTCCTCGAGGTCCTCGCGGGCCAGCTCGCCGAGCCAGCTCTCGAAGATCTGCGCCGCCTCGGCGCCCGCGGCGATCTGCGCCTCGAGCTGGACGATGGCCGCCCGGGTGAGCTTCTCGAAGAGGGCGTGCGCGGCCTTCGGATCGGCCCAGAGCATCGTCTTGAGCCGGGTGAAGCCCTGGCTCCCGCCCTCGACCGCGTAGCTCGCCACCGTGAACGGACCGCCGACGAAGCCGATGAGCGGCACCCGCCCGGCGAGGCCGCGCCGGATCGCCCGGACGCCATCGAGGACGTAGGGCAGATCCTTCTGCGGATCCGGGATCTTCAGCGCGTCCACGTCGGCGCGCGTGCGCACCGGGTTCGCGATCCGGGGGCCGCCGTCGCCCTTGCCCTTCTCGCCCTTCTCGAACGAGAGGTCGAGCCCCATCGCCGGCAGGTGGACGAGGATGTCGGAGAACACGATCGCCGCGTCGAAGCCGAGCTCGTCGATCGGGGCGATCGTCACCTGGGCGATGAGCTCGGGCGAGCGGCAGAGCTCGAGGAAGCTCACCTTCTGGCGAACGGCGCGATAGGACGGCTGGTAACGGCCGGCCTGACGCATCATCCAGACGGGGATGCGGTCGACGGGCTCGCGGCGGCAGGCTGCGATGAACCGATGGGTCATAGGGGGATCGCATCTTAGAACAGGTCGCGTCCCCCAAAAAACTTCCGATTTCGGCGACGTCGCCTGCGGTGCCCCATGCCCCTGCGTCGGAAGGCCGCGGCTCGATCGCTCGCCCGGCCGCCCACGAGACGCACGCGCGGCCGCATGGGCGCCTGCACTCCGCCATCCGTGCCCGTCACCGTCACCGTCTTCTCCGTGACCCGTGCCCCGGGTCGCGTGGCCCGTGGCCCGGCTCCCGTGGTTCGACGCGGTCCTCGGATCACGGGCCAGGGCACACGGGAGGCGGGAGGCGGGCACGGGGGACGGTCACGGGCACGGTGACGGGCACGGGCACGGTGACGGGCACGGGACGGGATGGTTTCGCCGCGGCAGGCCCGGACTCTCCTCGCCTGCCCCTCACCCCCCGAGCGCGGAGACCGCGGCCGCGGCGGTGACCCCCGCCACCCGGACCGTCTTCCTCCGGCCGGTGTCGCCGCGGACGATCGCGACGTCCGCCTTCCGCGCGCGGAGCGCGCCGGCGAGGAACTCCACCAGCGCCGCGTTCGCCTCGCCCTCCACCGGCGGGGCGGCGAGCTGGATCTTGAGCCGCCCGTCGTGCTCGCCCACGACCCGCGTCCGCGACGCGCGCGGCTGGACGAGGATCTCGAGGACCACCCCGCCCGCCTCGTCGCGCGCCCAGGCCATCACTCCACGCCGAGGAGGACGATCTTCGCCCGGTCCGCCCGCTCCACCATCGCGGCCAGGTCCATCATGAGCGTGGCCCCCGCCTCCACGGCGAGCACCCGCGCCTTCGCCTCGCGGAGCGCGTCGAGCGTGTCCGGCCCCACGGCGGGCAGGTCGAAGCGGCGGTCCTGGTTCGGCTTCACGGCCTTCACGACCACGAACCCGCCCGACCGCGCCAGCTCGCCGCCGCGGCGGATGCACGCGTCGGTCCCCTCGAGCGCCTCCACCGCGAGCGCGATCCGGTCCTTCACGACCACGGTCTGGCCGAGGTCGAGCCGCCCGATCCCGCGCGCGAGCTCGAGCCCGTAGCGCGCGTCCTCGAGCTCCTCCGCGGTGGGCGCGTGCCGGCCCATCACGCCGGGCCGCGCGAGCCGGTCCGCGAGGTACGGCGTCGGGTCGGCGATCGGGACGCCCTCCTCCTCGAGGAAGCGGGCGATGGCGCGGAGGAGGTTGTCGTCGGAGCGGATCGCCACCCGGGCCAGCACCTTGAGGCCGGTCGCGTCGAGCATCGCGTCCGCGAAGAAGCGGCGCTTCGTGATCGCGCCGAGCATCACCGACTCCGCCGCGCCGCCGGCCTTGAGCGCCTCGAGGAGGTGCCCGAGCTGGCCCAGCTTCACCCAGGTGATCGCGTCCACCGCGTCGGCGAGCGCCGGATCGGTCTCGTTGCGGTGCGCGATCGCCACGACGCGGTGGCCGGCGCGGTGCGCGCTCTCGGCGAAGAGGAGCGGGAAGCGGCCGCCGCCCGCGATGAGCCCGATGGTCGCCATGCTATCGCGTGATGCCGCGCTGCGATCCCTTCAGGAACGCGATGAAGTGATCGGTCTCGGGGTGCCCGGCGAGCTCCGCCTCGAGCTGCGCGATCGCCTCGGCCAGGCCGAGGTTCGAGCGGAACGCGATCTTGTACGCCTGCTTCACCCGGGCGATCTGCTCCTCGGTCATCCCGGCGCGCTGCATGCCGATGGTGTTCAGGCCCGCGAGCTCGGCCCGGCTCCCCGCGACCGTGCAGTACGGCGCGATGTCCATCCCGACGCCGGTCATGCCGCCGACGAAGGCGAGCCGGCCGATCCGGCAGAACTGGTGGCACGCCGAGAGGCCGCCGAAGTGGACGTGATCCTCGATGAGCACGTGCCCGGCGATCGCCACGGAGTTCGCGATGATCGCGCCGTCGCCGACCTGGCAGTCGTGGCCGATGTGGCTGTTCGCCATGAGCAGGCTGCCGGAGCCGATCCGGGTGACCCCGCCGCCGCCGGCGGTGCCGATGCTCACGGAGACGAACTCGCGGAAGGTGTTCCCGTCGCCGATCTCGAGGGTGGTGGGCTCGCCCCGGTACTTCAGATCCTGGGGGATGCCCCCCACGACGCAGTGCGAGAAGAAGCGGTTGTTCGCGCCCACCGTCGTCCGGCCGATCACGACCGCGTGCGGCGCGAGGGTGTTCCCCGGGCCGAGCTTCACGTGTGGGCCGACGACCGCGTACGGGCCGACGTCGCAGGACGGATCGACCTCGGCGCCCGGCTCGACGACGGCGGTCTGGTGAATCGCCACGGGTACCTCCTACTGCTCGGGCTCGCGGTCCGCGAGCATCGCCATGAACTCCGCCTCGGCGACGGCCTGGCCGTCGACCTTCGCGACGCCCTTCTGCTTCCAGACCTGCCCCTTGTGCTTCACCACCTCGACGTGGAGCTCGAGCCGGTCGCCGGGCAGGACCGGCTTGCGGAAGCGCGCGCCGTCGATGCTCATGAGGTAGGTGACCTTCCGGTCCGTCTCCCCGGGCGGCATCGACATGAGGGCGAGGAGCGCGGCGGCCTGCGCCAGGGCCTCCAGGATGAGGACGCCCGGCATCACCGGGTGGCCGGGGAAGTGGCCCTGGAAGAAGGGCTCGTTCATCGTGACGCCCTTCCACGCCACGAGGTGCGCGTCCTTCTCGAAGGAGACCACCCGGTCCACGAGGAGGAACGGCGGGCGGTGCGGCAGGTATCGCTGGATCCCCTGGATGTCGAGGACCGGCTTGGCGGACGTCTCGGTGCTCATGGTTCTCCTTTCCCCTGCCCGCGGAGCCGGTCCACCTCCTTGCGGAGGGCGCGGAGCTCGCGGTGCATCTCGGTGAGGCGATCGAAGACGGCGGAGTTCCGGGCCCACTGCACGTCCGGGCGGGCGGGCGACCCGGCGACGCGGCGGCCGGGCGGGACGTCCTCGGTGACGCCCGACTGGGCGACGATCTCCGCGCGATCGCCGATGGTGAGGTGGCCCACGATGCCGGCCTGCCCCCACGCGACGACGCCCATCCCGAGCTTGGTCGAGCCGGAGATGCCCACGTGCGAGGCGAGGATCGAGAGCGGCCCGACCTCCACGTTGTGGGCGATCTGGACGAGGTTGTCGATCTTCGCCCCGCGGCCGACGCGGGTGGCGCCGAGCGTGGCCCGGTCCACGCAGCTGTTCGCGCCGATCTCGACGTCGTCCTCGATGACCACGATCCCGACCTGCGGGACCTTGAAGTGCCGGGGGCCCTGCCCCTCGCCCTCGAGGTCGAGCGCGAACCCGAACCCGTCGCCGCCGATGACGCAGCCGGGCTGGAGGATCACCCGGTTCCCGACGACGCAGCGCTCGCGGATCACGACGTTCGGGTACAGGAGGCAGTCGCTGCCGACGCGCGCCCCCTCGCCGATCTGGACGCCGGGGTGGACGATCGTGCGGGCGCCGACCTCCGCGCCCGGGCCGATGCACGCGAGGGGCATCACCTGCGCGCTGGGGTGGACCTTCGCGGTGGGGTGGACGAACGCCTCGGGCGCCACCTCGGGCAGCGCCTCGACGGGCGGGTGGAACAGCGTCGAGATCTTCGCGAACGCGAGGTACGCGTTCGGGGACCGGAGCACCGTCCGCCCGGCCGGCACCTCCGTGCCGCGATCGACCACCACCGCGCCCGCGCGCGAGGCCTCGAAGGCCTTCCGGTACTTCCTGTTCGAGAAGAACGAGATCTGGTTCGGGGTGGCCGTCTCGAGCGGGGCGATCCCCTCGACGACCAGGGACCCGTCCCCCACCACCTCGCCGCCGACGCGCTCGGCGAGCTCCGCGATCGTGAACGTCACGGCGTCACCTACTTCTTCTTGCCGGAGGGGGCCGGCGCGGCGGCCTTCTTCGCGCCGGAGGCGGGGTGGCGCGCGTTGTACTTGCGGACGAGCTCGTTGGTGAGGTCGAGCGACTGCTGCGCGTACACGATGCCGGCGTCGCTCCGCTCGAGGACCATCGTGAACCCGTCGCCCTCGGCGATCTCGCGGACGAGCACGGTCATCTTCTCCACGATCCCGCGCGTGACCTCCTGCTCCCGGGTGGACAGGTCCTTCTGGAGCTGCACGAAGAGCTGCTGCAGGTCCATCGCCTTCTTCTCGAGCTCGGCGCCCTTCTGCCGGCGCGCCTGGTCGTTCATGAGCGCGGACTGCTTGTCGAAGTCGGCCTTCGCCTTCTCGAACTCGGCCCGCCGGCCGTCGAGCTGCCGCTGCTTCTCGTCGAAGTCCTTCTTCAGGACCGCGGTGGCGGCGCGGCCCTCGTCCACCTCGCGGATCGCCCGCTGCAGGTCGACGTAGCCGATCTTCGTGTCGGCCCGGACGGCGGGGGCGGCGAGGGCGAGCGCGAGGACGGCGAGGCGAAGCGTGGTGCGCATGGCGTGCTCCAGACGTGGGTGCTGCGGACTCAGATCCTCATCGGATCAGAAGAAGTTGCCGATCGTGAACTGGAAGTCGAGCGGCGCGTCGATGTAGGCGCCCGTCTGCCTGTCCTTCCGGCGGTCGAGCGGGATGCCCCACTCGAACCGGAGCGGGCCGATCGGGCTGAACCAGCGCAGCCCGAACCCGACCGACTTGAAGAGCGAGAGCGAGACGTTCGGATCGTAGAACTTCCCGGAGGGGAAGGCGTTGCCCGCGTCGGCGAAGACGACGCCGCGCACGCCCACCTTCTCGAAGATCGGGAACTCGAGCTCCAGGTTCAGGATCGCCTGCTTGTCGCCGCCCACCGTGATCGAGCAGAGGCCGCCGCCGGGGTTCTTCGGGTTGCAGCCGACGTCCTCGGTCGGCGCGATCGAGAGGAACCGGTAGCCGCGCAGGGAGTTGATGCCGCCGACGTAGTACTTCTCGGAGATGGGGACCGGGTGGTCCTTGTCCCAGTCCTTGATCCAGCCGAGCGTCAGCTTCGCCCGCGCGATGAGGCCGAGGAACACCGGCCGGTAGTAGCGGGCGTCCACCGCGTACCGGGTGAACAGGTTCACCGCGTCGCCGAAGATCGCGCTCGGCGCGAGGACCGGCGGGGCGAACTCGGCGCTGGCCGACGCGAACCAGCCGTTGGACGGGAAGAGCCGGTTGTCCCGGCGGTCCCACTGGAGCGACAGGCGGACCGAGCTGGTGTTCCCGGACTTGAACTGGTTCGCGAGGAGGACGGACGTGTTCGCCGCCGAGACGTTCACGTGCTCGTTCGTGTACGTCGCGAACAGCCGCATGTCCTCGAGGTTCCGCGCGAACCCCCACCAGGGCGCGAGGCCCGCCAGCTCGTAGCCCCAGGTCACCGACCCGCCGATCGCGCGCCGGGTGAAGTTCGTGTAGTAGCCCTCGGTCGCGTAGAGGTCGAAGGCGAACGTCCACCGGGTGTCGAGGAAGTAGGGCTCGACGAACTGGAGCTGCCCGAGCTGCCGGATGGACGACCACTGCACCTGCAGCGAGAGCGTCTGGCCCCAGCCGAAGAAGTTGTTCTGGCTGATCTGGCCGGTGAGGATGAAGTTCTCGTACGAGGAGAAGCCGGCGCCGATCTGGAACGTGCCGGTGGCGCGCTCCTTCACCTCGACGACCGCGACGATCTTGTCGTCGGCGCTCCCCTTCCGCGTGGTGATCTCGACGGTCTCGAAGAAGCCGAGCGCGGTGACGCGCTGCTTCGACGTCTTGATCCCGGTGGCGCTGTAGAGCTCTCCCTCCGCGATGCGCAGCTCGCGCCGGATCACCTTGTCCCGCGTCTTGTCGTTGCCGACGACCTCGATCCGCTCGAACGTGACCTTCGGGCCGGGCTGGATCTCCAGGTCCAGGTCGAGCGTCCGCGTCTTCGGGTCGGCGTTCGTGACGGGGACGACGTTCGCGTACGCGTACCCCATGTCCTTGTACACGTCGCCGATCGCGAAGAGATCCGCGCCGATCTTCGAGCGCTGGAAGAGCTCGCCCTGCTTCGAGCGGAGGATCTTGCGGAGCCGCGGCTCCTGGTCGAGGAGCTGGCCGGAGAACTTGATCTTCCCGATCGTGTACTGCTCGCCCTCCTCGATCGGGATGGTGATGAAGAGGTAGCGCCGGTCCGCCGAGAGCGCGATGGCGGGCTTCCCGACCTTCACGTTCACGAACCCGCGGTCCATGTAGACGAACTGGACCGCCTGGAGATCGTGCTGGAAGGCGTCCTCCTTGTACGTGCCCTGCGACGTGATGAAGGAGAGGAGGCCGCCCTCCTGCGTCTGCATGTACGCCGTGAGGTCTTCCTTCGGCACGTGCGCGTTGCCGAGGAAGCGGATCTCCTTCACCTGCACCTTCGCCTTCTCGGCGACGGCGTAGACGACGTCCACCTGGTTGTCCGGGAGGTCCTCGATCCGGTACGAGACGTCCGCGAGGAAGTAGCCCTTCTCGACGTACTTGGCCTGGATCTTCTTCACGTCCTTGCGGACCTGGCCGAGATCCAGGACGGCGAAGGGCTTCAGCTCCATCGCGTCCTTGAGGTCGTCCTTCGACAGCGCCTCGTTCCCGACGACCTTCACGCTCCGGACCGTCGGCCGCTCGGTCACGTGGTACACGAGGACCGGCGCGGCCTCGAGGTCCTCCGCGTCCACCGTCACGTCGGAGAAGAACCCGAGCTTCATGATCGCCCGGATGTCGTTGTCGACCTTGGCCGGGTCGAGCGGCTCGCCCACCTTCTGCGAGATGGCGGCGCGGATCGCGTCCGCCTCGACCCGACGGTTCCCCTCGATCCGGATCGCCTTGACGACGGGATCCCCGGCGACCTCGGCCCGCGCCGCGGGTGCCACGGCCAGGGCGAGCGCCGCGAGGACGCCCAGAGCGATGGAGCAGCGGACGCGCGTGTCGGAGCCGATCACGGAGCCGGGGAATCTAGACCGGGGGGCCGAAAACCTCAAACACTCTCGTGTCCCACCTCGCCTCGGCGCCGGGCCGGGGGGCGCAGCCGATCACGCCAGGCGTCCCTGCACGAGCCGGAGCCTGCGCGGAAGCGCCGCCGCCAGCCGCTCGTTGTGCGTGACCACCACCGCCGTGACGCCCATCCGCGCGTTCAGGTCGGCGAGCAGGAGGTGGATCCCCTCCGCCGTCTGCGGGTCGAGGTTGCCGGTGGGCTCGTCCGCGAGGAGGAGCTTCGGCTGGAGGCAGAGGGCGCGCGCGAGCGCCACGCGCTGCTGCTCGCCGCCGGACAGCTCGCCCGGGCGGTGCTCCATCCGCTCGGCGAGGCCCACGAGCTCGAGCATCTCGGCGGCGCGGCGCCGGGCCTCCGCGCGCGGCAGCCGGCGGATCAGCGCGGGCATCATCGCGTTCTCGAGCGCGGTGAACTCGGGCAGGAGGTGGTGGCTCTGGAAGACGAAGCCGATGGTGTCGTTCCGGAACTCGGCGAGCGCCTCCTCGCCGCGGTCGAAGACGTCCTCGCCGTCGAACAGGATCCGACCCCGGGTCGGGACGTCGAGGGTGCCGAGGAGGGCCAGGAACGTGCTCTTCCCGGCGCCGGACGGGCCGGTGAGGGCCACGAGCTCGCCCCGGGCGATCTCGAGGTCGATCCCGCGCAGCACCTCGAGGCGCTTGTCGCCCATGAGGAACGTCTTCCCGAGCCCCTCGATGCGGACGAGCGGTGCCGTGGCCATGGCTACTCGCTCCGGAGGCCGTCCACCGGGTGGAGGCGCGCGGCCTTGGTGGCCGGGTAGAGGGTGGCGAGGTACGACAGGACGAGCGTGGCGAGCGTGACGAGCGCGAACTGGCCCGGGTCGATCACCACCGGCAGGTTCGAGATGTAATAGACCTCCGGATCGAGCGGGATCCCCACCTTCTCCACGAGGAGGCAGGTCCCGAGGCCGAGGACGAGGCCGAAGAAGGTGCCGACCGCGCCGATCGTCACGCCCTCGATGACGAAGATCTTCATCACGCTCGGCACGCCCGCGCCCATCGACTTGAGCACGGCGATCTCGCGCCGCTTCTCGAGCACCTGCATGATCAGCGTCGCGACGATGATGAAGCTCGCGACGAGGACGATGAAGCCGAGGATCACCGCCATCACCACCTTCTCCATCTGCAGCGCGGAGAAGAGGCTCCGGTTCAGCTCGCTCCAGTCCTTCGCGCGGAACGGCCAGCCGCCGAGCGCGTAGACGATCCGCCCGAGCACCGCCTTCGCCTGGCCGTCGTCCCGGACCTTGATCTCGAGGCCGGTCACGGTGTCGCCCACGCCGAAGAACCGCTGCGCCTCCGCGAGGTCGAGGTACGCGAACTTCGCGTCGTACTCGTACATCCCGCTGTAGAAGATGGCCGCCACGCGGAACGGCCGGCTCTTCGGCTGCGGCCCGGCCGGTCCCAGATCGCCGAAGGGCGAGACGACGTTCACCTCGTCGCCCACGAACACGCGGAGCGAGTGGGCCAGCTCGCGGCCGATCACGATGCCGGGCAGGACGTGGCCGGCGCGGGGCCGCTCCGCCGCGCCCTCGTCCGGCGACCGCGAGGCGGTCGGGATCCGCTCCGGGTGGACGAGGGCATCGAGCCGCCCGTCCTGGATGCTGCCCGGGAGGTCGGTGACGGTGCCGATGGTGGCGACGTCCACGCCCTTCAGGATCGCGCCGGTCAGGTTCTGGCCGGTCGAGAGCATCACCTCGTTGTAGAGGAACGGGGTGGCGCCCACGACGCCCTTCACCGCGAGCGTCTTCTCCCGCGCCGCCTTCCAGTCCCCGAACTCGTCCTGGCCGTAGGTGAGCACCATCCCGTGCGCGGTGTGGCCGAGGATCTTGCTCTTGAGATCCGCCTCGAACCCGCTCATCACCGACAGCACCACCGTGAGCGCCCACACCCCGATGGCGACGCCGCCGATCGAGATGAGCGTCATCAGGAGCGTCGCGGGCATCCGCGGCCGGTTCCAGAGCTCGCCGCGGCGGTAGGCCCGGCGCTCCTTCGCGTTCCGGACGAGCGACCAGACCAGGGCGAGGAGGAGGCCGGGGAGGAGCCCGGTGATCACCATCGCGAACAGCCCGGCGAGCGTCCGGGGCGACAGCCGGAGGTGGCTCCGCGCCACGAACAGCTCGTACGAGAGCGAGGCGTCCACCCGCCCCGCCCCGGCGAGGAGGTAGGCGATCGAGGTGCCCGCGAAGACCGCGACGGAGGCGAGCGCGCCCGCGCCGAGGAGCCCGAGCACGGCCACGAGCGTCCCCTGCGCCTCCAGGGCCTGCACCGCCGGGACCCCGGCGCGCAGCCGCGGCGCCGCCATCACCGCCGCGACGAGCGCGCTCCACAGGAGCATCGCGACCGAGATCTCGTAGAAGGCGAGCCGCCGGGCGAGCCAGCCGGCCGCCACGCCGAGCGCCGCCGCGAACGCGGCGCTCGCGAGCGCGGTGAGGCCGGTGGCCAGCGCCGGCGGGAGCGCGAGCCGGTCGGCGAGCAGGGCGTGGGCGATCGGCGCGACGGCGGCCGCGCCGAGCAGGCCGGTGACCGCGAGGAGGAACGCGGGGACCGAGAACACCGGCGGCGCCGGGTGGCCGGCGGCGGGCGCGGCCGGGGGCGCCAGGCCGGGCGTCGCCGCGGCGGCGGGGACCGGGGAGGAGGAGTCGGAGGGAGAGCCGGTCACGGTGTCGCGGCGGCGCGTGGCCGCCTACTCGCGGGTCTTCAGGAGCGGGAACAGGATCACGTCGCGGATGGACGGCGCGTCCGCGAGGAGCATCGTGAGCCGATCGATGCCGATGCCCTCGCCGGCCGTGGGCGGCATGCCGTGCTCGAGGGCGCGGACGAAGTCCTCGTCGTACGGCATCGCCTCCTCGTCACCGGCCGCCTTGGCCTTCATCTGCGCCTCGAAGCGGGCGCGCTGATCGGTGGGATCGTTCAGCTCCGAGAACGCGTTCGCCATCTCCATCCCCGCGACGAACAGCTCGAAGCGGTCCACGAGGCGGGGATCGGCGTCGCGGCGCCGGGAGAGCGGGCTGGTGGCGAGCGGGAAGTCCACCACGAACGTGGGGCGGTCCTTCGGGAGCTGGGGCTCGCCGAAGATCTCGAACGCGAGCGCGATCGCCTCGCCGGGAGACTTCTTGGCCGCCTGCTCGAGCTTCCAGGCGCTCCCGGAGACGTCCTCCCGCGCCGCGGCGCGGCCGAGCGCCTCCGCGAGCCCCCGGCCGGCGAGCGCGTCCTCGGGCGAGAGGCCGAGCACCCGCGCGCCGACCTCGAGCATCGAGACGCGCGGGTACGGCGGCGTGAGGTCGAGCGCCTGCCCGTCGAAGGTGATCTTCGCGGAGCCGGTGACCTCCACCGCGAGCCGGTGGAAGAGCTCCTCGGTGAGCCGCATCAGGTCGTCGTAGGTCGCGTACGCCTGGTAGAACTCGATGGAGGTGAACTCCGGGTTGTGGCGGCGGTCGATCCCCTCGTTCCGCCAGATCCGGCCGATCTCGTAGACGCGGCCGAACCCGCCCACCACCAGCCGCTTGAGGTGCAGCTCGGTCGCGATGCGGAGCTTGAGGTCGAGGCCGAGGGCGTTGTGGTGCGTCTCGAACGGCCGCGCGGCGGCGCCGCCGGCCTCCTCGGGCTTGTGCAGCGTGGGCGTCTCGACCTCGAGGTACCCGCGCTCGTCGAGGAAGCGCCGGATGCCCGAGATGATCCGCGCCCGCTTCACGAACACCTCGCGGACGCCAGGCGTGACCACCAGGTCGAGGTAGCGCTGCCGGTAGCGCTGCTCGACGTCGGCGAGGCCGTGCCACTTCTCCGGCAGCGGACGGAGCGCCTTCGTGAGGATGGTGAAGGTGGTCGCCTCGATCGTGAGCTCGCCCGTCTTGGTCCGGGTGGCGGGGCCCTCCACGCCGACGATGTCGCCGACGTCGAGGAGCTTGAAGACCTCGAACGCGCGCTCGCCGACCCGGTCCCGCTTCACCCACACCTGGAGCTCCGCGGACCGATCGCGCACCCGCAGGAACGCGGCCTTCCCGAAGGACCGGACGGCGAGGACCCGGCCGCCGATCGACCAGGCGCCGGGATCCTTCGCGATCTCGGTCGCGGGCGCGTCGCCGTAGCGGGCGACCACGTCGGCGGCGAGGTGGACCGGCTGCCAGCCGTTCCCGAAGGGGTTCACGCCGAGCGCCCGGAGGGCCTCGGCCTTCTTCTGCCTCTGCGCGATGATCTCGCGCTCGGTCGTTCCTAGGTCTTCTGCCATCGGGGTGCGCGAGCTCGCTGGATCTCGAAGGATCTCCGGGGGAAACGTGGCGGGAGGCTAGTCGTCCCCGGCGGGTCCGTCAACGCGAGAACGCGCGCCGCGGCCCGCCGCTTCCCGGGCGGGCGGCTGGGCGCCGCGGGCGGCGAGCGGGGCGCCCCCTACGGGCTCGCGCGCGGCCGGTACACCGCATAGTCGAGCTCGGGGAAGATGTTGTCCTTCGCCTCGACGTGGCCGAGCCACTCGGCGTCGATCGTGCCGGCGCGGAGCTGGTCGTGCAGCCGCGTGAACCGCAGGACGTGCTCCTTGGTCCGCCGGATCGCGTAGTCCACCATCGTCCCGGTCTTCATGATGAAGGCCCAGTCGGAGGACTGCGCGAGGAGGAGCTCGCGGGCGGCCTGGTTCAGCGCGCGCCGCTCGAGCTCGCCCGGCTGCACGTAGTCGCGGGCGAGCGCGATCATCCGCTCGGCCGCCCGGTCGAGGTGCGGGTAGATCCAGTCGTTCGAGCCGTCGAGCCACACGTCGGCGTAGCCCCCCGCGCCCCACGAGCTGAGGGGCGGCACCGCGATCTGCTGCTCGGGGTTCTCCTTCAGGTAGTCGCCGGGCGTCGCGAGGCGGAACACGCGCTGGTCGTAGGCCGTCTTCCGGACGAGGTAGTCGATGAAGGCCGGCCCCTCGTACCACCAGTGGCCGTAGAGCTCGGCGTCGTACGGCGACACGACGATGGGGCGGACGCCGCCCATGCGCGACGACAGGTGCTCGATCTGCCGCTCGCGGTTGAACAGGAAGTTGCCCGCGTGGGTCGCCGCGCGCTCGCGGGCCCGCGCCGGATCGTAGGGCTCCTTGTGCGCGGTCTTCCCGGTGATGCGGAAGTACTTGATGCCGACGTTCTTCCGCTGCCCCGTCGGCTGGATGTACGGCCTCACGTACTCGTAGTCGAGGTCCCACCCCACGTCCCGGTAGAACTCCCGGTAGTCCGGATCTCCCGGGTAGCCCGACTCCGCGCTCCAGACCTGCATGGAGGACTCGGGGTCCCGGCCGAACGCCGCGGGACCGGTGGGCGTGTAGATCGGCGCGTAGACGCCGTAGCGCGGGCGCGGCGTCGCGTCGGTGACCCCGTGGGTGTCCACGAAGAAGTAGCGGATGTTGGCCTCGGCGAGGAACGCGTCCAGGCCGGGGTAGTAGCCGCACTCCGGGAGCCAGATGCCCACCGGATCGTGGCCGAAGTGCCGGCGGTGGTGGGTCACCGCCACCTGGATCTGCGCGCGGACCGCCTCCGGGTGGCGCTGCATGAGCGGCAGGAAGGCGTGGGTGGCGGCGCAGGTGACGATCTCGAGCCGCCCCGCGTCCTCGAGCCGCCGGAACGCGCCGACGAGATCGCGCCGGTAGCGATCCGTGAACAGCGCCCGCAGCTCGCGGAACTCCTGCTGGTAGTGGAGGGCGAGGCCGTGGAACGCGGCGTCGTGGCGGGTCCGGTGCACCTCCCGGTCGGCGAGCTCGCACAGCCCGTCGAGGCGTCGCGCGAACCGCGACACGAGCAGCTCGTCCCGGAGCATGGCGACGAGCGGCGGCGTCATCGTCATCGAGATCCGGAACGGCACGCCCTCGTCGGTGAGCCGGTCGAAGATCTTGAGGAGCGGGAGGTAGGTCTCGCCGATCGCCTCGTAGAGCCAGTCCTCCTCGAGGAACTGCTCGTACTCGGGGTGACGAACGAAGGGGAGGTGGGCGTGGAGCTGGAGCGAGAGGTAGCCCAGGACATCCTGGCTCATCTCGCCCCCCCGCGCCCGGGCGGCCCGCTCGGCGAGGACGGGGCGGAGATCGGCGACGACGGCCGCTCGCCGGGCGCGCCCGCGCTGCCGCCCCACACCGCCTTGCTCGCGAAGCGCGACCAGTCGGAGAGGCGCGCGAGCATCGCCCGCGCCTCCTCCGAGAACGGACCGCCGACGTGGCCGGGGCCGAGGAGGCGCCCGAGCGGCACCTCCCACGGGATCCGGATGAAGCGATCGTCGATCAGCGACGACGGGCCGACCGGCGGCAGCCCGATCTCGTTCGAGCCGGGGCCGACGAGCCGCTCGCGCCCGAGCCGGTCCACCGCGTGGATCTCCGCGCGGTACGCGCGGCCGGGCTCGAGGTCGTGGAGGTAGTAGCCGCGGGACTCGAGGTCGAACTCGATCACCCGCACCCGCTCCCAGCGCTCGCCGGAGCGCGCGAAGACCCAGAGCTGCGCGCGCGGGCGGTCGAGGCCGCCGAACCCCCGCTCGACCGTCCCGGCGGAGTGATCCCAGTACACGTAGAGCGAGCGTGGATCCCGGGCGAGCGCGACGAGCGCGTCCTCGTCGTAGGTCGTGGGGAGATCCCCGAGCCCCTCGTCGAACGGGGTGGGCGCCTCCCCCTCCTCGTACGACGTGCCCTCCTCCTCCTCGCGCATCGGGTGCGGCGCCCCCCGCACCGCGTCCTCCCCTCGCACGCGCGCGACGAAGTAGCCCTCGGGATCCGTCCCGGACGGCTCGCGAAAGGCCGCGGTGGCCGCCGCGCGCTCCGGCGCGGCCGCCGCCCTCCGCTTGCGCCGCAGCCCGGCGGCGGCGCCCACCGCCGCGCCGACGACCGC
>NZ_JALCZA010000078.1 GCF_022690765.1 Anaeromyxobacter oryzisoli | reverse complement strand
CCCTCCTCCGCGTTCCTCGCCCCCTCCTTCGCCATCGCCTCCGTCTGCCGCGAGCTCTCCGCGTTCTGCGTGATCGACGCGCTCATCTCCTCCAGCGACGACGTCGTCTCCTCCACGCTCGCCGCCTGCTCCCCCGTCCCCTGCGACAGCGCCTGCGCCGTCGCCGACACCTGCTGCGACGCCCCCGTCAGCACCTCCGCCCCGCCTCTCACCTCCCCGATCACCTCCGCCAGCTTCTCCCCCATCGCCCGCATCGCGGCCTGGAGCTTCCCCACCTCGTCCCCGCTCGTCACCTCCACCTGATCCCGGAGATCCCCCTTCGCGATCCGATCCGCCGCCGCCACCGCCCCGAGCACGGGCACCGTGATCGAGCGCGTCACCCACGTCGCGACGACGACCGCGAGGATCAGCGCCGTCGCGATGAGCCCGAGCGAGAGCGAGCGCGCGCCGGCGTACGCCGCGTCCTGCTCGGCGGCCGCCTCGTCCATGAGCTTCCCCTGCTGCTCGAAGACGCGCAGCCACCCGTTCTCGAGGCGCTGGAGCACGGGCTGGACCTGCGCGTCGCCCGCGCGGACGGCCTCGTCCCGTCGCCCCTCCTCGACGAGCCTCACCACCTCGCCCTGCACGCGGTCGTACTCCCCCATCGCCGACTTGACCTCCGCGAGGCTCCGCGCCGCGTCGTCGGAGAGGTGGAGCGCCTCCAGCCGGCGGATCACGTCCTCGAGCCGCTGGTCCACGCTCCCCGCCTCCGCCGCGAACTTGCGGGCGGCGGAGCCGTCCTCGGCGAGGACCATCCGCTCCATCCGGATCTCCAGCTCCATCGCGAGGTCGGCGCCCTCCTGGGCGATCCGAGCCTTGACCCACCGGTCCCTCGTGATCTCCTCGGCGTGCTCCTGCATGAACGCGAGGCGGTCGAGGCCGATCCAGCCGACCGCGAGCAGGAAGAGGCACACGGCGGCGAACGCGGCGCCGAGGCGGCTGCCGATGGAGAGGTTCTTCACGTGGAGATCCTTTCGGGGCGCCTCGTCGAAGCGCGCGACGCAGCGCCGATTGCAAGGATCGCGTCACATCGACGTGCGACATCACGCCGCACGACAGGCAGGGGCCTTCGCCACGGAGATCTCGGAAATCCGGTTAGTTACCGAGGATGGCTTGGAACGCCCCCGAAGGGGTTCTCATCCACCCGCGGGTGTCCACTTCCGCAGTGCTCGCGCGCTCGGGCGTTCGCGTCCGGTCCGGGCGCTGCGGCGCGGTCGGAGATCGACCCGACCGCTACGCCGCGAGCTCCGGGACGTGGCGGGCGAGGATCCGCTGCAGCTCACCGAGCTCCGGGCGGCGCGCGAAGGCGGCGCGCACGTAGCGGAGGGAGGCGGGGATCGACGGCAGGAAGCCCGGGTTCTTCTTCACGCGGTCGATGAAGACGAACCGGCCCGCGTCCTTGAGCTTCCGCTGGACGGTGAGCAGGTCGAAGGTCTCCCGGAACGGCCCGTACTCGAGGCGGGGCCCGCCCGCCGCGGCGAGCCGGTCCAGGTAGCGCCGGAGCATCGCCTCGACGAGCGCCGGCTCGAGCTCGACGTAGCTGTCGCGGAGGAGCGCGACGAGATCGTACTGGCGCGGCCCGAGCAGCGCGTCCTGGAAGTCGATCACCGCCTGCTCGCCGCTCGGGAGCACCATCAGATTTCGCGACTGGTAGTCGCGGTGCGTGAAGCCCCTGGGCTCGGCCGCGAGCGTCGCGGCGATCCGGTCGAACTCCCGATCGACGACCGCCCGCTCGGCGGGCGCGAGCCTCGCCCCCTTCCACGCCTCGAGCCCCCACTCGAGGAAGTGATCGAGCTCCCAGCGGTACAGCTCCGCGTCGAAGCTGCGGGTGAAGGCGACGGAGCCCTCCGGCCGCGCCTCGGCGGCGGCGCGCAGCCGCGCGAGCTGATCGATCGCCCGCGCGTAGAGGGGGGCCGGCGCCTCCCCGGCGAGGAGCCGCGTCTCGAGCATCTCGTCGCCGAGGTCCTCCAGGACCATCAGCCCCCCGGGCTCGTCGAACGCCCGGATCGCCGGGACCCGGACGCCGAGGCCGGCGAGGTAGCGCTGCACGTCCACGAAGGGATTCACCGCCGGCGCTCCGCCCTTCGTCACCTCCTCGGGCTTCGCGTCGGGCGGCAGCACCATCACGACGTGGGACGCCGGGAAGGTGCCCACGCGCCAGTAGCTCCGGAGCGAGGCGTGCCCGGCGAGGCGCCGCACCGGCGCGCGGGCCACGTCGGCGCCGGTGGCGCGCGCGACCGCGCCGCGGACACGGGCTTCCGTCTGGGGATCCTGCATCGCTCTCGCCTCTCTCCGGGGCCCTTCGCCCGCCGGGCGCGCCCTCGCGGCGCGCGTTGACGCCGCTCGCGGCGCCTGCCTATAACGCCCCGATTCCTGCGGATCTTTCCGCCCCGGAGCGCGCCCCATGAGCTACCACGAGAACGTCCTCTCCGCGATCGGGCACACGCCGCTCGTGCGGCTCCAGAAGGTGGTCGGTCCGGACGACGCCACCGTCCTCGTCAAGCTCGAGTACACGAACCCCGGCGGCTCCATCAAGGACCGCATGGCGCTCCACATCATCGAGAAGGCCGAGCGCTCGGGGCTGCTCCGCAAGGGCGGCACCATCGTCGAGAACACGAGCGGCAACACCGGCGTGGGCGTCGCGATGACCGCGGCGGTGAAGGGGTACCGCTGCGTCTTCACGATGCCGGACAAGATGTCGAAGGAGAAGCAGGACACCCTCAAGGCGTTCGGCGCGCAGGTGATCGTCACCCCCACCAACGTGCCGCCCGACTCGCCCGAGAGCTACTACTCGGTCGCGAAGCGCATCGCGGCCGAGACGCCGAACAGCTTCTACCTGAACCAGTACCACAACCCCGACAACGTCGAGGCCCACTACCAGCTCACCGCGCCGGAGATCTGGGAGCAGACCGGGGGGCGCTTCGACGCCTTCGTCGCCGGGCTCGGCACCGGCGGGACGATGAGCGGCTGCGGGAAGTTCTTCAAGGAGAAGAACCCCGCGATCCTGAACGTCGGCGTGGACCCGGTCGGCTCCGTGTACCACTCGATGTTCAAGACCGGGAAGCTCTCGCAGCCCCACGTCTACAAGATGGAGGGGATCGGCGAGGACATGATGTGCGGCGCGATGGACCTGTCGGTCCTCGACGACGTCCGCCAGGTGACCGACGTCCAGGCGTTCACGATGGCCCGGCGCCTCGCCCGCGAGGAGGGCGTCTTCGCGGGCGGCTCGTCCGGCGCCGCCGTCCACGTCGCGGTCGGCCTCGCGCGGGAGCTCGGGAAGGGCAAGACGATCGTCGTGCCGCTCCCGGACGGCGGCCGCGCCTACATCTCCAAGTTCTTCTCCGACGAGTGGATGCGCGACAACGGCTTCCCGATCGCGTCCGGCGCGGGGGGCGTCCGGGCCGCGACCGTGAAGGAGATCCTCGGCCGGCGGCGCGGCGGCGTGATCACCGCGCACAAGGGCGACAAGGTCGAGGCCGTCGTGAAGAAGATGAAGGAGCACGACATCTCCCAGATGCCGGTCGTGGACGAGGCCGGGCGCGTCACCGGGATGATCCACGAGTACGACCTGCTCAACTTCCTCATCGAGGGGAAGCACCGGCTCTCGGAGGTGGTCGAGCCGCTCGTCCAGCCGCTCCAGGGCGTGGTCGGGCCCGACACCCCCATCGCCAAGCTCCGCGAGATCTTCAACGACGACCACGTCGCCGTGGTGAAGGAGGGCGATCACGTGACCGGCGTCGTGACGAAGATCGACCTCATCGAGTTCCTGGGGGAGCGGCTGAAGTAGGACGGGCACCCGGGAAGTCGACGCCGGCGGCGGGCGAGCGCGCCTTCAGCGCTCGGCGCGCTCCTCGGGCGGGCGCAGGGCGCGGAAGCGGCGCAGGAGCGCGAGGTCGTAGAGGATCTTGAGGGCGCCGGCCGCGAGGAACGGGACGCCCGCGAGGGCGGCGCTCGCGTAGAGCGGCCCGGCCGCGAGGGGCGCGAGGGCGGCGCCCACCGTCCGCGCGATCCCGGTCACCCCCGCCGCCGCCGAGCGCTCGTCCGGATCGACCACCGCGACCGTGTAGGACTGCCGGGTCGGCACGTCCATCTGCGAGATCGAGAACCGCAGGAAGAGCACGCCCACGGTGAGCCGCAGGGTCGGCATCAGGGGCACGAGGGCGAGGAGCACGTTGGACGGCAGGTGGGTCGCCACCATCGTGTTCACGAGCCCGATCCGGCGCGCGATCCACGCGGCCGAGAGCGCCGACAGCCCGGCGAGCACGTTGGCGCCGAAGAAGATCGCGCCGAGCCCCACCTCCGAGACGCCGAAGCGCCGGTGCAGCCAGTAGGCGACGAAGGCCTGGACCACGAGGCCGCCGGCGAACGCGTCGACCGAGAACAGCGCCGCGAGCTCGAGCACGATCCGGCGGGAGCGGTGAAGGCCGAGGAAGGCGGCGCGCGGCGTCGCGGCGATCGCGCCGGGCCGCGCGAGCTCCACCGCCGGCGAGAGGCGCAGGAAGGCAACCGCGAGGAGGAGCCCGATCGCCCCGTAGGCCGCCGACACGGCCCGGTAGCTCGCGAGGGGCGCGAGGCCGGCGCGCTGCAGCCCCTCGGCGAGCCCGCCGCCGGCGAGCGCCCCGACGGCGGTCGAGAGCGCGCCGGTGAGCTGGTACCAGGCGAACGCCGCGGTGCGGCGCCCTGCCGGGAGCTCCTGCGCGAGGGCGGCCTGCTCGACGGCGAGGAACGGCCCGACCTCGTTCCCCGACGGGCTCATGACGCCGACGGTCGCGGCGAGCAGCAGGAGCGGGAACAGGGTCGTGGACGAGAACGCCGCGCCGGCGAGCACCATGAGGAGCGCGCCCGCGACGAGGGTCCGCCGCCGCCCGGCGCGGTCCGCGTGCGTGGTGAGCCACAGCGAGATCCCCGCGTCGCCCGCGAGGGTGAGGCCGAGGAGCAGGCCGATCCGCGCCTCCGAGAGCCCCGCCGCGGAGAGGTGCAGGACGAGCACGACGGAGAGGAGGCCGTAGGCGAAGAGGCGCGCGGCGCGGGTGCCGAAGAGGAGCGCGACGTCGCGCAGGACCGGCTGCGCCGAACCCTTTCCGACGGCCTCGGCTCTCACCCGCACGGGGCAGATCCCCAAGGAGTCTCGTCATGACCACCGAGCGCGGCGTTCGCATCCTCGCCGGCACCTTCGTCCTCGTCTCGCTCCTCCTCGGAGCCCCCGGCAGCCCGGCCTTCGTCAATGCACACTGGCTCTGGCTCGCCGTGTTCGTCGGAGCGAACCTCTTCCAGAGCGGCTTCACCCGCTTCTGCCCGGCGGAGCTCATCCTGAGGAAGGCCGGGGTCGGCAGGGCGGCGGTCGGGGAGGCGCAGGGGACGCGCCCTCAGCAGTAATGCAGGCACCCCTTCGCGAGCTCGCGCTCGAGGAAGGCGTGCGCCTCCTGGGCCGGGCCCACGAAGCAGCGCGACGAGCCCGGGGCGTCGTCGTAGACGAACGCGCAGCGCCAGATCAGGAACGTGGACTCCCACTCGCCCCAGTCCACGCCCGGTGCGTCCCGTTCCGGCGGTTCGCACTCGCCAGGCAGCGCCAGCACGAGGCGACCGCTCGCACGATCGCGGCACGGGCGCGCGCCGTGCGCCTCCGCCCATCGGCGAAGCTCCACCACGTCCTCGATGGTCCGCATCATCCGATGATCGCCCCGCTCCCCTGACCGGCGGCGACGTGCCGGCGACGGCGGCCGTCGCACGATCATCCCCTGTTCACCCTGGGGACCGCCCCCTCGCGGATCAAGGACGCTCCAGGGCGCCGTCACGCGCCGGGCGTCCGGCCGGCACGCGATGGAGCGATCCGGCGCCGCGTCGGATGCTCGCGCTCGGGCCAGGCCATCCCGATGCCTGCGAGCCGCGGCCGTGTTTAGGGTTGAGCCACCGGGAGGCACCGATGGCTTCTCTCCGACTCCGGCGCGCGCCCGCGGGCGCCTCCGCCGCGACGATCGCCGCAGTGACGCTGGGGGGCTTCGCGACGGGCGCCGCCCTCCTCTACCTCTTCGCCCCGCGACGCGGCGAGGCGCGGCGCCGGCACCTCGGCGCGGCGATCCGCGAAGCCCGGACGCGGGCCGGGACGGCGGCCCGCGAAGCGCGGGCTCGCGCGGAGGCGCAGGCCCGCCGCCTGAAGGAGGAAGCGGCCGCGGCGCTGCGCGCCGGGCAGGAGGCGGTGGAGCAGCGGGTCGAGCAGGCCGCCGCGCACGCCGAGGCCGGAGCGCGGCAGGCGCAGCCCTCCGCCACCACCGCCACCACCGCCGCCGCGCGCCGCTCGCCCGACGCGCAGGCGGCCCAGGGCGCGGCGATCGGCGTGCTGCTGGCGCGGGCCGTCTTCGGCCGGGGGCTCATGCGGATCCCCGCGGGGATCGCGGGTGTCTCGCTGCTCTCGCGGCTCGTCGGGCGCTCGCGCTCGCTGCGCCGCGGCGTCGAGCAGACGCGCGACCTGACGGCCTCGGCGGCGGAGCGGCTGCGCGCCAAGGGCGCCAAGGGCGCCGAGGCGACGGGCGGCGCCGGTCGCGAGCGGCCGGCGCCGCGGGCGGAGGTCCGCGAGGTGAAGAGCCCCGCGGAGCTCGAGCCCGGCGTCGCCCGGGGCGTCCCCGAACCCACCTTCGAGGATCGCGTGGACCGGGGCGGTCCGCACATGGGAGGCCCGGCTGGCGGCGGCTACCGCGCCGAGGTGGCCGAGCCCGGCGAGGACGGCGGCTTCCTCGCGCCCTCCACCGACGACGTCGAGCGCAGGGGCGAGTTCGACGCGCCGGACGCGGGGCGGGCGGTGCGCGAGGGCGAGCTCGGGATGGTGGTGCCGCAGGAGGACGCCGAGGAGACGCGGCGGGCGAGGGAAGAGAAGGAGGAGCGGGAGGAGCCGCCGCTCATCGTCGCGCCCGGCGAGCCCGAGCCGAACACTCGCGCCCGGATCGTCGCGCCCGGCGAGGTCGAGGCCCACCCGGAGGCCCGCATCGTGGACGCCGGCGAGCGGCCCCTCGGGAGCGGCGCGTCCGGCGCGCCGGGGGCGACCCGGCGCGAGCCGTCCGACGAGGGAGGCGGGTGAGGTTCGTCTCCCCCAGCCTCGCCGGCGTCCCATCCGAACCCACGGCGCGACGCGTGTCCGAGGTCTGAGGCGTCCCCGCGCCCGCCGGCCCCTTCCGGTTGCGCCCGAGCCAGGGGGCGCTTACATGCGCCGACCATGACGGATCTCTTCTCCCCCTTGCCGCTCCGCTCGGTCGCGCTCCGGAACCGTGTCGCGCTCTCCCCGATGTGCCAGTACTCCGCGATCGACGGCCTCGCGAACGACTGGCACCTCGTCCACCTCGGCGCCCGCGCCGCCGGCGGCGCCGCGCTGGTCCTCGCCGAGGCGACCGCCGTCGAGGCGCGCGGCCGGATCTCCGCCGCCGACCTCGGCCTCTGGGACGACGCGCAGATCGAGCCGCTCGCGCGGATCGTGCGCTTCGTCGAGTCGCAGGGTGCGGTGGCCGGGGTCCAGCTCGCCCACGCCGGCCGGAAGGCCTCGGTGCACGCGCCGTGGGACGGCGGCGGTCCGCTCGCCGCGCGCGACGGAGGGTGGGCGACCGTGGCGCCGAGCGCGGTGCCGTTCGAGGGGCTGCCGCCCCCGGCCGCGCTCGACGAGCGCGGGATCGCCGGCGTGGTGCAGGCGTTCGTGGCCGCCGCCCGGCGGGCGCGGGCGGCGGGCTTCCGCGTCGTCGAGCTCCACGCCGCGCACGGCTACCTGCTCCACGAGTTCCTCTCGCCGCTCTCGAACCACCGCACCGACCGGTACGGCGGGAGCTTCGAGAACCGCACCCGCCTCGTCCGCGAGGTGGTGACCGCGGTCCGCGCCGAGTGGCCGGAGGCCCTGCCGCTCCTCCTGCGCATCAGCGCGACCGACTGGACCGACGGTGGCTGGACCCTGGACGAGTCGGTGGAGCTCTCGCGCGCGGTCGCGCTGCTCGGCGTCGACCTCGTCGACGTGTCCTCCGGCGGCACCGTCCCGGCGAGGATCCCCGTCGGCCCCGGGTACCAGACCGCCTTCGCCGAGCGGATCCGCCGGGAGGCCGGGATCGCCACCGGCGCCGTCGGGGTCATCGTCTCCCCGGAGCAGGCGGATCACGTGGTGCGGAGCGGGCAGGCCGACCTGGTGATGATCGCGCGGGAGATGCTGCGGGATCCGAACTTCCCGCTGCGCGCCGCGAAGGCGCTCGGGCGCGAGGGGCCCTCTCCGAGGCAATACGCGCGGGCGTGGTGAGGCGGGCCGCGCGATCCCTGCGGTCCCGGTCCGGTCCACAAGATGGTGGTGTCCTCGCGGCGGGCGCTCTACGCTCCTGGCGTGATCATCGGGCGCTGGGACATCGCGAGCCTCGTGGACGCGCGGTTCGCGCTGGACGGCGGGGCGATGTTCGGCGTGGTGCCTCGCCCGGAGTGGGAGCGCGCGGCGGCGCCGGACGCTCGGAACCGCGTCCCCCTGCTCGCGCGCTGCCTGCTCGCGATCGACCGGGACGCCGGGCGCGTGGTGCTGGTGGACACCGGGCCGGGCGACAAGTGGGATCCCGGGCGGGCGGCGCACGACGCGCTCGATCGAGCGGGCCTCGGGCTCGACGCCGCGCTCGCGCGCCGAGGCCTCGGCCGCGAGCAGGTGACGGACGTGCTGCTCACGCACCTGCACGTGCACCACGCCGGCGGCGTGACGCGTCGCGGTCCGGGCGGCGCCCTCGAGCTCTCCTTCCCGCGCGCGACGCACCACCTGCAGCGCCGCCACTGGACGTGGGCCCACGGCCCGTCGGATCGCGACGGCCCGACCTTCACCGCCGAGGACTTCGAGCTGCTCGCGCACACGGATCAGCTCCACCTCGTCGAGGGCGAGGCCGAGATCCTGCCGGACGTGGAGCTGGTCCTCTGCGAGGGGCACACCGTCGCCCAGCAGCTCCCGCGCTTCCACGGCGACCAGACGCACCTCACGTTCGGCGGCGATCTCGTCCCCACCCGCGCGCACCTCGAGCCGTCCTGGATCAGCGCGTTCGACCTCCAGCCGGTGACCACGCTCGAGGAGAAGAAGATGGTGCTCGCCGAGGCGCTCGAGGACGACGGCGTCGTCGCCTTCGGGCACGACCCCGGGATGGCGGCGTGTCGGCTCGGGGAGGAGGAAGGCCACCCCGTCTTCAGGGAGCGGGTGGAGCTGTAGATGGACGAGCCGAGCGGTGGCGGTGGCGTCCGCGCCGCCTCTCGGGTACACGTCCGGCACGATGAACGAGCGCAAGGTGAAGATCAGCCGCCGCGGCGCGGAGCGGCTCCAGCATGGCCACCTCTGGATCTACCGGAGCGACGTCGAGGACGTCCCCGCCGGCGTCGAGGCCGGGGACGTGGTCGCCCTCGTGGACGGCCGCGGGCGCTTCCGCGGGAAGGCGTTCTGGTCGTCGCGATCCAAGATCGCCCTGCGGGTGGTCACGCGCGACGAGGTGCCGGTGGACGAGGCGTTCTTCGCGGACCGCCTCTCGGACGCGATCGCCCTCCGCGCGCTCGCCTTCGGCGACGAGCCGTTCGTCCGGCTCGTCCACGGCGACGCGGATCTCCTCCCCGGCCTCGTGGTCGACCGGTACGCCGACGTGGCGGTGCTGCAGACGCTGGTGCCCGCCACCGACCGTCGCAAGGCGCTCTTCGCCGACCTCCTCACGAGCGCCCTCGGCCTCCGCACCGTCGTGGAGCGGAACGACGTCCGCGTGCGGGAGCTCGAGGGGCTCGACCAGACGAAGGGCGTCCTCCGCGGACCGGAGCCCGGTCCGATGGAGTACCGCGAGGGCGCGGTCCGGATGAAGCTCGACGTCCTCGGCGGCCAGAAGACCGGCGCGTTCCTCGACCAGCGCGAGAACCACCTGCGCGCCGGCGAGTACGCGACCGGCCGCTGCCTCGACTGCTTCAGCTACGCCGGCGGCTTCGCGCTCCAGCTCGCGCGACGCGCCGAGCGGGTGACCGCCGTCGAGATGCAGGCGCCGGCCGCCGCGCTGCTCCGCGAGAACGCCGCCCTGAACCGGGCCGAGAACCTCGAGGTGATCGAGGAGAACGCGTTCGACTACCTGCGCGACCGCGCCGAGGAGGAGCCGGCGTTCGACGTCGTCGTCCTCGACCCGCCGGCCTTCGCGAAGAACAAGGACTCGCTGCCCGCCGCGCGGCGCGGCTACAAGGAGATCAACCTCCGCGCCATCCAGATCCTCAAGCCGGGCGGGATCCTCGTCACCGCCTCGTGCAGCTATCACCTCGCGGAGGAGGCGCTCGAGGCGCTCGTCCTCGACGCCGCGAACGACGCGGGGCGGCGGGTGCAGATGCTCGAGCGGCGCGGCGCGGGCCGGGATCACCCGGTCCTCCTCGGCGTCCCGGAGACCCGGTACCTCAAGTGCTTCGTCCTCCGGGTGGTCTGATGGCGATGCGACCCGCCTCGACGCGATGACGCCTGGAGCGCCCCGCGGGGGAGCGCGCCCGGGAGCGGCGGCCGCGTCCGACGTCCGCACCGCCTGGCCTGGGACCGCTCGCCACTCCCTTTGCACCCCGGGACCGCAGTAGGATTGGGCCCTACTCGGGAAAGGGCTCGCAGAAGATGGCCGTCCGGCCGCAGGACCTCGGCGCACCCGCGCGCTCCGCGCTCGATCGGAGCCCGCTCCTCGCCCGCCTCGACGCGGCCGAGCGACTCCGGCTGCTCGGGTTCGCCGAGCGCGTCACGTTCCCGCCCCATACCCGCGTGCACGGCGACGCCGACTCGGGCAAGCACCTGTGCGTGGTGCTGGACGGCACCGCCACCTGCCGCCACGAGGGGCTCGCGCTGCGCACCCTCGGGCCCGGCGACCACTTCGGCGAGCTCGCGATCCTCGCCGGCCGCCACCGCGGCGAGACCGTCACCTCCGACGGGCCGCTCGCGGTCGCCCGCTTCTCCGCGGCGGCCTGGGCGGCGCTCGAGCGGGAGGCGCCCGCGCTCGCGACCCAGGTCGCCCTCGGGATCGCCGCCGGCCTCGCGGACGAGCTGACCCAGGTGACCGACGAGATGGGGCTCCTGCTGCGGGGCCGCTCCCTCCCGCGCGCGCAGGAGATCGTCGTCCGCGTGCTCGGCGACGAGCGGCGGATCCGGACCGGCACCCGCCTCCTCGACCTCCTCCCGGCGACGGTCGGCGGCGACCTCGTCGTCGCGGGCCTCCTCGGCCAGAAGCCGGTCTCGCTCGCGACGCCGGTGTTCACCGACACGACGATCGCGCCCCTCACGCTCTCGCACTGGGAGGGGCGGCAGATCTACTCGCGCTCCCTGGGGCTCCTCCTGCTCGAGGCGGCGCACCAGGTCGCCCCCGCGATCGCGGTGCGCATGGGACGGTCGCGCGGGACGCGGCAGGTGGTCGAGGTCCCCGGCGTGCCCGAGCGTGAACGCCCCGCGCTCGCCGCGCGGATCCTCGAGGCGATGCACCGGATCGCCGCGGCGGACGCTCCGTTCCGGCTCGAGTACTGGGCCACCGACGAGGCGGAGCGCTGGTTCGCGGATCGCGGCTGGGACGACGCGGCGCGCCTGCTGCGCTTCCGGCGGCAGTCCACCGTCCGGCTCGTCTCGTGCGGCGAGGTCTACGCCCTCTCGCAGGGGCCGCTCCTCGCCTCGACGGGCCCGCTCGACGGCTACCGGCTCTCGGCGGACGCCGTGGGGCTGGCGCTCGTGGGGGGGGCGCGCTCCCCGGGCACCGGCCACGCGGGCACGGGGGGCGGCGCGCCGCCGCCGGAGCCACGCGACGGCCACATGGTGGCCGAGCACCAGGCGTGGCTCGCCGCCCTCGGGGTCACGAGCGTCGGCGCGTTCGACGACCTGTGCGTCTCCGGGAAGGTGACCCAGCTCATCCGCGTCTCCGAGGGCTTTCACGAGAAGCGGATCGGGCGGATCGCCGACGAGGTCGCGGCCCGCCGCGACCGGATCCGGATCATCTCCATCGCCGGCCCGTCCTCGTCGGGGAAGACCACCTTCATCAAGCGCCTCACCGTCCAGCTCCAGATCGACGGCGTGCGGCCGGTCGCCATCTCCCTCGACGACTACTACGTGGACCGCGAGGAGACGCCGCGCGACGCCCGGGGCGAGTGGGACTTCGAGGCGCTCGAGGCGATCGATCTCGCGCTCCTCCAGGACCACGTCCGGCGGCTCCTCGCCGGCGAGCAGGTCCGCACCGCGCGCTACGACTTCCTCACCGGCCGGAGCGCCCCCGAGGGCGGGCCGACCATCCGCCTCCGCGCGGGCGACGTCCTGATGCTCGAGGGCATCCACGGCCTGAACCCGCGGCTCCTCGGGTCGATCCCGGGCGAGGGCGAGCTGTACCGGATCTTCGTCCACCCGGCGACGACGCTGCCCTTCGATCGCCTCACCCGCGTCTCCGCGACCGACCTCCGGCTGCTCCGCCGGATCGTCCGCGATCGGCACCAGCGCGGCTACTCGGCCGCGGACAACATCGTCCGATGGCCCTCCGTCCAGGCGGGCGAGCGCGAGCACATCTTCCCGTTCCAGCACGAGGCGGACGCGGTGTTCGACTCGTCGCTCATCTACGAGCCGGCGGTCCTGAAGGTGTACGCCGAGCGCTACCTGCTCGAGGTCCCGCCGACCCACCCGGCGTTCCCCACGGCGCACCGCCTGCGGTATCTCGTGGATCGGTTCGTCTCGATCTACCCGGATCACGTCCCTCCGACGTCGCTCATCCGCGAGTTCATCGGCGGGAGCGGCTTCGAGTACTAGGAGCCTCGCCTGGCCGAGCCCTCGAACACCGTCCACACGCTCCGCCGCCTGCGCGAGCTGCTCGACCGCGCCGAGGGCGCGGGCGCGGCGCCCGACGCGACCGCCCTCCGGGGAGGGCTGCGACGCCTCGCCGACGAGGGCGCGCTCGCCGAGGCGGTGGTGGAGCACACGGGCGCCCTCGTGGTGGTGCTCGATCGCAGCGCGCGCGTCGTCCGCTGGAACGCGGCCTGCGCGCGCGTGACGGGCGTCCCCGCCGAGGAGATGTGCGGCACGCCGATCTGGACGGTCGTCCCCGCCGACGAGCGCGACGGCGCCCGGGCGGTCCTGGACCAGCTCGTGGCCGGGGGACGCGGCGGGGACCACGAGGTGCACCTGCTCTCCCGCACCGGGCCGGCGCGGCTCGTCGCGTGGTCGAACTGCGTGCTCCGCGACGAGGCCGGCGAGGTGGCGTACCTCGTCGGCACGGGGATCGACGTCACCGGCCGCGCCGAGGCGGAGCAGGCGCAGCGGCGGCAGGCGAGGCAGCTCGAGGCGCTCGCCGAGGCCTCGCGCGTGTTCGCCTCCGGGCTCGACTACAGGACCACCCTCGACACGGTGGCGCGCCGGCTGGCGGAGCTCATCGGCGACGGCGCGCTCATCCGGATCCTGTCACCGGACGGCGGCTGGCTCGTCCCGGTCGCGGTCGAGCACCCGGCGCCGGAGCGGGCGGCGCTGCGTCGCCGGATCCTCGCCGCCGCGCCGCAGCGCGCGACGGAGGGGATCACCGCGCGCGTCCTCGACTCCGGCCGGACGCTGCGCATCCCGGCCCTCTCGTCGGAGACGATCCGGAACGAGATGAAGCCGGAGTACCTCCCCTACCTCGAGGGCGTGACGAGCCTCCTCATCGCGCCGCTCGCGCAGCGGCGGCAGGTGTTCGGCCACATCACCCTCATGCGCGACGCCGGCGGCGCGCCGTACACCGCGGAGGACGAGGCGCTCCTCGAGGACCTCGCGCACCGCGCCGCCCAGGCCATCGAGAACGCGCGCCTGTACGGGGAGGCCCAGGCGGCGGTGATGGCGCGCGACGAGTTCCTCTCCATCGCCTCCCACGAGCTCCGCACGCCGCTCACCGCGCTCCGCCTCGCCCTCGAGAACATGCGCCGCGTGTCCTCGCGCGGGGGGGCGGACGCGCTGCCGCCGGCGTACGTCGAGCGCGTCCTCGGTACCGCGGAGCGGCAAGGGCAGCGGCTCGAAAAGCTCGTCTCCGCGCTCCTCGACGTCTCGCGGATCCACATGGGGAAGCTCGACCTCGACCTCGAGGAGACGGACCTCGAGCAGGCCGTGCAGGACGCGGTCGCCCAGGTCGAGGACGAGGCCGCCCAGGCCGGGAGCACGGTGGTGGTCCACGGCGCGCCCGCCGTCGGCCGCTGGGATCGGCTGCGGCTCTCGCAGGTGGCGACGAACCTGCTCTCGAACGCGGTGAAGTACGGCGCGGGGAAGCCGGTCGAGGTGACGTACGGGGCGGCGGACGGGCGCGCGTTCCTCGTGGTGAAGGACAGCGGGATCGGCATCGATCCGGCGAGCCAGCACCAGATCTTCGAGCGCTTCGAGCGCGCGGTGTCGTCCCGGAACTACGGCGGCCTCGGCCTCGGGCTCTACATCGTGAAGCGGATCGTCGAGGCGCACGGTGGGTCCGTGCGGGTCGAGAGCAGCTCGGGGGCGGGCTCCGTGTTCTCGGTGGACCTGCCGCAGCGCCCGCCCGCCGGTCGGGATGGCGCGCCTGCGGCGGGCGCGGCAGCCCGCTGACGGGCACGCGCCGCGACCTACGCCCCCACCCCCGGGAACCCGCTGGCGGGGAACAGCAGCACCTCCTCGATGGACTTCGCCCCCACGAGCAGCATGAGCAGCCGGTCGAGCCCGATCGCCACCCCGCCCGCGTCCGGCATCCGCCCCACCGCCGCGAGGAACGCCTCGTCGAGCGGGTAGACGCGCCGCCCGAGCCGGCCCCGGAGCGCCTGCTCCTCGACCAGCCGGGCGCGCTGCTCGACCGCGTCGTTCAGCTCCGTGAAGCCGTTGGCGAGCTCGAGCCCGCCCGCGTACAGCTCGAACCGCTCCGCCCAGCGCGGGTCGTCGCGCTTCACCTTGGAGAGCGCCGCCATCGAGGCGGGCCAGTCGACGAGCCAGGTCGGGCGCTCCGCCCCGAGCCGCGGCTCGACGGCGTTCAGCATCACCCGGAAGAACACGTCGTCGAAGGACTCCCCGCCCGGACCGGGATCGTGCCCCGCCGATCGCGCCGCCTCGACGAGCCGCTCCGCGCGGCCGTCGCACGCGGCGAGGTCCACCCGGGCGTACCGGAGGAAGGCCTCCTGGACCGTGAGCGTCTCGAAGGGCGCCCGGAGGTCCACTGCGCGCGCGCCGCGGACCGCCCGGGTCCCGCCGCCGAGGAGCGCGCGCGCGCAGCCCTCGAGCACGCGCTCCACGTCCGCCATCACGCCGCGGTAGTCCGTCCCCGTCCGGTAGAGCTCGAGGAGGGTGAACTCCGGGTTGTGGGTCGCGGAGACCTCGCCGTTGCGGAACACGCGGGAGAGCTGGAAGATCCGGTCGAAGCCCTCCGCGAGGAGCCGCTTCATCGCGTACTCCGGGCTCGAGTGGAGGAAGAGCGGCACCGCCGCGCCGCCTCCCTCGGGCACGAAGGGCGCCTCGAACGCCTGGATGTGAGGCTCCATGCCCGGCGCGGGCACGAGGCTCGGCGTCTCCACCTCCTCGTACCCCCCCTCACCCAAAAGCCGACGCACCGCCGCGGACAGGCGGGCGCGCGCCCGCGCGTTCGCCCTGCGCTTCTCGAAGTCCATCCGGCGGACTCTAGTACCTCGCCGGCGGTCCCGCGCTACACTCGAGCGGTGAAGCGCCTCCTCCCGCTCGTGCTCCTCCTCGGCGCCGGCTGTCCGCACCGCGGCGCCGCCCCGGCCCCCTCCCCCGTCGCGGCGCCGGCCGAGGCGGCCTCACAGGGGGGCGCCCCGGCAGCCCCCCCTCCGGCGGCCCCCCAGGCGCCCACGGCGTCCGACGCGCCACGACCCGATGCGCCACGGCCCCCGGAGTCGGCGCCCGCCCCCGCCCAGCCCGCGCGGCGGGGCGCCCGCGCCGACCTGAGGGCGATCCGCGCCGGCGCGGAGGCCGTGCTCCGCGCCCAGGCCGTGGCCTACTGGCGCTGGTTCAGCCGGGGTGACGTGCCGGATCCCGGCGCCGCGTGGAAGGGGCAGGCCGGGCTCCTCTCCGACGCGACGCTCGCCGGCGTCGCCGCCGCTGCGCGCACCGCGAACGGCGACGAGCGGCGCGGCCTCGCCCACCTCCATGCCTGGCTCGTCGGGGAGCGGCTCGCGCGCGACGCCGCCGAGCCCGCGCGCGGCGGCGCCGCCCCACCCGCGCCGGCGACGTTCCAGTGGGACGGGCGGGCCGTCCCGCTGCGCGATGCGACCGCGCTGCTCGCCGGCGATCACGACCACGACCGCCGCCGCGCCCTCGCGGAGGCGGCCGCCGCGGCGAGCGCGCCGCTCGTCGCCGTCGCCGAGGCGCGCGAGGCGCGCCTCCGGGAGGCGGCGAAGGAGCTCGGGTACGGCTCGACGCTCGAGCTCGCGGCGCAGGTCCGGGGCGAGGTCCCCGACGCGCTCGGCGCCCTCGCCGAGGCGGTGCTCACCCGGACCGAGGCCTCCTGGAACGCGCTGCTCGGCGAGCTCGCGCGGCGCGAGGGGTTGGCGCGGGACGAGATCCGCGCGAGCGACCTCCCCTGGCTCCTCCGCACGACGGCGCCCGCCGCCGCCTTCCCCGGGGATCGCCAGCTCGACGCCGCCGCCGCGCTCCTCGGCGGGATCGGGCTCGATCTCTCCAAGCAGCACAACCTCCACCTCGATCCCGCCGCGCGCGCCGGGAAGATCCCGCACGCGATCGCGATCCCGCTCGATCCGCCCGGCGACGTCCGGCTGTCCACGGCGCCGGTGGCGGGGCTCGACGCGCTCCGCGGCGTGCTGCACGAGCTCGGGGTGGCCGAGCACTACGCGCACGTCCGCCCCGGCCCGCCCGAGCTGCGTCGCCTCGGCCCCGCCGCCATCCCGGAGGCGTGGGGGATCCTCTTCGAGGAGGTCGGCGGCGATCCCGCGTGGCTCGCCGAGCGCGGCCTCGACGTCGAGCACGCGAAGGCCGAGGCCCGCACCGCCGCCGCGCGCCGCCTGCTGCGCGCGCGGGAGGCGGCCGCTCGCGTCCTCGCCGCCATCGCCCGCGCCCGCGCTCCGGCCGAGAGCGCGAGCGAGGACGCGCGCCTCCTCGCCCGGGCCCGCGGCTGCCCAGCCGATCGCGATCCGTTCCCGCCGCTCGAGCCGGATCCGCTCCTGCGGAGCGCCGAGACGCTGCGGGCCGAGCTGCTCGCCGCGCAGGCCGAGCTGTTCCTGGAGGCGAAGGCGGGGGCGGCCTGGTGGCGCTCTCCCGCGAGCGGCGGCTGGCTCCGCGGCGCGTGGGCCGAGGGGGGCCGCCGCACCGCGGAGGAGGTCTCCCTCGCGATGGGGCAGCAGGGCCTCGATCCCGCCGCGCTCGAGGTGCTCGTGAAGCGCAGGGGCTGGCCCGACCGAGAGTAGTTTCGAAGAGCGACGGCGGGGCCGCGGGCACGTTGGCGGCCCCGGCTCGGTCGACGGCGTCCACGCGCGCGCCCAGCGAGAGTGACGCGCGTGCGCGAGCCCTCGGCGTCTCACTGATGGCGACACCCACTCGCATTGAGCTGCTGCGGCGCACGCTGTTTGCCTGCGCGGGGCAGACTTCTCCCTGCGCTGCTCGCACTTCGACTCCGGCGCGCAGCGCGCGCCGGAGCCTGTCCTGATACAAGCGGAGCTGCCGCAGGCAGCGGAGTCGAAGGGCTCAGGGCGAACGGAGCTTCGAATCGCCAGCGCTGCTCGGTCGTCGTGTGCCCCCGCTCGGCGACGGCATCGTCCCGGCTGCTCGGCTGACGAAGCGGAGCGGGTCATCCGCGGGTGTCGGCACACCTCGCTGCGTGCTGGACGCGCATCAGCCAGGTGCCGGGCGGGAAGAGGGTGTTCCGGAGGCCAGCCCTCCATCTCTCGAGCGCCTTCTTGTACGCCCGCCCGAACTCCTTCAGCTGCTGCAGCGCCTCGATCCGCTTCCACCTGTTCCTGCACGCGACGCGAGGATCGAGTCCCCGCCGCGGCTCGCAGGAGAGCGGGTGCGCGCGGGACTTCTGGGCGAGGACGCGGGCTGCGCCGAGGAAGGACCGGCCTCTCTTTTCGAGCTCCGCGGCGGCACGGTCCTCGGCGTCGTGCAGCGCCTTGCGGAGGCGTGCGGCGAAGGCGGCGTCGGACTCGAAGCCGGGAGGCCTGCAGAGCCGAAGGCTGGCCGAGGCCGGCATGCGGCCGAGCTCGCGGAAGAACACCGTCGGCCGCTCGGTGACGATGGCCTCTCCGCCGATCAGTCCCGGGTCGGACCAGAGCCCGGGCCACTCCCGCCCACGGCGCACGAGGCCAGCGGCCACGGGGTTCGCGAGGACGTAGACCATCTTCTCGACGACCGCGTCGTCCGTCTCGAGCTTCACCGCGCTGTAGCTGTTGCGTTCCCAGAAGCCATCCCACCGGCCAAGGAAGCAGTTCGTCGCCCTGGCGACGAGGCCGTCGAGGTACCGGTGGAACTCGGGGAGCCGGGCGTGCGGGTCGGTCACGACCAGATGGAAGTGGTTCGAGAGCACGCAGTACGCGTGCACCTGGATCCTGTACCGGCTCGCCGCGACGGCGAGGACGTACCGGAAGATCGCGTCCGTCTCCTTCGAGGGCCGGAGGAAGAAGCGGCGCTCCGAACAGCGGCGCGTGACGAGATAGGTGGTGCCTTCGAGAACCTGACGCGGCGCGGTCATGGGCAAGGCCCAGGGCAACAGGCGTGCCGGCCAGGGATCGTCGGAGATTCAGCGCTTCGCCACGAGGTCGCCGTCCGCGCCGCGGACGGCTCGGTCCGCGAAAACTTCTCTCGGTCGGGTTCGTCACGGTCGGGTTCGTCAACCGGGGCGGGCGCATGGGTTGACGATGCCGGTTCGGCTGCTATCCTGCGCGGTCCATGCCCTCCCTCGAGCTGCCCACCGGCACCCGCGTGGCCTATCTGGACGCGGGCTCCGGGCCTCCGCTCGTCCTGCTCCACGGCTGGGCCATGTCCTCTGCGGTCCTCGCCGACCTGGGCCGGGCGCTGGGCGCCGGGCGCCGCGTGATCCTCCCCGACCTCCGCGGCCACGGCGCCTCCTCCCCGGCTCCGCTCGACCTCGACCTCCTCGCCTCCGACCTGGCCGCGCTCGTCGAGCGGCTGGACCTCCACGAGGTCTCCCTCGCCGGCTGGTCGCTGGGCGGACTGGTCGCCCTCGCCGCGCTCCCGCGGATCCGGGCTCGCGTCGCGCGGCTCGCCCTCCTCTCGTCCACCGCGCGCTTCACCACGGGAGAAGGATGGCCTCACGGCCTCCCGCCGCAGCACGTCGAGGTCCTCGCCCACCGGGTGCGCCGCGATCCCGGTCGCGCCCTCCCCCGCTTCTTCGACGCCATGTTCGTCCCCGGGGAGCTGGACGGCGCCGGCCGCGCCCGCGCCGCGGCGATCCGCGACGCGCTCGCCCCGCCCGACCCCGCCGCCGCGCAGGCCGGGCTCGCCCTCCTCTCCACCGCCGACCTCCGCGCCGAGCTCGGCGCCGTGGACCGCCCCACCCTCGTGATCCACGGCGAGGCCGATCCCATCTGCCCGGCCGGCGCCGGCCGGGCGCTCGCTGCGGCGATCCCGGGCGCGCGGCTCTCGCTCGTCCCCGGCGCGGGGCACGCGCCGTTCCTCTCGCGGCCCACCGTCCTCGCGGACGCGCTCCGCGCCTTCCTCGACCTGCGCGCATGAACCCGGTCGACAAGCGCCGCGTCCGCCGGAGCTTCTCCCGGTCCGCCGCCGCCTACGACGGCCGCGCCGTCGTGCAGCGCACGATCCAGGACCGCATGCTCGCCCTCGTCTCGGAGGCGGCGCCCCGCGCGCGGCGTGCTCTGGACGTCGGCGCCGGGACCGGCGCGCTCCTCGCCCACCTCGCCGCGGCGCGCCCCGGGCTCGCGCCCGCCGCGGTCGATCTCGCCCCGGGCATGGCCGCCGCGGCGCGGACCCGGGTGCCCGGCGCGCTCGTCGCGGCCGCCGACGCCGAGGCCCTCCCCTTCCGGAGCGGGTCCTTCGACCTGGTCGTCTCCACCTCGGCGCTCCAGTGGCTCGAGCGGCTCGAGCCCGCGTTCCGCGAGGCGCGGCGCGTGCTCGCCCCGGGCGGCGTCCTCGCGGTCGCGCTCTTCGGCGCCGGCACGCTGCGCGAGCTCAAGGACGCCTGGCGCGCGGCCGCCGGGGACTCCGCCCGCACGCACCGGTTCTTCTCCCTCGACGAGGTCGCGGGCGCCCTCGCCGCCGCGGGGCTCGCCGCGCGCGCGGTGTTCGAGGAGGAGCTCGTCGAGCACCACCCCGACGCGCGCGCCGTCCTCCGCGCCCTCAAGGCGATCGGGGCGACCAGCGCCGTCCCCGGCGCCCGCGGCCTGGGCGGCCGGCGCGCGACGCTCGACATGCTGCGCGCCTACGAGGAACGCCACGCGACGTCCCGAGGGGTTCCGGTGACCTGGCACGTGGTCTGGGGCCTCGCCACCCGGTGATCCCGTCGCCGTCCCGCCCGGGGCGGCGCAACTACTCTCGGTCGGGGGACCACGGGGGACCGTGACCCCGCCCGGGGCGGTGCGACTACTCTCGGTCGGGGGCGGGGGTCGGGGGCGGGGGATCGCGGGGCGGCGACCGGCAGTCCACGGCGAGCCACGGCGAGGTGGGGTCAGGTGCGACAGCGCGCACCCTCGACGCGGGTGACGATCTCCACAGAGCGGCCGAGCCGCGGTACGCTCGGCCGGCAAGGAGCCCGCCATCGCATCGCCGGATCCCAGGCTCGCCTTCGTGAACGCGGACGCCGCCCTCCCCGGCGCCGCGGCCGACCTGGCGGCTCCCGACGCGATCGAGGCGGCGGATCTCGACGCCATCGCCCGGACCCTCGCCGGGGACCGCGAGGCCTTCGCCAGCGTGGTGCGGCGGCACGCGCGCGGCCTGGTCTCGCTCTGCACGCGGATCGTGAACGACCCTCGGTTCGGGGAGGAGCTCGCGCAAGACGCCCTCGCCCGCGCCTACTCGAGCCTCGGCTCGTTCCGGCGCGACTGCCAGTTCCGGCACTGGCTCTTCCGGATCGCGGTGAACGGGTGCCGCGACTGGCTCAAGGCCGGGGCGCGCGCGGAGCGCTCGTGCGAGCTCACGGGGGACGAGCTCGTCACCGCGGTGGACCCCGAGCGCGACGCCGCCGCCCGGCAGGCCGTCTCCGCGCTGCGGTCCGCCATCGCGGCGCTGCCGCAGAAGTATCGCGAGGCGTTCACCCTGTTCCACGTCGAGAACCTGCCGTACGAGGAGATCGAGGCGATCACCGGCGTCCGGGTGAACGCGCTCAAGGTCCGGGTCCATCGCGCCCGGCTCATGCTGCGCGAGGCCCTCGGGGAGCTCGTCGAGACGGAGGTCTCGCCGTGACGGATCGCGAGCTGTCCGAGCTGCTCGACGCTCGCCCCGGCAGCGCGCGCGCCGCGCGCGCGCTCGCGGCGCTCCCGCCGGAGCGGCGCGCCGAAGCGCGCGCGCTCCTCGCGCTCTCGCGCCTCGCGGGCGCGCAGCCTC
>NZ_JALCZA010000077.1 GCF_022690765.1 Anaeromyxobacter oryzisoli | reverse complement strand
GGGGGAACGGCGGCCGGGGCGGGTGCCGCGGCCTTCGGCCCGGGGGCGGGCGGCGGGGCCGGGGTGGTGGGCGGGGCCGGCGCGAACTCCGGGCGCTGGTCGGGGCTCGGCGTCGGCAGCGACGTGCGCCGGCGCTCGCGGATGAGCGCGACCTCGCGCGCCACCTCCGCACGGAAGAGAACCGCGAACAGCGCCCAGAAGGCGAGGACGAGGCGCTGCCACGGGGTCAGCTCGGTATCTGGCATGAACTCATCAATGCAGAGCGCCGGGCGCGGGACGAGCCCCGATACGGGGCGCACCGAACGAGGCATGGAGCGGCCGCCGGGCGCGACCCGGCACGCCCACGCTCGCGATTGAGACGCGCGCCGGCGCGGACGCCCGGCTAGTCCAACGGCATGGCGATCCGCACCGGCACGAGCGGGTGGAGCTACGCCGCGTGGAAGGGACCCTTCTACCCCGCCCACCTCCCCTCGTCGCGGATGCTGGCGTACTACGCGGCGCGCCTCTCCGCGGTCGAGGTGAACAACACCTTCTACCGACTGCCGCGCCCGGGGACCCTCGCCGGCTGGCGCGCCGAGGTGCCGCCCGGGTTCGTGTTCGCCCTGAAGGCCCCGCAGCGGATCACCCACATGCAGCGGCTCGCCGGCGCGGACGACACGGTCTCTTACTTCCTGCACGGCGCGGCGGAGCTCGGGCCGGCGCTGGGGCCCATGCTCTGGCAGCTCCCTCCGACGTTCAAGAAGGACCTCGGCCGCCTGCGCGACTTCCTCGCGCTCCTGCCGCCGGGCGGCCGGCACGCGTTCGAGTTCCGTCACCCGAGCTGGCTCGCCGAGGACGCGTTCGCGCTCCTCGCCGACCGCGGCGCCGCCCTCTGCGTCGCGCAGGACGAGGAGCGCGAGACGCCGCTCGTCGCGACCGCGCCGTTCGGATACCTGCGGCTCCGGCGGCCGGACTACGACCCCGCCGCGCTCCGCGCCTGGGCAGGCCGGCTCGCGGCGCAGCCGTGGCGCGACGCGTTCGTCTTCTTCAAGCACGAGGACGGCGCGCGCGGTCCGGCGCTGGCCCTCGCGATGGCCGAGCTCGCCGGCGCCGCGGTGGCGGCGGGGGCAGGCGCGGCGCCGACCGGGCCGTGAGGAGCGGCGCGTCCCGTCCGCCCTCGGCGCACCAACGCCCCGCGCGACGCCGCCGCTACTCGATCTTCAGCTCCGCGATCGCCTTCTCGTCGAACCGTACGCCCGCCTCGCGGTAGACCCGCTGGACGAGCGCCTCGTACGCCTTCGCGCGCCGCTCCGCCGCGAGGCGGCTCCGGATCGCGTCCTTCACGTCCTCGAACGCGGGCGCGTACGCCGCCTCCCGCCCGAGGAGCTTCACCACGTAGAAGCCCCGCTGCGTCTCGACGACCCGCGGCACCACCGTGCCCGCCTCGCGCGCGGCGAAGGCGGCCTCCGCCAGCTCCGGACCGAGCCGCTGGGCGAGCTCCTCGCGCGTCGCGAACGGCAGCTCGCCGTTCGTCGCCCGCGCCTGCAGGTCCTCGCTCTCCGTCCGCGCCAGCCCCCCGAAGGCATAGGGGTCGGCGGCGCGCCGCAGCGCGGCCGCGAGCCCACGCTCCGCCGCGCGGCGCTTGTCGGCCCGCGCCGCGGCGTCCGCGTCGCCGGCGAGATAGGCCACCGTCGCGATGCGCGCCCGCTCCGGGCGCCCGAGCGCGGCGGCGTTCTCCTCGAACCAGCGGTGGACCTCCTCGTCGGTCGGCGCGCCCTGCCGTTGCGCAGCCTCGAGCTCCCTCTCGATGAAGGTCTTCGCGAGCTCCTCCTCGTACCGGCGGAGGAAGTCCGGATCGAGCTGGAGCCCGCGCCGCTCGGCCTCGCGCGCGAAGAGGGCCGTGCGGGTGACGCCCTCGACGTAGGTCTTCCGTGCCGCCGGGGACCGGAGCGCCTCCTTCACGCGCGCCGGCTGCGTCGAGAGCTCCTTCGCGACCATCGCCGCGGGCAGCGACCAGCCCCGGAACTCCGCCACCGCCGGGCCGGCGGCGTCCCGGGAGGCGAGGAGGCCGCGCCGGCTCGACGCGCGACCCGTCGCGAACCCCGCGCCGGCGCCCAGGGCGACCAGGATCACGGCGGAGAGAGCGATGCGGGCTTTCGGGGTCATCGAGGCCTCCGGGGCAGGGCCGAAACGGGAAGACGGCCATGTTACACCGGAGACCGGCGGCGTACACGGTGCGTAACGACTCGACGTCGCCATGAGTGACCGGCAGTGCTCCCTCGCTCATCGCGTCTCGCACGGAGATCCGCCCGGAGCTGCCACACCGTGATCGACTCCCCGCGCCCGAGCTTCGCGATCCGCTCGCCGGCGGCATCCGTACAGGAACTCGTCACGTGCCGTCCGCCGCCGTCGATCACCGCGTCGAGCCGGTTCGCCTTTCGACACTGCCGGTGGCTGGAACCATGCCGGCTTTTGCTTGGTCATCGAGCTGCGACTCGGTCGTCACCACCGTGCAGAGAAAGCTGAAATTGGCGGCAAGAGTGCCCGCCGACACCAACGACTCGGTTGTATCCGAGGTGTGCCGAGGCTTCGCAACGACGCAAACCAATCGAGCCCCACGGTACTCGATCGGCGCTTCGAGCCGGAGGAGAAGCACGTCTCGCCAAGCTGCCACGATCACGGCTCCAAACGGGCCTACACCGCACTCCGTTCCGAATTCCCACGGGTCGCACACCAGAAACCCGCACCTTCTCATCATTGACCAATGGTGACGTATCCATGGATCGTCGACTCGCAGGATGCACGCCCGAACCGGCCGTTTGGCGGGCCTCTCCATCCCGCGTCCGGCCAGTATCTTACCAAGGCGTCACCTGAAACGGCTGCACCTACTCGGAGCGGAAAGTCGCCTGGCCGTTGCACCTGCACGTGCGACGTCATCGCGCGGATCCGGCCGCAGACGCGGTCCTTGCCCGAGCCGCCGCGCACCGCCCACGGTCACGCTCGCACGGCCCGCCGGCGCCTCGGGGCGCCTCCCACTCGTATCGAGCGGCTGCGGCGCTCGGCGCAAGCGGGCGGCGCCGTCATACGTTCACCCGCACCATCCCCTCCGGCGCGTAGCGCTCGCCAGCGGCGGCGCCCTTGGGGGCCACCGCGTCGATCCGCGCGAGCTCCTCGGGCGTGAGGACGATCTCGGCGGCCGCGAGGTTCTCCTCGAGGTGTGCGCGGGTGGTGGTGCCGAAGATGGGCACGAAGTCCTCCCCCTGCGCGAGCACCCACGCGAGGGCGAGCTGGGCGGGCTTCACCGCCTTCTCGCGGGCGATCTCCTGGATCTTGTCCACGAGATCGAGGTTCTTCTGGAAGTTCGCCCCCTGGAACCGCGGCGAGCTCCGGCGGAAGTCGCCGGGCGGGAAATCCTCGGGGCGGCGATACCGGCCGGTGAGGAAGCCGCGGCCGAGCGGGCTGTAGGGGACGAAGCCGATCCCGAGCTCGCGGATGGTCGGGATGATCTCGTCCTCGGGGTCGCGCGACCAGAGCGAGTACTCGGTCTGGAGCGCCGAGATGGGGTGGGTGCGGTGGGCGCGCCGGATGGTGGCCGGGGACGCCTCCGAGATCCCGAGCCACCGGACCTTGCCGGCCCGCACCAGCTCGGCCATCGCGCCGAAGGTCTCCTCGACGGGCACGTCCCGATCGACGCGGTGCTGATAGTAGAGGTCGATCCAGTCCACGCGGAGCCGCCGCAACGACGCGTCGCAGGCCTTCCGCACGTACTCGGGCCTGCCGTTCACGCCCAGCGACACCCCGTCCGGCGTGCGCTCGTTGCCGAACTTCGTGGCGAGGACCACCCGGTCGCGCTGGCCGCGGATGGCCCGGCCGACCAGCTCCTCGTTCTTGAACGGACCGTACATGTCCGCCGTGTCGACGAGCGTGACGCCGAGCTCGATCGCGCGGTCGATCGTGGCGACGGACTCCTGCTCGTCCGCCGCCCCGTAGAACTCGCTCATCCCCATGCAGCCGAGCCCGAGCTCCGAGACGGTGAGCCCCTGGATCCCCAGCTTCCGCTGTTCCATCATCTCGCCTCCTCGGGTGGTCTTCCGCTCCTCCTAGCGGCGCACCGCGCCGGCCGCTCGTCCCGAGCACGGCGAGCGCCCGCCACTGTGACGTGGCCGGCGCTCGGCGTACAATGGAGGCGTGCCACACCCGATCCTGCGCAAGAAGAACCCCTTCGCCCTCGACGCGCCGCTCCCGCCGCGCGGCCCCGCACGGTGGGCGACCGTCGCGGGGCTCGTCGTCGGCGGGATCGTCGCCGCGCTCGTCCCGGTCTTCCTCGCCGTGATGGTGACCGGCGTGCTGTGCGGCGATTGACGCGGCCGCGGTCGAGGTGACGCGGCCCTCGATCAGATCCGGAACGCGGCGAAGACCCCGAGCGTCCGGAAGTCCTCGTTGTGCGAGGTCTTCCCGATCAGGTCGGGGAAGGTGAAGCTCGCGCCGAGGTCGATCCAGCGGATCGGGGTGATCGTCAGGGCCACGCTCACCGGGACGCGATAGAAGTCGCCGAAGTTCCCGACCGACGGATCGACGGGGCCCTCGATGGCGATGCCCCCGGACACCGCGAGGTTCGGCCCGAGCTGGAGCTGGATCGTCCCGGGGATCGAGAGGAACTCCCGGTTCTCCGCGTCCGCCGTCGTGAGCGGCACCCCGAGCTTCCGGTCGGGGACGGGGAGGACGAGGTTGTAGGTCCCGCCGATGTCGAACTGCGTGGCCGCCCGCTTCGCGCGCGACTCGCGGTTGCTCAGGCCGAAGTTGATCGTCGGCGCGACCGTGAACGCGAGGGCGCCGCCGCCGGCGCGGGCGACCACGCGGGCCTCGCCGCTCCACGCCGACGGGTCGATCGGCGCGTAGTTCACCGCGAGCCCGAGCGCGAGGTCGATGCCGGCCGCGCGGCCGACCGAGAAGAGCGTGTCCACGCTGACGTCGTTGTAGACCTTGGCGCACCCGTTCGCCTTCCCGCTCACGCAGAAGCCCTCGAAGTGCCGCACGCCGATCATCCATCGGTCGGTGATCCCGAAGTAGAGGCTCGGGTTGATCGAGACCGGCTTGCCCTCCGTGCTCCTCGACATGTTGATGTTCACCGGGACGACCAGCTCGGCCATGCCGGCGCCGAGGGTGAGCGGGCGCTTGGTCACCGCGGTGGGCCAGTCGGAGACCCCGTGTGCAGCGAGGATGGGCACGTCCCCGTCGGACTGCGCCCGGACGGTGGAGAAGGCGGCGAGCGCCACGATGGCTGCCGTGCAGAAGCGAGTACCGTGCATGGTCCTTTCCTCCCGGAGCCTGCGGGTGCGACGCCCCGAATCTGTCCCCGCCTCGCGCTCCGGGCCAAGCGCCAGCGGGGGCCACAGCCGGCGGGCCACGGCCCGGCCCGACGTGCGGGCCGCCTCGCGCTCCCCCGCGGCGGTGGCGCCCCCCGAGCGGCGAAACTTTTCGCCTCCAGCGGCTTGGCGCGCGGCCGGGGGGTGGCGAACGTTGCGGCGATGGGAGGTCCCCGTGGCCCGCATCGCCTTCATCGCCGACGATCAGTTCGAGGACTCGGAGCTCCGGATCCCCTGGGACCGCGCCCGCGAGGCGGGTCACGAGACCGTGCTCGTGGGGCTCGAGAAGGGGAAGCAGATCCAGGGCAAGAGGAGACAGGAGACCTTCACGACGGACGCGGCCGCGCGCGACGTGTCCGCGGACGAGTTCGACGCGATCGTCGTCCCGGGCGGCTACTCGCCGGATCGCCTGCGCACCGACCTCGACATGGTCCGCCTGGTCCGCACGATGTTCGTGGCCGGGAAGCCGGTCGCCGCCGTCTGTCACGGACCGTGGATGCTCGTCGAGGCGGACGCGATCGACGGCAAGACCGTCACCTCCTGGCCGTCGCTCAAGACCGACCTCATCAACGCCGGCGCCCGCTGGGTGGACCGCGAGGTGGTCGAGGACGAGAACGTCATCACCTCGAGGAAGCCGGGCGACCTCGAGGCGTTCTCGCGGGCGCTGCTCGAGCACGTCGCGCGCGCCGCGACGTCCCGCCCGGAAGAGCGGGCGCGCGCCGCGGAGCCGCCAGCCCCCGAGCCGTAGGGGCGTGCGCCCGCCGGCCCGGGCGAGCGCCGCGCCGGCGTTCCTGCTACAACGCCGCCGTGATGCCTCCTGAGTCCTCGCCGGAGCCGGCCGCGTCGTTCGCCGACGCCGGCGCCCATCCCGCCCTCGCCCACGCCCTCGCCCGCAAGGGCTACGCCGAGCCGACGCCGGTCCAGGCGGCGGTCCTCTCGCCCGACCTGCGCGGCAAGGACCTCCTCGTCTCCTCCCGCACCGGCTCGGGCAAGACCGTCGCCTTCGGCCTGGTCCTCGCCGACGCCCTCCTCGGGGACGCGGCCACTTTCGGCCCGGCCGGCGTGCCGCAGGCGCTCGTCGTCGCCCCGACCCGCGAGCTGGCCCTCCAGGTGCAGCGCGAGCTCGCCTGGCTGCTCGCGGACACCGGCGCGACCGTCGTCGCCTGCGTCGGCGGCATGGACGCGCGCCGCGAGGCCCGCGCCCTCTCGCACGGCGCCCACCTCGTCGTGGGCACGCCGGGCCGCCTCCTGGACCACCACCGCCGCGGGGCCCTCGACCTCTCCGCCCTCGTCGCGCTCGTCCTCGACGAGGCCGACGAGATGCTCGACATGGGGTTCCGCGACGAGCTCGAGGCGCTCCTCGCCGCCGCGGCGCCGGGCCGGCGGACGATCCTCTTCTCCGCGACGCTCCCGCGCCCCATCGTGGAGCTCGCCGGGCGCTACACGCGGGAGGCGGTGCGGGTCGCGGCGACGCCGGCGCGCGAGGCCCACGCCGACATCGAGTACCGGGCGCACCTCGTCGCCCCCGCCGAGCGGGAGCTCGCGATCGTGAACGTGCTCCGCGCCGTCGCGCCGCCGAGCGCCCTCGTCTTCCGCGGCACGCGCGAGGCCGTGAACCACACGGCCGCCGCCCTCGAGGAGCGCGGCTTCTCGGCGGTCGCCATCTCCGGCGAGCTGAGCCAGGCCGAGCGGCTCAAGGCGCTGAAGGCGCTCCGCGACGGCCGGGCGCGCACCCTGGTCGCGACCGACGTCGCCGCGCGCGGCCTCGACCTGCCGCGTATCGGCCTCGTCGTGCACGGGGACCTCCCCCGCGATCCCGAGGCGCTCCTGCACCGGAGCGGCCGGACCGGACGCGCCGGGAGGAAGGGCGTCGCGGTCCTCCTCGCCGCGCCCAGCGAGCGGTTCCGGCTCGAGCGGATGCTGCGCGAGGCGAACGTCCACGCGGACTGGTCGGCGGTCCCCGCCGCCGAGACGATCCGGGCGAGCGACGCGGAGCGGCTGGCGGCGGAGGTGGACGCGCTCGCGACCGACGCGACCGACGACGAGCGCGCCGCCGCGGCCCGGCTGCTCGAAGGGCGCGAGCCGCTGCTCGTCGCCGCGGCGCTGGTGCGGGAGAAGCGGGCGCGCCTCCCGGAGCCGGAGGAGCTGCCCGAGACCGCCGTCGCGGCGCGGGAGCGGCCGGCGCCGCCGCGCGAGCGGAAGGCGCGGGGCGGCCCCCCGACCGAGGTGGCGTGGTTCAGGGTCACGCTCGGCCGGGAGCGGAACGCGGACCCGCGGTGGATCCTCCCCCTGCTCTGCCGGCGCGGCGGCATCACCCGCGACGCCATCGGGAAGATCGTCGTGGACGAGCGCGAGACCCGCTTCGAGATCGCGCGGGAGCGCGCCGCCGCCTTCGCCGCCGCGGCGCGCAAGCCGGATCCCCGCGCGCCCGGGGTGCGCATCGAGCCCCTGACCGCCAGGTCCGGCGGCGAGGCGCAGGCGTTCCGCGGGGGCGGCCACCGCCCGTCGTCGCGGCCCTCTGGTTACGGATCGCGGTCCGGCACCGGCCACGCCGAGCGGGTGGGCGTCGCTCACTCGGAGCGGAAGGTCCGGATCCCGAGGAAGACCGACACGAGCCACGACAGGAAGGCGAGCGCGAGCGCCAGGAGCAGGGAGTGGAAGAAGCCGAGGCCGTAGCTCGTCATCACGACCGCGAGCCAGACGAACACGTAGAGCAGCCACGGCAGGATCAGGAACCAGAGGAACCGCGCGAGCGTCACGTAGTAGGCGATCGAGAGGACGATCGACACCGCCACCGCCCGGCCGAAGGTGTTGGCCGGGTTCCCCGGCGAGACCCACTCCACGGCGAGCCACAGCACCCCGGCCGAGACCACGAGGCGGACGACGAAGGCGAGGACGTGCAGCGACGCGCGGTCTCCGTTCATGGGGGAACGGTAGCACGCGCCGGCGACCGCGCGGACCACCGGGCCCTTCCCTCCGCGGCGCGGACGGAGATACTCGAGCCATGAGCAAGACGCACTCGACCCCCGCCATACGCCTCCTGCGCGAGAAGGGGATCGCCTTCACGGAGCACCCGTACCGCTACGAGGATCGCGGCGGGACCGCGGTGTCCGCCCGCGAGCTGGGCGTGGACGAGCACGCGGTGGTGAAGACGCTCGTGATGGAGGACGAGGACGGGAAGCCGCTCGTCGTCCTCATGCACGGCGATCGCGAGGTGTCCACCAAGGCGCTCGCGCGCGTCCTCGGGAAGAAGTCGATCCAGCCCTGCAAGCCGGAGGTGGCCAACCGCCACTCGGGCTACCTGGTGGGCGGGACCAGCCCGTTCGGGACGCGCAAGGCGATGCCGGTGTACCTCGAGCGGACCATCCTGGACGTCCCGAGGGTCTACGTGAACGGCGGGGCGCGCGGCTTCCTCGTGGGGATGGCGCCGGCCGACCTCGTGAAGGTGCTCTCGCCGACGCTCGTCGAGGTGGGGATCGAGGGCTGATCCGGGCCCACGAGGAGCGCCCCCCCGGCGGGTCCCGCGCTCCCGGGCCCCTCGCCGGGCGGGCTCTCCTTCCGGGGCGGAGCCTTCCGCCTTCCCGCGGTGCATGTTGCTTCCCTGCCGTGCCCCTTGCCCAGCACGGAGGGACCATGACCGGGATCGCCGTCTACGCTCTCCTCGCGCTGCTCGCCTCCGCCCTGGGGCTCGTCGTCGTCGTGGCCGTCTCGACGCGGCGGGCGGCCCGGCGGCCGCTCGATCCCCTGCCCGCCGGGCTGAAGCACCTCGCGGCGCACGTCGGCGCGCTGAGCCAGCTCGGCGCCGGCCTGCAGCTCCGGCCGGGGGAGAGCTCGCGCCGGGTGGCGCCGGCGGTGATCGGGTTCCGCTGATCGATCGCCCCGCCCTCCCAGGCGCGGCGCGCCGCGCCTGGGAGACCGAGCTCCGATGCACGTCGCGGCCGGCACGCGCGCGGGACGGCTCGTCCTCGTCGCCACGGTCCTGGGATCCTCCGTCGCCTTCCTCGACGGCACCATCGTGAACGTCGCCCTCCCCGCCATCGGCCGCGGCCTCGGCGCCGGGCTGGGCGCGCTGCAGTGGACGGTGGACGCGTACCTCCTCACCCTCACCGCCTTCCTGCTCCCGGGCGGCGCCCTCGGCGATCGCCTCGGGCGGCGCCGGATCTTCGCCGCCGGGCTGGTCGCCTTCGGCGCGTTCTCGGCCCTCTCCGGCGCCGCGCCGACCGCCGCCACCCTCGTCCTCTTCCGCGCCCTCCAGGGGCTGGCCGCGGCGCTCGTCGTGCCGGGGAGCCTGGCGATCCTGCGGGCCTCGTTCCGTCCGGAGGAGGCGGGGCGCGCGGTCGGCACCTGGGCGTCCCTGTCCGGCCTCGCCACCGCCGCGGGCCCGCTCGCGGGCGGCTGGCTCGCCGGAGCGGTCTCGTGGCGAGCGATCTTCCTCGTGAACGTGCCCCTGGCCGCGGTCGCCGCCTGGGCGACGCTCCGCTTCGTGCCGGAGTCCCGCGACCCCGCCACGGGCCGGACGGACCTCGCCGGAGCCACGCTGGTCGCCCTAGGCCTCGGCGCGACGGTCCGGGCGCTCGTGGCCGCGACCGAGGGCGCGCCGCCGGCGGAGACCGCGATCCTCCTCGTGCTCGGGGTCGCCGCCCTCGGCGCCTTCCTCGTGCTGGAGGCGCGGCGGGCCGAGCCCATGCTCCCGCTCGAGCTCTTCCGGGCGCGGGCGTTCGCCGGCGCGAACCTGGTCACGCTCGCCGTCTACTTCGGCCTGGGCGGCGCGGCCTTCCTGCTCGTCCTCCAGCTCCAGGCCGGGCTCGGGTGGTCGCCGCTCGCCTCGGGCGCCGCGCTCCTGCCCATCACCGTCCTGATGGTGACCCTCTCGCCCGCGGCGGGTCGGGTCCCCCCGCGCCGCGTCCCGGCCCTGCTCGTCGCCGGCCCGCTCCTCGCCGCGGCGGGGCTCCTCCTCCTCGCCCGGATCCGCCCCGGCGCCCGGTACGCCGGCGACGTCCTGCCCGGCGTCGTCACCCTCGGGGCCGGGCTCGCCGCCACCGTCACGCCGCTCACCGCCACCGCCCTCGCCGCCGTCCCCGAGGCGCGCGCCGGGATCGCCTCGGCGGTGAACAACGCCGCCGCGCGCCTCTCGGGCCTGCTCGCCGTCGCGGTGCTGCCCCTCGCGGGCGGGATCGGCCCGGGGGATCTCGCCCGCGGCGAGCTCGGCGCGGGCTACGGCCGCGCCATGGCGACGTGCGCGGCGCTCTCCGCCGCCGGCGCCCTCGCGGCCTACCTCATGTGCGTGCGCGGGAGCCCCCCGGCGGCGCCGGTGGGCCGCGTCGCAGGCCCCGCGGGACGAGCACCGGCTCGAGGGCGTCGAACGCCGCCTCGACCGCGAGCGCCAGCGCCGCGGCGGGGATCGCGCCCTCGAGGATGAGCGGGATCGAGGCGAGCCGGATCCCGGCCAGGATCGGCTGTCCGTAGCCGCCGGCGCCCGCGAGCGCGCCGAGCGTCGCGGTGCCCACCGCGATGACCGCGGAGGTCTTCACCCCCGCGAGGATCGCCGGCGCCGCGAGGGGGAGCTCGACCAGCCGGAGGCGGGCCCCGGGCGGGAGCCCGATGGCCCGGGCCGAGTCGGCCAGCTCCGGCGGGATCCCCGTGAGGCCGGCGTGCGTGTTCCGGACGATCGGCAGGAGCCCGTACAGGAACAGCGCGGCGATGGACGGGCCGGCGCCGATGCCGACCAGCGGGATCATGAAGACGAGGAGCGCCAGCGACGGGATGGTCTGGACCAGGCCGACCACGCCGAGCACGACGCGCCCGAGCCGCCGGCGGCGCGCGGCGAGGACGCCGAGCGGGACCCCGACGGCGATCGCCCCCGCGAGCGCGGTGCCGACCAGCGCGAGGTGCTCGCGGGTCCGGGCCAGGATCCGCTCCCGGCGTCCCTCGACGCGCACCTCCGGCGCGAGCCCCAGCGCCGCCCGGAGGAAGCCGCCCGCGACCGCCTCCGGCGACGCCCGGTCGAGGAGGACCCGCGCGTTCAGGTCGATCATCGCCGGCGCCCCGATGCGCCCCTCGAGCCGGCGCAGCGCGGCGAGCGCGGTGGGATCGAGGTCGAGGCGGTAGACGTACACCGCGCGGTACGGCGGGAAGGCGCGGCGGTCGTCCTCGAGGAGCGTGAGGTGGTGGCGCCGGAGCTCCGCGTCGGTGGAGTAGACGTCGATGACGTCGAGCTCGCCCGCGGCGAGGGCGGCGTAGGCGAGGTCGTGCGCCATCCCGCGGACGCGCCGCTGCGGCAGCCGGTAGCGGGCGCGGAGCGCGGGCCAGCCGTCCTTCCGGTCCATGAACTCGTTCGTGAAGCCGAACCGGAGCCCGCGGTGGCGGACGAGCTCCGAGATCCGGCGGATCCCGAGCCGCTCGGCGTCCGTCCGGCGCATCGCGAGCGCGTAGGTGTCCTCGAACCCGAGCGACCCGGTGATCCCCACGCCCAGCGGCCGCAGCGCGGCCCGGAGCGCCCGCTCGTCGGGCGCGACCGCGCCGCCGAGGATCTCCTCGGCGAGGGTGCCCGTGTAGTCGGGGTAGACGTCCACGTCGCCGCGGCGGAGAGCCTCCCAGAGGATCCGCGTACCGCCCAGCGCGCGCCGGTGCTCCGCCGGGACCCCGCCCGTGACGAGGACCTGCGTCGCGAGCGCGCCGAGGATCTCGGACTCGGTGAACTCCTTCGAGCCGACGCGGACGGGGGCCGGCCCGGCCGCGAGCGCGAGCGCGAGGAGCGCCGCGGTCACGCGCCCTCCCCGGGCAGCCCCAGGGCGCGGTGCGCCCGGACGAAGCGCGAGACGAACGGGTCGGACGGCGCCTCCACCAGCTCGCGGAGCGTCCCGTCCTGGAGGACGCGCCCGCCGCGCAGCACCACGAGCCGCCGCGCGAGATAGGCCGCCTCGGCGAGATCGTGCGTGACGAGCACCACCGTCTTGCCGAGCTCCCGGAACGCCCGCCGGAGGTCGTCCTGCAGCTCGGCGCGCGTGATCGGGTCGAGCGCGCCGAGCGGCTCGTCGAGGAGGAGCACCTCCGGATCCAGGAAGAGCGCGCGCATGAGGCTCACGCGCTGCGCCTGACCGCCGGACAGCTCCGCCGGGAAGCGCGCGAGGCCGTCGCGCGGGAACCGCGTCAGCCCCGCGAGCTCCTCGAGCCGCCCGGCGATCCGCCCGCGGTCCCAGCCGAGGTGGCGCGCGACGAGCGCGGCGTTCCCCGCCGCGGTGAGGTGCGGGAAGAGCCCGCCGCCCTGGACGACGTAGCCGAACCGGCGGCGCACCGCGGGGTCGTCCGCGAGCGGCGCGCCCCCGAGCCGGACCTCGCCGGCGTCGGGGGCGAGGAGCCCGAGGAGGAGCCGCAGCAGCGTGGACTTGCCGCCCCCGCTCGGCCCGATCAGCGCGACCGCCTCGCCCGCCGCGACCTCGAGATCGAGCGGCCCCACCCCCTCACCGTTGCCGTAGCGCTTGACGGCCGCGGCGAGCTCGAGGAGCGGCGGCGGCACCGGACCTCCGCCGTTCACCATCAGCCGCGCCGCGCGCGGTAGCGCCGGAGCAGCGCGCTCGTCGAGGAGTCGTGCGCGCCGGCGGCGGGCTCGGCGGCGGCCTCGATCTCGGCGACGAGCCTCGTCGCCAGCACCTTCCCGAGCTCGACGCCCCACTGGTCGAACGAGTCCACGCCCCAGATCACCCCCTGGGTGAAGACCGCATGCTCGTAGAGCGCCACCAGCGCCCCGAGCGTCGCCGGCCGGAGCTCGTCGGCGAAGATCGTCGAGGTGGGGCGGTTCCCCGGGAACGTCCGGTGCGGGACCAGCCACTCCGGGGTCCCCTCGGCCCGGACCTCGGCGGCGGTCTTCCCGAAGGCAAGCGCCTCGCCCTGGGCCAGGAGGTTCGCCACGAGCAGGTCGTGGTGCCTGCCGAGCGGGTTCGCGCTCCGGCAGAAGCCGACGAGATCGCACGGGACGAGGTGCGTGCCCTGGTGGAGGAGCTGGTAGAACGAGTGCTGGCCGTTCGTGCCGGGCTCGCCCCACCAGATCGGGCTGGTCGCGTAGTCCGTGATGCTCGCGCCGGCGAGCGTGACCCGCTTCCCGTTCGACTCCATCGCGAGCTGCTGGAGGTAGGCCGGGAAGCGCCGCAGGTACTGGTCGTACGGCAGGATCGCGGCCGTGGCGGCGCCGAGGAAGTCGGTGTTCCAGATCCCGAGCAGCCCCACCAGGACGGGGAGGTTCCGGTCGAGGGGCGCGGTCCGGAAGTGCTCGTCCATCGCGCGGAACCCGGCGAGCAGCTCGCGGAAGCCCTCGGAGCCGACCGCGATCATCGTGGAGAGCCCGATGGCCGAGTCCATCGAGTAGCGCCCGCCCACCCAGTCCCAGAACCCGAACATGTTGGCCGGGTCGATCCCGAACCGCCGGACCTGCGCCTCGTTCGTCGAGACCGCCACGAAGTGCCTCGCCACCGCCCGCTCGTCCTTCAGGGCCGCGAGGAGCCACGCCCGCGCCGACGCGGCGTTGGTCATCGTCTCGATCGTGGTGAACGTCTTCGACGACACGATGAACAGCGTCTCGGCGGGATCGAGGTCCCGCGTCGCCTCGACCAGATCGGTCCCGTCCACGTTCGACACGAACCGGAACGCGAGCTCGCGCGTCGCGTGGTGGCGGAGCGCCTCGTACGCCATCATCGGCCCGAGGTCCGAGCCGCCGATCCCGACGTTGACGACGGCGCGGATCCGCCTCCCGGTGAAGCCGGTCCACGCGCCGCTCCGGACCCGCTCGGCGAAGTCACTCATCCGGTCGAGGACCGCGTGCACCTCGGGGACGACGTCCTTCCCGTCCACGAGGATCCGCTCCGTCCGCGGCGCCCGGAGCGCGACGTGGAGCACCGCCCGCCGCTCCGTGACGTTGATCTTCTCGCCCGCGAACATCGCCTCGCGCCGGGCCACGACCCCGCGCTCCTCGGCGAGCCGGACGAGCAGCCGCATCGTCTCGTCGGTGACGCGCTGCTTGGAGTAGTCGAGGTACAGCCCGGCCCCCTCGGCGACGAGCCGCTCGCCCCGGGCCGGATCCGCCGCGAAGAGCTCGCGCAGGTGCGCGCCCCGGGAGGCGTCCCGGTGGGCGGCGAGGTTGGCCCAGGCGGGCGTGCGGGTGAGCGGGGTCCGTTCGATGGGCATGGACGGTCATTATCGCAGCGTCTCGGCCCCTGGCGACGCCCCGGCGTGCGCCGACCGGGCTCCCGGCGGGTCGTCGTGAATCGCGGCGACCCGCCGGGGACGCTCAGGCGCGGGCCGGCGCGGTGCCCGAGGCGACGGCCGGCGGCGCGGCGTGGGGCCGGACGGACGGCGCGGCCTCCGGCCCGGGCTTCACCAGCCGCACCATCAGGTTCCCGAGCAACTCCTCGCGCCCGACGAGGGCCACCGCCCGCTCGTACAGCCAGGGCAGCACCGCGAGCGGCCCCGGGAAGTAGGCGGCGAGCTCGCCGAGCCGCTCGCTGTACCGGAACTCGGCCGCGCCGAAGCCGACCTCCCGCGCGAGCGCGCCGATCCGGCGCGGGTCGTTCAGGCGGTAGACGGCGGGGTAGTGGTAGGCGTCCACGCCCGCCGGCGGCATCACGAGCTTGAGGACGCGCTCCTGGAGGTGGAGCTGGCCGAGCAGCCGCGAGATCGCCGCGAAGTAGTGTCGCCCGTTGGGCGTGATGAAGAAGAACGAGCCCCCCGGCCGCAGCGCGCGGTGGACCGCCTGGAGGAACGGGCGCGGCGCCTGCACGTGCTCGGCCACGTAGACACCGTACACGCAGTCGAACCGGCCGGCGGGGAGCTCCGCGCGCTCCATCGTCGCCGCGTAGCGCTCGGCCAGGAACGGGTTGCGCACGAGCCGCTCGGCGTCCGGATCGACGCCCGCGAGGAGCCCGGCGTGCGCCGCGATCCGCCTGACCTGCGGACAGAAGCTCCCGTCGTTCGCCCCCACGTCGAGGAACGCCCCTCCCGCGGGCGCGGTCGCGACGATCCAGTCGACGAGGAGGTCGAGCCGGTCCGCGTAGTCGTTCAGGTGAAGGGGCGGGCGCGTCCCGGACGACGCGGGACGCGGCGCGGCAGGGCGCAGCGGGGGGCTCACCGCCGCGTTCCTCGGCGTGACGCCGTTGCGGTGGGGCTCCGGCGCGGCGTCTGAGCGGGGGACTGCGAGTTCGTCGAGCATGCACTCGAACCGTGGGCCGGCGACCCGCGACCGGCCAGCCTCCCCGCGAGGCGCCACTCCGCCCGGTCGACCGGCGGGGCCGCGCAGCCTGGCCCGGTTCCCAAACAATAATTTTCGATCGCCAGCTCGCCCGTGATGGCGCCGCCCCGACGGGCGCCTTTACGCCCGCCTCCCCGCGCGTCATCGCGAGCCGAGGACGCGCGGTGCCTCCTGGCATTGCGCGGAGTTGCGCGGCCGCGATCCGGACGTCCCGGATGTGGGTTGCCGGCCCCGCCTGTAGGCGGCCGCCGTCACGGATGCGCGCACGTCGGGTGGACGCGCCTGCCAGCGTCCACCTACTCACCAGGCGTGAAGGAATTCGGTCGCTCGACCCTCCGTTTCGAAGTCGCGACCCGGGAGGGGAGCACAGGAGCGACCTGGTGAAGAGCCTTCTTGCCGTGCTCGCAGCGCTTGCCACGTTCTCGCCGGCGGCCGCATCCGCGGTCGACGTCTGGGTGACCCACTCCACCGAGAAGATCCAGGCCAACGCGTCCGCGCGCACGACCGCGGCGGCGAAGATCGCCGCCGCGAGGAACGAGTTCGAGGCGTTCCAGGTGGTCGTCACCGGGAGCGCGTCGAACGTGCGCGCGACCGCGACGGACCTGACCGGCCCCGGGAAGATCGGCAACGTCCGCCTCTACCGCGAGGCGCTCATGAACATCACCAGCCCGTCCGGCGCCGACGGGGCGATCGGGGAGTTCCCGGACGGGCTCGTGCCCGACGTGGACGAGACGTACGGGGAGCGCCGGAACGCGTTCCCGTTCACGGTGCCCGCCGGCGAGAGCCGCGCGATCTGGGTCGAGGTGCTCGTCCCCGCCGACGCCGCGGCCGGCGACTACACGGGCACCGTGCACGTGACGTGGGACGGCGGCGCGAAGGACGTCCCGGTGACGCTCACGGTGTGGCCGTTCACCCTCCCCTCGAGCGCGTCCCTCAAGACCGCGTTCGGCTTCACCTGGGGCGCTCTCAACTCCGCGTTCGGCGTCTCGTCCCTGGACGACATCGCCGCGCTGCGCGACCTCTACAACCGCTTCGCGCTCGACCACCGCCTCACCCTCTCGCACATCGACGACGGCGGCGGGAACGACATGACGCACTTCGCGTCCGTCTACGGCCCCTCGATCGACGGCACCGCCGCGACGCACCTCCCGGGCGCGAAGATGACCGCGGTCGAGATGATGGGTGACGTCGGCACCTGGTCGCCGTTCTTCGCCCAGCGGGGCTGGTCCGACCGGCTCTTCCAGTACACCTGCGACGAGCCACCGCTCACCTGCGCCTGGTCCGACATCCCGACGCGCGCCGCCGCCGCTCACGGCGCGAACCCGTCGGTCCGCACGCTCGTGACGACCACGATCCAGGAGGCGACCGCCCAGGGCGTCCTCTCGTCGATCGACATCCTCGTCCCGGTGATCAACTACCTCGACGACAAGTCGGGCAGCACCTTCACCGGCGAGCAGCGCGGCAACTACGACTCGTGGCTCGCCGGCTCCGCGAAGCGCGAGCTCTGGACGTACGAGAGCTGCATGAGCCACGGCTGCGGCGGCGGCGTGAACTTCGGTAACCCGAGCGCCTCGGACCTCTACTTCACCGGATGGCCCAGCTACGCGATCGACGCGACCGCGGTCCGCAACCGCGCGCTGGAGTGGCTCTCGTTCCGCTATCACCTCACCGGCGAGCTGTACTACGAGACGGTCGAGGCGTTCCGGGCGGATCCGTGGACCTCGCAGTGGGCGTTCGGCGGCAACGGCGACGGCACCCTCTTCTATCCCGGGACGACCGCGCGGATCGGCGGCTCGCACCCCGTCCCCGTCGCGTCCATCCGCCTCAAGATGATCCGGGAGGGCATGGAGGACTACGAGTACCTGAAGCTGCTCTCCGACCTCGGCGGCGAGGCGGACGCCCAGGCCATCGCGGCGAACCTGTTCCCGCACGCGTACGACACCGCGAAGTCGGCCGACGACCTCTTCGCGGCGCGCGCCCAGCTCGCCGCCCTCATCGTGAAGCGCAGCGGCGGCGGCGGCGCCGGCGCCATCGCCGGCTCCGGCGGCGCCGCCGGCGACGGCTCGAGCGGCATCGCCGCGGTCGGCTCGGTCCACGCCGGGAGCGCCGGCTGCGGCACGGGCGGCGGGTTCGGCCTCGCCGCCCTCCTCGGCCTGACCGGCGCGCTGCGGCTCCGGCGGCGGCGGAGCCGGTAGGCTTCCTCGCGATCGGGCTTCGGGCCTCGGGGAGCCGCCCTCGCCGAGGCCCTTTCGTTCACGGCAGCACCCGGATCGCCGCCGCGCCCCCGGCGGTCGCGACGTGGAGCGTGGACGGCGCCGGCATCCGGTCCACCTCGAGCGACTCGATCTCGTCCGAGGGGATGAGGCCGCCCGCGGCGCGGATGGGCTTCGACGCGTTCGTCGCCGGATCCCAGAGCAGGAGCCCTTGGGAGAAGCTCGCGATGACGAGCCGCCCGTCGGCGAGGCAGACCAGATCCTTCACCGCCGCGGTGGGCAGCCCGAGCGCGGTCGCCGCGTAGTACTGGAACCCCTTCCCCGCCTCGAACGACGCCACCGTGTACGGGACGCCGTCCGCCACGCCGAGGCTCCCGAACCAGACCTTGCCGTCCGGGCAGACCGAGACCGCGGAGAGGTACACGGTGTGCCCCTCCTTCGCGACCTCGAACACGGGGGGGTTGCCGGTGCCCGGGCCGAGGTACGGATCGCCGAACGCGAACGCGTAGGCCCTCCCCGCGCGCTGCCACCACGTGGTCGGATCGCTCGCCCAGGTGATGAGCCCCGCGCTCCACTTGCCCGCGTGCCACAGGTCCCCGTTCGCGTCGAGGGCGAGCCCGCGCCACTCCCCCATCCGCTGGTTCGACGAGGTCGAGTCGCAGGGCCTCTCGAAGCAGACCCGCGCGTGCAGGTGGTCCCCCATCCACTCCGAGTACGCCAGATCGTACCACTGGCCCGGGTTCGGCAGCCGGTACCGGTCCGGGAACAGGATCGTCACGCCGTGCTCCTCCGCGGAGTAGAGCGTCTTCCCATGGGCGAGGTGGTCGTAGACGAGCCGGTTCACGTAGCGGTCGTGCCAGTACTGGCCGCCGTGCAGGTTCGCGACGAGATCCATCCGATCGACCTGGAGCGAGCCGTCGGCCTGCAACCTCACGCGGTCGATCTTCCCGGTGTGCCGGAGCGGGTCGCACCAGTCGGCCAGCTCCCCGTCGTTGTTGCAGTCCACGTTGTCCGTGTGGGCGCCGGCGTAGCCGACGAAGACCTCGTTCGCCGCGCCGCCGGCGAGGGCGGTGATGCCGGGCGCCACCGCCGCGCCCCAGCTCTCGACGCTGGTGCAGCGCTGGGTGACCGGGATCGGCCGGTCGTTGCAGTAATGCGCGGGGTTCGCGGCGAGGTGCAGCCCGTCGCTCGCGTCGTAGCGCCGGAAGGCCGTGTCGCCGGGGCGGAGCAGGTAGAGGGCGTCGGGCGTCGCGAGCCACCGGTTCTGCGCCTCGTCGGTGGTCAGGGCCACCACCGGGCTCTCGCGGATCCCGTCGTGGGCACCGTAGGTGACGTTCACCACCGGCCAGGGCCCCTGCGTCCCGAACTGGAACCCGGAGGGGGTCGGGGTCGGCGTGGTCGGCGTGGGAGTCGTGTCCGCCGGCGGGGTGGGCTCGGCGGCGGTCTTCGACCCGCCCCCTCCGCACGCCGCGAGCACCAGCCCCGCGAGCAGCGCGCACGCCCCGGATCGTCCAGCGGCCATGGCTCCTCCAGCGCGCCCGCCTCGGCGCGGTCGTCGCTCGATGCGAGCGGTGCGCCAACGGCCGCGCCTTCGCCTTCTTTCGCAGCGCGGCGAAGGAGGGGGCGTCGAGATGAAGCTCGAGATGAAGCCGCGTTCCGCGGCTGGGGTGCCGGGGACACGTCCGTGGAACGTGCGCCGCCCGGCGAACCGCCGGGGCGGCGCCGAGGGCGAGGCCCATCCGGTGCCTCGCGCGCCGGAGAGGGGAACACGAGCGTCCTGGCGGATGCCCTTCGCTCCAGACCGCCCGGCGCAGCCCCCGCGCACGGGAGCCGCGGCGGGCCCGTCGCTCGCCGTGCGGCGCGCGGTGGCGCTCCGCGCGCTCGCCGTCCTGGTGGCGGCGCTCGCCGGGACCGGCGCCCACGCCGCCGGGTCCGTCGATCGCGCGAGGGGGCGCGACGACGAGGGCCCGCTCCGCCGTCGCGCGGCGTCGCCCAAGGCGGGCCTCGCACGCGCCGCCGTCGGGGTGACCCACGGGACCGTGAAGATCCGCCCCGACTCCGTGCCTCCGGCCGCACGCACCATCGCGCTCGACGCCGCGCGGAACGAGTTCGAGCCGTTCCAGATCGTGATCGCCGGGCGCGGCGAGCCGGTCCCGCGGGTCTCCGCCCGCGCCGGCGATCTCGAGGGACCGGGCGGCGCGCGGATCGCGGCGTCGAACCTCCGGCTCTTCGCGGAGCGGCTCTACGAGATCCCTGCGCGCGGCGAGGGGGAGCGCGCGGCCTGGCCCGACGCGCTCGTGGCCGAGGTGGACGGGTACGCCGGCGAGCGGCGGAGCGCGTTCCCCTTCGACGTCCCCGCCGGCGAGGCGCGCGCCATCTGGATCGACGTCTTCGTCCCGCCCGGCGCCCGCCCCGGTCCCTACCGGGGCGTCGTCGAGGTGCGTTCGGGCGGCGACCCGCTCGCCGCGATCGAGGTGCGCCTCCGGGTCCGGCGGTTCACGCTCCCGTCCACCGCCTCGCTCCGCTCCGCCTTCGGCTTCTCGGTGGACGTCGCCTGCCGCGCCCACCTCGGCACCCGCTTCTGCGAGGGGGACGCCGCGGCGGCGCCCCTCGTCCGCCTCTACACCCGCGCCGCCCTCCTCCACCGCGTGACGCTCGCGACGCCGTACTACACCCTCCCCCAGGACGGCGGCTTTCGCCGCTTCGACGAGACCGCCGGGCCGTTCCTCGCCGGCGACACCGCGGGGCCGCTCGGCGGCGCGCGCCTCACCACGTTCCGCAGCGGCTATCGCCGCGACGCCGACCCGGCGTGGACCCGCGCGCGGACGGCGGCGCTGCGGGCCCACTTCGCGGCGCGGAGGTGGCCGCAGGAGCTCTTCGACCAGGTGTTCGACGAGCCGCACGCCTGCGTGCCCCAGGTGCGGAGCCGCGCCGCCGTCGCGCACGCCGCGGGCGTCCGCACCCTCGTGACGACCGACCTCGATCGGGTGGACGCGTGCGGCTGGCGGGGCGACGTGGACATCGTCTGCCCCGTCGTGAACCAGCTCGAGCGCCGCGATCGCGGCGGCCTCGTGCGCGAGCGGGCGCGGTACGACGAGTTCCTCGCGCGGCCGGGCAAGGAGCTCTGGTGGTACCAGTCGTGCATGTCGCACGGCTGCCAGCCGGAGGGCGAGTGCGCCCCGGCGCAGGGATCCAGCGCGGCGGCGGGCTGGCCCTCGTACGCCGTCGACGCCTCGGCCGTGCAGGCCCGCGCGATGGAGTGGCTCTCGTTCGGGTACGGCTTCGCGGGCGAGCTGTACTACGACGCGGTGATGAACCTCGATCGCGCCTGGCGGCCGGGCGGGCTCTGCGCGTTCGGGGCACACGGCGACGGCGCGCTGTTCTACCCGGGGGACCCGCGCGTCATCGGCGGGAGGACCTGGGTGCCGGTGGAGTCCCTCCGGCTGAAGCTGCTGCGGGAGGGGATGGAGGACTACGAGTACCTGCACCTGCTCGCCGCGCTCGGCGAGCCGCGCGCCGCCCGCGACGAGGCGCGGCGGCTCTTCCCCGCCGCCGATCGGGTGACCTCGACGTCGCCCGAGGCGCTCTACGCCGCCCGCCGCCGCGTCGCGGACCGGATCGAGCGGCTCCTGGCACCGCGCGCCTCCGACCGCCGCCGCTAGCGGAACCGCGCCGCCGCCGCGTCGAGCCCCTCGCGCGCGCACAGCGCGGCGAAGCGGCCGGGCAGGTCCTCCGCCGAGGCCCCGAGCTGCACCGCCTGGGCGATCACGTGCTCGGCCTCCTCGAGGGAGCCGGACAGGCAATGGAGCAGGGCCAGCCGGATCGCCTCGCGCTCGCCGAACGGCTCGGCGAGGCCCGCCTCGGCGAGCTCCGTCACCCGCGCCCAGTCCCGGGCGACGGCGGCGCGGTGCGCGTCCCACCAGCGGACCTCGCGCCGGAGCGCCTCCCACGCCTCCGGCGCCGCGGCGCGCGCGCGCCAGCCGGACTCCTCGGCGGAGTCGGGCCGCCACGCGGGATCCGTCGAGAGCAGCTCGTCCAGCGTCACGCGCGGAGGATAGCACGGGGCCGGAGAAGGCTCGCTCGAGCGGCGCGTGCCGCGCGCCACGCGGCCGCGGGCGCTGCCGCCGGCGGGGCCGCGCGGCCGCGC
>NZ_JALCZA010000076.1 GCF_022690765.1 Anaeromyxobacter oryzisoli | reverse complement strand
CGCCGGAGCCGCGGGGACGGCCGCCGGGACCGGGGTCGAGGACGCGGCCGCCGCCGTGGCTGGCGTCGCTTCGGCGGGCTGCGGGGGCGGCGGCGGCGGCGCGGCCTGCTGGGCGTCGAGCGCGAGGCGGCCCACCGCCTCGAGCAGCGGCCCGACCGCGGGCGACTGCTCGGCGAACCTGGCGCGCACCACCTCCGAGAGCCGCCTCGTCGCGGCCTCCAGCGCGGCCACGATCTCGTGGTCGCCCGCGCCCACCCGGACGCCCTCGAGCGAGCGCTGCGTCCTGTCGAGGAACCACTGCACCGCGTTGACCCGCCCGCGGATGCGCTTCAGCTCCGGGAAGGCCGAGTCCCAGTACCGGTCGAGCAGATCGGCCACGAGCGTCGCGCCGGTCGCGAGCCCCTCGACGCCGCCGGTCACGTGGAGCGCGTGCGCGAGGTACGCTGCGACCACCACGTCCTTCGACCGCTTCTCGAGGATCCCCGCAGCGCCGACGGTGACCCGTTTCCAGTCCACCTCGCCGCCGGTGACGGCGTCGAGCTTGCCGACCTCCTCCGCGACCGCCTGGTACTCCGGATCGAGGCGCGCGGCGACTCCCGCCGGAGAGGGGCCGGGGATCGGCTCGAGCCAGGCAGTGCAGCGTGCTCGAGCGGGCTCCAGGAGATCGGACACGGCGCTCCTCCTCAGGCGGCTGCGGCGGCGGCGACGAGCGCGTCCACCGTGGTGTCGGGGTCGTCGAGCGCGCGGCGGGCGGCGATCGACAGCCGGCCGCGGCCGCTCTCGATTGCGGCGGGCTGGGCGTTGCGGAGCGGCCAGACCTTGTTGCTCGCCCTCGCGGGATCGCAGAGGTACGCGAGGAGGCCCGTGGGCGGCGCGCCGAGCGCCACCACCACCCGACCCGGCGCGCCCTCGGTCCAGAGGAACGGCGGGGGCGCGGGCCACCGGAGCGCGCGCCGCGCGAGCTCGAGCCACGCCCATCGGTCCACGTCCCGCTCGGCGGGGCAGTCGAGCGCCAGCGCCGCGCGCCCGGGCTCGCGGCCGCGCACCGGCGACACCGCGGCCTCGACGGTGGCGAGCGCGTAGCCGAGCGAGCCAGGAGGGAGGTCGCCGAAGAGCCGCCGCCCGAGCTCGACCGCGCGCAGCGCGCTCGCCTCGCGGCGGAGGGCCTCGTCCGCGCGCGCGAGGTCGCCGGGCGCCGGCGCGGGGAGGGATCGCGCGCGCGCCGCGACCGTCGCGCCGTCGAGCCCCGCCGCCTCGCCGAGCAGTGCGGCGGCGGCGTCGAGGAACGGGCGGTGCGCGGCGGGGACCGCCGCCCAGCGCGCGCCGACGTCCGCCGGGGGCAGCGTCGCGAAGGCGCAGAGCGGGAACCTCCGGCCCACCTTGTCCGCGGAGGCCACCATCGCGCCCAGGACCACGCTCTGCGCGCCGGGACTCCGGAACAGGAACCGGACCGGGGAAGCCGGCAGCCTCAGCGCATCCCGGTAGACCGGAGCGATCGCCTCCTGGAGCCAGCCGACCAGCGCCTGGACGGCGGGGTCGGCGATGTTGCTCCGGAAGAAGTCGCCCTGCGCGGGGAGCTTGCCGAAGAGGCCGATGGAGTCGTGCATGCGCGCGCCCGAGCTAGTTGCAGCTCGACCCTCCGTTCCCGATGTTGGAGGGCGGGAGGACGCCTGCGCGGAACGGCGCCATCAGGCGCGGCGTCACGCCGGGCCGGCGCAGCCCGAAGAAGGGCGCGTCGCTCCGCGCGGCGCGGAAGTCGACCGTCACGCTGGACCCGAGGGACGGGAGCGCCCAGGTGATCGCGAAGTCGCGCGCGCCCGGAGCGCCCTTGAGCTTCCCGACCTCGATGAGCCGGTAGAGGCCCCACTCGCCGTCCTGCTGGACGACCTCCTCCTGCCCGTTGGCGGCCTTCACGCGCAGCGAGGCGCCGGGCGTCTTGCCCTGCCCTGGCCAGACGATCTTGTGCCACTCCTCGGGGCCGTTTCGGTAGTCGAACTTCTGGCCGTCCACCTCGAGCCAGACCACCGCGACGCCGGGGGTCGGCCGGATGCGGACCGACACCTCGACCTTCGGGTCGGTGGCGCCGGCCGGGAAGAGGACCGACGTGACGTCCTGCGCCCGCTTCAGGAAGCCGAGCAGCTCGGGGCGGAAGCCGGAGGCGCCCCCGAGGTGGCGGGCAAACTTGAAGCCGTCGCCGGCGCGCTGGATGTCCGCCTTGAGGGCCGCGTCGTAGAAGCCCCAGACCACGCCGCCGGGCCGGAAGAACTCGGCCACGTCCGCGATGGCCGCGTCGTCGCCGTCCCGCGAGAACGGGTAGCGCCCGGCGAGGCTGCGCCGGAACGGCTGCGCCACGGTGGAGCACCACTCCATCGACGCCCCGCTCGCCGCCTGCTTCGCGGTGTCCCGGCTCGCCGCGTCGAGCGGCGGCCAGAGCAGCGCCTCGAGACGCGGGCGCCAGCCGATCTGCGCGCCGTCGATGAGCGCCCGGATCTTCGTCCGGGCCGCCTGGACGCGCTCCTTGAGCGGACCGGGATCGGCGCCGTCGAGCGTGTCGCGGAGCGCGTCGCGGACGAAGGAGAGCTGCTCGAGGTAGAGATCGAGCGGTGTGCTGCGCTGCTGCGGCGAGCCGCCGGCGCCGCCCGGGGCGGGCGGGGCGCCGGGGGCGGGCGGCGCGGCGATCCCGAAGGCCAGGAAGGGCTCGAAGGTGCGCTCCACGTCGAGCGGCCCGAGCTCGCGGGGAGCGCTGGGATCGCGGTACGCCGCGGCGACCACCTCCGCCTGCCCCCCCAGCTTGCTCCTGAGCTTCCCGAGGACGCCCTCGCCCGTCTTCTCGATCGCGCCACCGAGGCCGGCGATCCGCACGTTGTAGTCCACCGCGCGGAAGAGGCGCGGGAGCGGGGGCGGCTCGCCCCGCGTCAGCTCCTGCAGCACCGGGAGGGCCCCGCCCCCGGCCGCGACGTTCACGTCCGTCGCGTCGAGGAAGCGGCGCCACTCGTCGATGTAGCGCTCGAAGTAGCGCGACCGGAGCTGCTTGGCCGCCTCGGCGAGGCGCTCGTCCTGATCCTTCCCGTCGCGCGCCAGGACCCATGGCTCGAGCAGCGCGGCGGGATCCTCGAGCCGGGCCTTCACGGCCTCCTCCCACGCCTTGCGCGTGAAGGCGCCGCGGACGCGCGCCTCGTTCCGCAGCACGGGGACGGTCTCGCCCAGCAGGATCGGGAGCGTCAGGTCGTAGCCCTTCCCGTCCTGCTCGCGGACGAGCTTCTCGATCGCGAGGGAGGTGAAGGAGACCCGGCCGAGCACGATTCGCATCCGGCGCACGAGGTCGTCGTAGCGGGTGAGGGCGAGCGTCGGCTCCTGCGCGAGCAGTCGCGCGAAGAGCACGGCGCTGGCGGCCACGCGCTTCGCCGTGGCCGGATCCCGCTCGCCCGGGCCGCCCGTCCATCGCTCCATCACCCGCTCCGCGAGCCACTGCTGGTCGGCGACGGAGGTGCGCGGCTCGCCGCTGGTGCGGGGGCCGGACAGGAGGAGGTGGAGCTTCAGCCGGTCGTAGTAGGCGGCGTAGTCCGCGTCGGCGGGGAGGCCGGCGGAGGACTCGTAGGCGCGCGCGAACCGATCCATCTCCTCGACCTCGACCGCGTAGACCGGCTCGACGAGGAGCCGCCGCACCGCGGCCGCGTAGAGGGTGCGCACGCCCGGCAGGAGCTCGGCGCCCTGGTACATCCCGAGGCGCATCGACCACGGGGCGCCCTCCTCCTCGAACCGGAGGAGCAGCTCGAGCCGCGCGCGCAGCGGCTCGATGGTCGAGAGCTTCGGCGTCGCCTGCGGCTCGGCGAGGCTCGCCGCAACCTGCGCGACGATGTCGCGGGTGGAGCGGACGAGGCTCCGGTTCAGGAGGAACGACCGGAGCGGGAACGCGAACAGCAGGAGCGCGGCGGCCACGCCCAGCGCGGCGAGCCCGTAGCGGCGGAGCTGCTGCGTCCGGAGCGCCTTGGCGCTCCGGACCGCGAGGTCGCGATCCGGGAAGACGATCTTCTTGAAGACGTCGCCGAGGAAGTAGCTCTTCGCCTCGAGGACCGGCGCGGCCTCCCCGGACGGCGCCTGGATGCCGAACGCCTGCGCCATCGAGCCCATCACCCGGTCGATGGTCCGCCCCTCCTGCGTGCCGCTCGTCAGGTAGGCGCCGCGCATGACGGGCGTGTCCTGGTAGACGTTCTCGGTGAAGAGCGCCTCGACGAACGTCGCCATCGCGTCCCGGAGGGCGGCGAGCTGCTGCGGGAACTGCCAGATGCGCTCGCGCGCGGGGATGCTGCGCTCCTCGGCGAGCCGCGCGAGCGCGCGCTCCTCGACGACGAGGGTCAGCTCCTCGAACTTCTCCCGGAACGCCTCCGCGGGCGGCCCGGCCTCACCGCCGACCGGGAGGGTGAATCCCCAGACCTGGCCGCGGTCCTGCTTGCGCAGGTCGGAGAACATCTCCACGAACCCAGGGACCAGGTCGCACTTCGTGAAGAGGACGTAGGCCGGGAGCACCATCTGCAGGCGCGCCATGACCTCGTCCATCCGCTCGCGGATCCGCTTCGCGAGCTCGACGATCCCCTCCTCCGACTCGCCCCCGAGATCGCCGACGCTCACCGCCACGATGAGGCCGTTCACCGGCTTCCGCGGCCGCGTCCGCGCCAGCATGTCGAGGAACGCGGTCCACTCCTCCCGATCCTCCTCCTCGACCGCGTAGCGGCCGGCGGTGTCGAGCAGCACCGCCTCGTTCGTCAGCCACCAGTCGCAGTTGCGCGTGCCACCGACGCCCCGGACGCCGCCGCCGCGCCCGGAGAGGTACGGGAACTGGAGCCCGGACGCGCGGAGCGCGGTGCTCTTCCCGGAGCCCGGCGGGCCGATGATCATGTACCAGGGGAGGACCGCCAGCGCGTCCCGGCCGCCGCGGGCCAGCTTGGACGACTTGAGCGCGGCGACAGCCTTCTGGAACTCCCCCTGCATCGCGTCGATCTCGGCCTGCTGATCCGGCCGGATCGTCTCGGCGTGGGCGCTCGCCTGCGATTGCAGCGTCGCCTCGATCTCGCCCGCGGCGCGGCGGGCCTTGTGGCGGCGCCAGACGACGAGCGCGACGAGCGAGAGCCCGACGACGACGGTCACCACCACCGCGATCCAGGCCGGGACGGGGAGGAGGAGCACGACCGCCCAGACGGCGGCGACGACGACGAAGGCGAGGATCGATGCCAGCAGCATGAGGTCCCAGGCTCCGCGCTACGGGGTGACGGTCGCCGCGATGCGGCTCACGACCGTGTCGGTGCTGCTCGACAGCGAGATCCGGAGGCCGACGTAGAGGACGAGGGCCGCGAGGAGCGCCGCGCCGGCGATGGCGAGGATCGGGCCGGCGCGCCGGCCCTCGCCGAGCCCGCCCGTGGGCCGATCCCCGCTGGGCGACAGGACCTCGGGATCGCCCTGGCGCGCCCGCGCCAGCTCGCGGCCGAGGCCGTCCGTGATGCCCATCAGCTCCAGCTCGCCGCCGCGCACGCGGTAGCGCCCCTGGAACCCGAAGGCGAGCGCGAGGTAGTACGCGCGGGCGAGCTCGGCCCGCCGCGGGTCCTTGCGGATCGCCTCGAGCCGCGTGAAGAACTCCTCGCCGGCCACGTTCTCGTGGAAGAACTGGAGCTGGAGCGGCTGGGCGCTCCAGAACGCGCGCAGCTCCTCCGAGGCCTTCGAGAGGACGATCTCGTCCGCCAGGGCCACGACGGGGTACGCGAGGTCGTTCGCCTCCTCGCGCCCGAGGCCCGCGGCGGCGGCGCGTTGGAGCAGCGCCTCCACGAAGGAGCGCAGGCGCACGTGCAGCTGCTCCGGCGCGCCCAGGGAGCCGTCGGGCGCGGCGCGGAGCTGGCTCAGCGCGTTGAGGCAGTCCTTGGTGATCTCGGTGACTCGATCCATCGTCTCTCCACGGCGCGCCGGCTACCGCGCCTGCGGCGGGGCGCCCGTCAGGGCCAGCAGCTCGACCTTGGCGCGGCTCGCGTCGAACGGGGGCGGCAGGTAGAACACGAGCGTCCGGTCGGCGACGACGTTCTTCCAGAGCCGCTCCGCCGGCGTCACCAGGAAGTAGACGACGCCGGGCCGCTGCGGGAGCTCGGGCGGCGGCCGCAGCGTCGCCTGCAGGGGCAGCCCCGGCGCGGCGGCCTGCACGAGCGACTGGATGTCGGTGAGCGCCGCCGCCTTGCACAGCCGCGGGAGCTGCTCCGCGACCTGGTTCTCGGGGATGTCGCTCTTGACCGAGAGGAAGAGCGGCACGCCGCGCAGGAGCCGCTCCTCCTGCACGCGGGCGACGTGGAGCCCCGCGCGGACCTCGAGCGGCACGCGGAGGAACTGCTCGAGCGCGAGCCCGCCCAGGAACGCCTGGATCCGCGCGAGCAGCGGCTCGAAGGTCGACCGCAGGTCGGCGTGGTTGAACTTCGGGAGCGACGCCACCTCGGCGTCCGGCGAGACGGCGGCGAGCTGCGCGGCGAGCTGCTCCAGCGCGAGGTACGCGTCGAGCGGCGAGACGTCGCCGGTCTCCGCCACGTGCGCGAGGGCGGGGTACGCGCCGCTCACGACCACGAGCTGGAGCATCCGCGTGAGCTCGGGCGCGCTCACCGCCGCCGCGCCGGGGCGGGAGCCCGCCAGGTCGCGCTGCTTCGCGAGGAGGCGCGTCACGAGCTCGCGCAGCGCCGCGAGGAGCCGCGGCGCGCCGGCGACGCGGAGGAGCGGCGGGACGTACGCGTCGGACACCGCGAGCTGGCCGGTGCCGGTGCGGACGAGCTCGGCGATCTTGATGGTCTCGTGATCGGCGCGGGACTCGTTCCCCAGCAGCAGCGCGAGGTTCGGCCGGGCGAAGGCGACCGGCGCGCCCGCGCCGGGCCGCGTCGCGTCCTGCACCTCGCGGGTCGCGACGGCGTAGCGCGCGTGGAGCCCGTCACCGCCCGCCTCGGCGTACGCCGCGACGCCGTCCCGGTCGAGCGGGACGGCGAGGTGGACGTCGAGGCTGCGCGCCGAGGCCGGGAAGTGCGCGCCCACCTCGCGCGCCGGGGGCGCCTCGCCGTCCTCCTCCGAGAACGCCGCGACGAGCCCGTCGCGGAAGACGCCCTCGAACCGCTGGAGCCGCAGCTGACCGGACGCGAGCGCCGCCGCGTCGATCTCCAGCGCCGCGACGCCCCAGGGATGTGGGGCCAGCGCGTCGAGCCGCGCAGCCAGCAGCGCCTCGTGGTACCGGTCCTGCGCCTGCAGGTGCTGCGGCGCCAGGAACGTCCCCTCAGACCAGACCAGCCTCTGCGGCGTCTTCATCCCGCGCTCCCTCCGTCGCCCCTCACCGGCGCTCGATCCGGTACTCGTCGATCGCCAGCGTCAGCGTCGCCTCCCGCCCCTCCGCGGGGAGCTCCACGAGCTGCCGCCAGGCCAAGCCGGTCGGGCGCCGGAAGAGCCCGACCACGAGGAGCGCGCGCGCGCCCTTCTCGCGGGTCAGGGTCCGCTCGATCCGCTCCCCCGGCTGGACCTGCAGCTCCTCGACGCCGAGCAGATCGTCCTCGAGCGTTGCCTTGGGATCGCGGACGAGGTCGAGCATCTCGGCGGCGCTCGCCTTGGCCGTCGATCCCACCTGGAAGACACGCACCGCGGTCGGCAGGGACCGCCCCTCGTCGTCCGGGTTGAGCCGTTCGCCGGCGACCACCGTCAGCCGCACGGGCCTCGGCGTCTTGCCGCCTCCCCCGGGGAGGAGGCTGCAACCGGAGACCACCATCACGAGCGCGAGCGCTGCTTTCCTCATCGGCCTTCCTTCGTGGATTGCGGAGCTCGACCGTCGACCGGCCGAGCCTCGACCGGCCGGGGCGGGACGAACGCGCGAGCTCCTGGCGCGCCGCCGAGGTTCAGGCGGACCCCGTCGTCCGGCGCGGCGGGCGGAGCGGCGAACGGATCGCTCGCCACCAGCAGGTAGACGACGAGCGCCACCGCGGCGATCCCGCCGCCGATGAAGGCGACGAGGGCACCCGCGCCGAGCCCGCGGCGGGCGGTCGGCGCGGGCCGGGCGCGGCGGGCGCCGGACCGCGCGTGCGCGGGCGTCCGCCGCTCTTCCGACGCTTCTCGCGAGGGCGGCGGCGCCTCCTCATGTGGCGCGGGCGTCGAGAGCGGGCGAGCCGCGGGCGTCACCTCCTCCTGCGGCGCAGGCGCCGGGAGCGGGCGCGGGGCAGACGTCGACGGCTGGCGCGGCAGCGGCGTCGTCGGCTGGCGCAGCGGCGCCCCTTCCTGTGCGGGCGCGGGCGCCATCGGGCGGCTCGGCAGCGGGGTCGTCGGCTGCCGGAGCCCGGCGGCGTCGCCCGGCGCGGGGAGGTGGGACGACGGCTCGCGCGGCGCGGCCGTCGGAGCGGGGCGGTCGAACCGCACGACCCGCGGTGCCTCGGGGGCGCTCCGCGCCGGGCCGCCGGACGGCGGCGCGTTCGAACGCACCGCCTGGAGGACCACCGTCGAGGAGCGTTCCGGGCGCGGCGTGGGACGATCGTGTCCGGCGGAGCCGCGGCAGGCGAGGAGGTCCTGCCGCATCTCCTCCGCGCTCGCCGGCCGATCCGCTCGATTCGACGAGAGGGCGCGCTCGACGAGCGCCTCGAGCCGGGGCGCGACCTCCAGGCCGGGACGCCGCTGGCGAAGCGGGATCGGGGCGGCGCTCGGCCCGGCGAAGCCCACCGCCGTCCCCGCGTCGAACGGCAACCGTCCCGAGAGCAGCTCGTACAGGATCACGCCCGCCGCGTAGAGATCGCTCCGCCCGTCGAGCGCCTCGCAGCGCGCCTGCTCCGGGCTCATGTAGCCCGGCGTGCCGCACACGATGCCGGAGCCGGTGAGCTGGGGAGCACCCTGCCCTGCCCCCGTGAGCTTGGCGAGCCCGAAATCGAGCACCTTCACGAAGTCGGGCTCGTCGCGGCGCGTCTCGATCATCACGTTGGACGGCTTCAGATCGCGGTGGACGATCCCGCTCGCGTGGGCATCGGCGAGCGCTGCGAGGATCTGCGCGACGATCCGCACCGCTCGGTCCGCGTCGACGGGCGCCTCGTCGGCGAGGAACCTCGAGAGGGGCCGGCCCGCGAGGTACTCCATCGCGATGAAGAGCGTCCCGTCCTCCGCCTGGCCGACGTCGAGGATGGTGATGCAGTTGGGGTGCTTGAGCCGCGACGCGGCGCGGCCCTCCCGCTGGAACCGCTGGACCATCGTCGGGTCCGAGAGGAGCGACCTGTCCAGGACCTTCAGCGCCACCTCGCGGTCGAGGGCGACGTCGTTGGCCCGGTAGACCTGGCCCATCCCGCCGCGCCCCACGAGCCGGCTCACGAAGTACCTGCCGGCGATCGTGCGACCGATGAGCGAATCACCCGCCTCGAGGGGTCGCTGCGGCTGCGGCTCCGGCGCTGGCGCCGGAACGCCGCAGTACGGGCAGAAGTTGGCCCGCGCCGCGACCTCCTGGTGACATTCCGTGCACACGAACCCCATGGTCCCGCCCCCACCCCGGGTGATTACACGCGGAGGATAACACCCAATTGCGTGCGGAGGACAACTACGGCGTGCAGTTCCTGCAGCGGGATATCGCGACGGCCAGATCGGACGACGTCACGGTCGGTGCGGCACCATGTCGCACCCTGCGTGCGCTAGTCCTTGGAGTGCATCCGGACCCAGAGCGATGGCCCGCTCGTCACGAGGCGCCCCTCGGCGAGCTTCACGGTGAGCCGCGACTCCGCCTTCCGGAACAGCCGGGGCGGCGCGTTGGGCTGGCGCGGATCGAGGTCGTGGACGACGACCTGCTCGTCGACGCTGAAGCCCTCGGCGCCGAACGAGAGCGACCCGTCGAGGCGCGTCCGCCGCTTCCAGCCGGACGGGAGCCGCTCGGCCTCCTCCCGACCGAGGTAGAACCACGCCGGGCCGGCGCACACGCCCGCCGCGTTCACCAGGGCCGCGGGCGAGAACCGGCCGCCCACGAGCGGCATCACGCGGGCGGCGCGGACGCAGGTCGCCGGATCCGCGCGCGCGCAGCTCTCCCCCTCCGCGACCAGCGCCTCCGTGGTGCCGAGCCGCTCGAGGCGGAGCTTGGGGCGGACGACGTTGGCGCGGAGGGTCCCGATGGCGCGGACCACGAGGCGCCGCTGCTGCACGGTCACCACGGCGACTGGCCCGAGCCCCTCGCCGCTCGCGAGGCGGTTCGTGACGATCCAGACGAGCCGCTCACCCTCCGGGAGCGGCGCCACGACCACGTCCGCCTCGCCGAGGGGGTGGTCCGGGAGGAGCGCCCGCGCGACGGCCGGGTCGTCGCACGCGAGCGCCGGCGCCTCCCAGCGGATCTGGCGACCGGTGCAGTCCACCGCCGGCGCGGTGGCGCGGCCGGTCTCGGCGTCCCAGCCGCGGAGCATGAGCTGGAGCCACTGCGTCGTCCCGGGCTCCGCCTCGACGACCGGCGCGGGCGGCGGCGCGGGCCTGACGCCCGGCTCGCCGTCCTCTCCCGCGCTCTGGGGGGCCGCGGGCTGCGGCCGGTCCAGCTCGCAGAGCGCGGCGCCGCTCCACGGGTGCGGCGCGGCACACGCCGCCGAGAGCAGGACGAGGGTCACCAGCGAGAGGCGCACGGGCAAGAGACCTCCGGAGCGGCGTTCGAGGGTGCGGCGCCGGACCCGAGGCCGCCCTTGGCTCGGCCCGGCGCGTCGAGGCTGGCTAGCCTGGGCGTGGCGTGGAGTAGTCGTCCGGACCGTCGGGGGGCGGGGCGCGGTGGCCCGCCACGGCGGCGTAGGCCCGGGCGAACGCCTTCCCGAAGAGCGCGTCGGAGAACGCGTGGTCGTCGTCGGCGAGCGCGGCGTACGCCTGCACGAACGCGCGCCACTGGGCTCCCTCGCGCAGCGGCTTCACGCCGAGCGAGATCCGCCCACCGCCCTCGTCGAGGGCCGAGGTGATCGCCTCCGGGGAGAGGCGCTGGAGCAGGTCCTTCGCGCCCGCGGTGACCGCGTTCAGCAGCGCGACCTGGTGGATCATCAGGTCGGCGAAGGCGCTCGCCAGCTCCTGCGCGCGCGGCGATCCCGCCGTCGCCTGGAGCAGGTACCCGAGGAGCTGCCGCGCATCCCGGATCCGGCCGACCGCGCCGTCGCCCTGGGGGACCCGGACGCCCATCTCCTTCCCGAACTCGTCGTAGCCGCGCCGCAGCTCGAGATAGGACTTCACCGCCGCCTCGAGCACCTCCGCGAGGGTCCCGAGGAACGCCTCGATCTCCCCGCGCCCGTCGAGAGGCACGCCGCCGGCGACGTAGGTCTGCGCGAAGGCGCGGAGGATCGGGAGCGCGGGATCCCCGGCCGGCGCGGGCCTCGCGGGCACCTCGGCCGCGGGCGCCGCGGCGACAGGCTCGCCGCCCGCCATCGGGAAACGCTCCGCCATGACGGCCCGCGCGCGCCGCCGCGCCGCCTCGGGCAGCGCGAGGACCGCCTGGCTCGCCGCGGCCTCGAGGTTCTCCCGCGCCTGCCGGTAAGAGTCGTGCAGGATGCCGAGCTGCCAGCTCGCGTCCTCGACCGCGCGCTGCGCCGCTTCCTCGACCTCCCGCGGGACCGCGACCGGCGCGGCGGCGGGCGCCACGGGCGCGGCCGGCGGCGGCGCCGGAGCCGGAGCCGGCGCGGGGCGCGCGTCCGCGACGGCTGGCGCGATCGGCGCGGAGGCGGGGCGGGGGTCCGCGGCGGGCGGCGCGATGGCGCGCATCGCGAACTGGGTCTTCGGGCGCACGGGCTCGGGGCGCTGCTCGGGCGCGCCCCAGGAGAGCGTGATCCGGATCGGGCCGATGCGCAGGTCCGAGCCGGGCGCGATCGGCGCCGGCACGTTCCGCTCGAGCTTGACGCCATCGAGGAACGTCCCGTTCGTGGAGCCGAGGTCCACGAACCGGATCCCGTCGGCGTCGAACTGGACGAGCCCATGCCAGGTCGAGACGAAGGACGCCTCGACGACCAGGTCGTTGAGCTCCCCGCGCCCGACGCGCACCGGGGACTTGATGAAGGCGGACCGCGTCGAGACGCGGCGCTCCGGGTCGTCGACGTGCACCAGCAGCGGTCGGTCGCTCATGCGCGGGCCTCCCCGAAGTCGAAGTTCCAGTCGCCCGACTGCGCGAGCCCGACGGCGACGCGGCCGGGCTTCTCGCCGGCGACGAGCTTCTCGAGCAGCGCCCGGGACAGCGCCGGCATGAGCGAGCCCCGCAGGACGTGGTCGATCTCGCGCGCGCCCGCCTCGGGATCGGCGCACCGGGCGGCGAGCTGATCGAGCAGCTCCGGCGCGAGCTCCCCGCGGATGCCGTGGCCGTCCGCCAGGCGGCGCACGAGCGCTCGAAGCTTCAGCTCGGCCACCTCGCGCAGGACGTCCCGCGGCAGGGGCGCGAACGGGACGACCGACATGCGCGCCAGGAGCGCCGGCTTGAAGTGGCGGCTCAGGAGGGGGCGGACGAGCGCGCGGAGCTCCTCGTCGGTGGGCCGCGCGCCGTCCGCGAAGGCCTCCATGATCAGGTCGGAGCCGAGGTTGGAGGTGAGCACGACGAGCGTGTTCTTGAAGTCGATCTCGCGCCCCTCGCCGTCGGTGAGGCTCCCCTTGTCGAACACCTGGTAGAAGAGGTTCATCACCTCGAGGTCGGCCTTCTCGCACTCGTCGAGCAGCACGACCGAGTACGGCCGCTGCCGCACCGCCTCGGTGAGCACGCCGCCCTCCCCGTACCCCACGTAACCTGGCGGCGAGCCGATGAGGCGCGAGACCGAGTGCTTCTCCTGGAACTCGGACATGTTGATGACGGTCATGAACCGCTCGCCGCCGTAGAGCAGGTCGGCCAGCGCGATGGCCGTCTCGGTCTTCCCCACGCCGCTGGGGCCCACGAAGAGCAGAACCCCGAGCGGCGTGCTCGGGTTGCGGATCCCGGCGTGGGCGATCCGCAGGGCCTCCGCCACCGCGCGGATCGCGGCGGGCTGCCCCTTCACGCGAGCGCCAAGGCTCTGTTCGACCTCGAGGATCGCCTGGAGCTGGTCCGTCCGCATCTTCGCGACCGGGACGCCGGTCCAGGCCTCCACCACGCGCGCGACCGCGTCGGCGTCCACCTCGGCGTGGACGAGCGGCTGCTCGCCGCGGGCCGACGCGAGCTCGCGAGCGGCCCCGGCGATCGCCTCGGGATCGCGGGCCGCCGCGCCCCGCGCGGCGCGGAGCTTCTCCACCGCCGCGCGCTCCGCGCCGAGCCGCGTCTCGAGCGCCGCCGCCTCGGCGCGCGCCGCGGCGATGCGGTCGTCGATCGCGCGGGCGGTGCCGTCGTCGGCGCGGTGCCCCTCCGCCACGTCGCGCACGATCGCGTCGCGCTCGCGCTCGAGCCCCGCGATGCGGAGCTCCAGCTCCGCGAGCGCGTCCGGCCTCGCCTGCAGGGCGACCTTGACCCGGGCCGCCGCCGTGTCGAGCAGGTCCACCGCCTTGTCGGGCAGCTGCCGTCCGGACAGGTAGCGACGCGAGAGGCGGACCGCCTCGACGATCGCCTCGTCGCGGATCGTCACCGCGTGGGCCCGCTCGTAGACCTCGCGGAGGCCGCGCAGCATCAGGATCGCGTCGTCGTCGCCGGGCTCGTCCACCTTCACCGGCTGGAACCGGCGCTCGAGCGCGGCGTCCTTCTCGAAGTACTTCTTGAACTCGGACCAGGTGGTCGCGGCGATGGTCCGCAGCTCCCCGCGCGCCAGCGCCGGCTTGAGGAGGTTCGCAGCGTCTCCGCCGCCTGGGGCTCCCCCCGCCCCGATGAGCGTGTGCGCCTCGTCGATGAAGAGCACGATGGGCCGCGGCGAGGCCTTCACCTCGGCGATCACCGCCTTGAGCCGGTTCTCGAACTCGCCGCGCACGCTGGCGCCCGCCTGGAGGAGCCCGAGGTCGAGCCCGACGAGATCCGTGTCGCGGAGCGCCTCCGGAACCTCTCCCGCCGCGATGGCGAGCGCGAGCCCTTCGACGAGCGCGGTCTTCCCGACGCCGGGCTCGCCCACGATGATGGGGTTGTTCTTCCGGCGCCGGGCGAGGATGTCGATCATCTGCCGGATCTCGCGGTGGCGCCCGAAGATCGGATCGATCTTCCCCTCCCGCGCGCGCTGGGTGAAGCTCGTGCCGAAGCGTGCGAGGGCCTCGCGGCCGCCCTCCACCGGCGCGCCTGCGGAGGCGCCGGCGTCCGGCGTCCGGAGCACCTCCGCCGACTCTGCGGACGGCGCGATGACCTCGTCGAGGTCGCGCTTCACCTGATCGAGCTCGAGCGCACCGAGCTCCGGGTAGGTCTCGCAGGTGTAGCGATCCGGGCGCGCGACGAGCTGGAGGAGCAGGTGGCCGGTGCGGAGCGCGACCGCGCCGAGCTCGACGGACGCGAGCAGCCAGGCGTCCTCGATCCAGTTGAAGACCGCCTCGGAGATGACGGGCCGCCCCGGGTTGCCCTGCTTGAGATGCCCGAGCTCGCGCTCCACCCGGCTCCACAGCCGCCGCCGGTCGACGCTCCAGCGCTGGAGGATGCGCGCGGCGTCCCCGTCGTCCGGCTCGAGGATGGCGGCGAGGAGGTGCTCGACGGCCAGCTCGTAGTAGCCCCCCTGGGCGGCGCGTCCCACCGCCGCCTCGAGCGCCCGCGTCGCGCTCGGCGTGAGCTTCCGGACCAGTGACTTCGGATCGACGCGCATCTCCCCCTCCACGCTCGGTACGCGCGCGTGGCCACCCGTTCGAGCGCACCCGCACGAAGCGTAGGAGTATGCCGGCCGGTCGCACCGAGGTCACGTGCAAAACCGTCCGGCCGCCGTGCGGAAAGCCGCCCGGGCCCCGTCGACCGACGGTGGAAGCGCAAGGCTCCGGCCGAGCACTCCAGGAAGAAGAGCTCAAGGCCAGACGAGCGGTGCGCGAAGTCCGAAGCGCGTTCGCACCGCTCGCCGGAACCGGCCGGCTCCTACCGGAACACGGCGTCGTAACCGCGCTCGAGGACCGTCAGCGCACCGATGCGGATGTCCATCATCATCGGCCGCGTGCACGGGCATGTTGCGCGGCAGGAACGGCCTACCCCCTATCCCGATTCCGCGCGCTCGACCGACCGTCGCCCTCCCCGGGCGGCGCGTGACGCGCTACCCGAGCCGCTTCCTCCAGCCGGCGAGGAGGTTCAGGGCGTCGAGGGGCCGGAGCGTGTCGAGATCGAGGCCGCGCAGCTCCCGCGCGATCGCCTCCGCGGCCGGATCGGCGGGGACGCCGAACAGGCCGAGCTGGCTCGCGACCTCGCCCTTCCCGCGCCGGCCGCGCGCGAGCGCGGCGTGGCCGCCCTCGTCCACCTCCATCGACTCGAGGTTCTTCAGGATCTCCCGGGCGCGGGCGAGGACCTCCGCAGGGAGCCCGGCGAGCTTCGCGACCTCGATGCCGTAGCTCCGGGAGGCGCCGCCCTCGACGAGCTTGCGCAGGAACACCACCCGCTCCCCGACCTCGCGGACCGCGACGGTGACGTTCCGCACCGCGGGGTGCTCGCGGGCGAGGTCCTGCAGCTCGTGGTAGTGCGTCGCGAAGAGGGTCCGGCACCCGGTCACGTCGTGGAGGTGCTCCGCGACCGCCCAGGCGATCGAGAGGCCGTCGAAGGTGGAGGTCCCGCGGCCGATCTCGTCGAGGACCACCAGCGAGCGGCGGGTCGCGTTGTGGAGGATCGCCGCCGTCTCGGTCATCTCGACCATGAAGGTGGAGCGACCGCGGGCGAGGTCGTCCGAGGCGCCGACCCGCGTGAAGATCCGGTCCACCAGCCCGACCCGCGCGCGCCGCGCCGGGACGAAGCTCCCCATCTGCGCGAGCAGGGTGACGAGCGCCGTCTGGCGCATCACCGTGCTCTTCCCCGCCATGTTCGGCCCGGTGATGACGAGGAGCGCGGCGTTCGGCCCCGACCGGGCCGCCCCATCCTCGCGCGCCCCGTCCCCGGCCGGCGCATCCGCACCGGCCCCCGCCTGCTCCAGCTCGAACCGGGAGGCGACCCGCACGTCGTTCGGGACGAACGAGGCCGGTCCGTCCGGCAGCACCGCCTCGACGACCGGGTGGCGGCCGTCCACGATCTCGAGCACCTCGGAGCCGTCCACCACCGGCCGCGCGTAGCCGCGCTCCGCCGCCACGCGCGCCAGGGACAGGATCGCGTCCACCTCGGCCACCGCGTCGGCGGCGGTCCGGATCCGCGCCGCCTCGGCCACCACCGCCTGGCGCAGCTCCTCGAAGAGCCGCTCCTCGAGCGCGAAGCGCCGCTCCTCGGCGGTGAGGACCTTCTCCTCGAACCCCTTGAGCTCGGGGGTGACGAACCGCTCGCCGCCGACGGTGGTCTGGCGCCGCTCCCAGTCGGACGGCACGAGGTGGAGGTTCGACTTCGTGACCTCGAGGTAGTAGCCGAAGACCTTGTTGAAGCGGACCTTGAGCGAGCCGATCCCGGTCCGCTCGCGCTCGCGCGCCTCGAGGGAGGCGATGTAGCCCTTCCCGTCCTCGGCGATGGCGACGATCTCGTCGAGCTCGGCCGAGAAGCCGCGCCGGACGAGGCCGCCTTCCTTCAGGGTCGCGGGCGGCTCCTCCGCCACGGCCCGGTCGAGGTGGGCGGCGAGGGGCTCGAGCCCGCGCAGCCGTCCGCCCCCGTCGCGCAGCAGCGTCGCGCCGCGCGCCGCCAGGACGTCGGCGAGCGCCGGGAGCGCGAGGAGCGCGCCGCAGAGCGCGCGGAGGTCCCGCCCGGTCCCCTGGCGCAGCACGAGCCGAGAGAGGAGCCGCTCGAGGTCGGCGACGGGGCGGAGCGCGGCGGCGAGGTCCTCGCGCGCCACCGCGGAGCCGACCAGCTCGTCCACCGCGTCGAGGCGCGCGTCGATCCGGACGAGATCGGTGAGGGGGTACCGGAGGAACTCGGCCAGGCGGCGCCCGCCGGGCGCGGTGACCGTCCGGTCGAGGAGCGCGAGGAGCGAGCCCTTCCGGCGCCCCCCCGAGAGCGTCCGCTCGAGCTCGAGGTTCGTGCGCGTCGCCTCGTCGAGGAGGAGGACGTCGTCCGTGTGCAGGCGCGCGATGCGATCCACGTGCGCCGGCGCGGCCCGCTGCGTGTCCACCAGATACGCGAGGGCGGCCGCCGCCGCGGCGAGCCCGGCGGAGAGCCCGCCGACGCCGAAGCCGTCGAGCGAGGCGACGCCGAGCTGCCGCTTCAGCTTCTCCTCGGCGCGCTCGAAGTCCGCGTCCTCGCGCCGGGCCGCGGGCGCGCCCACCGCCCGCGCCATCGCCTCCACCCGCGCCGCGTCGGCGCTCGCCGCGAAGACGAGCTCCCGGACGCCGGCGCGCCGCAGCTCGTCCACGAGCCGCGCGTCGTCGGCCACCTCCCCGCACTGGAGCTGGCCGGTGGACGCGTCGAGCAGCGCGAGGCCGCCGCCGTGGGCGGAGAGCGCCACCGCCCCGAGCCAGCTCGCCTCGCGCGGATCGAGCACCTGGTCGTCGAGGACCATGCCCGGCGTGACCACCCGGGTGACCTCGCGCTTCACCAGCGCGCTCTTCCCGGGCTCCTCGACCTGATCGCAGATCGCGACCTTGAACCCGCGCTCGAGGAGCTTCGCGACGTAGCCGCGGGCGGCGTGGTGCGGCACGCCGCACATCGGCACCTTGTCGTCGCCCTTCGAGCGCGCGGTGAGCGTGATCTGCAGGGCCTCGGACGCGGTGAGGGCGTCCTCGAAGAAGAGCTCGTAGAAGTCGCCGAGCCGGAAGAAGAGCAGCGCGTCCGGGTACCTCGCCTTCGTCTCGAGGTACTGCCGCATCATCGGCGTGTGCGCCTGGGCGATCTCCGGCATGGGCCGACCGTTCTACACCGCCCCCCCGACGCCCTGCACGTGCGCGTGGCGACGGCGGGATCCCGGTGTTAGAGTCGCGGGCCGATGCTGGGGAGGGCCTTCCAGGATCTGAACCGGCTCCGCCAGATCTCGGCGGCGATGGCGCGCCACGGCTTCGGCGCGTACCTCGAGAAGATGCGGCTGCGGGACGTGCTCGGGCGGGAGGCGCCGCCCCCGGGCCAGCCGCTGCCGACGCCGGACCGCAAGACCGCCGCGCGCTTCCGGACGATGCTCGGCGAGCTCGGGCCCACCTTCATCAAGCTCGGGCAGCTCCTCTCGTCGAGGCCGGACATCCTCCCGGCGCACTGGATCGAGGAGCTCGAGGCGCTCCAGGACGCGTGCCCGCCGGTGTCGATCGAGGAGGTGCGCCGCCAGATCGAGCGGGGCCTCGGGCGCCCGGTCGAGGCGCTCTTCGCCGAGCTGGACCCCGTCCCCCTCGCGAGCGCGTCCATCGCGCAGGTCCACCGCGCGGTGACCCACCGCGGCGAGGCGGTGGTGGTGAAGGTGCAGCGCCCTCGGATCCGCGAGCAGATCGAGGCGGACCTCGACCTCCTCTACGAGTTCGCCCGCCTCCTCGAGGCGGTCATCGAGGAGACCGGCATCTACACGCCGAGCGGGCTCATCGAGGAGTTCGACCGGACCGTCCACGAGGAGCTCGACTTCTCCAACGAGGCGCGCAACGCGAAGGCCATGGCGGCCGCGGCGGAGGGGCGGGAGATCATCGTCATCCCCCGCGTCCACTCCGACCTCTCCTCCTCCACGATCCTCACCCTCGACTACGTGGAGGGCGTGAAGGTCTCCGACGTGACCGCCGAGGCCGGGTTCGACCTCGAGCGGGTGGCGCGCAACATCATCGAGGCCGCCTTCCGGCAGCTCTTCGAGGACGGGCTGTTCCACGGCGACCCGCACCCCGGGAACATCCTGGTCCTGCCGGGGAACCGGATCGCGCTCCTCGACTTCGGGCTCGTCGGGCGGCTCACGCGCGCGCAGCAGGAGGCGCTCGTCACGCTGCTCGTGGCCATCGCGCTCCGGGACCCGGAGACCGTCGCGCGCGTCCTGAACCGGATCGGCGTCCCGGAGAGCCGCACCCCCATCGCCGAGTTCCGGGAGGACATCCGCGGCATCCTCGACCGCTACCTCGGCCTCAAGCTCGACGAGATCCGGACCGCCACCCTGCTCCGCGACCTGCTCGATCTCTCCGTCCGCCACCGGATCCGGATCCCGAAGGAGTACGCGGTCCTCGCGAAGGCGTCGATCACGATCGAGGGGATCATCCGCCGGCTCTACCCCAAGCTCGACATCCTCGACGTCGGCCTCCCCTACGCGAAGGAGCTGCTCCTCTCGCGCTTCAACCCGGGCGACGCCTCGGGCGTCCTCATGAAGTCGCTGCTCAAGCTGCAGTCGCTCTCGGAGGACGTCCCCGCCCAGCTCTCGCAGGTGCTCGTGGACCTCGAGGGCGGCAAGTTCCGGGTGAACGTCCACTCCGACGCGATCGACCGGATCGGCGGCCACGTCCGCGCCCTCGGGGTGATGGTGTTCCTCGGCCTGCTCGCGGCGGGCTTCACGGTGGGCGCGTTCGTGATCCTCGCCACGGACGGCCCCCGCCTCGCGGGGCTCGGCGCGCTCGCGGCCGCGGCCCTCCTCTCCGGCGTCGCCGCGATGTACCACCTGGCGACGCTCCGCTTCCGGAAGATCTCCGTGCGCCGCTGGCTGCGGCGGTAGGCGTCTCGAGCGAGGGGCTGCGCCTTCGATCCGTCCGGCGAAGCCGGCGTGGGCGGCGGCGTCCGCTCAGGAATGCGCTCGGCGCTCCTCGCCGCAGGCGAGCACCGAGACGGTGCCGAGCCAGGCGAGATCGACGGCCGCGGCGACCGCCAGCGCGAGCGTCGCCATCATCAGGGTCGGCCCGAAAAGCACGAACGGCGGCGCCCGCGGCGCGAGCCCCGCGATCGCGTCGCCCATCGCCTCGACCGCGGCCGGGATCGTCGCGCCGGCGAGCCCCGCGCCGAGGGCGCCGAGCAGGAACGCGCCCGGGCGGCGCAGGAACCGGCGCGTCGCCGCGGCGAAGGCCTGGAGCGGGCCCTCGCCGGTGACGGCGGCGCGCGCGACGGCCGCGTCCACCCCCGCGGAGAGCGCGAGCGGCACCGCGAGCGCCAGGGTGAGGGCGAGGGCGACCGGCGCGGCGAGGAGCGGCGAGGCCTGGGCGCCGGCGACGCGGACCGCGCCGACCACGAGCGCCACCGCGAAGAGCCCGCCCCCGAGCTCGGCGATCAGGCCGAGCAGCGCGGCGCCGATCACGCGCGGGGCCCCGTAGGCGACGCCGGCCACGAACCCGCCGGGCCCCGAAGGGGCGCCGGCCATGGCGGCCGCGAGCACCGGCGCGGCGCCGGAGAGGAAGGCGACCCGGAGCACCGCCCCCGCGAGCACCCCCGCGGCCCAGAGCCCGAGCGTGACGAGGAGGAACCGCGGCGACGTCGCGGCGGCGAGCACCGCCGCGAGCGGCGCGAACGGGTCGAGCGGCCGCGCCCCCACGGCGAGGATCGCGGCCTTCAGGAGGAAGGCCCAGGCGTAGACGGCGGCGGCGAGCACGAGGAGACGCCGCAGGACGCCGACCGCGAGCCCGACGGCGACCAGCCACGCCTCCCGGACCACGCCGCGGAGCGCGAGGCCGAGGGCGACTCCGAGGGAGGGCGGCATGACCGGACGGTAGCGGTCCGTTCGCTCCCGGGCAACGGGGACCTCGGCCGGGCGGCGGCCGATTTCTTGAATCCGTCTGAACGCCGTGACAGGATACCGATGTTCAGGAGGTCACCCCACATGAACGGGCTCACCGATCGACAGCTCGAGGTGCTCCGCTTCATCTCCCGCGAGATCGAGGAGCGCGGCTACCCGCCGACCATCCGCGAGATCGGCGAGGCGCTCGACATCCGCTCCACGAACGGCGTGAACGACCACCTGAAGGCGCTCGAGCGCAAGGGCTTCCTCTCGCGCGATCCGGTGAAGTCTCGCGCGCTCATCCCGACCGCGGCGGCGCGCGAGGCGCTCGGCGGCGGAGAGGCGCCCGCGACGAACGTGGTCCCGATCGCGCGGGGCGCCGCGCGGCCCGGGGCGCGGCTGGTCGAGATCCCCATCATCGGGCGCGTCGCGGCGGGCCAGCCGATCCTCGCGCAGGAGCGGATCGAGGACACGGTGCAGGTGGACTCGTTCCTGCTCGGGACGAACAAGAAGGTCTACGGGCTGCGCGTCCAGGGCGACTCGATGATCGGGGACGGCATCCTCCCCGGCGACTACGTGTTCGTGAAGAAGCAGCTCCACGCGGACGACGGCGAGATCGTGGTCGCGATGATCGACGAGGAGGCGACCGTGAAGCGCGTCTACTTCGAGGGCGATCGGGTCCGGTTCCAGCCCTCCAACCCGCGCATGGCGCCCATCTACGTCCGCGAGTCGGACTTCCGCAGCACGATGATCCTGGGCGTCGTCGTCGGCGTCTACCGGAAGCTCGGCTGAGGGCACGCCGCCTCGCCCGTCCACCGCTCCGGCGGGGTTTGCCCATGAAGGCTGGTGGGTGCGACGCTTACGTCGCCCGCCGGCTGCGCCTATCTTCCGCAAGACGCGCGGCTTCCCCGCGACGGAGGAGCGATGGCGAAGGCGAACGCCCGGCTCGAGGCCGCCCGCAAGGGCTACCGCGCGGCGCTCGAGGCAGCGCGAGAGAACCCGACGCCGGAGGCGTGGGGAAGGCTGCTCGCGGCGGGGAGGGAGCTGTCGGCCGCCCAGGTGCCCCGGCGCCGGGGGCGCCGCGCCGGCGGGCGGACGGAGGAGCTCGCCGACAACCTCGAGGAGCTCGAGTAGGCCCAGGCTCCGCAGGCTTCGGTCGAAGCCCCGCGTTCGCCCCGGTCACTGGCGCGTCTTCGCCTGCCGGACGTAGCGGTCCAGATCCTCACGATCGATGAGCGAGAGGATCTCGATGGCATTCTGCCGCTCGCCGCGGCGATAGAGGAGCCGCACGTCCGTCGCGACCCGAACCCGGTAGTAGCCGGGCAGCCCCTCGAGCGGCAGCGCGCGCAGGCTCCCGTGGCGGTGATCCTGGGCGAGCAGGTTCGCCTGCTTGAAGGCGGCGCGCTGGATCCGGCGGTCCCAGCCCTCCAGGGAGTCGTAGAACTCGCGCGTGTAGACGGGCATGAGCCAGGTCGCGGGCGCCTCCTCCGGCTCCTCACCCTCGGTGAGCGCCGCCGGCGCGGGGCGCTCGGCCGAGGCGTCCGCGGTGGCGCGCGCCGCGCGGAGCTCCGCCTCGAGCTGAGCCTCCCGCTCCTGGAGGCGCGCCACGCGCCCGTCCAGCGCCTGCGCCCTCCCCTCCGCCTCCTTCAGCGCCGCGCGGGCCCGCTGCGCCTCCGCGGCGGCGTCGGTCGCCTGCGCCACCGCGAGCGCCGCCTCCGCGCGCTCG
>NZ_JALCZA010000075.1 GCF_022690765.1 Anaeromyxobacter oryzisoli | reverse complement strand
TGGCGGCCCGCGTGGCGGAGGCGGCCGCCCGGGACGGCGCCGCGCTCGCGGCGCTCCCGGCGACCGACACGGTGAAGCGCGCGGCGGGCACCACGCCGCCGCGCGTCGCCGAGACGCTGGATCGCCGCACGCTGTGGCTCGCGCAGACGCCCCAGGGCTTCCGGCGCGAGCTGCTCCTCGCCGCCTACGCGGCCGCCGGGACGGGCGCGAGCGCCGCGACCGACGAGTGCGCGCTCGTCGAGCGGATGGGCGCGCCGGTGACGCTCGTCCCCGGCGAGACGGGCAACTTCAAGATCACCGGCCCGGAGGACGTGGCGCGCGCCCGGGCCATCCTCGAGGCCCCCGTGGCCGTGGGGGTCGGCTACGACACGCACCGCTTCGCCCCCGGCCGGCGGCTGGTGCTCGGCGGGGTCGAGTTCGAGGGGGACGGCCTCCTCGGCCACTCCGACGCCGACGTGTGCGCCCACGCCATCGGGGACGCGATCCTCGGCGCGGCCGGCCTCGGCGATCTCGGGCGCCACTTCCCGGACACCGACCCGCGCTGGAAGGGCGTCTCGTCGCTCGCGCTGCTGCGGGAGATCGCGCGCAAGGCGTCCGAGCGCGGCTGGAGCGTCGGGAACTGCGACGTCACCCTCGCCGCGCGCCGGCCGAAGGTGGCGCCGCGCGCGGAGGAGATGCGGGCGCGGCTCGCGGAGGCCCTCGGGATCTCGCCCGCGCAGGTCAACGTGAAGGCGACGACGGGCGAGGGGATGGGGTTCGTCGGGCGCGAGGAGGGCATCGCGGCGCACGCGACCGCGCTGCTCGTGAGGACGGCGCGGTGACCGGGCCGCGCCGCACCGAGGACGCGTTCTTCGCGGGCGAGCCGGCGTCGGCGGGGCCTGCGCCCCTGCCGCCGCGGCGCCGCGAGTCGCCGCTCCTGCGCCGCTCGCCGGTGCTCGCGGCGGTGGTGCTCGCCGCCGCCGGCTGGCTCCTCGCCCTGCTCCGGGCCGACGTCGCGTACTTCTTCGCGCCGGGCGCGGCCATCGACCTCGGCGGCCCGGGGGCCTACCGGCTCGAGGCGGCGCGGGAGAACCGGCTCGCCCAGATCCGGGGCGAGCTCGTGGACGCCGTCTCGGTCACCGAGACCCGCAGCGGTGCGGTCCGCACCGTGGGGCGCCTCGCCGGGACGAACCTGCTCGTGGACCGGCCGGGGCGCGGCGGCCCGCCGGTGTTCGAGGGCCGGCTCCTCCCCGCCGCGGCGCGCGCGGACTACGGCGAGGTCGTCGCCGCCATGCGGGCCCGCGGCGGCGCGGCGCTCGGCGAGCGCTGGCTCGTCCTGCGCGACGGCGAGCGGCCCCGGACGCGCTGGCCGCCCGTCCTCGGCGCGGCGATCCTCCTCCTCGTGGCGGCCGTGAACCTCCGCGCGCTGCTGCGGCACCTCCTCTCCCGCTGAAGGCACCTTCCGCGAACGAAGGCGACGCGATGAGCATCCAGATCCACGACACCCTCACCAACACCCGCCGGGAGCTCGTGCCGCTCGAGCCCGGCAAGCTCCGGGTCTACGTCTGCGGCCCGACGGTCTACGACTACGCGCACCTCGGCCACGCCCGGTGCTACGTGGTGTGGGACGTCGCGGTCCGGCACCTCCGCGCCCACGGGCTCGAGGTGAAGTTCGTCCGGAACTTCACGGACGTGGACGACAAGATCATCCGCCGGGCGAACGAGCGCGGGGAGGATCCCATCGCCCTCGCGGCGCGGTTCGCCGAGGCGTTCCTCGAGGACATGGACGCGCTCGGGAACCTCCGCCCCGACGTGCAGCCGCGGGTCTCCGAGCACGTCCCGGAGATCGTGGCCCTCATCGAGACGCTCGTCGCGAAGGGCTTCGCCTACGCCCCCGGCAACGGCGACGTCTACTACTCCGTCCGGAAGTTCCCGGAGTACGGCCGGCTCTCGAAGCGGAACCTGGACGACCTGATAGCCGGGGCGCGGGTCGAGCCGGGCGAGGCGAAGCGGGACCCCCTCGACTTCGCGCTCTGGAAGGCGGCGAAGCCCGGCGAGCCGGCCTGGGAGTCACCGTGGGGGAAGGGGCGGCCCGGGTGGCACATCGAGTGCTCGGCGATGACGCTGAAGCACCTCGGCCCGACCATCGACCTGCACGCCGGGGGCAAGGATCTCGTGTTCCCGCACCACACCAACGAGATCGCGCAGTCGGTCGCCGCGACGGGCGACGGCGTCCACGCGGAGTGCTTCGCGCGGTACTGGATGCACAACGGCTTCGTCCAGATCGACGACGAGAAGATGTCGAAGTCGCTCGGCAACTTCTTCACGGTGCGCGACGTGCTCGCGAAGTTCGACCCGGAGGGGCTCCGGCTCTTCCTCCTCGGCACGCACTACCGGCGGGACTTCAACTTCTCGGATCCGGTCCTGGCCGAGGCGGAGCGCCGGCTGGGCTCGCTCTACGAGACCCTCGACAAGGCCGACCGGCTCGGCGCCGGCGCGTCGCCCGCCGGGCGCGGCGGCGCGCTGGTGGAGCGGGCCCGCGCCGCGCTCGACGACGATCTCAACACCCCGCAGGTGCTGGGGCTGCTCGCCGAGGCGTTCACCGCCGCGAACGCGATCGCCGATCGGAAGGGGAAGAAGACGCAGGACGACCGGGCGGAGCTCGCCGCCTTCGCCCGCGACGCGCGGGAGGTCGGGCGCACGCTCGGGATCCTGCAGCGGCACCCGGCGGAGGCGCTCCTCGCCATCCGCGGGAAGGCGGCCGCCCGGCGCGGGATCGATCCGGCGGCGGTGGAGGCGCGCATCGCGGAACGCGCCGCGGCGCGGGCGGCCAGGGACTTCGCGCGGTCGGACGCGATCCGCGACGCGCTCCTCGCCCAGGGCGTCGCCCTCATGGACGGGCCGCAGGGGACGACCTGGAAGGTGGAGTGAGACAGGAATGACGGCGCGCGGCCCGCCCGGGAGGGCGGTGCCGCGTCGGCGGCATCACTCGTCGTCGAGCTTCGGCTGCGGGCCGGGGATGATGCCGGCGATGTCCGGATCCACGCCGGGGGCCACCGGCGTCTTGGAGCGCTCGGCCTTCTCGCGCTTCCGCAGCTCCTTCTTCTCGCCCTTCTTCTGCCGGTACTCGCGGCGGGCCGCCTCCTTCTGCCGCTTCGTTGCTCCGGGATTGAAAGCCATGATCTTCCTCCGGTGAGGGTCCAGGGATCTGGAACGCAAAGGCCCGGCCTTTCGGCCGGGCCCGAACGACGCGGAGAAAGCGCCCGTTACACCGGGCGGACGTTCGCCGCCTGGAGCCCCTTCGGGCCCTTCTTCACCTCGAACTCGACCCGCTGCCCCTCCTGCAGGGAGCGGAAGCCCTCGGTCTGGATCGCGGTGTGGTGGACGAACACGTCCTCGCCGCCGCCGTCCTGGGAGATGAAGCCAAAGCCCTTCGCGTCATTGAACCACTTCACGGTACCACTCGCCATCTGCGCACTTCCTTCTTGTAAACGGCCGGGACGAACTGTCCCGCCGGACCCGGCCATTCCTTTGGCGAGCCGGGCGTGAAAGTAGTCGGGCGTAGTGAAAAAGTCGAGGGTGAATCAGGGGGCTAGCGCCAGGCCGCATCGCCGGGGGACGGGCAGGCGGCCGTGAAGCAGTTGGCGGCGTCCGTCACCTTCACGTGCCCCGGCGCGTTGCTGCCCCCGTAGCACCAGATGGCCGCCTTCGTGGCCGTGAGCGCCGTCCCGTTCGTCCGGCACAGGCAATTTCCGCACTGGAGTCCGGACTCGAAGGGCTGGCCGTCCGGCGCCCACGCGGCGGCGGCGAGCCGGGCCTCGTCGACCGTGAGCGAGTCGAGCGGCAGGCAGTCGTAGTAGGTCTGCCCGAGCCCGTTCGGGTGCGGGGTCTGGCAGACGGTGTTGTTGCTGCATGCCCGGGTCGCGCCGGGGGAGCACGCGCACACGCCGTTCGAGCAGATCTCCTGCTCGGAGCAGGTCTTCCCGCACCCTCCGCAGTTCGCCGCGTCGCTGCGCAGATTCACGCACCGCGTCGTGCCGGAGCACTCCGTCGCGCCCGGGTCGCAGACGCACGCGCCCGCCGAGCAGGTGCCGAGCCCGCAGGAGACGCCGCACGCGCCGCAGTGCGAGGCGTCGGACTGGAGGTCCACGCAGACGCCGCCGCAGGCGGTCTCGCCGGTGAGGCAGGTCGTCGCGGCGCCGCAGGCGGCGAGCGCGAACGAGGCGAGGCAGACGACGGCGGCGCGGATCGATCGGTGCAAGGCGGACCTCCCGGCGGCGAATCCTACTCCGGTCGCGGCCGGGCGGGCGGCCGGCGCGCGGGAGAGGGGGCGGGCGGGAGCCGTGAACGGATCGCGCCGCGCCGCTACAATCGTCCCCCGATGGCCTTCGACCTCCAGAGCGCGTTCCAGCCCACCGGCGATCAGCCGCGCGCCATCGCCGAGCTGGCCGAGGGGCTCCGGCGCCGCGACCGGCACCAGGTGCTCCTCGGCGTCACGGGCTCGGGGAAGACCTTCACGATCGCGAACGTGGTCGCGGACGTGAAGCGGCCGACCCTGGTCATCGCGCACAACAAGACGCTCGCGGCCCAGCTCTACGGAGAGTTCAAGGAGCTCTTCCCGTCCGCCGCGGTCCACTACTTCGTCAGCTACTACGACTACTACCAGCCGGAGGCCTACGTCCCGTCCACGGATACCTACATCGAGAAGGACTCGTCCATCAACGACGAGATCGACCGGATGCGCCACGCGGCGACGCACGCGCTCCTCACCCGGAACGACGTGCTCATCGTCGCGTCGGTGTCCTGCATCTACGGCCTGGGCACCGCCGAGGCGTACTACGGCCTCCTGCAGCAGATCGAGCGGGGGCAGGAGTTCCTGCGCGACCGCTTCATCCGCTCCCTCATCGACATCCAGTACGAGCGGAACGACCTCGACTTCCACCGCGGCACCTTCCGGGTCCGCGGCGACACCATCGAGGTGTTCCCGCCGTACGAGGAGGATCGCGCCGTCCGGATCGAGTTCTTCGGCGACACGGTCGAGTCGATCCACGAGTTCGACCCGCTCCGCGGCCTCACCCTCGCGGAGCTCGACAAGGTCGCGATCTTCCCGAACAGCCACTACGTGTCCGCGCCGGAGACGCGCGCCCGCGCCATGACGGGGATCCGGGAGGAGCTCCGGGAGCGGCTCGGGGAGCTCCGCGCCGCGAACAAGCTCCTCGAGGCGCAGCGGCTCGAGCAGCGGACGATGTTCGACCTCGAGATGCTCGAGCAGATGGGGGTGTGCCCGGGCGTCGAGAACTACTCCCGGTGGCTCTCCGGTAGGAAGGCGGGCGATCCGCCGCCGTGCCTCCTCGACTACTTCCCGAAGGACTTCCTCCTCGTCATCGACGAGTCGCACCAGACGGTGCCGCAGATCGGCGCGATGTACCGCGGCGATCGCTCGCGCAAGGAGACGCTCGTCGAGTACGGCTTCCGGCTCCCGTCGGCGCTCGACAACCGGCCGCTCAAGTTCGAGGAGTTCGAGCGGATCGTGGGCCAGGCGATCTACGTGTCCGCCACCCCCGCCGAGTACGAGCTCCAGCAGGCGCAGGGCGTGGTGGTCGAGCAGATCATCCGCCCGACCGGGCTCACCGACCCGGAGGTGGAGGTCCGGCCGGTGGGCTCGCAGGTGGACGATCTCCTCGGCGAGGTCCGCAAGCGGGCCGAGGCCGGCGAGCGGGTCCTGGTGACCACGCTCACCAAGCGGATGGCGGAGGACCTCACCGAGTACTTCACCGACGTCGGCGTCCGGTGCCGCTACCTGCACTCCGACATCGAGACGCTCGAGCGGAGCGCCCTCATCCGCGACCTGCGCAGGGGAGTGTTCGACGTCCTCATCGGCATCAACCTGCTCCGCGAGGGGCTCGACATCCCCGAGGTGTCGCTCGTCGGCGTGCTCGACGCGGACAAGGAGGGGTTCCTCCGGTCCGCCGTGTCGCTCATCCAGACCATCGGCCGCGCCGCGCGCAACGTGCACGGCCGGGTGATCCTCTACGCCGACCACGTGACCGACTCGATGCGCCAGGCGCTCGACGAGACCGACCGTCGCCGCGAGATCCAGCGCCGCTACAACGCCGAGCACGGGATCACCCCGCAGACGGTGAAGCGGAACATCAGCGACCTGCAGATGGCGGCGGTCGAGGCGGACTACCTGACGGTGCCCATGGCCGCCGAGGAGGGGGCGGACTACGACCCCGCGCGCCTGCCGGAGATCCTCGCCGCGCTGGAGGCGGACATGAAGGAGGCCGCGCGGGCGCTCGACTTCGAGAAGGCGGCGGAGCTCCGCGACCGGATCCTGGCCCTGAAGGACGTCCAGCTCGGGCTCCCGGCCAAGGCGGCCGGGATGAAGGGCGTCCTCGGGAGCGGGGCGGTGGCGAACGCGGCGGCGATGGGGAAGCTGCGCGGCGCTCGCCGTCCGCAGCAGCGCCGGCGCCGGCGCTGAGGGCCGGCCGTCCGCCGCTGGGCCGCGCCCCTCCTCGCAGGGGGTGAATCGCAGGCCGTTTCGGGCTAAGTCCTACCGCCGGGATGGACGACGCCCTCCGCCAGAAGCTCGACGCGCTCCCGCCGGAGCCCGGCTGCTACCTCATGAAGGACCGGGCCGGCGAGGTCGTCTACGTCGGCAAGGCCTCGAGCCTGCGCTCGCGGGTCCGCTCGTACTTCGACGCAAGCCGCGGGGACGATCGCGCGTTCGTCGCGCTGCTCGACGACCTCCTCGGCGACCTCGAGGTGATCGTCACCCGCTCCGAGAAGGAGGCGGTCCTCCTCGAGAACGAGCTCATCAAGCGGTACCGGCCGCGGTTCAACGTCCGGCTCCGGGACGACAAGGACTTCATCGTCCTCCGCCTCGACGGGCGGCATCCGTACCCGCGGCTCGAGGTCCGCCGCGCGCGCGAGCCCCGGCGGCCGGACGCGCGCTACTTCGGGCCGTACTCCTCGGCCTCGTCGATCCGCGAGACGCTCCGCCTGGTGAACCGGTACTTCCAGCTCCGCACCTGCTCGGATCACGTCTTCGCGCACCGGCGCCGGCCCTGCATCCTGTACCAGATCCACCGCTGCCCCGGACCGTGCGTGTACGACGTGCCGCGGGAGGAGTACCAGCGCTCGGTCGAGGACGCGGTCGAGTTCCTCGAGGGGCGCGAGAGCGAGCTCGTCCCCCGGCTCCGGGCGCGCATGGAGCAGGCGGCGGAGGCGCTCCGGTTCGAGGACGCGGCGCGGCTGCGCGACCAGGTCCAGGCGGTGGAGCGGAGCCTCGAGAAGCAGCGGGTCCTCATGAGCGACCGGGCCGACCGGGACGTGATCGGGCTCTACCGCGAGGGGCCGGACCTCGTGGTCCAGGTGCTCGCCATGCGCGCCGGCAAGCTCCAGGACTCGCAGAGCTACCCGTTCCGCGGGCAGGAGTTCCCGGAGGCCGAGATCCTCTCCTCGTTCCTCTCGCTCTACTACGAGCAGACCCCGGCGCCGGACGAGGTGCTCGTCCCCATCGAGCCCACCGAGGCCGACGCCCTCGCCGACGTCCTCTCGGAGCGGCGCTCCCGCCGGGTGCGGCTCCTCACCCCTCAGCGCGGCGCCAAGGCCGATCTCCTCGACGTCGCCGCCCGGAACGCCGAGCAGAGCTTCCGGTCCTGGCAGGAGAAGGACGAGCGGCGCGAGCAGGCCCTGGCCGCGCTCGTGCGCGCGCTCCACCTCGCGCACCCCCCGCGCTGGATGGAGTGCTACGACATCTCGACGTTCCAGGGGGCGCTCGCGGTCGGCTCGGGCGTCTCGATGAAGGACGGCGAGCCGGACAAGGCGAACTACCGCCGGTACAAGGTCAAGGGCGTGGCCGGCCAGGACGACTTCGCGATGCTGTACGAGGTCGTCACGCGGCGGCTCCGGCGGGCGATGGCCGAGGGGCAGTTCCCGGACCTGATCGTCATCGACGGCGGCAAGGGGCAGCTCAACGCGGCCCTCGCCGCCGCCAAGGACCTCGGCGTCCCCACCCGGCCGTCGCCGGGCAACGTGGGCGCGCCGTTCGTCGAGCTGTGCGGCCTCGCCAAGAGCCGGCTCCTCGACGCGGCCGCGCTCGGCACCACGCGCGTGATCGGGCGGCGAGGCCGCCGGCCGGCCGGCGGCGAGGGCGCAGCCGGGCGGCTCGCCGACGCCGCGGACGCCGCCGAGAAGGGGTTCGTGTCCGAGCTCGCCCGCAGCCCGGAGCGCGTCTTCCTGCCCGGGCGGAAGGATCCCGTGGTCCTCCGGCAGAACTCGGCCGAGCTGTTCCTGCTCGCGCGCCTCCGCGACGAGGCGCACCGCTTCGCGATCACCTTCCATCGCAAGCTCCGCCGCGAGCGGAACTTCCAGAGCGTGCTCGAGGAGATCCCGGGCATCGGCGCGGGGCGGAAGAAGACGCTCCTGCGCCACTTCGGCGCGCTGAAGCGCGTCAAGGAGGCGACGGTCGAGGAGCTCGCGGAGGTGGAGGGCTTCGGGCCGAAGCAGGCGGCGGCGGTGCACGCGTTCTTCCACCGTCCCGAGGCGGGCGCGTCGGCCCCGGACGGGGCGGGCGGCGGAGCGGCGGCGGAGCCGGCGGACGGGGAGGAGGCGGCCGCGCTGGCGACGGAGGCGGAGATCGACGCCGCGCTCGCGGAGGACGACGCGAACTCCGCGTAGCGAACCGGCGATCGTGGACTTAATCGGTCCCGCATCTGATAGTCTCACGGCCGGGAGGCCCCATGCGGATCGCGGACGACATCACGAAGCTCATCGGAAACACCCCCCTCGTGCGGCTCAACCGCGTGCTCGACGGGGCGAAGGCCACGGTCGCGGCGAAGCTCGAGAGCGCGAACCCCGCCGGCAGCGTGAAGGATCGGATCGGCGTCTCGATGATCGAGGCGGCGGAGCGGGACGGGAAGATCCGGAAGGACACCATCCTGCTCGAGCCGACCTCCGGGAACACCGGCATCGGCCTCGCCTTCACCGCGGCGGCGAAGGGGTACAAGCTGGTGCTCCTCATGCCGGAGACGATGAGCGTCGAGCGCCGCAAGCTGCTCGCCGCGTTCGGCGCGGAGCTCATCCTCACCCCCGGGGCCGAGGGCATGCAGGGCGCCGTGAAGCGCGCCGAGGACATGGCGGCGCGGGACGAGCGGTACCTGCTGCTCCAGCAGTTCGAGAACCCGGCGAACCCGGAGATCCACCGGAAGACCACCGCCGAGGAGATCTGGCGCGACACGGACGGCAAGGTGGACATCGTCGTGTGCGCCACCGGCACCGGCGGCACCGTGACCGGCGTGGGCCAGGTGCTCAAGTCGCGGAAGCCGGGGGTGCGCATCGTCGCCGCGGAGCCGAAGGACTCGGCGGTGCTCTCGGGCGGCAAGCCCGGCCCGCACAAGATCCAGGGCTGGGGCCCCGGCTTCGTCCCGAAGGTCCTGGACCGGAGCGTCATCGACGAGATCGTGACGGTGTCGAACGAGGACGCCGGGGCGATGGCGAGGCGGCTGTGCCGCGAGGAGGGGATCCTCTCCGGCATGTCCGACGGCGGCGTGATCTGGGCGGCGCGCGAGGTCGCGCGCCGGCGCGAGAACGAGGGGAAGCTCATCGTGGCGGTGGTGCCGGACACGGGCGAGCGGTACCTGTCCACCTGGCTCTGGGAGGATCAGAAGTGAGCGACGCGAAGAGGGTGCCAGCGGTCGATCAGGTCGCGCTCGCGCCGGTGGTCGAGGCGCTCTGCCGCGGGCCGACGGGCACGCTCTCCGGGGCGGGGGGGCGGGTGACGCTCCCGTCGCGCGAGGCGGTCATCCGGATCGTCGAGGATCTCCGCGCGGTGCTCTTCCCGGGCTACTTCGGCACGAACGACCTGAACGACGAGAGCCTGCACTACTTCGTCGGCGCGACCCTCGCCCGCGCCATGCGCTCCCTCGAGCAGCAGGTGCGGCGCGGCCTGGCCTTCACCGAGCGGCACGACGTGTACAGCTGCACGCACTGCTTCGAGGCCGCGGAGGCGGTGACGAAGGCGTTCCTCGCGAAGCTCCCGGAGGTCCGCCGCCTCGTCCACTCCGACGTGGAGGCCGCGTACGAGGGCGACCCCGCCCTGAAGAGCCGCGACGAGGCGATCTTCGCCTACCCGGGGATGTTCGCGGTGACGAACCAGCGGATCGCCCACGAGCTGCACGTCCTCGGCGTGCCGCTCATCCCGCGGATCATCACCGAGCACGCGCACACGCTCACCGGGATCGACATCCACCCCGGCGCGCGGATCGGCGAGAAGCTCTTCATCGACCACGGGACCGGCGTCGTCGTCGGGGAGACGTCGATCATCGGCAAGAACGTCCGCATCTACCAAGGCGTCACCCTCGGCGCGAAGAGCTTCCCGCTCGATCAGAACGGGAACCCCATCAAGGGGATCGATCGGCATCCGATCGTCGAGGACGACGTCGTGATCTACGCCGGCGCGACCATCCTCGGCCGGATCACCATCGGGAAGGGCTCGTCCGTCGGCGGGAACGTGTGGCTGATGCGGAGCGTCCCGCCCGGCAGCCGCGTCACCCAGGCCGAGGCCAGCGAGCTGCAATTCGCCCACGGCGCCGGCATCTAGCCGGCGGCCCGAGCGGCCCCGCTCCGACGGACTCGAGAGGACACGCGTGGCGACGAACCCCTGGCACGACGTCGAGCTGCCCCGGTACATGGAGGACCCGATCCCGGCGATCATCGAGATCCCCACCGGCTCCAAGGTGAAGTACGAGCTGGACAAGACGACGGGGCTCCTGCTCGTGGACCGGATCCTCTTCTCGGCGGTCCACTACCCGGCCAACTACGGCTTCGTCCCGCGGACGTACTGCGACGACGGCGATCCGCTCGACATCCTCGTCCTCTGCCAGGAGCCGATCCAGCCGCTCGCGATCATGCGGGCGAAGGTGATCGGCGTGATGCCGATGCGGGACGACAAGGGCGAGGACGACAAGCTCATCGCCGTCCACGCGGACGACCCGAGCTACGCCGACTACTCGGACGTGTCGGAGATCGCCCCGCATCGGCTCCGCGAGCTGCAGCGGTTCTTCCAGGACTACAAGAAGCTCGAGAACAAGAAGGTGCTGGTGTCGGCGCCCCAGGGGCGGTCGCCGGCGCTCGAGGTGCTCCGGGAGGCGATCAAGCTGTACGACCGCGAGCGCGATCGGCTGCGGGGGAGCCCCGCCGGCGTCGAGGGGGCCGCGCTGCCGGCGCACCGCCCGGCCGCGCGCCGGCGGGCCGCGGCGCGCGAGAAGGCGCGCAAGCGGTAGGGCGCCCGGCGGGACCTTCGCGGCGGCGCCCGGCCTCCCGCGCCGGCGGGCGTTAGATCGGCGCCATGAACGCGATCCAGCAGATCGGCGCCGCCGTCACGCCCGCGGTGATGGTCTCCGCCTGCGGCCTCATCGCCCTCGGGCTCGACAACCAGGCGGCCCGGATGTCCGCGCGGCTCCGCGAGCTCGCCCGCGAGTGGCGCGAGCTGCCGGCGGACACGGCCCGTCGCGCGCTCGTCCGCTCGCAGATCGAGGTCCTCGATCGGCGCCACGGGCTCTACTCCCGCGCGCTGCTCCTCAACTACGGCGCGCTGTTCGCGTTCGTGGTCACCTCGCTCGCCTGGCTCGCGCAGGGGCTCTGGTCGGTGCCGCCGGGGTTCCCGCTCGCGACGTTCGCCTTCGGCGTCGCGATGCTCGCCGCGATGGCGGTCCTCGTCATCGCCTCGGTGAACCTGTCGCGGACCGCGCTCCAGGCCGAGGCCGCCGAGATCCTCCGCGGCGCCGTGCCGCCGGCGGGGGAGCGCGCCGCCGCGCTCGGTCGGTGAAGGGTGCGGATCGACGCGTCTGCGCTGCTCGCCCTTCGACTCCGGCGCGCTGCGCGCGCCGGAGCCTGTCCTGAGCGGCGCTGCCGCAGACAGCGGAGTCGAAGGACTCAGGGCGAACGGAGCCGTTCGGCTCGAGCGTGGCGCCGCCGGCGGAGGCGCGGAGGCGGAGGGCGAACGGCGCGCCGATCCACCCACACCGTGCGCCGGGCGCGCGGCTTCTTGCCCGCCTCCCGGGGGAGTAGACTCCGCGTGCCGTGCCCAGGACCTATCGCGCCACCGACTACACCCTCGAGTTCGTCGCAAGCCTCCTCGCCCGCGAGGGCCTCCTCACCGAGGACGCGAGGCGCACCGCGCTCGCCCGCGAGGGCGCGCAGCGCGCCCGGATCCTCCGCGACTCCGCGAGCCGCGACGGCGGCCGGTCCCTGCGAAGGGCGGAGGTCTCGCCGGTCGAGGTGCTCGCGTCCTTCGAGTTCCCGGACCCGCGCCGCGAAGGGGAGCGGGTGGACGAGGACAAGGCCACCCACGCCGTCGCGGCGGGCGTCGGGCTCGCCTACCGCAAGATCGACCCGCTGAAGCTCGACGCGCAGCTCATCACGCGCACGCTGTCGCGCCCGTTCGCGCGCCGGCACGCGGTGCTCCCCCTCGAGCGTCGAAACGGCGCCCTGGTGGTCGCCGCGGCGAACCCGTTCGACCGGGAGCTGTTCGAGAACCTCCGCGGGCTCACCGGCGCCGAGATCGAGCCGGTCCTCGCGTCGCCGTCGGACATCCACCGCGCCATCGCGGAGGTGTACGGCTTCCGGCAGCAGATCTCCGAGGCGAAGGTCCAGCTCGAGGGCGGCGCCGCGGGGCCCGACACCGCGAACCTCGAGCAGTTCGTGAACCTCTCCGGGATCGACGCGCTCGAGGCGTCGTCGGAGCCGGTGGTCGCCGCGGTGGAGTACCTCCTGCACTACGCATTCGAGCAGCGCGCGAGCGACATCCACATCGAGCCGCGCCGGGAGGAGTCGATCATCCGCATGCGGATCGACGGCGTGCTCCACCCGGTCCACCGCATCCCCAAGACCGTGCACGGCGCCATCGCCAACCGGTTCAAGATCATGAGCCGGCTGGACATCGCGGCCAAGCGGCCGCAGGACGGGCGCATCCGCACCGCCCGCGGCGACGCCGAGATGGAGCTGCGCGTCTCGACGATCCCCACCGCCTTCGGCGACAAGATCGTGATCCGGGTCCTCGACCCGACCGTGCTCGTCCGCGACCTGTCCGAGCTCGGCTTCCTCCCCGACGAGCGGGACGCGTTCGAGCGCTGGCTGATGCGGCCGCACGGCCTGGTGGTGGTGACGGGGCCGACCGGCTCGGGCAAGACCACCACGCTCTACTCGGCGCTGCAGGCGCTCACCTCGCCGGAGGTGAACGTGGTGACCATCGAGGACCCGATCGAGATGGTGCACGAGGAGTTCAACCAGATCGCGGCGAACCCGAAGACCGGGACGAGCTTCGCCGAGGCGCTCCGGCACGTCCTCCGCCAGGATCCCGACGTCATCATGGTCGGCGAGATCCGCGACGGCGAGACGGCCACCCAGGCGGTCCAGGCCGCGCTCACCGGGCACATGGTGCTCACGACGCTCCACACGAGCGACTCGGTGAGCGCCGTCGCCCGCCTCCGCGACCTCGGGGTCCCGAGCTTCCTCGTCGCCGCGACGCTCACCGGCGTGGTGGCGCAGCGGCTCGTCCGGCAGGTCTGTCCGGCCTGCGCCGCGGACGTGCCGCTCACCGCGGACGAGGTCGCCGCGCTCGGCGTCCCGCACCCCGAGGACCACGCGGGCGAGCTCCTCGCCCGCCGCGGTCAGGGGTGCCCGAAGTGCCGACACACCGGCTACTACGGGCGCAGCGGCATCTTCGAGGTGCTCCCGGTGAACGCGCGCCTCCGTCACCTGGTGGCCGAGGGGGCCACCCCCGAGGTGCTGCAGCGGACGGCGCGCCAGGACGGGCTCCGGTCGCTCCGCGAGCACGCGGTCCGGAAGGTCGCGGCCGGGGTCACCTCGTTCGAGGAGGCGATGCGCGCCACCGCCGACGTGGAGGGCACGCCGTGAGGGCGGAGCGTGGACGGCGGCGCGAGGCGGCACGAACCGTGGAGGAGGAGGGGGCCCCGCGCAGCGGGGGAGGGGCGGAGCCCCTCGGCGCGGGGATCGCGCGCGAGGCGGCGGAGGCCGCCGCGCGCGATCACGGGCCCCGCGTAGCAGGGGTGGGGCCCCGCGGCCCTTCGACAGGCTCAGGGCGGCGGCGCGAGGCGGCACGCACCGTGGAGATCACCCGATGAACGTCTCCGCCGAGATCGCCGAGCTCTGGTCGGCCGGGACGCCGATCGTCTACGTCGTCACCCCGGAGGAGGACCGCGCCGTGGCCGCGTGCGAGGCGGCCGCGGCGGCGTTCGACGCCCGCGTCGGCGTCTGGTCGTCGCAGCGGGGGCTCGATCCGCAGGCGCCGTCGGCGAAGGACCCGCTGGCGCTGCTCGACGCGCTCGCCCGCGCTCCGGCGCCGTTCCTCGCCGTCGCCCTCGACCTCCACCTCGCGCTCGAGGCCCCGGCGGTCGCGCGCAGGCTCCGCGATCTCGTCCCGCGGCTCGCGGCCGAGGGGCGCTGCCTCGCGATCGTCGCGCCGCGGGTCGCGATCCCGGACGGCCTGCACGGCGACGTCGCGGTGATCCGCCTGCCGCTCCCGGACGACGCGGAGCTGGCCGCGCTGCTCGAGGTGGTCCAGACGGGGCTGGCGCACCCGGCCCGGCCGGCGCCGCTCTCCGCCGTGGTCCGCCACCGGGCGCTCGTGGCGGCGCGCGGCCTCACCGAGACCCAGGCGCGCCGCGCGTTCACCCGGGCGCTGCGGCGCGACCCGGCGCTGGGCCCCGACGCCATCGGCGCCATCGCGGCCGAGAAGAAGCGGCTCCTCGCGTCGGATCTCGGGCTCGAGCTCGTGGACGCGCCGGAGCGGCCGGAGGACCTCGGCGGCCTCGCGTCGTTCAAGGCGTGGATGGAGGAGCGGGCCCTGGCGTTCGACCCGGACGCGTCGCGCTACGGGCTGCCGCCGCCGCGCGGCGTGCTGCTCGTCGGCGTGCAGGGCTGCGGGAAGTCCCTCGCCGCCAAGGCCGCCGCCGCCCGGCTCGCCGTCCCCATCCTGCGCCTCGACCTGCCGCGCGTCCTCGGCGCGCGGGCCGGCGCGGAGGAGGGGCTCGCCCGCGCCCTCGAGGCGGCGGAGGCCCTGGCGCCGGTGGCGCTCTGGGTGGACGAGATCGAGAAGGGCTTTGCGGGGAGCGCCCCGTCGGAGGGCGGCGATCCCCGGGCCGCGCGCGTGCTCGGCGCGTTCTCGACCTGGCTCCAGGAGCGGCGCGGGCCGGTCTTCGTGGTCGCGACGGCCAACGACGTCTCGCGGCTCCCGCCGGAGCTGCTCCGGCGCGGCCGGTTCGACGAGCTGTTCTTCGTGGACCTGCCCGACCTCGAGGCGCGCCGGGAGATCCTCGCGCTGCACCTCCGGCGGCGCGGGCGGGACCCGGGCGCGGTGGACGTCCCGTCGATCGCGGAGCTCTGCCTCGACTACTCCGGCGCGGAGCTGGAGCAGGTGGTCGTCGGGGCGCTCCACCGGGCCTACGCGCAGCGGCGCGAGCTCGACACGGCGGATCTCCGCCGCGTCGCGCAGGACGTGGTGCCGCTCTTCAAGACCTACGAGGAGCAGATCAAGGCGCTGCGGGAGTGGGCGCGCGGGCGGGCCCGCGTCGCCGGGCGCCCGGGCGCGGTCGTGGATCTGTTCCGGCGCGTGCAGCAGGGGTGATTGCCCGGCCGCGGCGCGGCGGCCGGACACCTGCCCATCAGCGCCCGGCGAGGATCCCGAGCACGTGCTCGTGGACCTCCCCGTTCGACGCCACGCAGCTCCCGGAGCCGAGGGTGGTCTCCCCCTCGAGCCCCGTGAACCGGCCCCCCGCCTCCTCGACGAGCACCGGGAGCGGGCCGAGATCCCAGAGCTGGACGCCGGCCTCGACCCACGCCTCCGCCTGCCCCTTGATCACCAGGGCGCAGCCGGCCAGGTCGCCGTAGCAGCGCGCGGCCTGCGCGGCGAGGGCGAGGGCGGCGATCCGCTCCAGCATCGGCGGCCGGAAGAGGACGTGCGGCTCGCCGTAGGAGAGGGTCGCGTCGGCCCAGTTGGAGATCCCCGAGACGTGGCAGCGCGTGGGCGCGCCGTCCCCCGTGCGCAGCCAGCAGCCCAGCCCGCGCGCCGCCCAGTAGACCTCGCCGAGCGCCGGGAGCGCCATGGCGCCCGCCACGATCCGCCCCTCGTGCTCGCAGCCCACGAGCGGGCCCCAGAAGCCGCGCCCGCGGGTGAAGCCCTTCGTCCCGTCGATGGGGTCCACGATCCAGCGGGTGCGGCTCCCGCCGGCGCCGGCGTGGGCGCCGGTCTCCTCGCCGAGGAAGGCGTGATCCGGGAACGCCTCCCGGATCACCGCGTGGATCGCCGCCTCGGCGTCGCGATCCGCCTGCGTGACGGGGGTCCGGTCCGGCTTCACCTCGACGCGGACGCCGCGCCGGAAGTGGGCGAGGCTCGCCGCGGTCGCGGCCTCGGCGGCGCGCCGCGCGGTGTCCATCGCCTTCTTCAAGTCCAGCTCGTGCATGTGCGGAGCATAAGCGCGCGCCGGCCGCCCGCCTGCAAACAAAAAACGGCCGCCCCGGAGGGCGGCCGCCTTGGACCTCGGGTGCGCGGAGCGTGGCTAGCCCTTCGGCCGCATGTCCCCGGTCTTGAGGTACCGCGTGTGGAACCCGAACGCCTCCTCGAAGATGTGCGGCGACTGCCGGCCGGCGCTCGGGTGAGCGTACGCGCGCTTGAAGTAGTCCCACAGGAGCGGGCGGTACTCGGGCGCGGCGGCCTTCTCGATGATCTCCTTGGCGCGCTGCTTCGGGCTCTTGCCCCGGAGGTCGGCGAAGCCGTACTCGGTCACGATGCCCATCGTGTCGTGCTCGGTGTGGTCGATGTGCGACGCGAACGGGACGATCGCCGAGATCTTCCCGTCCTTGGCGGTCGCCGGGGACATGAAGATCGTGTACGCCGCGTTGCGGGCGAAGTCGGCCGACCCGCCGATGCCGTTCTCGATCCCCTTGCCCGCGATGTGCGTCGAGTTCACGTGGCCGTAGATGTCGGCCTCGACGAACCCGTTCATCGCGATGCAGCCGATGCGGCGGATGACCTCCGGGTGGTTCGACACGTCCTGGGGCCGGAGGATGATCTGCTTCCGGTACCGCTCGATGTTCTTGTTGAAGCGGACCTGGCCGTCCGGGGAGACCGAGAACGCCGTCGCCGACGCGACCTTGAGCTTGCCGGAGTCGAGGAGGTCCAGCATGCCGTCCTGGATCACCTCGGTGTAGCTCGTCATGTTCTCGAACGGGCCCTGGTTCAGGCCGACGAGCACCGCGTTCGCGATGTTCCCCACGCCCGACTGGAGCGGGAGGAGGCTCTTCGGCATCCGGCCCGCCTTCACCTCGGCGTCGAAGAAGTCGAGGATGTGCCCCGCGATCTTCATGTGCACTTCGGCCGGGGCCTTGAAGGGCGCGTTGCGGTCGGCGTTGTTCGTGACGACCACCGCGGCGACCTTGTTGACGTCGATCTTCAGATAAGGCGAGCCGATGCGATCGTCGGCCTTCACGATCGGGATGGGCGTGCGCTCACCGTGGCGCCCGGTGACGCCGTAGACGTCGTGCATCCCCTCGAGCCGCTCGTCCTGCCACTCGTTCACCTCGAGGATGTACTTCTCGGCGACGTCGAAGTAGGCGGTGTTCGCGCCGACCGAGGAGCTGAAGACGAGCGAGCCGTCCTCGCGGATCTTCGTCACCTCGATGATGGCGTAGTCCATCTTGCCGTAGTAGCCGTACCGGACCAGCGAGCCGGCGTGGCTGAGGTGCATGTCCTGGTACTCGACGATGCCCGCGTTGATCTTCTCGCGGAGCACCGCGTCACCCTGGTACGGGAAGCGGAAGCTGATCGCCTCCGTGAGCCCCATCGCCTGATCCAGCTCGGGGCCGGTGGACGCGCCGGTGAGCGCCTGGACCTTGAAGGGCTTGCCCCTCATGCGCTCCTCGATGGCGCGCTTCGCGAGGGCGATCGGCACGGCCTTCGGGTAGCCGGCGCCGGTGAAGCCGGACATCCCGAGGATGGCGCCGTTGGGGATCATCGCGGCGGCCTCTTCGGCGGTCATCACCTTCGCCTTGAGACCCTTGTGCAGAATGCGGTTCGACATGCGTTCAGCCTCCGTGGGTGACGATCTGCTGAGACGGATAGCGCGGGTGCGGCTCGCGACTGGAGCAGCACACGGTGCTGCGCGGGAGCGGCGAGATTAGCGCGGCGCGGGGGGCGTGGGGAAGGGGCGGCAGCAATCTCACACAGCAAGAAGCGGAGCGATTCCGTCCATGATGCCGCGGAGTTCCGCGACATCGCCCTCGCACCGCAGGTGGAGCTTGCCCGCTCGCTCCGCCAAAATCCCCTGTCCAACCATCCACTCCACGGCGTTGTCCAGGGTGGCCTTGGAGAGCGATTCGCGGAGCGCGATCTGGCCCGAGAGGAAGGCGCCGCGCCCGCGCTCGAGGGCCTCGCGGACGAGCGCCCGGCGATCGACGCCGCCCCGCTGCCGCGGCGCGTCTGGCCCGAGGAGCGTGGCGGCGGTGACGGCGGCCAGGCGGTAGGCCTCGAGATAGGCGCGGACGAACTCGGCGAGGAAGGCGAGCAGGTCGGGGGCCGCGCCCGGGCGCAACCCGTCGCGGTCCGCGTCCGGCGCGACCGCCCCCACCTGGACGAGGAACGCGACGTTCTCGTCGAAGATCTCCTCATGGGTGGCGCCGACCCGGTACATGAACTCGAGCTTGAACAGGCGCGAGAGCCACTTCGCGCGGTCGCGGATCGCGTCGCGCGGCGCGCCGGCCTCGCCCGCCGCGCGGACCGCCGCGGCGACCAGCGCCGGCGCGACGAAGCGGTGGATCACGGCGTTCCGGTGGTAGTCGAGGAACGGGCGCTTCTCGTCCACCACCTGGTAGATGGTGTCGCCCGCCGCGACCTCCACGCGCACGAAGCCGCCGGCAGCCAGGCGGCGGACCGCGTCGGCGATGGCGCCTGGCTGCCGCGGGTCCGACGGCGCCCCCGCGAGGTCGCGCGCGAAGCGCGCGCCCCCCTCGGCGGCCGCGTAGCGGAGCAGCTCCACCCGGCGCCCCACCTCCGCCGCGCCGATCCCGCGCCGGACGTGGGAGAGCAGGGCGGCCGCGACGAGCCCGACCGGGGTGATGGTCACCGCCCGGCTGATCCCGTACGCGATCCGGTTCGCGAGCGCCTGGACGAGCTGGCGCTTCGCCTCGGCCGGCGCGTCCCGCGAGCCGGGCGCGAGGAGCGCCGTCGAGGAGCGCTCCGCCTCGCCGCCCCACGCGGCGTCCACCGGGAGCGAGCCCCCGCGCGCGCCGAGCCGCTCCCGCACGACCCGGTCGAGCGAGATCGGCTCCTCGAACTGTACGTACATCCGCTCGTACCGGCGGAAGAGCACCTTCGCGGCGCCGAGGAGCCCGCGCAGGCTCTCCTTCTCCTTCTCGGCGCCCGCGAGCTCGCGGGCGTAGCTCGACGCCTCGATGAGCCGCTCGTAGTCGATGGCGATCGGGACGAACACGACGTCGTCCGCGGCCCCGTCGAGCCACGCGTCGACCTCCATCGAGACGAGCCCGGTCTTCGGGGGGAGCAGCTTGCCGGTCCGGCTCCGGCCGCCCTCCACGTAGAACTCCTGCGGGAAGCGGTCGCGCAGGAGGTGCTTCACGTAGGCGCGGAGGACGGCGGTGTAGACGCGGTCGCCCTTCACCTTGCGCCGGATGAAGAACGCGCCGCCCTTGCGGGCGAGCGGCCCGAACGGCCAGAAGGCGAGGTTGATCCCGGCCGCCACGTGCGGCGGGGTCATGCCGTTCTCGTAGAGGAGCCACGGCAGGACGAGGTAGTCCACGTGGCTCTTGTGGCTCGGGCAGAGGACGATCGGCGCGTCCGCCGCGGCCCGCTTCACGCGCGCGAGCCCCTCCTCGTCCACCTCCACGCTCGTGTAGAGGCGGCCGAAGAGCCGCGCGAGCAGCGGCCGGAGGAGCTGCACGAACGTCGGATCGTAGCGGCTGGCGATCTCCTTCAGGTCGCGCTCCGCCTCGGCGAGCGCCGCCGCCGGCGCGCGGTGCTCGTCGCGGCAGACCTGGTCGAGCGCGGCGCGCAGCGACCGGTCGCGCAGCACCTTCTCGCGCACGCGCGACGGGGCCTTGAGGGGCGGCCCCACCGCGGTGCGGAACTCGCGGGCCAGGTGCTGGTGGAGGGCGCCGCGGAGCTTGCGGGCCATCGAGGCGTCGGCCTCGGCGGCATGATCGACGAGGAACGCCTTCAGGTCCGCGGCGCGCCCGACGTCGAAGAACGCCCGCCGGAAGCTCCGCAGGAACGCGACGGCGTTCGCGAAGGCGTTCGGCGCCTCGGGCGAGCCGAAGAGCACGTCCCACACCGACGGCTTGAGCTTCTGGGCCCGCCGGCTCCACACGAGCAGCACCGGGACCAGGTAGACCGGCTGGAACAGCCCGCGCTGGAGCCGTACGAGGGCCGCGAACGGATCCTTCTCCGCGGGGCCGCGCCCCAGGAACACGAGCGTGGACTGGCCGGAGCCGACCGCCTCCTCGAAGGCGCGGCGGGTGCGGCGGACGCGGGCGAGCCACCCGAACGGCCCCGGGAAGCCCTGGGCGGCGCGGAGCGGCGGGAGCCCGGCCCGGCGGAGGAACCACCTCAGGTAGAGGAAGTTGAGGAGCCCCGGCGACCGCATCACGAAGACGAGGCTCCCGCGCGCCGCGAGGTCGCGCAGCGTGCGGTCGGCGTCGCGCGTCACCTTCACCGGCGCGAACCAGCGGCCGAGCAGGCCGCCGCGGGCGGGCGGGGCGGGCGAGCCGGCGGCGGCCTGGTCCTGCGCCGGGTGCGGGTCCGGGGAGCCGTTCACGGCCGGAGTGTAGCGCGGGGATCCGGGGCGGCGCGCGCGATCACGCCCGCTTCTTCACGTGCCCCTCGCGGTCGAGGAAGTACGGCTCGATGAGGAGGGGCTCGACGCTGGGGCGAAACCCCTTCACGTCGGCCCCGAGGCGGACGAGCGCCTCGAGGACCTCCCCGCGGACCCGGGCGTTGTCGCGGTCGCGCAGCAGGAGCTGGATCAGCGCCGCGCGCCCGGACTCGGACGGGCCGAGCCCGGCGAGCGCGCGGGCCGCGCCGATCCGGACGTCGTCCGAGAAGTCCTCGAGGAGCGGGAGCAGCGCGGCCTCGACCTCCGCGGAGCGCGCGTCGGGGTGGTGCTGCTCCAGCCAGGCGAGGAGGACGAGCTTCTTCTCGGGATCGCGGGTGTAGCCGCGCGCGAGCCGCGCGAGCTCCTTCGTGACGACCGCGACCACCTTGGCGGGCGGGGCGATCTCGGCGAGCGCGCGCAGCCCCCACGCGATCCCGCTCTCACGCTCGCGGATGAACCCCTCGAGCGGGCCGATCGCGGCGTCGCCCGCGTCCACGAGCAGTCGGCGGGCGGCCTCCTTCTCCTCGTCGTCGGTGATGCCGGGCTCGGTGCGGACGGTGAACCGGAGGCACAGCGTCGAGAGCGCCCCGGGGGTGCCCATCCCGCCGAGCTGTTCGATGACCTTCTGCCGGTTCTCGGGCGGGCCGTACTTCTCGGTGAGCTTCTTCGCGAGCTTGCGGAGGTGGTTCGCCTCCCGCTCGTCCCTCGACCCGAACAGCCCGAACAGCCCGAACAGTCCCATCCCGAGCTCCGCTCCTCTCCGGCCGTGGCGCGCCGGGGGACTTTATCTACAACGAGATGCTTGCCCGCGGATCGCCCTTGTACAGATCGGCGAGCGGCTTCACCGCCTTCTCGAGCGCCGGTCCCCCGGGTGGGAGGACCACCTGCACGACCGCGTACAGGTCGCCCCGCGGGCCACCCTTGAGATCCGGGATCCCCTTCCCGCGGAGCCGGAGCTGCATCCCGCTCTGGGCGCCCTCCGGCACCCGGAGCACCACCGGCCCCTCGAACGTCGGCAGCCGCACCTCCGCGCCGCGGACCGCCTCGGGGACGGTGACGGGGAGGTCGAGGTAGAGATCCCGTCCCTGCCGGCGGACGAGCGGGTGCTCGCGGATCCGGATGGTGAGGTAGAGGTCTCCCGCGGGGCCGCCGTGCTGGCCGCGCCCGCCCTGGCCCGCGAGGCGGATCTGCGACCCATCGTCCACGCCCGCGGGGATCTTCACGCGCAGCGTGCGCCCGTCGATCCGGACGTCGCGCTCGCCGCCGGCCACGGCGTCGCGCAGGTCCACGGAGATCTCGGCCTCGGTGTGGACGCCCTGCGCCGGGATGGGCCCGCGCCGCGCGCGGGCCGCGCCGCGGGCGCGCCCCCCGAAGATCTCCCCGAAGATCGAGCCGAAGTCGAAGGCGCCGAAGTCGCCGACGTTCACGGTGGAGTAGTCGCCGAAGTCGAAGGGCATCCCGCCCTGCGGCGCCCCCTGGCTGCGCCAGCGCCGGTACTCCTCGGCGCGCTTCTCGTCGAAGCCCGAGCGGAGCGAGTCGGCGCCGAACTCGTCGTACAGCTTCCGGCGCCGGTCGTCGGACAGGACCTCGAAGGCGGCGGTGACCTCCTTGAACTTCTCCTCCGCCGCCTTGTTCCCGGGGTTCACGTCGGGGTGGTACTTCTTCGCGAGCTTGCGATACGCGCGCTTCAGCTCGTCGGCGGAGGCGGTCCGGGGGACGCCCAGGATCTCGTACAGGTCGCGCTCGGGCACGCGGGGAAACGTAACGCTCCGGGGCGATCCGTCAATCGCGGACCGCCACGGAGGGGACGCGCGCGGAACCTGCCGCGACGAAAAGCTCGGGTGACTACAATGGGGTCCATGGTGCTCCTCGCGCTCGCGATCCTCCTCGCCGGCGGCCCCGGCCCCGGCGCCGCTCCCGGCGGGTGGTGACCCTCACGCGGCTCCAGGCCGAGGCGCGCGTCGCCCTGGTGGCGCGGGGCGCGGTCGCCGCGGCCTACCAGCCGCTCGACGGCGCGGCGCTGCGGGCGGGGCTCGCATGGCTCCTCGACGAG
>NZ_JALCZA010000074.1 GCF_022690765.1 Anaeromyxobacter oryzisoli | reverse complement strand
CCGCGAAGGCCCCCGCCAGGCCGATGGCGGCTCCCCCGGCGGCGATGCCGCCGCCCGCCGCGCTCGCGCCCGGCGCCGCGCCGGGCGCGCCGGCGGAGCGGTGAGGACGGCCTCGGGCTCGTACCGCCCGAGCGTGCGCCCAGGGCGCACGCTCCCCGGCTACCGCCCTGGCGGGCCGTCGCGGTAGAGTCGGGCCAGCACCCGGCCGCCTGGCCGGGCGCGCCCCGACATGGCCGATCTCCAGAACGAGTTCTCCTGGTCGAAATCCCGCCACGAGAAGTTCGCCGGGTGCCGGCGCGCGTACTTCGACACCTACTACGGGAGCTGGGGCGGCTGGGAGGCGGCGCACGGCTCGGACGTCCGCGAGCTGTACGTCCTGAAGAAGCTCTCGTCCCGGTGGCAGTGGGCCGGCTCGGTGGTCCACGCGTCGCTCAAGCAGCTCCTCTCCGCGGCGCGGGCCACCGGGACGTTCTGGTCGCTCGAGAAGCTCCTCGAGCGGACCCGCGCCCGGGCCCGCGCCGAGTGGGCCACCTCGCGCGAGAAGTCCTACTGGCGCGAGGCCTCGCGGATCGTGGGGCTCGTCGAGCACGAGTACGGCGAGCCGGTCCCCGACGCCGACTGGAAGCGGCTCTACGAGGAGACCATCGAGGGGGGCCTGCGGCGCTTCTGGGCGAGCCAGACCTTCGAGGAGATCCGGCGCACGCCGCGCGATCGGTGGCTCACCGTGGACGAGCTCGACTCCTGGATCTTCGAGGGGTCGAAGATCTGGGTGGCGATCGACTTCGCGTACCGCGACGCGGACGGCCGGGTGCAGGTCCTCGACTGGAAGACCGGCAGGGAGCGCGGGGTCGACCACGTGCAGGTGGGGATCTACGCGCTCTACGCGCAGCGGAAGTGGGGCGTCCCCCCCGACGGCGTCGTGGGCGGGCTGGTCTACCTCGCGGGCGAGGGGGACGCCGCCGAGCGGGTGTCCGTGGCGGCGGACCCGACCGCGCTCGAGGCCTGCCAGGCGACGATGCGCGGCTCCATCGCCGAGATGAGGGCGGCGCTCGTCGATCCCGCGCGGAACGTGGCCCGGCTGGAGGCGTTCCCGATGGTCGAGGACCGCGAGGTCTGCCGGCGCTGCCCGTTCCGCCGCCCCTGCGGGCGACTGTAGCGACGGGCCGCGCGTGCGTCACGAGCCGGGCCGCGCCGTCGGCGGCGAGAGCGCCTTCGCGAGCCGGATCGCCGCGAGGGCGCCGCCGCCCGGGAGGGGCACCCGGATCCGGCGCCCGCCGCCGTACCCGCGCGCGCGGTAGAACGGCTCCCCGTTGAGCGAGGCCTTCACCACGAGCCGGCGCGCCCCGCGGCGGCGCGCCTCCGCCTCGACCCGGGCGAGGAGGAAGGTCCCGACCCCCCGGCCGGCGACCGCCGGCCGGACGAAGACCGCGGTGACCTCGGCAGGCGGACCGAGCGTGAACGCCGCGTAGCCGACGACGTGCCCGGCGCGCTCGGCCACGAAGGCGACCTCGCCGCCCGCGACGAGGGCCCACCGATGGTAGAGCGGGCCGAGCCGGGTCCAGGCGGCGAGCTGGCTGGGCGGGTAGGCGCCGCGGGCGAGGGCGCGGACGCTCGCGCGCTGGACGCGGGCGAGCGCGGGCGCGTCCGCGACCGTGGCGCGGCGGAGCGCGGCCGCGAGCGGCGCCCCGCGGGCGATCACTCCTTCCCGTCCTTCTCGACGAGGCCGTGCCGGGCGAGCTTCTCGTAGAAGGTCGAGCGGTGCAGGCCCGCCGCCTCGGCGGCCTTGGCCACCTGGCCGTCCGCCTCCCGGAGGAGGTCCTCGAGGAAGCGCCGCTCCCAGGCGTCGCGCGCCTTCCGGTACCGCCCCTCGGTCCCGGTCGCCGCCTCCTGGGCCGGCTGCGCGATCTCGGGCGGGAGATCGGCGAGGGCGATCGCGTCGCCGCGGGCGAGGAGGAGGCCGCGCTCGATGGCGTGCTCGAGCTCCCGGACGTTGCCGGGCCACGGGTGATCGAGGAGGGCGCGCATCGCGTCGGCGTCCAGCGGGAGCGGCGGGCGCCCGAGGCGGAGCGCGTGCTTCTGGACGAGGTGCTCGACGAGGAGCGGGAGGTCCTCGCGCCGCTCGCGGAGCGGCGGGAGCCGGAGCGGCACCACCCGCAGCCGGAAGTAGAGGTCCTCCCGGAACTTCCCCTCCTTCACCCTCCGCGCGAGATCCTCGTTCGTCGCCGCGATCACCCGGACGTTCGCCTTCCGCGCCTTGCGGCTGCCCACCGGGATGAACTCGCCGTCCTGGAGGACGCGGAGCAGCTTGGGCTGGAGCGCGAGGGGCAGCAGCCCGATCTCGTCCAGGAACAGCGTGCCGCCCTCCGCCTCGGCGAAGAAGCCGGGGCGCGGCTGGTCGGCGCCGGTGAAGGCCCCCTTCTCGTGGCCGAACAGCTCGGACTCGGCGAGGCTCTCCGGGATGGCGCTCATGTTGAGCGCGACGTAGGGGCCGGCCGCGCGGGGCGAGAGCGCGTGGGCGGCGCGGGCGAGCAGGTCCTTGCCGGTGCCGGACTCGCCCTCGATCAGGATCGGCACGTCGGAGGGCGCGATGCGCTCGAGCATCGAGACGAGGTCCCGCATCGGCTGCGACTTGCCCACGATGCCGTGGACGCTGAAGGTCCCCTGGAGCGCCGAGCGGAGGCGCGCGTTCTCCTTCTTGACCCGGGCGTGCTCCACCGCCCGGGCGACCACGATCTCGAGCTCCTCCGGCTCGAAGGGCTTCTTCAGGTAATCGAACGCCCCGGCCTTCATCGCCTCGACCGCGGTCTCCACGGTCGCGAAGGCGGTGACGAGGATGACGGGGATCTCCGGCGCCTTCGCGCGCAGCGCGCGGAGGGCCTCGAGGCCGTCCATCCCCGGCATCCGGAGATCCGTCACCACCGCGTCGAAGTCCGCGCGCTCCACGGCCGGCAGCGCCTCGGCGACGGAGGCGAAGTCGAACACGTCGTACGATCGCGCCAGGACGCGCTTCGCCATCTGCCGCGCGCTCTCGAGATCGTCGATCACCATCAGCTTGGGCTTGGGGGCGCTCATGGGGGCGAGCCTCCTCCCGCGGTCCGGGCGGGGACGGCGGGCGCGGGCTCCGCCGCGGCCGCGGGGAGGCGGATCCGGAAGCGGGCGCCCTGGCCCGGGGGGCTCTCGACCTCGGCCGCGCCGCCGTGCGCCTCGGCGGCCTGCCGGACGATCGCGAGGCCGAGCCCGGTGCCGTTCGCCTTCGTGGTGAAGAAGGGCTCGAACACGTGCGCGAGGGCGCCCGGCGGGATCCCCGGGCCCGTGTCCTCGACCTCGACGAGCACGCCGCCGTCCGGCCCGGACCGCGCCCGCGCGGTGAGCCGCCCTCCGCCCCGCTCGCCCATCGCGTGGATCGCGTTCACGCACAGGTTCAGGAAGGCCTGGCGGAGCAGCTCGGCGTCGGCGAGCACGTCGGGCAGCCCGGGCTCGATCTCCACCGCGCGCTCCACCTTCGCCTGGGCGGCGGCGGGCCCCACCACCTCGACCGCCTCGCGGAGGATCGGCTCGACCGGCTGCACGATCGGCCGGACCGTCCGGGCGCGGGCGAAGACGAGGAACCGCTCGATGAGCCCGGCCGCCCGGACCACCTCGCGCCGGATCGCTTCGACGTCCGGCCGGTTCGGAGAGTCGTCGGGCAGCTCGCGGGCGGTGACCGCCGCGTACCCGCGGATCACGTTGAGCGAGTTCCCGAGCTCGTGGGCGAAGCCCGCGGCGATGCCCCCCAGCGTCGCGAGCCGGTCCGCGCGGAGCACCTCGCGCGTCTTCTGCGCGACCCGCTCCTCCAGCTCGGCGATGAGCCGCTGGTTCTCGGCGCGCCGGTCGTCGAGCCGGGCGGACATGTGGTTGAACGCGCGGACGAGGTCGGCGAGCTCGCGGTCGTCGGGCTCCTCGAGGCGCACCCCGCGCTCCTCGGCGAGCGACTCCGCCGCCGCGGCGAGCGAGACGAGCGGCTGGGTCACGCGCCGGATGAAGATCGCGGCGAGCACGTGGCCGAGGAGGATCCAGAACGCCGCGACGATGCTCGCGCCCCACGCGAGGTTGCGCGCGTTCCCGATCACCTCCTCGTGCGTGAAGTCCACGCTGACGGCGCCGACGAGCTCGCCGCCGGCGCGGACGATGGGCGCCGAGGCGATGATCCCCTCGGGACGGATGAGCCGCCCGAGCGCCTGGAGCGGCCAGTCGGCGGCGCGGAACTCGGTGGGGGGCGCGCCCTCGGGGCACGGCTCGCCCGTCCGCGAGAAGCAGGCGAGGAGCTTGCCGCGCCGGTCCACGATCCACGCCCGGTCGACCCGGTCCTGGCCCAGCGAGCTCCGCGCCGTCGAGGCGAGCCGCTCGACGACGATCGGCAGCGCCCGCTCGGCCCCCGCGTCCACGCCGTCCGGGCGGACCCAGTGCGCCGCGGCGCTCGCCGCCGTCGAGGCGAGCGCGACGCCCTCGCGGGCGAGCAGCTCCTGGCCGCGGACCACCTCGCGCCAGAGGGCGACGGCGGTCACGCCGGACGTCGCGAAGATGATGACGCCGGCGATGAGGACGAAGAGCTTGATCCGGAGGGTCACCGGGCCTCACCGGACGGCGGCGCGCGCCGGGAGCGGCGCGCCGCGGAAGGAGTGGCAGTCGAGGCACGGCTTGCCGGCGGCGTGCCGGCGGGCGCCGGCGTGGCAGCGCGTGCAGCCGCTCGCGTCGGCGATCCAGACGTGCGGCCGGTGGCAGTCGAGGCAGGTGCGGTGCGCGGCGATCCCGTGGAGGCCGCCCTGCGCCATCGCCTCGGGCGTGTGGCACTCCGCGCAGGCGGCGAGCGTCCGGCCCCTGGGCCGGTGGGGCCGGTGGCAGCTCGCGCACTCCATCTTCACGGGCGAGTCGCTCATGGGCGCGCGGATCCCCTGGGCCGTGTGGCAGCGCAGGCAGTCGCGGCGCGTCGGGCGGAGCCCCGGCCCGTCCGCGAGGAAGTCGTGGCAGGCGAAGCAGTGCAGGCTCGCCATCTTCGGGTCGTTCACGGCGTGCCCGGGGTGGCACTCCTGGCACCTCGACGCGATCGGCTCGAAGCCGTGCATGCTCGCGGCGTGACAGCGGACGCAGGCGATCCCCTTCTCCTCGTAGTGCAGCTTGTGGCCGCGCGAACCGCCCACCTGCGGCCAGCGCGGGTCGTGCGAGAAGTGGCAGGAGGCGCACGCGCCCACCTCCACGTCGGCGTGCTTGCCGGTCGGCCTCTCGCCGGCGACGAACGAGCGGAGCATGGCGAGCCCCTGCTCCGTGGTCGCGTGGTGGCACCGCTGGCAGGCGACGGTGTGGTGGGTGCCGCCCATCCAGAGCGCGAACTCGGGGCTCGCCCGGTGGCACGTCGCGCAGAGCCGCGGGTCCTCGTCCACGAACCGCTTGAGCCGGAGCGTCCCCATCACGGCGGCGAAGGCGGCGAGGGCGGCGAGACCGCCCGCGAGCGTCTTCGCGTTCCGTGACCAGCGCCGCCTCATGGACCGGCCGATTCTAGATCGCCCGCGGGCGGGTTCACGAGGCCGCAAAAGAAAAGGGCCGCGCCGGGGAGGCGCGGCCCTGATCGGCGGGCTGGACGACGGCCCGGGGACCTACTTCTCGAGGCCCCCCTTGAGCCGGTCGTACTCGAGCGGGTGCTCGTGCTTCAGGTTGTCCACCGTGATCCGGCCGTTCAGCCAGGCCCAGTTCATCGGGAAGATCGAGGGCTTCAGGTGGACGTTGTAGAAGTGCACCACGAAGAGGAAGAGGATCGCGAGCGTCGCCTCCTCGCCGTGGATGATGATCGCCGCGGTGATGAGCCACGACGGGGCGTGGGCGGCGAAGAAGGCCGGGAACCAGAACACGAACCCGGTGCCGACCATCATCACGATGCCCCAGAACACCGCCCAGTAGTCGAACTTCTCCAGGTACATGTAGCGGTCGAACTGGGGCCGCTCCTTCTTCAGGCCGAGCATGAAGAGGATGTTGTCCCGCATGTCGAGCGCGTCCTTCGGGAGCGGGAGCATCGACATCGGGAGCCGCTTCTTCGACGCGAGGAACGTCAGGTAGAAGAGGTGGTAGACGGACGACGTGATGATGAGGATCGCGCCGACGCGGTGCCACATCGCGGCGCCCTCCGCGCCGCCGAAGATCCGCATGAACGCCTGCGAGTAGGGGGCCGCGTCCTTGCCCGCGAGGAGCGGGGCGGACCCGAACGTCCCGGCGCCGCGGAGCGGCCAGCCGGTGATGCCGAGCAGGATCACGCCGGAGAGCATGAACCAGTGCTGGATGCGCTGGTGGAGGTCGAACCGGATCACCGACCGGATCGCGCCGACCGCGTCGGCGTGGCCGTCCTTCTTCGCCGCGAGCCGGCTGCGGAGCTCGTAGAGGAAGTCGATGAGGACGTGGAACGCGAAGAAGAGGAGCGTCAGGGTGGTGAGCCAGGAGAAGGCGAGGTGCACGACGTGCGGGACGACGTGCCCGCCGATCTCCTGGATGGGCTTGTGCGCGATGAGGGCGGCGAAGTTGTCCGACGCGCCGGGGTGGCACCGGCCGCAGGCCTCCTTCTTGCGCTGCGCAGAGACCATCGCCCGCGGATCGGTGCGGGCGAGGATCGCGTGCGTCCCGCCCTCGGCGAGCGGCGCGGCGTGGCAGTTCGTGCAGGAGGGCGCGAACCTGTTGCCCACGCGGACGAGCCGGCCGTGTATGGAGTCGTGGTAGGTGCTCGCGATCTCGGCGCTCAGGCCGGCCGTCTTCGCGAACTCCTCGTTCCCGTGGCAGCCCTCGCACCGCTTCGCCATGGCGCGGCGGTCGGCCGGGATCGGCTCGCGCGTGCCCGGCTTGGGCGCGTACTTCGCGAGCGGCTGCGCGGCGTGGATCTCGCCGTGGCAGGAGGCGCAGACCGGGCCGGCCACCTTGGCGTCGGCGGTGAGCCACCGGCCGTGGACGGAGCCGGTGAACGCGGTCACCACGTCGCCGTGGCAGTTCGCGCACGCGAGGTACGCGCGCGGAGACTTCACCGTCTCCTTGCGGTCGCCCTCGCCCCAGCTCGCCTTCGCGAGCCGCGCGACGAACGCCTCGTCGGCCGGCGCGACCTTCGCCTCGCCGTCGTGCGGGCCCATCGCGTAGCCCTGGTGACAGTCGGTGCAGCCGACGCCGTTCTGGGCGTGGACCGACTTGAGGAAGTCGGCGGTCTTGAACTCCGGACCGTCGCCGCCCTTCTTGTGACACTCGAGGCAGCTGTCGGCGCCGGCCGGCAGCTTCGCCTCTTGTGCGAGGGCGGAGCTGGAGAAGAGGACCGCGAAAGCTAGGAAGATGGCTCGCATAGGCTCGGTTCGCTCGTGCAACGTGTGTGCCTTGGCACCCGGAAAGGCGGTCATTCTAAGCATCGAGGCTTCCATCACTTTGATGGGAGTCAAGGGCGTGGAGATCGCATGGTTTGCGCCAAAAAGCGCCGTCCGGGAAAGGACATGCGCGCGGGCGCGCGCGACGAAATGACGAGCCTGGCCGCGAAGGGCCAGGCTCGCCTTCTCCATGAAGCCCGTTCGCGGCCTAGCGGCTCGCCTGCTCCTCGGTCGCCGGACGCCGAGACGCGACCGCCGTGATGGCGCCCACCGCCGCGCCCGCGGCCGCGCCGAGGACCGCGAAGAGGGAGCCGACCGCCGTCACGCCGAGCACCATCCCGAAGACGATGAGGCCGCGCGCGACGAGGGTGGGCTCGACCGGCGTGCCGACGATGCCGCTCGCGAGGAGGAGACCGGCGTAGCCCCCGTAGAGCAGCGACGGGAGGAGCGCGACGGCGAGGAACAGCGCGAGCCCGATGCCGGCGCCGATGAGGGAGGGGACCTTCGAGTGCATGACGTTCTCCGTGAGGTGAAGCCCGAGCTTCCGAGGCTCTCGGCGGCGCCACCGCGCCGCCTACGCTCCTCACCGTCTGCACGGATCCGGCCAGCGCGCGGGCACGGGTTCTCGCGAGGTTGGCGGGCGCGCTGTCGGGAGTTGCCGACGACCCCTCCGGTACGCCCGACGCGGCGTGATCGCGGTCAGGCAGGATCGGCGCTCCGGTTCCGCCGGGGGGAGCGGTGGCCTTCGGGTTCGCGTCCGCAGTCGCCGGGGGCCCGATGACGAGACGCGAACGGCGCGGGCGTCGAGCCCGCGCCGTCGGCGGTGATCCAGGTGAGGGAGGCGGGACTTCGGGGGTGGCGCCGTCAGGCCGCGGCGGCGGTCACCTGCCGGAGCATGTCCAGCTCTTCGAGGGCCTTGCCGGCGCCGATGACGACAGAGCTGAGGGGGTCCTCGGCGAGGAAGACGGGGAGGCCGGTCTCCTCGCGGAGGAGGACGTCGAGGTTCTTGAGGAGGGCGCCGCCGCCGGCGAGGACGATGCCGCGGTCGGCGATGTCGCCGGCGAGCTCGGGCGGCGTCCGCTCGAGCGCGATCTTCACGGCCTCGACGATGCCGTGCACCGGCTCGGCGATCGCGTCGCGGATCTCGGTGGACGTGACGGTGAGCGTGCGGGGGACGCCGGCGACGAGGTCGCGCCCCTTGATGTCCATCGTGAGCTCCTCCTCGGTCGGGTAGGCGGAGCCGATGCCCATCTTGATGAGCTCGGCGGTGCGCTCGCCGATGAGGAGGTTGTACTTGCGCTTCACGTGCTGGACGATCGCCTCGTCGAGCTTGTCGCCGGCGACGCGGACGGAGCGGCTGTAGACGATGCCGCCGAGGGAGATCACCGCGACGTCGGACGTCCCGCCGCCCACGTCCACGATCATGTTGCCGGAGGGCTCGGTGATGGGGAGCCCGGCGCCGATGGCCGCGGCCATGGGCTGCTCGATCAGGTAGACCTCGCGGGCGCCCGCGCTCTCGGCCGCCTCGCGCACCGCCCGCCGCTCCACCTCGGTGATCCCGGAGGGGATCCCGATGATGATGCGGGGCTTCACGAAGCTCTTCCGGTTGTGGGCGGTCTGGATGAAGTACTTGAGCATCGCCGCCGTGACCTCGAAGTCGGCGATGACCCCCTCGCGCATGGGCCGGATGGCGACGATGTTCCCGGGCGTGCGCCCGAGCATCTCCTTCGCCTCCTTGCCGACCGCGAGGACCTTGCGGCCGCCGCGCGCGTCCTGCTGGACGGCCACGACGGAGGGCTCGTTCGAGACGATGCCCATGCCGCGGATGTAGATGAGCGTGTTCGCGGTCCCGAGATCGATGGCGAGATCACGGGACAGGAAGCGATGGACGATGTTCAGCACGAGTTTGTCTTCCCCTCGGAGTGTGGCGGGCGGGCGCTACGGTCGGGACAACACGCATCCGTCCCGAAACCTTTCGCGCGCGGAGAGAATCACAGCCGGGCCGTCCCTCGCCTCCCTCCTCGGGCGGGCGCTGAAGGAGGTGGGGGTCGGATGGGACATCAGGTCCCGGGCGTGTACCCCGTGCCCGTTCCCGTCATCCGTGGCCGATCCCCGTGCCCGTCTCCCGCTTCCCGTGTCCCCTGGCCCGCGAATCCGTCCGGGCCGGACGGGCCACGGGCCACGGACGCGGTTCACGGGTCACGCAGAAGACGGTGACGGTGACGGGCACGGTTCACGGGCCCATCGCGGCGCCTCGTCAGAGGGGCCCGTGCCAGGCGAGCAGCCGGGATGGCTACGGCTGGCTCGCCGGTGCAGCGGGCGAGCGGGGAGGCGGACGCTGTTCCGGACCCGCCCGGCGCCCCTCGACTCCGCGGCGCTGCGCGCCGCTACGCTCGGGGTGAGCGGGGCAGTTGGCGTGCTACGCGTGCGCCGTGACCTGGCGCAGAATGTCCAGCTCTTCGAGGGCCTTGCCGGCGCCGATGACGACGGAGCTGAGGGGGTCCTCGGCGAGGAAGACGGGGAGGCCGGTCTCCTCGCGGAGGAGGACGTCGAGGTTCTTGAGGAGGGCGCCGCCGCCGGCGAGGACGATGCCGCGGTCGGCGATGTCGCCGGCGAGCTCGGGCGGCGTCCGCTCGAGCGTCACCTTCACGGCCTCGACGATCCCGTTCACCGGCTCGGAGAGCGCCTCGCGGATCTCGGACGAGGTGACGGTCAGGGTCCGGGGGACGCCGGCGACGAGGTCGCGCCCCTTGATGTCCATCGTGAGCTCCTCCTCGGTCGGGTAGGCGGTCCCGATGCCCATCTTGATGAGCTCGGCGGTGCGCTCGCCGATGAGGAGGTTGTACTTGCGCTTGATGTGCTGGATGATCGCCTCGTCCATCTTGTCGCCGGCGACGCGGACGGAGCGGCTGTAGACGATGCCGCCGAGGGAGATCACCGCGACGTCGGACGTCCCGCCGCCGATGTCGACGATCATGTTGCCGGAGGGCTCGGTGATGGGGAGCCCCGCGCCGATGGCCGCGGCCATGGGCTGCTCGATCAGGTAGACCTCGCGGGCGCCCGCGCTCTCGGCCGCCTCGCGCACCGCGCGCTTCTCCACCTCGGTGATCCCGGAGGGGATCCCGATGATGATGCGGGGCTTCACGAAGCTCTTCCGGTTGTGGGCGGTCTGGATGAAGTACTTGAGCATCGCCGCCGTGACCTCGAAGTCGGCGATGACCCCGTCCTTCATCGGGCGGATGGCGACGATGTTCCCGGGCGTGCGCCCGAGCATCTCCTTCGCCTCCTTGCCGACCGCGAGGACCTTGCGGCCGCCGCGCGCGTCCTGCTGAACGGCGACGACGGAGGGCTCGTTCGAGACGATGCCCATGCCGCGGATGTAGATGAGCGTGTTCGCGGTCCCGAGGTCGATCGCGAGGTCCCGGGACATGATGTTGTGAAGCCAGTTGAGCACGGCGGGTCCGGACTATAGCAGGGGGGGAGGGACGAACAAGCGTTTCGGGGGTTACGCTGCGGTGGGCGGCCCGCGCCGCGTCGGCCGCGGGTCAGCGGTCGATCGGTCGGGCACCTCGTCGTGGGTGACCTTCGCTCTGCACGGCTTCGGGAACCAGCGCCGACCTTGTACCACGGCCATCGCGGCGCGGCGGGAGGGGTTTCCCGGGGACGAGCGGTCGGGATACTCTCGCGGTACGACGATGGCCGCGCCGAGCGCCATTTCCGAGGGCCGAGCGCCCTGCCCGGCCTGCGGGTACCTCGCCGCTCCGGGCCCGGCCACGGTGAACTTCTGCCCCAAGTGCGGCCAGGATCTCCGCGCCGGCGCCGGCGCCGACGAGCGCACCGAGACGCACGCGCTCCTCGAGCAGGTGATCGCGGACCGGTACCGCCTCGTCGCGCTGATCGGCGAGGGGGGCATGGGCGCGGTCTACAAGGCCGAGCACATCCGGATGGGCAAGGCGCTCGCCGTGAAGATCCTCCGCGGCGACTTCGCGCGCGATCCGGCGGCGACGGCCCGCTTCAAGGCGGAGGCGCAGATCGTCTCCCGCCTGTCCCACCCGCACACCATCGCGGTCTTCGACTTCGGCGAGATCGAGGCGCTCGGCGGCTTCTACCTCGCGATGGAGTACGTCCCGGGGAAGGACCTCGCCCTGGCGCTCCGCGACGAGCAGCGGTTCCCGGAGCCCCGCGCGGTGGAGATCGGGCAGCAGATCCTCGGCTCGCTCGCCGAGGCGCACGAGGCCGGGATCGTGCACCGGGACATGAAGCCCGGGAACGTGATGCTCATGCAGACGCGCCCCGGCGAGGACTTCGCGAAGGTCCTCGACTTCGGGATCGCGAAGCTCCGCGACGAGGGGCCGGGCAGCAGCACCACCACCACGACCACCGTGGGCGCCATCGTCGGCACGCCGAGCTACCTCGCGCCGGAGCAGGCGCGCGGCGACGGCGTGGACGCGCGGTCCGACCTGTACGCGGTGGGCTGCCTCCTCTACGAGCTCGTCGCCGGCCGGCCGCCCTTCACCGCCCCGAGCCCGATGGCGGTGGTCGCCGCCCACCTCCACGAGGCGCCGCCGCCCCTCCTCGACGTCGCGCCCGGGACGAGCCGCGCCTTCGCCGAGATCGTGCACCGGGCCCTGCAGAAGCGCCCCGCCGATCGCTTCCAGAGCGCCGACGAGTTTCGCGCCGCGCTCCTCGGCCTCGCGGCCCCGGCCGCGCCGCGCCGCGCGCCGGCGCCGGCTCGGATCACGGGCGAGCTCGCCCTCGCGCGCCGCGAGGACTTCCGCGACTTCGACCGGCAGGTCGCCGCGCTGCGCCGGAGCCGGATCGCCGCCCCGCTCTCGGCGGCGCTCCTCCTCGCGGCGGCGGGCGCCGCGGCGTGGCGCTGGGACGACCTCTACACCTTCGTCGCGACCCGCGCCCCCGCGGTCGCCCAGGCGCTCCCGCGCGCGCTGCGGCCGAGCGACCACTTCGACGGGGTGGAGCACGAGCCGAACGACGTCGCCTCCCAGGCCAACCCGCTCCCGCTCCCGCCGGGGAAGGACGGCCGGCCGGCCGGCGGCGTCGCGGTGGTGCGCGGCTTCGTCGGCGCGAAGCTCTCCGACACCGTGGGGGACGCCGACGTGTACCGGCTCGAGATCCCCGCCGTGGACGGGCGGAAGGTCCTCGTGGCCGAGTGGCACGGCGAGCGGGCCGGCGACGGCATCCGCGGGCTGGACGTGACGCTCTCCCTGAACCGCGAGCGCGGGGAGGGCGAGGGGCGGAGCTCGGCGCCCCTCGTCGCCTCCGTGGACCGCGGCGGCCCGGGGCGGCCCGAGCGGCTCGTCGCCGCCGTCCGCCCGGGCGCGTACTACCTCACCGTCCGCGAGCGCCACGACGAGGCGACCGGCCCGGTGGAGAAGCCGAGCGATCCGTACCTGCTCGAGGTGCACCTCGAGGACCCCGGCCCGGGGGAGGAGATCGAGCCGAACGACGCGCCGGAGGAGGTCGGCGCGCGCGAGCAGCGGTACCCGGAGTGGCGCGAGCTCGCCGAGGCGAACGCGCTCGGCGAGGGCTCGGCGGCGGTGGGGGAGACCTCGACCGACGACCCGGACACCTGGGCGATCCGGGCGGGCGGTCCGGCGGAGGCCCCGCAGGCGGTGGTGGCGGTGCCGGATCCCGGGGTCGCGCTCGCGGCGCGGCTCTGGATCCCGGACGCGACCGATCTGGCGCCGCCGCGGAACGCCGACCGGGTGCGCTGGGAGGACGCCGCGACCGGCGGGCCGGGGGAGCTCCTGTTCCTGGCGCTGCCCTCGGTGCCGCGCGAGGGCGCCCCGGCGCTCCTCCAGCTCCGCGCCGCGGAGGGGGAGGGCCGCTACCTCCTGCTCGCGCTGGGGCCGGGGAGCGGCTCCGGGGCCGCGGTGCAGGCGCGGATCCGCGCCCTCGCCGACGCGGGCCGGCTCCCGTCGGCGCTCGAGCTCGCGGCGGGGTTCGCGCGTCACGTGCCGCGCTCGCCGGCGCGCCGCGAGGTGCTCGTGCTGGCCGGCGGGCTCGCGGAGGAGGCGGCCCCCCGGCTCTCACCGGACGAGGTGGTCCGGTTCGACCGGGCGGCCCGCGCCCTCGGCGCGGCGATCTTCGACGTGGAGGACGGGGCGGTGCGCTACCGCGCCGGGTTCGAGGCCCGCGTCGAGGGGAAGGACCGCCTCGCGGAGGTGGCGGCGCTCCGGGCGGCGCGCCTCGCGGCGCCCTGCACGCCGGAGGAGCTGGCGGCGCGGATCGAGGCGTTCCTGGAGCGGTTCCCGGAGGCGGAGCACGCCGCCGAGGCCCGGCGCTGGCGGGCGCGCGCGCTCGAGGAGGCGCTCGCGCGGGCGGGCGGGAAGGATCCGGCGCTCGCGCAGCGCGCGATCGCCGCCTGGGAGCGGCTCGCGACGGGCGCGGCGGCGGACGAGGCGCGCGCCGCGCTCGCGCGGTTGCGCGCGAAGGGCGGCCCGGTGGCGCCGCCGGGCCGCGTCTGCCCGGATCCGGCCGCGCCGCGCTGACCGTCGCCGGCGGACCGGGGCCCCACGCGCGACCGGAGAAAGACGAAGGGCCGGCTCCCGGGGGAGCCGGCCCTCCTCACATCGGGGGCGGGCGGTTGCTACGCCTGCTCCGCCTCGACCTTCACCTTGACCTTGCCGGCCACGTCGGAGTGGAGCTTCACCGCGACCTCGAACTCGCCGAGCGTCTTGATCGGCTCGACGAGGTCGATGGCGCGGCGGTCGATCTGCACGCCGCGGGCGACGAGCGCCTCGGCGATGTCGAGCGCCGTCACGGACCCGTACAGCTTGTCCTGCTCGCCGACCTTGCGCGCGAGGGTGACCGGCGTCTCGGCGAGCCGCTTCGCGACCGCCTCGGCGGAGGCCCGCATCTTGGCGGCCTTCGCGGCGGCGACGGTCTTCTGGTGCTCGAGCTCGCGGACGTTCTTCGGGTTCGCCACGACCGCGAGGCCGCGGGGGAGGAGGAAGTTCCGGCCGTAGCCGGGCTTCACGTCCACCACCTCGCCGCCCTTCCCGAGGTTCTCCACGTCTTCACGGAGGATGAGCTTCATCGGGGGGGCTCCTTTCTACGTTCCGGAGACGGTGTACGGCAGGATCGCGAGCATGCGGCCGCGCTTGATGGCGGTCGCCACCTCCCGCTGGTGCTTCGCGCAGTTGCCGCTGATCCGGCGCGGGATGATCTTGCCGCGCTCGGTGAGGAAGTACTTCATCTGCCCCTGGTCCTTGTAGTCGACCTTGAGCGTCTTGTCGGCGCAGAACCGGCAGACCTTGCGCCGGCCGAAGCCGCGCCGCCCGCCGCCCTCCTCGCCGCCGCGGTCCTCGCGGTCGCCGCCGCGGAACCCGCCGCCACCGCCGCCGCCGCCGAAGCCGCCGCTGCGCGGACCGCCGAACGAACCGCCCGCCTTGGGACCACCCATGTCAGGACGTGCCATGGCTATTCCTCCTGCCCTTCGCGCTCGGCCTCGAAGTGCTCCTCGCCGTGGTGCGCGCCGAACTCACCGCGCTCGTCCCGCGGCTTCGGCGTCTCCTCCTCGACCGGCTGGAGCTTCACGTCGGGCTCGACCTGGCGGGCGTCGAAGTCCACGCCGTCGGCGAGCTTCACCGACTGGAACTTCGTGACCGCGTCGATCATCTTCAGGTTCCGCTCGAGCTCGCCGACGAGCCCGGGCTTGCCGATGTACAGGGCGTGCATGTAGAGCGCGCGGGCGTTCTTCGACACCGGGAACGCGGTCTTGCGCTTGCCCTGGTTGGTGAACCGGATCACCTTCCCGCCCTCGCGGCCGACCACGCCGCGGAGGCGCTCCTTGATCTCTTCCACCTGATCGTCGGGCGTCTCGGCCTTGAGCAGGTAGATCGTCTCGTACTCGCGCACGAGGTTTTTCGCTTCTGCCATGTCGCTCCCCTCGGGTTCATAGCGGCGGTTCGCCCGCCGCGAGGAGTCGTGCTGCGCCGTCCGGCCCGCCGGCCCCATGCCGGCGGATCGCGGTCCTTCTCGTCTACTGCCCCGCCGCGCGGGCGCGGCGGTTCACCTGGTTCATCGCCTTCGCGGCGCCGAGCTCGGCCGCGAGCCGGGCCGCCTCGGCGGCGCGCTCCACGCACTCCTGGAGCTCCGCCTCCTCGCCCTTGCCCCACCGCCCGAGCACGTAGTCGGCCGGGTCCATCCGGGGGGGCGGGCGACCCACGCCGACGCGCACGCGCGCGTAGTCGGGGCCGCCCACGTGGGCGTTCACGCTCTTCACGCCGTTGTGGCCGCCGTGCCCGCCGCCGACCTTGAGCTGCACCCGGAACGGCTCGAGCTCGAGCTCGTCGTGCACGACGACGAGATCCTCGAGGCCGAGCTTCCAGAAGCGCAGCGCAGCGCCGACCGCCTCGCCGGAGCAGTTCATGTAGGTCTGGGGCTTCATGATCCAGACCCGCTCCGGCCCGAGGCGGGCCTCGGCGAGCTCCGCCGCGAACTTCTTCGCGGTGAAGCTCGCCCCGGCGAGCTGCGCCAGCCGATCCGCCACGAGGAAGCCGACGTTGTGGCGGGTGCGGGCGTACTCTTCGCCGGGGTTGCCGAGGCCGACCACGAGCTTCAAGCGGCGCCCTTACTTCTTGCCGCCCTTTTCGGCGGGCTTGGCACCCTTCGCCGCAGCCGGAGCCGCGCCGGCGGCCGGAGCCGCCGCGCCCGCAGCCGGAGCCGCGCCGCCGGCCGGAGCCGCAGCCGCGCCCTCCGCCGGAGCCGCGCCGGGAGCCGCCGCCACCGGGACGACGACCTCCTCCTTCTCGGGCACCGCGACGAAGGCGACCACGTAGTCGGTCGCGAACTTGAACTTGCACCCCTCGGGCGCCTTCAGCTCGGAGACGTGGATCGAGCGGCCGATCTTGAGCTCGGTGACGTCCACCTCGATCCGGACCGGGATCTTCGCCGGGAGCGCCTCGACCACGATGTCGTGGGCCGCGATCGAGAGGATGCCCCCCTCCGCGACGCCGGCGGCCTTGCCGGTGGTCACGACGGGCACCGTCACGCGGACGGGCTGGTCGAGCTTCACCTCGAGGAAGTCCGCGTGGAGCAGCTTCCGGGTGACCGGATCGACCTCGTACTCCTTGAAGAGGACGTGCTTCTCGCCGCCGTCGAGCTTCAGGGTGAGGAGGGTGTTGAGCTTGTGCGGGGTCTCGATCGCCTTGAGGAGCAGGCCCGGATCCACGGAGATGTGGCTCGGCTCGCTCATGCGGCCGTAGACGACCGCGGGGATGAGGCCCTGGGAGCGGAGGCGGCGCGCGGGGCCCTTGCCCTTGCCATCGCGCTTCGCAACCGTGAGGACGTTCTCGGCCATTCTTTCCTCCCAGTGGACTCGCGGCCGATCTTCGGCGGCGCGAGGGGCCTGGCGGAAAAGCGCCGTGGGCCCTGGGTGGTGTGTGAGGGGCCTCTCTCGAATCGGGAGGGGCCCGTGGGAACGGCGGTGATTAGACGAAAAGACGAGCCGTGTCAACGCTCCTGGTGGAAGGAGGCGCACCGATGCCCAACCCGGATCCGGAGAGGAAGCAGCCGTTCGGGGGGGAGGCGCCGGAGGAGGCGCCCGTCGTCGAGGATCGGGAGGAGCTCCCGGGGCAGCCGCCGCGGCGAGAAGGCTCGCCCCTGGTCGAGCCGGATCGGGAGCCGGGGATACCGGAGCCGATTCCTCCTGGGCCCGGATCCCCTTCGTAGCGGACCAAGAAGGAACCGCAGCGACGGATCCGGACTGTCACCGTGCCCGCATCCCGCATTCATGGCCCATGTCTCGTCGGATCACGGGAGCGGGCCACGGGCCACGCGAGACGGTTCGCGGGTCACGGAGCGGCCGGTGACGGTGACGGGCACGGCTCACGGCCAGCCGAGCGCCGCGCCGCTACACGAACAAGCTCGACAGCGAGTCGCCCGTGTGGATGCGGCGGATGGCCTCCGCGAGGAGCCCGGCCACGGAGAGGGTCCGGATCTTCGGGCAGGCCGCGGCGTTCGGGGCGAGCGCGATCGTGTTGGTCGCGACCACGTCCTCGATCGGGCTCTTCATGATCCGGTCGACCGCGGGCCCGGAGAGGACCGCGTGGGTCGCGTAGGCGTAGACCTTGGTCGCGCCCTTGTCGACGAGGGCGTTCGCCGCCTGCGTGAGGGTGCCGGCGGTGTCGATCATGTCGTCGAGGAGGACCGCGACCTTGCCGTTCACCTCGCCGATCACGTTCATGATCTCGGCGACGTTGGGCTTCGTACGCCGCTTGTCGATGATGCCGAGGGTCGCCCCGAGCCGCTTCGAGTAGGCCCGGGCACGCTCCACGCCGCCCGCGTCGGGCGACACGATCACGACGTTCTGCGCCTCGCCGTCGAACCGCTTGCGCATGTGCTCGAGCAGCACCGGCACCGCGTAGAGGTGGTCGAAGGGGACGTTGAAGAAGCCCTGGATCTGGCCGGCGTGCATGTCCATCGAGACGACGCGCGTCGCGCCGGCGGCGGCGAGGAGGTCGGCCACGAGCTTGGCGGTGATCGGGACGCGGGGCGCGCTCTTCCGGTCCTGCCGGGCGTAGCCGTAGTACGGGATCACCGCGTTGATGGAGCCCGCCGACGCGCGCTTCAGCGCGTCGATCATGATGAGCAGCTCCATCAGGTTGGTGTTCGCGTCGGGGGAGGTGGACTGGATCACGAACGTGTCCGTCCCGCGGACGTTCTCGCCGATCTCGACCTGGATCTCGCCGTCGGAGAAGCGCCCGACCATCGCCCGGGCGAGGGGCCGGCCGAGCTCCTTCCCGATCGCCTCGGCGAGCTGCCGGTTCGAGTTGCCCGAGAAGACCCGGTAATCGGGCCGTTGATCGTTTTGCATGTTCGCGCGCTCCGCTCGTGACGCGAAAATAAGGACACCGCCGGTCGGGACTACCGACACGACAACGTCACGAGGCGCCCCTTATACCGGATGGGGTCGATGCGGTCGACCCGGGTGCGCGGAGGTTCCACCTGCACCCCCGCGCGGCCGGGGGCTACGCGTCGTGCGCCTCGGTGCCGGTGGGGCGCGGGCCCGTGCCCTTCTTCACCTCGCGCTCGTACTCCGCGAGGATCGTCCGCTCCATCTTCTCGCGGGTCTCGGAGTTGAGCGGGTGGGCGATGTCCTTGAACGTGCCGTCCTTCCGGCGCTTCGCGGGCATCGCGATGAACAGGCCGGAGTTGCCGTGGATCACCTTGAGATCGCGGACCACGAAGCAGTGGTCCAGGGTGATCGTCACGTAGGCCTTCAGCTTCTCCTCGCTGACCGGGAAGACGCGGACCTCGGTGATCTCCATGGCGTGACCCTCGGCTGCCGTCGCACCGTGCGCGCGACGATGACCCGCGCGCGCGCTCCCACGTCTCGCTCCGTCACCGCCGCCGCCCGCCGCGCTGCGCTCCGGTCCCGGAAGAGGCCGAAGACCGTCGGGCCGCTGCCGGACATTATAGCTTTCGTCGCGCCGCTCCCAACGAGCAGCCCCAAGAGCGGCGAGAGCGCCGGCCGCTCGGCGAGGCAGGCCGGCTCGAGGTCGTTGCCCAGCAGGGACGGGCGGAACCGGCCGGGCCGCCGGAGGGCGGGCGGCGGGGACCGGCCCTCCCGGGACGCGTCGAGCCAGCGGTACGCGTCGCCGGCGCGGATCGCGAGGGCCGGGTCCTCCGGGTAGACGAGGACCAGGTCGAGCCGCGGGACGTCCGCGGGGCGGAGCCGCTCGCCGCGTCCCGCCGCCCAGGCCGGCCCCGGCCCGAGGAAGAACGGGACGTCGGACCCCACGGAGAGGCCGACCTCCGCGAGGGCCGCCGCGTCGCGGATCCGGAAGGCGCGCGCGAGGCAGCGGAGCACCGCCGCCGCGTCGGAGGAGCCGCCGCCCAGGCCGGCGGTGACCGGCGTCCGCTTGTCGATCCGGATCGCGATGCCGCGCTCGACCCCGAAGCGCGCGCGGAAGGCCTCCGCGGCGCGCGCCGCGAGGTTCGAGGGGCCGTCGAGGTCCGGGTGGCCGGGGACGCGGCAGGTGACCTTCCCTCGCCGCGCGGAGACGCGGACGTCCACGCCGTCCCCGAGATCGAGGGGGACCATGAGCGAGAGGATGTCGTGGAACCCGTCGGCGCGGGCGGGGCCGACGCGCAGGACCAGGTTCACCTTGGCGGGGGCGATCGTGTGGAGTCGCACGGCCGACCTCTAGCACGGCGGGCCCCTCCGGACGAGGCGCGGCGGGTGGTGGCCGGGCTCCCCGAGGAGAGCGTGGCGAGGCCCGCGCCGGCCGGGCACGATGCGGCGGCGCCGCGGGGCCCGGGCGCGAGGAGGCGAGGATGATCGCGGGGCGGATGGCGCTCGGGATCCTGGTCGCGCTGGAGGTCGCGGCGGGCTGCCGCCGCGGCCCCGCGCCGGCCGAGCCGGTGAAGGTGATCGTCACGAAGAACGGCTGGGAGCCGTGGAAGATCCCGGCGCGGAAGGGCGAGAAGCTCGTGCTGCTCGTCACGCGGACGACCGACGAGACCTGCGCGACCGAGCTCGTGATCCCCGAGGCCGGCGTGAACGTGCCGCTGCCCCTGGGGAAGGAGGTGCGGATCGAGCTCACGCCGGAGCGGACCGGCCCGCTCCGGTTCTCCTGCGCGATGAAGATGTTCCAGGGCGTGATCGAGGTGCGGTGACGCCGGCGACGCGCGGCGCGCCGCCGCTCATTTAGGCCGGGGCGTCGCGGGTGCGAGGCATTATGCTCCCGGCTCGTGCGCGACCTCTCCTACGATCACGTGCCTTACCGGATGAGCGAGATCGAGCACCGGTACGGCGACCACGTACACATCATCGCGAACCCGTTCCTGCTCGGGCAGCTCGCGACGCTCTGCGCGAAGGAGACGCGCCAGCCGGAGATCAACCGGCTCGTGCGGCTGCTGTACGAGGACCTCATCCGCACGGTCCTGAACGTCGAGTTCCCCCGCCGACGCGCCGCGGTCCCGACGCGGATGATCGACAGCTCGCCCCAGGCGATCTTCGAGGGCGAGGTGATCGACCGGAGCGTCCGGGCGGTCACCGTGAACATCGCCCGCGCCGGCGCCGTCCCGTCCCAGCTCGTGTACGACCTGCTCAACGAGACGCTCGACCCGTCGCTCGTCCGGCAGGATCACCTCATCATGAGCCGGATGCTCGGCGAGAACGAGGAGGTCGTCGGCGCCGGGATCGGCGGGATGAAGATCGGCGGCGACGTGGACGACGCGTTCCTGCTCTTCCCCGATCCGATGGGCGCCACCGGGAGCTCGCTCGCCACCGCGATCGAGACCTACAAGAAGAAGGTCCCCGGCACGCCGCGCGGGATCGTGAACATCCACCTCATCGTCACCCCCGAGTACCTGCGCACGATGACGAAGGCGCACCCGGACGTCCGCGTCTACGCGATCCGGCTCGACCGCGGCCTGTCCTCGCCCGACGTCCTCGCCACCGTGCCCGGGACCCGCTGGGACGAGGAGCGCGGCCTCGACGACCACCAGTACATCGTCCCCGGCGGCGGCGGGTTCGGGGAGATCATGAACAACGCCTATGTCTAGCGACCTCCGGCCCAAGGTGGACGTGCTCATCGGCGAGGCGGACCTCAGCGCGCGCGTCGCCCAGCTCGGCGCCGAGATCACCCGCGACTACGCGGGCAAGCCCCTCGTGGTGATCGGGGTGCTGAAGGGCAGCTTCGTGTTCCTCGCCGACCTCGTGCGGGCGATCGACCTGCCGATGGCGGTGGACTTCATCGGGATCAGCTCGTACCAGGGCACGCGCACGAGCGGCGTCGTCCAGATCACGAGCGACCTCACCCGGCCGATCGAGGGGAAGGACGTCCTCCTCGTCGAGGACATCGTCGACACCGGCCTCACGATGAAGTACCTGCTCGCGAACCTCGCCACGCGGCGGCCGGCCAGCGTGAAGATCGCCGCGCTCCTCGAGAAGCCGTCCCGGGCCCAGGTGAAGATCCCGATCGACTATCGCGGCTTCGTCATCGGCGACGAGTTCGTGGTTGGATACGGGCTCGACTGGGACGGCAAGCTCCGGAACCTGCCCTTCGTGGGCGTTCCGCGCACCTAGAGCGACACGCGGAGGAAGACGAGATGGCCGAGGAACGGCAGCGCCGCGGTGGGGCCGGGCTCTTCGCCTGGTTGCTCATCCTGGTCCTGGTCGCGGTGGTGGTCTGGCTCGCCTCCGAGCGGAACGCGCGGACCTGGACCCTCACCGTCGACGAGGGGCGGCTCGTCGTGATGAAGGGCTACATGCTCCCTGCCGGCCGCCAGGCGTTCAAGACGAGCGATCCCGCCCTGGCGGCGGCGTACGCGCCCATCGTCCTCCCGCCCGGGAAGGCGGCGCCCGCCGAGCAGTCCTTCGACGACCGGAGCGCCCTCGATCAGGCGCTCTACGACCTCCTCGCCGGCTGGGCGCGGGAGGACATCGGGAGCGGGGATCCGGCCCGGCTCGAGCGCGGGCTCGGCTACGTCGATCGCGCCGAGCACCTCGGCGGCGTCTCCCAGGCCCAGCGCCAGGATCTCGCCGCGCTGCGGGGCGAGTCCGGCTACTTCGAGGCCCGGCGGCTCCTCGAGCACGCCGCCGACGAGCTCCGCGACGCGGCGGGGAAGCTCGCCGAGGCGGGGCGCTCCCGGTCCGCGCACGCGATGGACGCGCAGATGCTCGTCCACGACGTCGAGGCGGCCCGGGACGCGGCGGTGACCGCGCTCCGGTCGAGCAACGCCCGGCGCGAGCAGGCGCCCCGCCCACCCGCACCCACCCCCGCCCCCGCCCCGGCCCCCGGCGGCGCCCCCGCTCCGGCGGCGCCCGCCAGCGCTCCCTGAGCAGCCGGGGTCCCGCCGGCCCCGCGAAGCGAGCGCCTCCTCGCCTGCCGCGCCGCAGGCCGGCCGGGCGGCTCCCGGTGTACCATCTGCCCCCAATGGCCTCCTTTCACGCGCGGAACGGCGCGGGCGAGCTGCTCGCGCGCTACAGCTTCGTGGAGCCCCTGCTCGCCGGGAAGCGGGTGCTCGAGCTCGGGGCGGCCCGCGCCACCGCGGGCGCCTCGGGGCTGCTCCTGGCCGAGCGGGGCGCCGCCGCCGTCCTGTCCCTCGAGCCCGAGGAGGCGGACCTCGACGAGGCCCGCGCGGCGGGCCACCACCCGTTCGTGCAGTACCGCGCCGGAGATCCGGCGGCGCTGCGCCCCGGCACCTTCGATCTCGTCCTCGTCGCCGACGGCGCCGAGCTCGCGCGCGAGCCGGACCGCGTCGCCCGCCTCCGGCGCCTGCTCGCCCCGGGCGGGCGGCTGGTGACCGCCGTCGCCGCGGGCGGCGCCGGGCTCGCCGACCTCGCGGGCGAGCCGCCCGCCGCGGCGCTTCCCGCGTACGAGGCGTTCGTGAACGCCCTCTCCGACCAGTTCCCGCTGGTGGAGGTGGCCGCGGCGTCCGCGACCGTCGGCTGGATCTTCGGCATCGGCGCCGCGGAGGACCCGGACATCGCGATGGACGGCACCCTCGCCGGCACCCCGGAGACCGCCGCCTACGTCGCGATCTGCGGGGACGAGCCGTCCGGGCTCGAGGGGTTCACGGTGGTCGCGCTCCCCGTCCACCCGCTCGTCGAGGAGGTCACGGCGCGGCTCGGCGACGGCGGTCCGGCCGCGGCGGGGGCGCTGGCGGCGGCGCGGGACCGGGCGGAGGCGGCCGCGATCGAGGCCCGGCGCGAGCGCGACGGCGCGGTGGCCGGCGCCGCCGAGGCCCGGGAGGCGACGGCCCAGCTCGAGGCGGCGGTCGAGAAGCTCCGGGGCGAGCGCGACGCGGCGCGGG
>NZ_JALCZA010000073.1 GCF_022690765.1 Anaeromyxobacter oryzisoli | reverse complement strand
TGCCCGTCGCCCCGAGCGGCCGACGCGGCGGGTCGTTCCGCGGCTCCGGGCCGCTGCGCAGGTTCGCGGGCGTGGGCGGGGGCGGGGGCGGACGGCGGCGGTCTCTCGCGGCGCTCGCGGCGCTCGCGGCGACGGCGGCGGGCGTCGCGGGGTGCGAGCCGTGGCGGTGCGACTTCGACAGCCACGGGGCCTGCGTCGAGTTCGTGACCGACCCCGCCGACCTCGCCGACGCCAAGGCGCGCGTGGACCGGATCCTCGACCTGGAGCTGCCCTACTGGAACCTTCACTCCTTGTCGGGGTGGCGCATCCAGTACCGCGACTCGCCCGAGTACGTCTGCTACTTCTCGTCGGAGAACGAGGGCTGCACGGACTACCTCAATCAAACGCTGTCCGTCCGGGTGCCGCCGGACTCCGAGGGCTGCTTCGAGGCCGCCGAGCTGCTCCACGAGCTCGGGCACTACGAGCTCGGCGACCCGATGCACGCCAGCTCGCGCTGGGACGGGGTGGACGGCGAGTTCGCCGCGATGGTGTGGGATCGGCCGGACGCCGCGGAGCCCTGCGTCCGCCGCTATGGTGGGATCCGATCCGGGATGTGGCCCGTGAACCGGAACAGCCTCTGACCGCGACGGGCGACGGCGCCCCCGACAGGGCCGGCGCATCGCCCGGCGCGCCGCGCCCGCCGGGTTAAGGGGATCGTCGCTGACGGCGAGAGGAGGCTCGCATGGCGTCCATCCGGAAGCACGTGACCCGGGACGTGGTGGCCCTCGACGGCGCGGCGCCGATCCTCGACGCGGCGCGGCTCATGGCCGAGCGGAAGATCGGCTCGATCGCGGTGAAGGACGGCGATCGGATCGTGGGGCTCGTGACCGAGCGCGATCTCGTGAGCACCGTGCTCGCGCGCGACGGGAGCTGCCGCCAGCCGATCCGCGAGGCGATGCGGGTGCTGCCGCGGATCTCCCCGTCGGCGAGCGAGGTGGAGACCGCGGCGATGATGCGCGACAACGCGACACGCCACCTCATCGTCGAGGAGCAGGGCGAGGTGCTCGGCATCGTCTCGATGCGGGACATCATCCAGCTCATGCTGGACGAGAAGGAGTTCCTCATCGACCAGCTCCAGACCTACATCGGCGGGCGGTGACCGAAGGCAGGGGGCGATGCGCGTCGCCGTACTCCGGGAGGCTGTCGCCGGCGAGCGGCGGGTCGCCCTCGCCCCGGAGCACGTCGCGCGCCTGACGAAGGCGGGCCACGTGCTCCAGGTCGAGCGCGGCGCGGGCGACGCCGCGGGGTTCGACGACGCGGCCTACGCCGCGGCGGGCGGGGCGGTGCGCGACGCCGGCGGCGCGCTCGCGCAGGCCGAGGTGGTGGCGATGGTGCAGCGCCCCTCCGACGCGCAGGCGGACGCGCTGCCCGCGGGGGCCCTCCTCGTCGCCCTCCTCGCGCCACATCGCCACCGGACGCTGCTCGAGCGGCTCGCGGCCCGCGGCGTCCGCGCCCTGGCCATGGAGCGCGTGCCGCGGAGCACCCGGGCGCAGGCGATGGACGCGCTCTCCTCGCAGGCGACCCTCGCCGGCTACAAGGCGGTGCTGCTCGGCGCCGCGGCGCTCCCGCGGATCCTGCCCATGATGACCACCGCCGCCGGCACCCTCGCGCCCGCCAGGACGTTCGTCGTCGGCGCGGGGGTCGCCGGGCTCCAGGCCATCGCGACCGCGCGGCGCCTGGGCGCGGTGGTCTCCGCCTTCGACGTGCGGCCGGTCGTGAAGGAGCAGGTCCAGTCCCTCGGCGCGAGCTTCGTCGAGATCCCCGCCGTCGCGGCGGAGGCGGCGGGCGGGTACGCGCGGGAGCTCGGCGCGTCCGAGCAGGAGCGGGTCCTCGCCGCCGTGAGCGCGCACGTGAAGGACATGGACCTCGTGATCACCACCGCGCTGATCCCGGGCAGGCCGGCGCCCCGGCTGATCACGACGGCGGCGATCCGGGCGATGCGCGCCGGCTCGGTCATCGTGGATCTCGCCGCGGAGGCCGGGGGCAACTGCGAGCCGACCCGCGCCGGGGAGACGGTGGTCGAGGCGGGCGTCCAGATCATCGGGGCGGTGAACCTGCCCTCCACGCTGCCGCTCCACGCCAGCCAGCTGTACGGCCGGAACGTGACGAACCTGCTGCTGCACCTCGGCGGGGAGGACGGCGTCCTGCGCGCCGATCGGGCGGACGAGATCGCGGGGCCGATGTTCGTCGTGGACGGCGGGGAAGTGCTCTTCTGACCATGCACGGCGCGAGCCTCCTCCAGCTGTACGTGTTCCTCCTGGCTGGGTTCGTCGGGTTCTTCACGATCACCCGCGTCCCGGCCCTGCTCCACACCCCCCTCATGTCGGCGACGAACGCGATCAGCGCCATCTCGCTGGTCGGCTCGCTGGTCCTCGCGGGCGCCGAGCGCGGGCGGCTCGCCTCGGTGCTCGGCTTCGTCGCGGTGACCTCCGCGACCATCAACGTCGTGGGCGGCTTCATCATCACCGACCGCATGCTCAGGATGTTCCGCCGCGCCCCCAGGCCGGGCGGAGAGCGGCGGTGACGCCCCGCGCGGCGCTCATCGAGGCGGCGTACCTGCTCGCCTCGATCCTGTTCATCCTCGGGCTCCGCAGCCTGACGCACCCCGATCGCGCCCGGCGCGGCATGCAGCTCGCCGCCCTCGGCATGCTCGTGGCGATCGTCGGCACGCTGCTGCACCAGGACATCGTGAGCTACCGCTGGATCGTGGCCGGGCTCGCCCTCGGCGCCGTCATCGGCTACCCGCTCGGCGTGTACGTCCCGATGACGGCGATGCCCCAGCGGATCGCCATCTCGCACATGTTCGGCGCGGTCGCCGCCACGCTGGTCGGCGTCGCGGAGTACCACACGCTCGGCGACGGCGCCCAGGTCGGGCGCGTCGAGATGGCGGCGCTCGGGTTCGAGGTGCTCTTCGGGGCGCTCACCATCACGGGGAGCTTCATGGCGTTCGGGAAGCTCCAGGAGCTCCTCCCGTCGCGGCCGGTGACGTTCCCCGGCCAGAACGTGGTCTCCCTCGCCATCTTCGCGGCGGCGGTCGCGCTGTTCGCGTCGCTCGTGGCCGACCCGGCGCGCCCGGCGGCGTTCTACGCGATGGTGGCGCTCGCCCTCGCGTTCGGGGGGTCGCTGGTGCTGCCGATCGGCGGCGCGGACATGCCGGTCGTGATCTCGCTCCTGAACTCGTACGCGGGGCTCGCCTCGGCCGCGACCGGCTTCGCCATCGGCAACGACGTCCTCATCATCGCCGGGGCGCTCGACGGCGCCTCCGGCTTCGTCCTCTCCATCATCATGAGCCGGGCGATGAACCGGTCGTTCACGAACGTGCTGTTCGGCGCGTTCGGATCCCCGCCCGCGGCCGCGGGCAAGACGGCGGAGGGGCTCACGGTCCACGCCATCACGCCCGAGGACGCGGCGATCCAGCTCGCCTTCGCGCGGCTCGTCATCGTGGTGCCAGGGTACGGGATGGCGGTCGCGCAGGCGCAGCACCAGGTCCGCGAGCTCGCGCAGCTCGTCGAGAAGAACGGCGGGACCGTGCTCTACGCGATCCACCCCGTCGCGGGTCGCATGCCCGGCCACATGAACGTGCTCCTCGCCGAGGCCGACATCCCCTACGACAAGCTGAAGGAGATGGACGACGTCAACGATCAGTTCAAGAACGCCGACGTGGCCCTCGTCGTCGGCGCGAACGACGTGGTGAACCCCGCCGCCCGCACCGACCGGAGCTCGCCCATCTACGGGATGCCCATCCTGAACGTGGACGAGGCGAAGCAGGTCATCGTCCTGAAGCGCTCCATGAGGCCGGGCTTCGCGGGCATCGAGAACGAGCTCTTCTACCGCGACAACACCGCCATGCTGTTCGGCGACGCGAAGGCGTCCCTCGCCCGGCTGGTGCAGGAGATCAAGCAGCTGTAGGAGGCGCCGCGTAGCCGAGGGAGCAGCGCCCGCCGCCGTCTAGGCGGTCTCGATCGAGGCCGCGTGCTGGAGCCCGAGCTCCTGGATCGCGATCTCGCGCATCTTGTACTTCTGGATCTTCCCGCTGACCGTCATCGGGAAGCCGTCCACGAACTTGTAGTAGCGCGGGATCTTGTACGTCGCGATCTTGCCCTTGCAGTAGGCGCGGATCTCCTCGCCGGTGAGGGTGACCCCGGGGCGGAGCTTCACCCACGCCATGAGCTCCTCGCCGTACTTCGCGTCGGGGACCCCGACGACCTGCACGTCGGAGATGCCCGGCATCGTGTAGAGGAACTCCTCCACCTCGCGCGGGAAGATGTTCTCGCCGCCGCGAAGCACCATGTCCTTGATGCGCCCGACGATCTTCACGTAGCCGTCGTCGTCCAGGGTCGCGAGGTCGCCGGTGTGCATCCAGCGCCCGTCGTCGATGGCCTCCCGGGTCGCGCGGGGATCGTTCCAGTAGCCGAGCATGACGGAGTAGCCGCGCGTGCACAGCTCCCCGGGCACGCCCCGCGGGACGATGCGGCCGGTGGTGGGATCGACGATCTTGATCTCGACGTGCGGGTGGACCTGCCCGACGGTCGCCACCCGCTTCTCGAGCGGGTCGTCCGTCCGCGACTGCGCGGACACCGGCGAGGTCTCGGTCATGCCGTAGCAGATCGTGATCTCCGGCATGTGCATGTCCTTCTGCACCCGCTTCATGATCTCGATCGGGCAGGGCGAGCCCGCCATGATCCCGGTGCGCAGGGTCGAGAAGTCGAAGGCCTCGAACTCGGGGTGCTCCAGCTCGCCGATGAACATGGTCGGCACGCCGTAGAGCGCCGTGCACCGCTCCTCCTGCACCGTCCGCATGACCGAGAGCGGCTCGAAGCTCTCCGCCGGGATGACCATCGCCGCCCCGTGGGTGGTGATCGCCATGTTCGCGAGGACCATCCCGAAGCAGTGGTAGAACGGCACGGGGATGCAGACGCGATCCTGCTCGGAGTAGCGCAGGAACTCGCCGATGAAGAAGCCGTTGTTGAGGATGTTGTGGTGCGAGAGCGTGGCGCCCTTGGGGAAGCCGGTCGTCCCGCTCGTGTACTGGATGTTGATGGCGTCGTCGAACTGGAGCTCCCGCTCGAGCCGGGCGAGCTCGTCCGGCGACAGCCGCCGCGCGTCCTCCTTCAGGTCCGCCCACTCGTCGTCGATGACGATGGTCTGGCGCAGCTCGGGGCAGCGGAGGCGGACCTCGCGCACCATCGCCACGTAGTCCGAGCGGCGGAACCCCTTCGCGAGGAGGAGCGTCGAGACGCCGGCGTGCTTGAGGGCGTACTCGAGCTCGTGCACCCGGTACGCGGGGTTGATGTTCACGAGGATCGCGCCCATCCGGGCGGTCGCGTACTGGATCACCACCCACTCGTACCGGTTCGGCGACCACACGCCGACGCGGTCGCCCCTCCGCACGCCGCGGACGTAGAGGGCCCGGGCGAGCGCGGAGGTCTCCTCCCAGAACTCGCGGTAGGTGGCGCGGTAGCCCTGGTACACCGAGACGAGCGCGTCGCGATCCGGGAACCGCTCGACGATGCCGCGGAGGTGCTCGCCGATGGTGACGCCGAGGAGAGGGGTGGTGGAGGGCCCGCAGAGGTAGGATGGGACGGACAAGGTGGTGGTGCTCCTCGAGGGGACGTTCTACGAAGGGTGGGCGATGCTACGCGACGCACGCCCTCGCGCGGAAGGGGCTGCGCGTCCGCACTGCGACCCGGGGCGTCACGGCGTCCGACGCCGCGCGTCAAACGAGCAGCACGACCGAGCCGGTGGTGGCGCGCGTCGCGAGCGCCTCCTGCGCGCTCGCCGCGTCCGCGAGCGGCCAGGTCCCGCCGATCTCGGCCTTCACCTGGCCGGACCGGAGCACCTGGAACAGCTCCGCCGCGGCGCGCTCGAGATCCTCGCGCCGCGCCACGTAGTGGAACACGCTCGGGCGGGTGAGGAACAGGGAGCCCTTGCGCCCGAGCAGCGCCGGGTCCACGGGGGGGACGGGCCCCGACGCGTTCCCGAACGTCACCATCATCCCGAGCGGGCGGAGGCAGTCGAGGGAGGCGTCGAAGGTCGCCTTCCCCACGGCGTCGTACACCACTGGTACGCCCACGCCGCCGGTGAGATCGCGGACGCGCTTCACGACGTCCTCGCGCGAGTACACGACGACGTGATCGCACCCCGCCGCCCGCGCGCGCGCCGCCTTCTCGTCGGAGCCGACCGTGCCGATCACGGTCGCGCCGAGCGCCTTCAGCCACCGCACCGCGATGAGCCCGACCCCGCCGGCCGCGGCGTGCCAGAGGACCGTCTCCCCCCGCTTCACCGGGTACGTCCGCCGCACCAGCGCCTGGACCGTGAGGCCGCGCAGGAACACCGCGGCGGCGGTCTGCTCGGTCACGTCGTCCGGGAGCTTCACCAGGCGATCCGCCGGGACGTTCCGGACCTCCGCGTAGGAGCCCGGCCCCGCGACGTAGGCCACGCGGTCGCCCGGCCGGACCGCGGTCACGCCCGCGCCGACCGCCTCCACGCGGCCGGCGCCCTCCACGCCGAGGCCGGTCGGCAGCGGGAGCGGGTACAGCCCGGTGCGGTGGTAGATGTCCACGAAGTTCACGCCGACGGCGGCGTGCCGCACGCGCGCCTCCCCGGGCGCGGGATCGACGAGGGGCACGTCTTCGAGGTGCAGGACCTCGGGACCTCCGACGGCGTGGATGCGGATGGCCTTGGGCATTCGGATCTCCTCGGGGCCCGTCACGGCGCGGCCCTCGCCGATGGCGGCCGACCGGGCAGGCGTCGCCGGGCCGGCGTGACGAGGCTACGCCCGCGCGCGCCCCCCCGATGTCACATCGTGCTCACGCTGGCCCTGGCACGCCTGGTCTGCCGTGGAGAGATCGTGGTCATGCGCGCTCGCCTCGCGATCGCGTGGTTGGCGATCGCAACCGCCCTCGCCTGCGGGGGCTCGGAGCCCAGCCCTCCCACCGAGCCCACCCCGACCCCCACTCCCACCCCGACCCCGACTCCCAACCCGACCCCGACCCCGGCCCCGACTCCCACGCCCACGCCCACCGTGACGCTCGAGCGCGTCGACGCGAGCTCCGAGTGCGACGGCCTGGTCCCGGACCAGGCCCCCGCACCGGTCGCGATCGCGGTCGCGCCTCCCGACGGCCACGCGTGCGCCGGCGGCCTCTCGGATGGCACCGGCAGCGTCGCGGTCGAGGCGACCGGCAGCGGCGCGTCGAGCTTCCAGGCGTTCGGGGCGGACGGCTCGCCGGCGCAGACGTTCGAGGCGGCGCCGCCGCTCGTCGCGGACCTCCGGGGGTGGCACGCGGTGCGGGCCGAGCCCGCCGGAGAGGTGGCCACGACCCTCCAGCACCTGTCCATCGCCCCGGACGGCGCGGTCGCCCGCGCGGACCAGATCTTCTCCTCCTCCGGCGGCTCGCAGAACCCTCGTTGGGCGCTCGCGGCGGATCCGCGGGGCGGATCCCTGGCGGCGGTGGTGTCGGTCTCCTCCACCGGGAACCACTTCGCCGGCGTGGACACGCACCGCTTCGACGCGAGCGGCGCGCCGAGCGCGGCCGTGTCCGTCCTGGGATCCGAGACCGAGCCGATCCTGGTGCTCGGCGCGGTCACCCGGGGCGGCGAAGCGTTCGTCGCGTGGCCGCTCGCGGGCTCCCTGTTCGTCAGGTGGGTCGGCGCGGACGGCGTGGTCCACGAGATCGGCGCCGACGACCTGCGGCTCCTCGGCCAGAGCCCGAGCGGCGTCCTCGCCGCCGCGCCGCTGCTCGACGGCGGGATCGCCGTCGGCCGGGGCGGGCACTGGGCCCGCCGGTTCGCGCCTCGCGCCCAGGCGAGCGAGCCGGCGCCCGCCTGGCTGTCCGCTCGGGACGGCTGGACGTTCCGGTTCACCCGCGCCAACGAAGGGTATGCCCTCCTCCCTCCCGCCGGGCAGGGATCCGGCGACTGCTCGCAGACCATCGACCTGCTCGCCCCCTCGGGCCGCCTCTGCGGCCACGTGGTCCTCCACCGCGGCGAGGGCGACGGCGCGCCCTGCACCACCGGGATCGTCGATCAGGGATGGGATGGGACCGTGGTGCAGCAGACCACCGCCGACGCCTGCACGTACCGGTCCTGGCCCCGCCTGCTCGCGAAGCCCTGACGGCGACACCCCCTCGCATTCGAGCCCGCGCCCCAACGCCGGATCGAGGGCGGCGGCGGCCCGGTGGGCCACGACCCTGGGTCCGGGTCCTCGCCAGGCGGCGCCGTCCCGGCGCCCCCCTTCCCGCGCGCGACCCTCCTGGGCTACGGTGCCGCCCCGTGCAGAGCCTGCGCACCCGGATGGCGATCCTCGTGCTGGTCGCGCTCACCCCGGGCCTCCTCCTGCTCTGGGTCGCGTCGCGATCCGAGCGCGCCGCGATGATCCGGGGCGGCGAGGGCGAGGTCTCGCGCCTCGCCCGGCACGCGGCCGACCAGCAGGCGCGCAACGTCGCCGCGGCGCGCGGCCTGCTCGCGGGGTTCGCGCTGATGCGGCCGGTGGTCACGCTCGACGCCGAGGGGTGCCAGCGGCTCGCGGCGGACGTCCGCGCCCAGGTGCCCGAGCTCTCGAACGTGGGAGCCGCAACGACCGCGGGCGTCACCTTCTGCAACTCCACGCCGGGCGCCCCGCCGCTCTCGATGAGCGATCGCCCGCACTTCCAGCGGGCGCTGGCCGAGCGCGGCTTCGCGGCGGGCGACTACCAGGTGAGCCGCCTGGACGGGGCCGCGTCGATCCTGTTCGGGCACGCGATCGTCGGGCCCGACGGGGCGCCGCGCGGCGTCGCGTACGCGCGCCTCTCGGCGGAGTCGATCCAGCGGCAGCTCCAGGACCTCGTCCTCCCGCCCGGCGCCGTCGCGTACGTGACCGACGGGGCCGGCCGCGTCCTCGCGGGGTGCGATCTCGCCCCGGGCGCGTCGCTGCCGGACCCGCTCGCGCGCCAGCTCGACACGCCGGCCGGCGAGGCGGTGTCGCTCCGCGGGCCGGACGGCGTGGCGCGGCTGTACGCGTTCGAGACCGTGCGCGAGCCGAGCGGCACGGCCGCGCTGCGCGTGGTGGTGGGCCTCCCGACCGCGGCCGCCTCCGGCTTCGCGAGCCAGCTCTTCCGGCGCTCGCTCGCGGTCTACGGCGCGATCGCGCTCCTCGCGATCCTGGCGCTGGCGCTCGCGGACCACCTCCTCCTCGTCCGGAGGCTGGAGGCGATCGTCGCGGCCGCGCGCCGGCTGTCCCGCGGAGAGTTCTCGGCCCGCACCGGCGTCGTCGCGGGGGGTGAGCTGGGGGAGCTCGCGCGCACCTTCGACGAGCTCGCCGCCTCCCTCGAGGGGCGGCGCCGGCTCGAGGAGGACCTGCGTCAGGCGCAGAAGATGGAGGCGGTCGGCCAGCTCGCCGGCGGGATCGCCCACGACTTCAACAACCTCCTCACCGCGATCCTCGGGGCCGGTCAGTTCGCGCGCGAGGCGATCGGCGATCACCCCGCCCGGGAGGACCTCGACGACATCGTGAGCGCGGCGCGCCGCGGCGCCGAGCTGACGCGGCGGCTCCTCTCGTTCAGCCGGCGGCAGGTCGCGCAGACGCGGCTGGTGGACGTGGGGGCGGCGATTGTCACCGTCGAGGGGCTCCTCCGCCGCCTGCTCCGCGAGGACGTCGCCCTCGCGGTGCACCTGCCGCCCGAGCGCTGCCTGGTGCGGACGGATCCCGCGCTGCTCGAGCAGGCGCTCCTGAACCTCGCGGTCAACGCGCAGGACGCGATGCCGGGCGGGGGGGCGCTGGAGCTCGAGGTCCGCGCCGTCCCGGCCGACGCGCCCGAGCGCCGGCGGGATCCGGGGCTGCCGGCCGGGCCGCTGGTCGCCGTCTCGGTGCGCGACACGGGGGCGGGCATGGACGAGGCGACCCGGGCGCGCGCCTTCGAGCCGTTCTTCACCACCAAGCCGGCCGGCAAGGGGACGGGCCTCGGCCTGTCCACCGTCTACGCGGTGGTGCAGCAGGCCGGCGGCGTGGCGCGCGTCGAGAGCCTGCCGGGTCAGGGGACCACGTTCCGGCTCTGGTTCCCCCGAGCCGAGGAGGCGTCGCCGTCCGCGCCGCCGCCGGCGCCGCCGCCCACGACGGGGCGGGAGCGCGTGCTGCTCGTCGAGGACGACCCGGCGATCCGCGGCCTCGCCCGCCGCGCCCTCTCGGGCGCCGGCTACCGCGTCGTGGAGGCGGACCGGCCCTCCGCGGCGCTCGCGGCCGTCGCGACCCTCGACGGCGCCGGCGGACGCCCGGTGGATCTGCTCGTCACGGACGTGATCCTCCCGGGGTCGAGCGGCCCCGAGCTCGCGGCGTCGCTGGCCGCGCGGTTCCCGGGGCTGCGGGTCCTCTTCGTGTCCGGGTACACCGGGGGCCACCTCGACGCGCGCGGCGTGGACGCCGCCGGCCGCGGCTTCCTCGCGAAGCCGTTCGGCGTGGACGTCCTCGTCGCGCGGGTCCGCGAGGTGCTGGACGCGCCGCCGCCCGGGGACGGCGGCGCGCCGGCCGACGGCGCCACCCGCTCGCGCTGACGCGAGCGGGGAGGCGCCGGGCGTCACGATCAGGCGAGCACGACGAGCAGGTCGTCCTTCTCGACCTTGTCCCCCTCCTTGAAGCGGACCTCGGCGATCCGGCAGTCCGCCTTCGCCTTCACGTTGGTCTCCATCTTCATCGCCTCCGTCACGAGGAGCACCGCCCCCGCCCGCACGACGTCACCCGGCTTGACGTTCACCTTGACGACCTTGCCGGGCATCGGCGCGCCGACGTGTGCGGCGTTCCCGCGCTCCGCCTTCGGGCGCACCGGGCCGTTCTGCCCCGCCGACTGATCCCGGACGGTGATGGTCCGGCCGTCGCCGTTCAGCTCGAAGTGGAGGTCGCGGGTCCCGTCCTTCTGGACCTTGCCCACGTTGACGAGCCGCACGATGAGCGTCTTCCCGGGCTCGATCTCGATCGACGTCTCCTGTCCGGGCTCGAGGCCGTAGAGGAAGACCGGGGTCGGGATCACGGAGGTGTCGGAGTACTCGTCGCGGTGGCGCTGCAGCTCCGTGAACACCGCCGGGTAGAGCAGGAACGAGACGAGCGCCTTGTCGTCCACGTACCCGCCGATCTTCTCCGACGCCCGCTTCCGCTCGGCCTCGAGATCCACCGGCTCGAGCAGCTCGCCGGGCCGGCAGGTGACGGGCTGCTGGTCCTTGAGGATCACCTTCCGGAGCCGCTCCGGGAACCCGCCGTGGACCTGGCCGAGCATGCCGCGCGCGAGGCCGACCACCGACTCGGGGAACGCGAGGTCCTTCCCCTTCTCGGTGAACAGGTCCTCGGGCTCGAGGCCGCTCTTCACCAGGAACATGGCCATGTCGCCCACCACCTTCGAGGACGGCGTGACCTTCACGATGTCCCCGAAGAGCAGGTTCACCTTGCGGTACATGTCCTTGCACTCCTCCCACCGGTCGAGGAGGCCGAGGCCGGCCACCTGCGGCTTGAAGTTGGAGTACTGACCGCCCGGGATCTCGTGCCGGTAGACCTCGGCGGTCCCGCTCTTCAGGCCGGACTCGAACGGCGCGTAGTACTCGCGCACCGTCTCCCAGTAGTTGGCGAGGAGCTGCAGCCCGTCCGCGTCGAGCCGCGGATCCCACTCGCTCCCGGCGAGCACCGCGGCGAGGGAGTTCAGGTTGGGCTGCGCGGTCAGGCCCGACAGGGACGAGAGCGCCGCGTCCACCACGTCCACGCCCGCGCGCGTCGCCTCGAGGAGCGTCGCCGAGGCGACGCCGGAGGTGTCGTGCGTGTGGAGGTGGACCGGGAGGCCCACGCTCTCCTTCAGCGCCTTCACGAGCTTGGTCGCGGCGAAGGGCTTGAGGAGCCCCGCCATGTCCTTCACGGCGAGGAAGTGGGCGCCCATCCGCTCGAGCTCCTTCGCGAGCTTCACGTAGTAGTCGAGCGGGTACTTGTCGCGGCGCGGGTCGGTGATGTCGCCCGTGTAGCAGATGGCCGCCTCGCAGACGGCGTTCTCCTGCCGCCGCACCGCCTCCATGGCGACCTTCATGCCCTTCGTCCAGTTGAGCGCGTCGAAGACGCGGAACACGTCCACGCCGCTCCTCGCCGCCTCCTCGACGAACCGCTCGACGACGTTGTCCGGGTAGTTCGTGTAGCCGACCGCGTTGGACGCGCGGAGCAGCATCTGCAGCAGGACGTTCGGGATCGCCTTGCGCAGGCTGTGCAGCCGCTCCCAGGGGTCCTCCTTCAGGAACCGCATCGCGACGTCGAAGGTCGCGCCGCCCCAGCACTCGATCGAGAAGAGCCCGGCGCCGAGGACGCTCGTCGCCTCCGCGATCCGGAGCAGATCGTGGCTGCGGATGCGGGTCGCGAGGAGCGACTGGTGCGCGTCGCGCATCGTCGTGTCGGTGAAGAGGAGCTTCTTCTCCGCGCGCACCCAGCGCGCGAGCCCCTCCGGGCCGCGCTCGAGGAGCACGTCGCGCGATCCCTTCGGCCGCCTCGAGACGTCCACCTTCGGGATCCGCGGCTCGCGCAGCGTGGCGGCCTCGAGGCGCCGCGTCACGCCGGGCGAGCCGTTCACGGTCACCTCGCCGATGAACTTGAGCAGCTTCGTGCCGCGGTCCTTCCGCTGCTGCGCCTGGAGCAGCTCGGGGTGCGCCTCGATGAAGGAGGTGTCGCACCGCCCCTCGAGGAACACCGGGTGGCGCATCACGTTCTCGAGGAACGCGATGTTCGCCTTCACCCCGCGTACGCGGAACTCCTGGAGCGAGCGGTCCATCACGTGGGCCGCCGAGCCCAGCGTGAGCCCCCAGGTGGTGATCTTCACGAGGAGCGAGTCGTAGTGCGGGGTGATCACCGCGCCGGTGAACGCGGAGCCGGCGTCGAGCCGGACGCCGAAGCCGCCCGGCGAGCGGTACGCCTGGATCGTCCCGTAGTCGGGCGCGAAGCCGTTCTGCGGGTCCTCGGTGGTGATCCGGCACTGGATCGCGTAGCCGCGCCGCTGGATGTCCTCCTGGCGGGCGATGCCGATCTCCGGATCGGAGAGCCGCTTCCCCTGCGCGACGAGGATCTGCGCCTGGACGAGGTTCCGGCCGGTGATGGTCTCGGTGACGGTGTGCTCGACCTGGATGCGCGGGTTGACCTCGATGAAGTAGTGGCGCCCCTCCTGATCCACGAGGAACTCCACCGTGCCGGCGTTCCGGTACGAGACGCTCCGCGCGATGCGGAGGGCGTCCTGGCAGATCGCCTCGCGCTGCGTCTCGGTGAGCGCGAGCGAGGGCGCGAACTCCACCACCTTCTGGTGCCGGCGCTGGATGGAGCAGTCGCGCTCGAACAGGTGGACGAGGTTGCCGTGGTGATCGCCGAGGATCTGGACCTCGATGTGCTTCGGGCGCTCGATGTAGCGCTCGAGGAACACCGCCGGGTTGCCGAAGGCCGCCTGCGCCTCGCTCCGCGCCGAGACGAGCCCCTCGAGGAGCTCGCGCTGATCCCGCGCGACGCGCATCCCGCGCCCGCCGCCGCCGGCGCTGGCCTTGACGATGATCGGGTACCCGTGCTGCTTCGCGAAGATGAGCGCCTCCTCGTCGGAGGCGATGGGCTCGGGCGTGCCCGGCACGACCGGCACGCCGGCGGCCTGCGCCGCCTTGCGGCCGGCGATCTTGTCGCCGAGCCGCCGCTGCATCTCGGCGGTCGGGCCGATGAAGACGATCCCCGCCCGCTCGCACGCCTCCGAGAAGTCCGGGTTCTCGGAGAGGAAGCCGTAGCCGGGGTGGATCGCGTCCACCTCGAGCCGCTTCGCGAGGTCCACGATCTCCTCGATGCCGAGGTACGCCTCGATGGGCTTCTTCCCCTTTCCGATCAGCCAGGCCTCGTCGGCCTTGTAGCGGTGCAGCGAGAGGCGGTCCTCCTCCGAGTAGATGGCGATGGTCTGGATGCCGAGCTCGGTGCACGCTCGGAAGATGCGGATCGCGATCTCGCCGCGGTTCGCGGCCATGACGCGCTTGAACGGGATGGACATGGTGTGCTCCGGAACGACGGGACTTTGGGTCACGCCCGGTGTGGCGCGCCCGAGTTCTCTGAAGCTGGGAGTCACGCGATCACCGTCCGCGGTCGGCGGGAGAGGCGTCGTCGCTGCGTCGGTCTCGGGCGTCGCGGCGCCCGGCCTGCTCAGCGCGGTTCAGTGTCGCAGGTCCAGAAGAACACACCTCGCCGCACCTCGTCGAGCCCCGGATTGCTCTTTCGAACGGTTCGAGGCTCGACGCGCCTGCGCGACCTCGCGGTGCGGAGGCCGCGCGCAACCACCCGGTTTCACAGATGAATCATCGCGGGACGGCGCGTCAGCGAACGTCCTGATGGACGAAGCGGGCGAGCGCGCGATCCGAGCTGCCGATGTGCCGGCGCAGCCAGTCGGAGATCCAGTTGTGGAGCATGAGCGTGACCAGCGGGTTCGGGCCGTACTCCGCGCACCGGCTCGCGAGCTCCCCGACGTCGGCGCGGAGCCGCGCGTGCTCGGCCTGGTGCAGCTCGTACGCGGGATACGCCACCGACCGCATCAGCCGCTCTTCCGAGGCGAAGTGCTCGGCCACGTAGTCGGTGAGGTATTCGACGAGCGGCTCGACCTCCGAGCGATCGCCGGCGCGGAGGGCCAGGATGAGCCGCTCCGCGCGTCGGAACAGCTCCTGGTGCTGATGGTCGATCTCGGGGATGCCCACGGCGAGGGCCGCGGTCCACTGGACGGGCACGCGCGGAGTATCGCCCCATCTCGGCCCCCCGGACCAGCGCTCGCCCGGGCTCCGTGGCAGAGTGACGCAACCGTACCAGACCTGGCGAGAAGACAAGCCCGCGATTTTCAAGGCAACGGGGCGACTGCGGGCAGGAAAGCTGGTATGTTGGCCGTTCCGGTCCACATGGGACCGTCGCCAGAGCCCGATCGATGAGCGCCATCGAGAACCCCCGCGAGATCCCCTTCAACTACACGTCGGCCGACGACCGCCAGGCCATCTCCCAGCTCCTCGGCCCCTCGACCTGGCAGAAGCTCGAGGAGCTCCGCGCCCGCCGGGTCACCGGCCGGAGCGCGCGGCTGCTCATGCGGTTCTTCGGCGAGATCCTGATCCACCGCCGGAACCCGTTCCTCCACCAGGAGCTCGTGGACTCGCCCGCCCGGCGGCGGCGGCTGCTCGCGCACATCGAGACCGACCTGGGCATCGTGGAGCGGAACGCGAACGGCGAGCCCCGCGTCCTCGAGGTCCTCGCCGAGTGCCGGGCGCTCCTCGCCGCCTTCCGCGCCGAGATCACCGAGGCGCCCGAGCTGCGCAAGCGCGTCGTCCGCGAGCTCGCGCCCATCGTCGGGAAGGACGCGGTCCTCTTCGACCCGTTCACGCTCGTGTCGCACGCGACCGACGCCACCGACTGGCGCCTGGAGCTCCCCGTCGCGGTGGTCATGCCCGACGACGAGGCGCAGGTCGCGCCGGTGCTCGCCGGGATCCGCCGCCTGGGGCTGAAGGCGATCCCGCGCGGCGGCGGGACGGGGCTCACCGGCGGCGCGGTCCCGCTGCGGCCCGGCTGCGTGGTCGTGAACACCGAGAAGCTGAACCGGATCCGCGGCGTCTCGGAGCAGACCTTCCGCATGCCGGACGGCTGCGAGGCCACCGCGCAGGTGGTGGACCTCGAGGCCGGCGTCATCACCGAGAAGGCGATGGAGTACGCGTCGGAGCGCGGCCTCGTCTTCGCGACCGACCCGACCAGCGCCTGGGCCTGCACCATCGGCGGGAACGTCGCGGAGAACGCCGGCGGCAAGGACTGCGTGCAGTGGGGCACCTGCATCGACAACCTCGTCTCCTGGCGGATGGCGATGCCCTCCGGGAAGCGCTGGACCGTCGCCCGCGCCGATCACGCGCTCCGCAAGATCCTCCCGGACGACACCGTGACGTTCGAGGTCCGCGAGGACGACGCCGGCGTGGTGAAGACGATCCAGCTCCGCGGGTCGGAGATCCGCAAGAAGGGGCTCTGGAAGGACATCACCAACAAGGCGCTGGGCGGCGTCCCCGGGCTGCAGAAGGAGGGGACCGACGGGGTGATCACCTCGGCGCGGTTCGTCCTCTACCCGGAGTACGAGGCCAAGAAGACCCTCTGCCTCGAGTTCTTCGGCCCGGACTTCGACGAGGCCAGCCTCGTCATCCTCGCGCTCGCGCAGGCGTTCCCGTTCCCGAACGGGGGCGAGGAGGCCCTCACCGCGCTCGAGCACTTCGACGACGAGTACGTCCGGGCCATCGAGTACAAGGTGAAGGCGGCCCGGGCCGAGACGCCGCGGGCGGTGCTGCTCGTGGACGTGGTGGGCCACACGCCGGAGCAGGCGCAGCGCGGGGTCGCGAAGATCCGGAAGATCCTCGAGCGCCACCCGAACACGGTCCTCTTCGAGGCGCGCGACGCCGCGGAGGGGAAGCGGTACTGGGCCGACCGGAAGCGCCTCGGCGCCATCGCGCGGCGGACGAACGCGTTCAAGATGAACGAGGACATCGTCCTCCCGCTCGACCAGCTCGCGCCCTTCGCCCGCTTCGTGGACGCGACGAACGTCGAGGAGGAGCGCCACGCGCAGGCGCGGTTCGTCGAGCGCGCCGAGGAGCTCCTCCGGACCGCCGCGCCGCCGAAGGACGACCCGGAGTGGCTCGGCGGGAAGGTCCCGGCGGCCCTCGAGCGCTGCGCCCGCGCGCGCGACGTGCTCGGGCGCGCCGGCGCCCGCGACCTCCGCTCCCTCGCGCCGATGACGGAGTTCCGGGGCGACCTCGCCCAGCTCCTCCACGGCTACCCGGGCCTCGTGAAGACGCTCGACGCCGCGTACGCGCACGTCCGCGACCGGCGCGTCGTGCTCGCGACGCACATGCACGCCGGCGACGGCAACGTGCACGTGAACGTGCCGGTCCTCTCGAACGACCGCGAGATGCTCAGGCGGACCGAGCGCGTCATCGACGTCGTGATGGAGAAGGTGATCGCCCTCGGCGGCGTCGTCTCCGGCGAGCACGGCATCGGCGTCACGAAGCTCAAGTACCTCGAGCCGGAGCGGATCGCCGAGCTGTCGGCGCACCGGCGCGAGGTGGACCCGACCGGCCTCATGAACCCGGGGAAGCTCGAGGACGTGGACGTCCTCGACCGGGTGTTCACGCCGTCGTTCAACCTCCTCGAGCTCGAGGCCCGCATCCTCCAGCACGGCCAGCTCGAGGAGCTGGCGCGCTCCATCGCGCACTGCGTCCGCTGCGGCAAGTGCAAGCCGGACTGCTGCGTGTACCACCCGGCGCGGGGGATGTTCTTCCACCCCCGGAACAAGAACCTCGCCATCGGCGCCCTCATCGAGGCGCTCCTCTACGACGCGCAGCGCGAGCGGAGCACCACCTTCGAGCTGCTCCGCTGGCTCGAGGAGGTGGCGGATCACTGCACCATCTGCCACAAGTGCCTGAAGCCGTGCCCGGTGGACATCGACACCGGCGCGGTGTCGGTCCTCGAGCGCGAGATCCTCTCGAGCTGGGGCTACAAGCGGACCACCGCGGCGACGCGCGCGTCGCTCGGGTACCTCGACAGCCGCTCGCCGGCCTACAACCGGCTCTTCCGCGACGCCTTCATCCGCGTCGGCGGCGCGCTCCAGCGCACCGGCTGCGAGGTCGCCGCCCCGCTGCAGCCCGCGGACGGCAAGCCGAGGCTCTACCCGCTCCAGCTCCTCCGCTCGCCCGTGCCGCCCGTCCCGCCGGAGACCCTCCGGGACGTGCTGCCGCCGTGCGCGCCCGACCAGGTGCTCGTCTTCGAGCCGGCCTCGGAGGCGGCCCGGTCGGTGTTCTACTTCCCGGGCTGCGGCTCGGAGCGGCTCCAGTCGCACATCTCGATGGCCGCCATCCACGTCCTCGTCGAGCTCGGGACGCGGGTGATCCTGCCGCCCCCGTTCCTCTGCTGCGGGTTCCCGGCCCACGTGAACGCGAAGACCGAGATGTACTCGCAGACCGCGCTCCGCGACACGATCCTCTTCAGCCAGATCCGCGACATGTTCAGCTATCTCGCGTTCGACGGCTGCGTCGTCACGTGCGGCACCTGCCGCGAGGGGCTCGAGGTGATGGAGGCGGGGAAGCTCTTCGGCGGGCGCATCGTGGACATCGCCGCCTACGCGGCGGAGCGCGGCCTGAAGCTCGCCGGCGGCGCGGCGCAGGGCGAGGCGGCGGCCGAGGAGGAGCGGTACCTCTACCACGCGCCCTGCCACGACTCGCTCGACGGCAAGGCGAAGGACGTGCTCGTGAAGCTCGGCGGGTTCGGGAAGATCGAGGCGGTCCCGCACTGCTGCTCCGAGGCGGGGACGCTCCCGCTGTCGAGGCCGGACATCTCCGACGCGATGCTGCACCGCAAGCGCGTCGCGCTCGGCGAGGCGCTCCAGGATCGGCCGCGCGGCGCCGTCGTGCTCACGAACTGTCCGTCCTGCGTCCAGGGGCTCGGACGGAACGCGGCGATGGGCGTCGAGCCGAAGCACCTCGCCGTCGCGATGGCGGAGAAGATGAGCGGGCCGGACTGGCTCGAGCGGTTCAAGGACCGGGCGCGGTCGGCGCGCGCGATCCAGTTCTGACGGGGCTGCGCCCCGCCCCCCGCCATGCGGCGGGGTCCCTCCACCCTGCGTCCGGCAACGCTCGGCCGTCTGGCATCTGATGGCCCACGAGCCCCTCCCTCGAAGGTATGCTTCTGGGTGAGGGAGGGGCCATGCTGGAATTCCTGGTCGTCTGCGGGCTCGCCGCGTGGACCGCGGTCGGGTTCGCACGGCGGAAGCGGCGGGAGCGCGAGCTGGCGGACGAGCTGGAGAGGCTCACCGCGCGGGTGCGGGAGCTCGAGCTGGCGCGCCCGGCCGCGGCGCCGCGCGAACCCGCACCCGCGACCGCCCCCTCACCCTCGGCCATCCCCGCGGCCACAACCGTCCCCGCGCCCGGTCCGGCGCCGGCTCCGACCGAGCCCGCGCCCCCCGGCGATGTCGGCCCGCTCCCGCCTCCGCTGACCGCGCCCACCACGCCGCCCTTCGATCGCCTCCCTCCGCCTCCTCCGCCGCCGCCCTCCGGCCGGCGCTTCCCGCGCTTCCCGCTCGACCTCCGCCTCGACTGGGAGCGGCTCGTGGGCGTGAAGCTCTACTCCTGGCTGGCGGGCGTCGCGGTCGTGGTCGCGGCCGTCTCGTTCGCCCGGTACTCGGTGGACCACGGCTGGGTCACCGCGCCGGTGCGCCTCGCCATCGGCGTCGCCGCCGGCCTCGCCCTCCTCGTCGGTGGCGAGACCCGGCGCGCGCAGAGATACCGCGTGACCGCGCAGGCGCTCGCCGCGGGCGGCATCGCCACCCTCTTCGCGACGTTCTACGCCGCCCACGCGCTCTGGCGCCTGGTGCCCGCCCTCGCGACCTTCGGCCTCCTCGCCCTCGTCGCGGCGGTGGCGGTCCTCCTCGCGATCCGGCGCGACGCGCTCGTCGTCGCGCTGCTCGGCCTCGCCGGCGGGTTCGCGACGCCGATCCTCCTCTCCACCGGGGAGAACCGGCCCCTCGGCCTCTTCTCGTACCTGCTCCTCCTGAACGTGGGGCTCGCCTGGGTCGCGATCCGGAAGCGCTGGCCGCTCCTCTCGGCCCTGTCGCTCTTGTTCACCGCGGCGTACCAGGCCGGCTGGGTGGCGAGGTTCCTCGACGCGTCGCAGCTCCCGATCGCGGTCGGCGTCTTCCTGGTGTTCCCGGCGGTCGGGTTCGCTGGGCTCGCCCTCGCGCGCCGCGGCGCGGCGGACGCGACGTCGCCGGTGCTCGCGCGGCTCACCGCCGCCGCGGGCGCCGTCCCGCCCGCGCTCTTCGCGCTCCACGTCGCCGCGAGCGGCGACTACGCGACGCAGTGGCCGCTCCTCCTCGGCTTCCTCGCGGTCGTCGCGCTCGGGCTCGCGGCCGTGGCGGCGTGGCAGGGGCCGGAGTGGCTCCACCTCGGCGGCGCGGGCGCGGTGCTCGTCACGGTCGCGGCGTTCCTGGCGAGATCGTTCACCGCGGCCGCGTGGCCTGGGCTCTCCGCGTTCCTCGCCCTCTTCGTCCTCCTCTACCTCGGCGTGCCGCTCCTCCTCGCCCGCGTCGGCAGGGACTTCCGGGCCGAGGGGCGCCTCGGGGTGCTCGCCGCGCCGCTCGTCCTGGCGGCGTTCCCGGTCGTGGCGGGGCGCCTCTCCGCACCGCCCGTCGCGTCGTTCTTCCTCCCGCTCCTCGCCCTCGCCGCCGCGTGCTCCGCGTTCGCGATCCTCCGCCGCGACGTTCGCGTCCACCTGGTCGGCGCCGCCGTCGCCGTCGCCTCGCTCGCGATCTGGTCCTCGTTCCACCTCGACGCCGCGACCCTCCTCCCGGCGCTCCTCGCCTACGGCGCCGCCGGTGGCCTCTCGCTCGCGGCTCCGCTGCTGGCCGAGCGGCTCGGGCGCCCCCTGCCCGGCCCGGGCGCCGCTCCGCTCCTGCTCGCGTGCGCCGGGCTCCTGGTCTTCCTCGGCGGCGCGCCGGCCGCGCACGCCGGCCTCGCCGCCCTCGGCGGGCTCGTCGCGCTCGCCGCGCTCCTCCAGGCGGCGCTCTTCCGGGAGGCGTTCCTCGGCCGCTCGCCGCTCCTCGCCCTCGCGGGCGTCCTCCTCGGGCTCCTCGCGTTCGCCCTCTGGTGCGTGCAGGCGCTCGCCGCCGCGGTGCTGCTCCCCGCCGTCCTCGCCGCCGGGGCGCTCGCGCTCGTGGCGCTCGCCGGCGCGGTCCTCGCCGCGCCGGGCGTCCCGTCGGGCGACGCCGCGCGCGCCTTCCGGGCCGCGCCGCTCCTCGGGCTCGCCGGGCACGCGTTCGTCCTCGTCGTCGCCCTCCGGGCCGACCTCGCCCTTCCGCCCTGGGCCTGGCTCGCGGTGCTCGGCGCGCTGGACCTGGGCTTCCTCTCGGCCGCCCTCCGGACGCGCCGCGGCGACCTGCTGCTCGCCGCCACCGTGGCGTCCGGGGTGGTGCTCGTCTCGTTCGAGGCCGCCCTCGGCGCCGAGCCCGGCGTCGCCTCGTCCGGCGCCGCCGCCGCGCTCGCGCTCGGCGCGCTCGGCGCCGGCGGGTTCCTCGGCGCGCGCCGGATGGGCGCGGAGCCCGCCGCCCCCGGGCCCTTCGCCCTCGCCGCGGCGGCCGCGCTCCACGGCGCCCAGCTCGTCCTCTACGCCGCCTCGCTCGGCGCCGGCCTCCCGCTCGCGGCGCTCGTCCCGGCCCACGCCGCGCTCGTGCTCGGGCTGCTGCTCGTCGCGTGGCGGGCGCCCTCGGGCGGCCTCGCCGCGACGGCCGCGACCGCCGTCGCGCTCGCGCCGCTCGCGCTGGACGGGGCCGATCCGGCCGCCCGCCTCTGGCTCGCCGCGCCGCTCCACCTGCTCATCCTCGCGTACCCGCTCCTCCGGGCGCGCCGCGCGCCCGGCGAGCGATCTCCGTTCTTCGCGGCGATCGGCTCGAGCGCGCTCGCGTTCCTCGTCACCCGCCCCGCGCTGGTGGAGCTCGGCGCGGGCCCCGTCCTCGGGGCGCTCCCGGTGGTGCTCGCGGCGCTGCTCGTGCCGCACCTCGTGACGCTCGTGCGGCTCGATCGTGCGGGCTTCGCGCGCGGGCGCGACGCCGGCCGGCGCGCCGCCGTCGCCGGGGCCATCCTCGCCCTGGTCACCGTCGCGATCCCGCTCCAGCTCGAGCGCCAGTGGATCACGGTCGGCTGGGCGCTCCAGGCCGCCGCGCTCTCGTGGCTCTGGCGGCGGATCCCGCACCGCGGGCTCCTCGCCTGGGCCGCGGCGCTCTTCGCCGCCGTCTTCGTGCGCCTCGCGCTGAACCCCGCCGTCCTCGCGTACCAGCCGAGGAGCGGGATCCCGATCTGGAACTGGTACCTCTACGCGTACACGCTCGCGGCGGCCGCCCACTTCGTCGGGGCGCGCCTCCTGGCCCGCGACGACGCCCGGCTGGCCCCCGGCACCCCGCGCCTCGCGCCGCTCCTCGGCGCCGGCGGGGGCGTGCTCCTCTTCGTCCTCGTCAACCTCGAGATCGCCGACTTCTGGTCGGAGGGGCCGCGCCCCGTCCTCCGGCTCTCCGCCGGCCTCGCGCCGGACCTGACGTACACGATCGCCTGGGCGATCTTCGCCCTCGGCGTGCTGATCGCCGGCGTCGTCCTGCGGAGCCGCGGCACGCGCGTCGCGGCCATCGCGCTCCTCGCGGCGACGGTGCTGAAGGCGTTCCTGCACGACCTCGCCCGGCTCGACGGCCTCTACCGCGTCGCGTCCTTCGTCGGCCTCGCCGCCTGCCTCGCCGGGGTCGCCGTCGTCCTGCAACGCTTCGTCCTCCGCCCCGCCGACCAGGCGGTGCCCGGACCGGAGGTCCGCTGATGTCGCGCCCCGCCGCCGCGCTCCTCGCCGTCGCCCTGCTCGCCGCTCCCGACGCCGCCCGCGCCGCCGATCCCGCCGGCGCCCCGGCGCTCGATCGGTTCGCGATCCACCCCGCCGGAGCGGGCCTCCAGCGGCTCGAGGTTCCGCCCGCGTACCTGTCCGCGTCCGCGTCGGGCGATCTCTCCGACCTGCGCCTCGCGGACCGGGCCGGCCGGGAGGTTCCGTACCTGCTCGTGCCGCCGCCGGAGCAGGCGCCGCGCTGGGTTCCGGCGGCACGTGTGCGCCCCATCCCGCGTACCAGGCTCGAGAGCGGCGACGAGGCGGACCTCGGCGAGGTCCGCGAGGTCGCCGGGGTGCGGCTCGAGTACGCACCGTGCCTGCTCTTCCAGAAGCGCGCCCGGATCGAGGGCAGCGGCGACGGCCGCCGCTGGACGACGCTCGCCGAGGGCGAGACGCTCTACGCGCTCGCGACCGAGGGGCGCGACGGCTGCGCGCCCGGCGACCGCCTCGTGCGCGACACGGTCCGCTTCGCCCCGGCCCGGGTCCGGTGGCTCCGCGCCGTGCTGGACGATCGGCGCACGCCGCGCCTCTCGCCCCTGCGCGCCGCGGCGGCGCTCCTCGCGGACGGCGTCCCATCGCCGGCCCGGCCCCGCGTCGCGCTCCGCGTCGAGCCCCGCCCCTCGGAGCCCGGCACCTCGCGCTACGCGCTCGTCCTGCCCGGCCCCCACCTGCCGGTGCGCGGGATCGTCCTGACCACCACCACTCCGCGCGTCTCGCGGAGCGCGCGCGTCCTCGAGCAGCGGCTCGCGGGCGACCAGCTCGCGCCCGTGGAGCTCGGCGCCGCCGTGCTCGTCCGCTCGGAGCGCGACGGCGTCGTCGCCACGCAGCTCGCCGTCCCCGTCGCGACTCCGGAGGAGCTCGAGCTCGAGCTGGTCGTGGAGGACGGCGAGAACCCGCCGCTCGCCGATCTCGCCGCGGACGCGGAGCTCGCGCCGGCGGCGGCGCTCGTGTTCGAGAGCGCGGACGGCGCGCCGCTCGAGGCTCGCCTGGGCGCGCCGGACCTGCGCGCGCCGCGCTACGACCTCGAGGCGCTCCGCCCCGGCCTCGGCCGGCTCCGCCCAGCCACCGCGCGCGCCGGCG
>NZ_JALCZA010000072.1 GCF_022690765.1 Anaeromyxobacter oryzisoli | reverse complement strand
CGCCGGCGCCGCCGGAGGGGCCCCTCGCGGCGGCGCCCCTGCCGCCCCCGCCACCGTCGCCGCCGCCCGAGCCGGACCGCACGCGGCCGCCGTGGTCGCAGACGCCCTCCGCGCCCCTGCCGGACGGCGCCGTCGAGGAGCGGCGCGAGGGCGGCTGCCGGCACCTCCGGCTCGGCACCGCGCGGGGGACCGTGCACGTCTGGATCCCCGCGGGCTACGTGCGCCGGACGGCGGGTATCGTCCTCTACGTCCACGGCTACTACACGAACGTGGACCAGGCGCTGGTGGACCACGCGCTGATCGACCAGTTCCGGGCGAGCCGCCTGAACGCGGTCTTCGTCGCGCCGGAGGCGCCGGACTGGAACGGCGCGGCGGTGGTCTGGCCCGACCTGAGCGAGCTGCTCGAGACGGTCGCGGCCCGGGCGCGGCTCCGCCTGCCGGACGGTCCGGTGGTGGCGTCCGGCCACTCCGGCGCGATCCGGACCGTGCTCCCCTGGCTGCTCGCGCCGCGGCTCGACGAGATCGTGCTCCTCGACGGCCTGTACCGCGGCGAGGACGAGCTCGCCGCCTGGTTCGCCGCCGCGCCGCCGGGGCGGCGGCGGCTCGTCCTCGTCGGGCAGGAGACGGGGCCCCGCACCGAGGCCTGGCTCGCCTCGCTGCCTGGCGCCGACGCGGTGCGCCTGCCGCGGATCCCGACGCGCCTCGGCGCGCGCGAGCGGAGGGCCCCCCTGCTCTACCTGCGCTCGCAGCACGACCACATGCGGCTCGTGACGGACGGCCGGGTGCTGCCCCTCCTGCTCGGCGCGACGCCCGTCAGGCGGCTGGAGTAGGCGTCCACCGGAGCGCGTAGGTCGCGGCCCGGGTCGTGGGCTCGAAGCGCTCGAGCGACGAGGTGCCGGCGACGCCGGTCGCCGCCAGGACGGCCGAGAGCGAGCTCGCGAGCGAGGTCGGCCACATCGGCTCGGCCGCGCACGCCTCCGGGAGCGGGGCGATCCGGAGCCACGCCTCGCCGGCGTCGGCCTGCACGACCGTCCACTCGCCGCAGCCGCTGAAGATCAGGCCCCACGCCTTCGGGACGAGGCGCGCCCACGAGGCCGCGTCGCGCCCCACCGCCGCGATCACGATCCGCTTCATCGGCCCGAGCAGCGGCCCCTCGAGCTCCTCGAGCACCACGCCGCGCGCGAACGCGTCGTAGCGCTCCGGGCCCAGCGCGCCGTGGATCACGCGGACGAGCGCCACGTCGTGCCCGACCGGCAGCCAGTCCGAGCCGCTCGCCGCCTCGATCGCGGCGAGGACGGCGGACGGCACGAAGCGACGGACCGCGGCGGCCGCGGCGGTGTGCTCGGCCGCCGCGAGGGTCTGCTGCGCGTGACGTGCTCGCACGGAGGGATCGGGCATGCGCTCGGGCGAGTATGGCACGCGCCAGCGGTGGGGAGGCGCGGCAACTCGCGCCCGGCCGCGCTAGAACCGTGGTCGGATGGCGCGTCCCTTCGGCATCTACGTACATTTCCCCTACTGCACGCACCGGTGTCCGTACTGCGACTTCGCGGTCACCACCGGGCGGCCGCCCGCGCGCGGCGAGTACGCACGGGCGATCCGGGCCGAGCTGGCCCTGCGCGCGCCGGCGTTCGTTGGGTTCGAGGCACGGAGCGTCTACCTCGGGGGCGGCACGCCCTCGCTCTGGGATCCGGAGGACGTGGCGGAGGTGCTCGCGGCGCTCCGCGCCCGCTTCGCGCTGCCCGCCGGGGCCGAGGTGACGATCGAGGTGAACCCGGAGTCCTCCGGGCGCGAGCGGCTCTTCGCCTGGCGGGCGGCGGGGGTGAACCGCGTCTCCGTCGGCGTCCAGTCGTTCGACCCGGGCGTGCTCGCGAAGCTCGGGCGGCGGCACGGGCCGGAGCTCGCGGAGCGGGCGATCCGCGACGCGGCCGAGGTCGTCGGCAACGTGAGCGTGGACCTCATCTACGCGGCGCGGCGGTCCACCGTGGAGATCGCCCGCGCGGACGCGCGGCGCGCCGTCGCCGCGGGCGCGCGCCACGTCTCGGCCTACGCGCTCACCCTGGACCCGGACGTCCTCGCCGAGGAGGTCCCGCTCGCGCGGCTCCGGGCGCAGGGGCGGCTCCCGCTCCCCGACGAGGAGGACGCCGCCGCCCAGGCCCGCGCCGTCGAGGCGGCGCTGCGCGCCGCGGGGCTCCGCCGCTACGAGATCTCGAACTTCGCCCGCCCGGGCGCGGAGTCGGTCCACAACCGGCTCTACTGGGAGGGCGAGAGCTACCTTGGCCTCGGCGCGGGCGCGTACGGCTGCGTGCGCGGCGACGCCGGCGCGGTCCGGTACGGGAACGACCGCGACGCGGAGCGCTGGCGCGCGGCGGTGCTCGCCGGGACCCTCCCCACCGCCGAGGAGGATCGGATCGGCCCCGCGGCCGAGCGAAACGAGCGGCTCATGCTGGCGCTCCGGACCCGGCGCGGCGCGGCGCTCGAGGAGCTCTCCCCGGCCCAGTCGCGCGAGGCGGATGATCTGGTGAAGCACCGCCTCGCGGTCCGCCTCCGCGGGCGCCTGGTCCTCACCCGGCGCGGGATGGAGCTCCACAGCGCCGTGGCCGAGCGACTGTTCGAGTGAGGGCCGCGCCCGCGAGCGCGGGACCGCTGCACGGCCCCGCGCGGATGAGGGCTCGATCAGATCCCGGTCGATGCGCGGCCCGGTGATGCCGGAGACGGAGCGGCGCCGGGCGTGAGCCCGCGCAGCGGCGATGAAGCATTCCGCCCGAACACGGCCAGCGCCGATCCGTCGAGGCGCACACCCAGCTCCCTCCGGAGCCCGTCCGGCGCCCGGCCGCGGACCCGGATCCATCCCCGGTGGATGGCGTGGAGGTGGTGCGATGCGTTCTTCGCGAACCCGACGGCTTCTTCGTGGCCCGTCACCCCCGTTCCCGTGTCCCGTTGGCCCCGTGTTCCGGGCACGGGGGCCGGGCCACGGGACCTGGGCACGGGCGCACGGGTACGGGCACGGGCAGGGATGACGGGTTCGCGTGCGGGTTCGGGTGCGGGTCTACCCCGGCGCGCGCCGTTCCATCTCGGGAACAACGTCGTCTACACAATGCAAGCGCGCCTGTCCTCCCCGACCGTCACATGATCGATCCGCTGGTCAGGCGTCCGGCCCGAAAACGGCCAGCGCCCTCCCGTCGGAACGCACCCCAAGCTCCCACCGGAGCCCGTCCGGCGCCCGGCCGCGGACCCGGATCCATCCCCGGTGGATGGCGTGGAGGTGGTGCGCGGCGCAGAGGGCGATCCGGTTTCCCTCGGAGTCGTCGCCGCCGTGCGAGCGGAAGCACACATGGTGCACGTGCGCGGCGGGGCGGCTGCACCCGGGGACCTGGCACCGGCCCCGATCGCGCGCCAGGACCTTCCGCTGCCGCGCAGGGCGCGAGCGCTCCGTCACCTTCACTGCCTCCTTCCACGTCTCGATGAACTCGCCCGCGATGCGGAGGACGCACTCCTCCGGGGTGAGCCAGTGCCCGGCGGCGGTCCGGGCCGCGCGGAACGAGGCGTCGAGGAGGAGGGCGACTCTCCGCGGCACGTGGAGAATCATCCAGTCGCGCGCACACATCTGCGTGCCGGCGAACCTCGTCGGCTCGCCATGTGCGCCAGCCTCCGCCCCGGAGTCGTCGGTCCGCTCAGACGGCGCACACATCTGCGCCGCGGCCACCCCGGAGTCGTCGGTCGGCCCGGGAGGCGCACACATCTGCGCTGCGTCCACCCCGGAGTCGTCGGTCGCTTCGGAGGGCGGACAACTCTGCGCGGCCCGCGCCTTCAATTCTGCCTGGGCGGCGAGCTCGTCCTCGAGCTCACGCTGGAACTCGATGCAGGTCGAGCCCTCGGCGTGGGCGATCAGCGCCTGGACCGTATCTTCGTCCGTGCTCGATCCCGCCGCGCGGGCGACCAGTCGCGCCTGCTCGTAGCTGACCCGGCCCTCCCGGAGCGCCTGCCGGAGCGAGGGGAGCGCGTACAGCCGACGCTCCAAGGCCGCGCGCTGCGCGACGGTCCGCTCCGCCATTCCCAATCTTTCGGCGCAGTAGTGGCCAAAGGTGGCGAAGCCCATGTCCCGCCAGAGCCCCACGTTGAGGACCAGCATGGCGAGGTGGCCGACCAGCTCGTCCCAGCGCTCGCGCATCAACGCCAGGTGACGGAGCTGGTCGTCGAGCCGCTCCGCGGGTTCTTTGGCAGGCGCGCCGCCCGTGTCGTCCAAGGCCGCGTCGTCCAGGACCGCGCCGTCCGTCACGGCGCCGAGCACCGGGGCCACCACCGGCTCGACCGGGTCGAGCGCCGCCCAGCACGCCGTCTCCTCCTCGAGACCCTCCCGCGCCGCGTCGAACCACTCCGCCCGCGACGCCTCGGCGCTCCGCTCCTCCGCCTCCTCGTCCGCGTCCACCGGGTGCGCGCCGAGGTACTCCTGGCAGATCACTTCGAGCCGCTGCCACCGCGGCGAGGTCGCCTCGAGGAGCTTCCCCGCCAGCGCAAGCGCCTCGTCGAGCCGGGCCCGAGCCTCGGGTCCGAGAAGGACGTCCACGCGGTCGAAGCGCTCCTCCTCGAGCTCATCGCCGGCTGACGCATCAATCGCGCCGCTCGCGCCGTTCGCGCTTTCCCCGCCGTCCCGGCGCGCCGCCCGGACCGCCACCTCGAGCGCCCGAACCGTCGCGCTCCGCGCCCGCTCGACCCACTCCGCCTCCGCGTCGCCCCGCGCAACACGGAGGATGGTCGTCGCCTTGCGCGCGCTCACCTCGCCCGAGCGCACCGCCTCGCGGAGCCGCGGTCGCTCACGCAGCGCCCGCGCGAGCTGGGCCATCACCTGCGCGGTCCGGCCCGCGACCCCGAGCCGCTCGCGGGCGTAGTCGGCGATCCCCGAGTACCCGAGCCGCAGCGTCCGGTCGCCCTGCGCGAGGGCCAGGAGTCCCTCGCCGAGCGCGACGTCCAGCGCGCCTCGCCCTCGCGCCACCCGGGCGAGGAGCCCGTCGACGAGCAGCGCCGCCTCCTCGCGGAGCACGTGCGGCCGCTCGTGCGGCATCGGCGGATCGAGCTGCCACGCCGCGTTCGCGAGCGCCTCTGGGGGCGGTGCCGCGAAGGTGACGTTCGAGCTGGCGGCGACCTCGCACATTGTCCGGATGATTGCACCTGGGTCTGACATCCACCCACCGTAGATTCTCGCACCTGGTGCGGTGGATTGCCGCCCGCCAACGATGGAGCCAGGCGCCGGGCCCGAGTCTAGCGATCTCGGGAGGTGCTCCGTCTGAACGATGAGCGACGAGGGGCCACCGCCGCGCTCCAACCATCGCAAGCGCGACGCGGGAGGCTGACCCGAGCTGGTCTTACGACGACAGCAAGACGCCGAAGGAGCCGCACGCCCAGGCCTTCCTCGCTGTCGAGCATGTGAAGGTCCACCGCGGCGAGGTCATCGAGCGGGATAAGCGGATATTAGTGTCGCGCTACGACCCGACGCGGCTCACGCCGGCGCAGTGGCTGCTGCCCGTGCGCAGTCACTGGGGCGTCGAGAACATAGTCCGTCACACGGCGGCACCGCCTTCGCCGAGGACGACTGGCGGTGGATCGAGGCGGACCCGCACGGCATGCTGGCGGTGCTCATCCACGGGCGGATCGCTCGCTGCTCGCGCTCAATCGTGCGGTGATGCTGCGCTCGAACGGGCGTGCTACGCGCTGGAAGGCCCTCCTTCAGTCGGTGAGCGCCCCGACCACCTTCGCGCGGACCGCACCCGCGTCGTAGATGGACGCACCACCACGACGCGCCGCGAGGTGCTTGCGGTACGCCGTCGCTGCCCGCCTACGCTGCCCATGGGCCTCGCTGATCTCGCCCAGGCGATACCAGCAGTCTGCCACCAGTCCACGTGCCCAGCGAAGCCCTTCTCCGCACCGGCCCGCCGCGATCCGGGGAGCGCCGCGCTTGATCAGTCACCGGTACAACGAGACTGCCTCATCCACCTCTCCGAGCATCTGGTAGGTGCCGGCCAATCCCCAAAGTGCAAGCGGACAGTGCGGCTCCAGCGCAAGGGCCCGAGTCTCGTGCTTCAAGGCCTGCTTGTAGTTGCGCTGCTCGTAATAGGTCAGCGCCAGGCGCGTCCACAGCCAGTGGTCTCCAGGTGACGATGCCAGAGCCTTCCGGATTAGGCGGCGCGCACTGGCCCAGTCCTCGATGGCGAGTTGTTCTTCAATGCTGGAGCCGCTCGTTTTTCTGTGTCTCTCCATGGATGGCCAGGCTCATACCAGTCGCTTCGATCAGCGCCCCGACCGAGAGAAGTTTTCGCGGACTTCACGAGGTAGCTGGTGTTCTCGAGGATCTGCCTGGGCGCGGTCATGCTCGAGACGCAGGGCAACCAGCGGGGGTTCTTGTCTCACCACTCCGATCTCGAAAGATCGCTCCTACTCGTCGTCGCTCGGTCTCTCATCGCCCTCCCCGCAACTACTCTCGATCGCCTTTTCGCGATCGGGACGCCTTAGTTGCCAACGACAACAAGGTACACCCCCGCACTCACCAGCGCACTGCCGAGCACAGCAACAACGAGCCCCTCTGCCTTCAATACCGGCCGAACCGCCCTAGGATGGGCACGAGCGCAGACTGGAGGCGGCGGACGATCCCGCCGGAGAAACCTGAGCTGTTGTTCCGCTGTCTCAATGGGTCGACGGAACAGCTTCATTCCGTACCAGGACAACAGTGCGCCAAAAGCAGTCAAAACCACTCCCGACGTCGTCACGTCAGCATCCTGCCTAGGCACAATCGGCCTCCCTCTCGTTCGTCTTTATCGCTACGAACCACATGTGATTGGGGGTCGTGGTGCATCCGTTATCGAACGTCAGGGCACGGTGACAGGGCGTCTGCACGCCAACCGTATGCCCTGCCGCCAGCTGCAGCAGGCTCCCGAGGCCGAAACTTCCGGTTGCGCTCCCATTGTCGTCCAGGCTCATACCAGTCGCTTCGATCAGCTTCGCCGCGGTCCAGCCAGCGGAGACTCCCGCATCCGCATGAGCGGGTCGACTGCACTCATCGTAATCGAAGTGCGAACGGAACGCGTCGATCACCGTCGGTTGCGCGAACGCCGTCCCCGTCGCGTCCGTCGAGTCCTGCTTCTGGATCAGGTTGCCTGCCGAGTCGTAGGCAAACTTCACCAGCCCCGCGCCCGGGCTGGACAGCGACATCCGCCGCCCGAGCCAGTCGTACTCGACTCGCGCTACCATCCCCCCCATGCGCCGCCTCGTCCTCCTCGTCCTGTTCGGCCTCGCCATCGGCGTGGGCCTCGGCCTCGCGCTGAAGCTGCTCCCCGGGCGCGCCGCGCCGCTGCCGGATCCGCCGGCGGTCGTGATGCGCGTCCGGGAGGTCGCCCGGCTCGAGGCGCTCGACGTCGCGCTCTACAAGAAGGTCACCTTCGCGCCGGAGCCGACGCCGGCGGGTTCGCTCTGGGGCGACGTCGCGGGCTGGCTCCGGCACACGTTCGACGCTCCGCGCGGGAAGGCGATCGTGTTCGCCGACGCCCACCTCGCCCTGGATCTCGAGCGGCTCGACGCCTCGAGCGTCCGGGTGACCGGTCGCACCGTGACGCTCCCCCGGCCGCCCCTGCGGACGACGATCGTGCTCCGGCCGGGCGAGACGGAGATCATCGGCTCCAACCTCGACTCCGCCGGCACCGCCGGTCTCCTCGAGCTGGCGCGGCGGGCCTTCGAGCGCGAGGTCCAGTCCGACGCCGCGCTCCAGGCGCGGGCGCGTGCCTCGGGCGAGCGTGCGATCCGCGACCTCCTCTACGCGCTCGGGTTCGGCGAGGTGATCTTCGTGGAGGGCGACGCCCGGGTGGCGGGGTCCTAGCGCCGCGAAAAGAAACCCGGAGGACGCCCGCCTGGGGGGGGTGGCGGGCGTCCTCCGGTGATGCACGCCGCGAGCGTTGCGGCCGTCGTCAGTTGAACCGGCGCGCGCCGATGGTCGGGGGCATCTGACGCGCGCGCGGCGGAGGGGAGACGACGACCAGCACCTCGCAGGGAGCGGAGGGAAGGACCTCCGCGAGGACGCCGAGCGTCCAGCGGAGGAAACTCCCTACGAGGCGGCTCACGTGACGCACGCCCGGTAGCTTTGCACTGGTCGTGCCCATCCCCGCGGGCCGGCGACGCGCGGACTCGCCGTCGATCGCAAGCCTTTTTTGTTCGCGGGGATCCGGGTTCCTCGCGACCCGGGGGTCATCTCGCGAACACCACCGGCCGATCCTGAACCTCGTCCACCTCGCGCGCGAACCGCGCGAAGTCGAGATAGCGGTCGGGTGAGATGCGCCCGCGCGCCAGCTCCAGCCGCTCGGTGCGCACGATCGTCGCACCCTCGACCCGCTCCTCGCGCGCGAAGCGTCCGAACGGCGTCTCGACCTTCGCGGGCGGTCCCGCGCGCGGCACCAGCCCGGGCGGAGCGACGATCTCGATGCGCTGCGTCGCGCGATCGGGCTCGGGGATGAGGAGCGGCGTCCGCCGCCGCGCCACCTGGACGTAGCGCGCGCCGAGCCTCGCCGGGAAGATCGGCGCCTCGAGCACGCGCCCGCCGTCCGCCGCGCGCGCGAGCTCCGGCGCCCGCGCCTCGAACCGAATCTCGCCCGGCGCGTCGGGGTCGTCCTCCCCCGCGATCTCCACGCGCGTCACCGACACGCCGCGGAACATCCGCCCGAGGATCCCCTCCATGGCCTGGCGCCGCTCGGTGGCGTCCAGCGACTCGAGCGCGCTCTTGAGCGCCCCGGCCGCGGCGCCGGTGTAGCGGTCCGAGCCGACGATCGTCGCGCCGCCGTCCGCCCCGAGGACGATCCGGAGCGCCAGCGTCCGGTCCTCCGCCGCCGCGGCCCGCGCGGGCGTGCGATCGAGCTCGAGCGCGTCGCCCGGCTCCGGGATGATCAGCGCCTCGCAGCCGGTGGCCGTGTCGGGGATCGCGCCGAAGGGGTTCTGCCGCGTCGACGGGTCGAGCCAGAGGATCTCGCCCCCTGCCTTCACCCGCAGGAGCGGCGTGCTCCACAGCGCCATCCGCGGGAAGCGCCAGGGGGCGGGGTCGGCGCCGTACGGCCGCACGAACGCGAGACGCGCCGGGACCCCGAGCGCGGACAGGACCGCCTTCAGGACCAGCAGCCGGCTGCCGCGCCCGCGCGACAGCACCGCGCTCGCCTCCTCGGCGAGGTCGCCGTCGCCCTGTCCGAGCACGTCCCGCGTGACGCGCGCGTACGCCGCGCGCACCAGCGCCGCGGGGCTCGCGCCCGGGCCGGCGGCGATCCGGATCGCGTCGGCCAGCGCGCGGAGCTCCGCCGTCGGCCGGGTCCGACCGGCGAGGCCGTCGCCGAGCCCACGCTGGAGCGTCTCGAGCCCGCCGCCGATCCCCACCGAGAGGAACGGGAGCACCTCGTTGCCGCTCGGGGCCGCGGGCTCCGCGATGTAGGCGGGCACGTCACGCCGCTCGGCGCGGACCACGTCCGCGCCCGCCTCGCGGAGGAGGGGCGGCGCGGGCATGCCGTGCCCGTCGGCGGCCAGCCCCAGCCCGACCGGCGCGCGGACCGCGTACACCGACCGGAACAGCCGCGCGCCCGGGGTCTGGAAGTAGAACGGGCTCGCCGCGAGCCCGGCGAGGCCCCGCGGGGCCTGGACCGCGCGGATCCACTCGAAGTCGAGGTAGTCGCCGGGCTCGAGACCGGCGAGCGAGATCGTGCCCTTCGCCCCGCCTCCCCGCTCCGGCTCGAGCGCCCGCCCGTCCGGCTTCAGCGTCCGGAGCGCGATCACGCTCGCGCCGGACGGGACGGACACCTCGCCCCACTGCTCGACCGCGTGCTGGTCGTGGACCTGGATGACCTCGTGGGTCCGCTCGGTGGCGGTGCCGCCCGGGTGGAACTCCACCGCCGCCGCGTCGAGCACCATCGTGGCGGAGGCGCCGTTCTGTCGCGGCGCCGCCTCGTAGGCCCGGATCGCGGCGCCCGTGTCCTCGGCGAGGTCCTGCAGCACCTCGCCGCCATCCTCGAGGGCCAGCGCGCGCCGGAGGGCGAGGTTGCCGCCGTCGAGGGCGAGGGCCCGCGTTCGTGCCACGCGGGCCCCCGCGGCGTCGCCCGCGAGCTCCCGCACGTCCCCGAGCTTCTGCTGGACGCGCGCGCTGCGCGGCCAGATCGCGGCGAGCGCGGCGACCGCCTCCACCGCCCGCCCGGCCTCGCCCGCCGCCACCAGCGCATCGGCCCGGGCCAGGCCGGGCTCGATCGCCCACGGCCGAGCGGCGACGAGGGGATCGAGCGCGGCCCGCTCGCCGGCGGGATCGCCCCGCTTGCGCAGGTGCGCGGCGAGCCGCTCCCGGCCGCCTCGGCAGCGCGCCGCGGCCCGGGCGGCCTCATCCTCGTGCCCGATGTCGTCGCGCCGCGCGGCGAGCTCGAGGGCGAGCGACGCGCCGTCGCAGCTCCCGGCGCGGAGCGCCTCGAACGCGAGGGACTCGGCCTGCTCGGAGAGGCCGCGGTCCTGCGCGGCCCGGGCTCTCGCCGCGAGGGCCGCGGGCCGGTCGGCCGCTGGACCGAGCGCGGCGAGGACCTCGTCCGCGTCGTCGCGCCGCTCGGCGGCCCGGAGCTGGGCGGCGAGGAGGAGGCGGGCCTCGGCGTTCCCGGGGTCCGCCCGGAGCGCCTCGCGCAGCTCCGCCTCGGCGCGGCCGCGCGCGACGCGATCGTCGAGGGTCGGATCGTCGGCGAGGGCCTCCGCGGCGGCGATCCGCACGAGGGTCGCGGCGGGCCGCGCGGCCCGTGCCGCCGCGACGAGCGCCTTGGCCGTCTCGCGGTCGGCGAGCAGGACGTCACGCACCGCGAGGACCCGGGCGAGCACCGGCCCGAGGGCGGGCTCGAGGGCGGCGGCGAGGGACGAGCCCGCGAGGGCCGCCGGGCCGAGCTCCGGCGCGCCGGCGCGCGAGGGCGCGCGGCCCACCGGGGCCGGCGCGAAGCGGGCGTCGGAGGCCGCGCCGTCGGCGCGGGAGAGCGCGACGTGGAGCGCGCCTTGAGGCGTGCCGCGCGTCGCGACGACGACGAGGCGGTGCACCCCGGGCCCGAGCGTCACCGCGCGCTGCGCCAGGGTGGATGGGAACCCCTCGAACCCCTTCCGCTCGAGCGCGACCGCGCCGTCGATCCGGACGCGCACGGAGAGCTGTGTCCCGACGTTCAGGAGGTAGCGTCCGCCGCGCGCGAGCGTGACCTCGGTCGCCAGGGCGAGCAGGTCCGCGTCGGCGGGCTCGCCCTCCAGCGTGACGATCCCGTCCGGCGTCGGCAGCGTCCGCGTGGCGTAGGGTGGCAGGCCCGCGGCCGCGGGGACCGACTCCGGGACGAGCCCCTCCTCGGGCGGGACGGTCCGGCCGAAGTCGAGGGCGTGGTAGAGCGCGTACGGTCCGGACACGGTCCAGGCGGTGACGGCGCCGTTCTCGGCCCGGACGCGGGCGGCGGCCGCGTGATCGCCGGCCGCCTCGGCCGCCGCGGTGCGGACGACCCGCGCCCGGTAGGCGGCGACGCCCCGGAGCCGGCCGCTCGCGAGGAGCGGCGCCACCGCGGCGTCCGCCTGCGCCGCGAGCCCCGGCGATAGGTCCGCGAGCTCGGCGAGGCGCCGCAGCGCCACGAGCGCCACCGGATCGTCCGGCGACCGCGAGACCGCGGCGGCCAGCTCGCGCGCCTCCGCGGGGCCGTCGAGGGAGCGGCGAGCGAGCAGCGCGGCGGCGAGGTGCGCCGGCGCGTCGGCGTCGGCCGGGAGCTGGCGCGTCGCGGCCTCCGCCGCCGGGACGTCGCCCCGCTCCAGCGCCTGGAGCGCGACCTGCGCCTGGCGGCCCGGCCTCCCGGCCCGGCCCACCCCGGCGCAGCCGGCGGCCGAGGTCGCCGCGAGGACGACGGCGAGGAGCGCGGCGCGGCGGCCGAGGGGAGCGAGCGCGATCATCGGACGGCCTCCTTCGCCGGGTCGGGAACGATCCGGACGCGCCTCGAGAGGGCGCGATCCATTTGCGAGAGGAGCTCGCGGAACGCGGGGTAGTCGGCCGGGGCGACCAGGCCGCCGGCGAGCGTCACCTGCCCCTCCGCGACGATCGCGCCGCCGTCCAGGCGGTACGCGAGCGCGAGGGAGCCCAACGCCCCGCTCACCTGCGTCGGCTCCGGCAGCTCGGCGACCCTCCACCCGGGCGGGAGCGCCACGCGATAGGCGAACACGTCGCGGGACGGGCTCCCGAGGTCGAGCGGGTACCGGCGCGCGGAGAGCTCCGCCCACGTCACGGTGTACCCCCGCATGGCGTCGAACGGGTCGAAGCGCAGCCCCGCGCCGTCCGGCTGCGCGTAGCGCGGCACGTCGAGGGCGAACCGGACCGCGAGCGGGTCCTCGATCCGCGTCGGATCCGAGACCGACAGGGAGGCGACCCGCACCCCCGGGAACGCCCGGTTGAAGGTGGCCTCGAGCCGGGACGACCGCTCGTCCTCGGCGAGGTAGGCCCGGCGGTAGGCGGGCGCCTCGACGCCGGAGACGCGCCAGCCGCCGCTCACGGCCGCGCCGCCGTCCGCCCGGAGCGCGACCTCGTAGCGGCGCTCGATCCGGTTCGCGTCCGGGGTCGCCTCGGGGATCCGGCCGAAGCGCGGCGGCCCGGAGGGGTTCACCACGAGCACCGTCGCGCCGCGATCCTCTTCGGGCAGGTCGCCCGACCCGGAGTACGAGGCGGTGCCGTCGAGCCAGAGGTCGAGGTCGGGGACGTAGAGGATCGCGTGGTTGAAGACCGCGAGCGACGCCGGCGCCTCCGGGAGCCGGCCGAGGCCCCGCATCCGGAGGAGGACGAGGCGCGAGTCGATGCCCATCGCCTCGAGGAGCGCGTGCGCGAGGCTCGCCTTGTCCTTGCAGTCCCCGAAGCGCCTCGCGAGGATCTGGTCCACCCGGTACGGCTTGTACCCGTGGATGCCGAACTCGAGCCCCACGTACCGGGTCTGCGAGACCACGAACCCGTAGGCGGCGCGGACGAGGGCGCGCTCCGTCTCCCGGCCCCACCCGCCCGGCGGCGGCGTCACCGCGCCCGGCGAGGCGACCGCCCCGGGCGCGCGCGGGGCCCCCTGCGCGGCCGGCGCGCGGGCCTCGAGCACGCCGCGGGCGATCCGCGCGGCCTCCGCCCGCACCTCGGCGGTCGGCCGGAGCTGGTCGCGGACGAGCCCCCAGTAGAACCGGGCGACCTGATCCCAGCTCGCGTAGGTGGACACGTGGACGAAGCGGGCGATCTCGCTCCAGCCCGGCATGCGCGGCTCGGGCACGATCGCCGGGACGTCGCGCGCGGTGAAGCGGTGCTCGGTGAGCCCGCCCGGCAACGTCCGGGTGGAGTGGACGACCCCCGGCTGCGCGTTGGCGTGGAGGGTGCGCCCCTCCGGCACCAGCAGGACGTACTCGAACGCGGCCTTGCGGGTGGTGCCGTCCACGAACGCGAGGTCGCCGAAGTAGTCGGAGAGGAGGTTCTCGCTCGCGGTGTCGTCCTCGCGCCAGGCCACCTCGAGGACGTCGCCCGGGGCGAGCGCCGGGAACGACAGGGTCTTCGCGAGGGTGTCGTAGTAGAGCCGGTACCACGGCTCGCTCGCGCTCCGCTCGATCTCGTCGTGGGTCTCGACCGTGGTCCCGTCCGGCTTCAGGATCCGCGCCCGCTCGACCTTCACCTCCTCGCGCTCGGGCGCCCACGACAGCGTGTGGCGCCGGAAGACGTCGGCGCCGCGCGCGTTCAGCACCTTCACCACGAGCTGGTGGTAGCGCGAGGTCATGCCGGACGGCAGGACCCGGACGACCTCCAGCTCCGAGAGGACCAGCGCGTCGTCGTCGGCGGCGGGGGCGGGCGCGCGCGCCGCGAGGGCGCGGGCGTCGGCGAGGTAGGGGCGCTCGAACCGCTCGCGCGCCGGCTCGAGGCTCCGGGCGAGCTCCTTGAGCTGCGAGCTCTGCGGCCGGAGCTCGAGGGCGCGCTGCACGTCGCCCTGGGCGTCCTTCGCCTGCCCGCGCGCGAGCCGGGCGCGCCCGCGCCGCTCGTGCGCGTCGGCCTCCTCGGGCGAGAGCGCGATGGCCTGCGCGTAGGCCGCCTCGGCCTCCTCGGCGCGGTCGTTCGCGGCGAGGAGATCGCCGAGCCGGAGGCGCACGAAGAGATCGGACGGATCGAGCCGGAGCGCCTCGAGGAGCAGGTCGCGGGCGCCCGTCGGATCGCCGCGATCGGCGAGGAGCGTCGCGAGGGTGCCCCGGGACTCGGCGTCGTCCGCGCGGAGCGCGAGGAGCGCCCGGTACCGCGCGACGGCGTCGTCGAGCCGGTTCAGCCGGCGCGCGGCACGCGCTGCCGCGCGCACCGCCGCGGGGACCGTCGGGAAGGCGCGAGCGTTCTCCTCCGCGAGGAGCGCAGCGCGGGCCTCCAGCCCGGCGCGCTCGAGCGCCTCGGCGTACCCGACGCGCGCCTCCGCCCATCCCGGCGCGGCGCGGATCGCCCGCTCGAGGAGCCGCGCCGCGGCCTGGGGACGATCCTCGTCCAGCTCCTCCCGCGCCGCCGCGCGGAGGGCGCGCGGATCGCCGGGCGCGGCGGCGAGGGCCGCGTCCACCAGGAGCCGCCTCCGGGCGTGGTCCTCCTCGAGCCGCGCCGCCGCGCGCGCCGCCCCCCCCCCCCCGGGCGCGAGGGCGGCCGCCCGCCGGGCCTCGGCCGCCGCGCGCCGCTCCTCCCCGTCCGCGGTCTGGCGCGCCGCGAGCACGCGGGCGAGGGCGAGCCGCGCCTCCGCCTCCGCGCGCCCCCTCCCCCGGAGCGCCTCCGCGCGCCGCGAGAGCCGGGACACCGCGTCGTCGATCGCCCGCGGCGCCGCCCCCGGCTTCACCGGGCGCGCCGACGGCTCCGCCGCCGCGAAGGCGCGTCCCTCCCCGCGCCCGTCGGCGAGCCGCAGCCAGAAGCCCATCCGGCCGTCCTGGTGGCAGAGCTTCACCAGGATCCGGTTCGCGCCCCGGCGGAGCGTCACCGCCGCGCCGCGCTGATCGGGGCGGGCGGGGTGATACCCCGGATCCGAGATCGCGAGCGCGCCGTTCACCCACACCTTCGCTGCGCCGCTCCCGCCGAACCAGAGCTCCACCCGCTCGTCGCGGGGGACGTCGAGCACGGCCAGCGCGTAGGCGACCGCCTCGCGCGCCGGCCGGAGCGTCGCGCCGAGGTGGACGAACCCCTCGGTCACCGCGTCCTGCGGGAGCGCCCGCCAGGCGACCTCGCGGACCTTGCCCGGGTACCGCGCGGCGAGGTCGAGGCCCGTCTCCGGCGGGAGCACGGCGTCGAAGCCCTTCTTCCCCTCGTCGTCGAACGGCCCGACGACGGTGTAGCGCGTGACGAAGCCGAGCCGGCGGAGGTCGGCCTCGGCCTGGCGGAGGCTCCCGCGCGCCCGCTCCACCTCGAACAGCCGGTAGCGCGCCGCGGCGCGCACCTCGGGATCGGCGCCGGCGGCGTCGGCGGTGCGGGCGTAGAGGCCCGCCACGCCGGTGAGCTCCGGCAGGTCCGGCTCGAGCGCCTCGAGGACGGCAATCGCCGCGAGCCCGGCCGGCCCCCCGCGATCGCGGTCGAGGGCGGCGGACGCGACGCCGAACCGCTCCGCCACCGGATCGCGCCCGGCGGGGGCAGGGAGGGGGGAGCCGCCGGCCCAGCCAACGGACGGGAGGACGGCGAGCGCGAGCGCGAGGGGAGCGGCGAGGCGGGCGGGCATGGAGTCCGACGAGTGTAACCGCGAACCGCTCCCGCCGCGTCCCCGCTCATGATCAGTCCGCCCGGGCCAGCGCCACCACCTCCACCGAGCGCGCGCCCGCCCGGCGGAGCGCCCGGGCGGCGGCCTCGGCGGTCGCGCCGGTGGTCACGACGTCGTCCACGAGGACCACGTCGAGCCCCGCGATCGCGCGCCGTGCGGCGAACGCGCCGGCGACGTTCCGGAGCCGCTCCTCGCGAGACCGGCCGACCTGCGGCGGCGTCTCGCGCGTCCGGACCAGGGCTCCCCGGAGCCGGCGCCGCCGCGCACCTGCCGCCCGCGCCAGCCCGTCCGCGAGGAGCGCGGCCTGGTCGTAGCCGCGGGCGATCCGGCGACCGCGCCCGAGCGGGATGGAGATCACCACCGCCCCAGGCGGCAGCGGCGCGCGCGCGGCGAGCCAGGCGCCGAGCGGCCGCGCCTGGGCGGCCCGCCCGCCGTACTTGAGGCCGTGCACCGCGTCCGCAAGCGGTCCGCCGAAGAGCCCACCGGCCCGGATCCGGTCGTAGGAGGGCGGCGCGGCGAGGCAGGCGCCGCAGACCGGATCCGGCCCCGGGAGGCCGCAGCGCGCGCAGCCCGGAGGCACCGGCTCGAGCGCGCCCGCGCAGGTCTCGCAGAACAGCCCCGAGGCGATCGGCTCGGAGCAGGCGGCGCAGCGCGGAGGGTAGACGAGGTCGAGGAGGGCGCGGGCGGTGGACCGGAGGAGGCGCATGCCCCGGTGCTTCTGCACGGGGCGGGCCGCACCGCTCCGGCGTCCCGTGTTCCGTCACCGTGTTCCGTCACCGGCCGTTCCGTGACCCGTGAACCGCGTCCCCTGTCCCGTGGCCCCTTCCCGTCCTCCGCGGGCGCCCCCGTACGTCCGACCTGGCGATCGGTGCGACGGGCCACGGGCCACGGGATGCGGGACACGGGCACGGGGCCCGGTCACGGTGACGGGCACGGTGACGGGTGACGGGTGCGGGTTCGTTCGGGACGGCGACCGTCCCGAACCCGCCGCCCTCACCGCGCGATGAGCCCCAGCCCCTTCATCTCCTTCGGCTGCGGGAGGCCCATCACCTGGAGCGCGGTGGGCGCCACGTCGGCGAGGATCCCCTTCGGGCGGAGCTTCGCGCCGCGCAGGTCCGGGTCGGCGAGGATGAACGGCACCGGGTTGAGGGTGTGCGCCGTGTGCGGCTGCCCCGTCACGGGATCCGTCATCATCTCGCAGTTGCCGTGATCGGCGGTGACGAGCATCGCCATCCCGGCCTGCTGCGCCGCCTTCCAGAGCCGGCCCACGCACTCGTCCACGACCTTCACCGCCTTCACGGCGGCGTCGAGGATCCCGGTGTGCCCCACCATGTCGGGGTTCGCGTAGTTCACCAGGATGAAGCCGTGCTGCCGGGTCCCGATCGCCTGCACGAGCTTGTCGGTCACCTCGCGCGCGCTCATCTCCGGCTTGTGGTCGTACGTCTTCACGTCGCGCGGGGACGGCACCAGGATCCGGTCCTCCCCGGGGAAGACCAGCTCGCGGCCGCCGTTGAAGAAGAACGTCACGTGCGCGTACTTCTCGGTCTCGGCGGTGCGGAGCTGCTTCAGACCCGCCTGGGAGACGAGCTCCGGGAAGATCTCGGTGAGATCCTGCGGCCCGAACGCGACCGGGAACGTGAACTTCTCGTCGTACTGCGACATGCAGACGTACGCCGAGAGGCGCGGCGCCGCCCCGCGATCGAAGTCCTTGAACTCGAGATCCGTGAAGGCGTGGGTGATCTCCCGCGCGCGATCCGCGCGGAAGTTGAAGAACAGGATCGCGTCCCCGTCGCGGACGGTCGCGACCGGCTTCCCGTCGCCGCCCACCACGACGGTCGGCTTCACGAACTCGTCGCCCTCGCCCTTCGCGTACGACTGCTCCAGCGCCTGCACCCCGCTCTGCGCCTTGAAGCCCTCGCCCCGCACCAGCGCCGCCCAGGCCTGCGCCACGCGATCCCAGCGCTTGTCACGGTCCATCGCGTAGTAGCGGCCGCACACCGTCGCGACCTTGCCGTGGCCGAGCTCGCGGAGCCGCCGCTCGAGCTGGGCCATGTAGTCCACGCCGCTCCTCGGCGGCGTGTCGCGCCCGTCCATGAACGCGTGCACGTAGGTCCGCGCGACCCCCTCGCGCCGCGCCAGCTCGACCAGCGCGTAGAGGTGCTCGAGGTGGCTGTGCACGCCGCCGTCCGAGACGAGCCCCATGAGGTGGAGCGCGCCGCCCGCCGCCTTCGCCTTCCGGCAGGCGAGGAGGAGCGCCTCGTTCTCGTAGAAGGAGCCGTCCTCGATCGCGCGGTTGATGCGGACGAGGTCCTGGTAGACGATCCGGCCCGCGCCGAGGTTCGTGTGCCCCACCTCGGAGTTGCCCATCTGCCCCTCGGGGAGGCCGACCGAGAGGCCGCTCGTCTCGAGGGAGGTCCACGGGTACTCGCGCTGGAGCGCGTCCACGTTCGGGCTGCCGGCGATGGCGATCGCGTTCGCGTCGCGCTCGGCGCGCAGTCCCCAGCCGTCGAGGATCACGAGGAGGACGGGCTTCGTCTTGGCCACGGGCATTGCCTCCGGAGGTCGGGAAGTCGGGGGCGTGATGTTAGGGAAACGGCCGCGTCACCACAAGCAGCGAAGCGTGCGGCCGGGAGCGGGGCGGGCTGCGCCGCGCACGGCCGCTCGCGGCCTCCCCGAGGCGGGGCTCAACGGCCCGTGCGGGCCACCACCGCGCCGCGCTCGTCCACGACCTCCACGGCGCGGATCCCCTCGCGCGGGACGGAGAGCGCGAGGCACGGGCGGGTGAGCGCCTGCGTCACGAGCGCGCCCTTCGCGGGGGCGCGCAGCGCGACCTGGACGCGCGCCACGCCGTCCTGCACCGCCGCCTCCTTGCGGAGGAGCTCCACCGCATGGCCGCCGGTGGGTCGCTCGCCCATCGAGATCAGGACGACCGCGTCCTTCGCGAAGTCCACCGGCGCGGCCTCGTCGCCCCCGCCGAGCGCGGGCGACGCGTACGCGGCCCGCCAGCCCTCGACGGTCGTGACGAGGGACACCGCCGGGCCGGTCGCCGCCCCGCACTGGCTCCCGGCGCGGACCACCGCGACCGGCACCCGCCGCGCGCCGCACCCGTCGCGCTCCGCGCCCGCGCCGGTGACGAGCGCGGCGAAGGCCACGCCGGAGAGCACCCGCGCCGCGCGACCCCGGCGCGCGCTCATCGCCCGCCCCGTGCCGCGGACTTCGCCGCAGGTGCGAGCGGGATCCCGCGCCCGGCCTGCAGCACCGAGCCGCCGAGGCTCCGGCCGAACCCGGCCACGAAGTCGAGCCCGGTGACGTCGTTCCCCTTCACCACCACCTGCGTGGGCACCCCGAGCGTGGGCCAGGCGCCGCAGGCCTCGCCGGCGTCGCAGATCATGTTGTCGTTGTCGAGGTCCGTCCCGGCGGCGAGGTAGTAGCTCCCGTCGGCCACGCCGGGGAAGGTGAAGGGGTACTGGCCGGTCGTGCTCGTCAGCACCTTCTGCGCCACCCCCTTCATGTCCTTGTCGAGGAGCAGCACGTAGAGCGCGCCGAGGTCGCTGGTCTTGGACGCGCCCTTCTGGAGGGTGACCGGCACGTCCACTTTCGACGAGAACGACTGGGCTCCGGTGGTGGAATCCGGGACGCTCGTGAACGCGAAGGTGATCTTGGCGGCGTACACGCCGTCGGCGAGGCTCGGGTCGGCCGCGACGGCGTACGTCCCGAGGCCGTTCCCGGTGGTGGGGCCGGAGACCGTGAGCCATGGGGTGGTGTTGTTGGGATAGCTGACGGTGACCCCGGTCACCGTCAGCGTCCCGGCGGTCCCGACCTGCGTCGCGTCGAGCGTCGCGCTCGTCTGCCCGGGCGCGAGGTCGAGGCGGCTCGGGCTCACCTGGAGGATGGGCGGCACCGGCTTGCCGCACTGTTGCAGCTCGGCCTGGACCGCCTTCACCGCGTCGATGAGGCCGAAGCCGAAGAGGTCGTCGCGCCTCGGGTCGCCGAGATCGTCGGTGAGCTGACCCTCGCTCAGCAGGAAGTCGAGCTGCGCCGGGGTGAGCGAGGAGCAGACGGACTTCATGAGCGCCACCACCCCGGCGACGTGGGGCGAGGCCATCGAGGTGCCCTGGAGGAAGGCGTAGATGGGCTTGCGGGTGCCGGTCGAGTCGTCGGCGAGGGTCGAGGCGATGCCGCCGTTCGTGCCCGCCGCCATGTTTCCGCCCGGCGCGGCGACGTCGATGGTCGCGCCGTAGTTCGAGTAGGGCGCCTTCGCCTTCTGGCCGTCCACCGCGGAGACGGAGATCACCCCGGGGTAGGCCGCGGGGTAGGTCGGCGTGCTCGAGTCCTCGTTCCCGGCGGCGGCGACCACGATCACCCCCTGGTCGCGGACGCTGGCGTAGACCGCCTGCTCGGTGGCGGAGGAGCAGCCGGTGCAGCCGAAGGAGAGGTTGATCACGTCGGCGCGCTGGGCCGGCACCGTCCCGGAGTCGTTGGGGAGCCCCGCCGCGAACCGGACCGCCTGGAGGATGTCGTACGAGGTGCCGCCCCCCACGCCGAGCGCCCGCACCGGCATGATCCTCGCGCCGAAGGCGACGCCGGCGACACCGACCCCGTTGCCGGTGGCCGCCGCCACCGTCCCGGCGACGTGCGTGCCGTGGAAGGTGCTCTGCCCCGGAGTGGTGCTGTCCCCCGGGTCGTCGGGGTTCGGGTCGATGCCGTCGCCGTCGTTCGCCGAGGTGGGGTCGCTCACGAAGTCGTAGCCCGTGACGAGCTGGACCTTGAGATCCGGGTGCTCGAGGAACACCCCGGTGTCCACCACCGCCACCACGACTTTGTCGGTGCCGGAGGACGGCGCGCCGGTGGCGAGGTCCCACGCCTGCGGCAGGTTGATGAGCGGATAGCCCCACTGAAAGTGATAGTCCGGATCGTTCGGGACCATGCTCGGGTGGAAGACGTAGTTCGGGTCGGCGCTCTCCACCTCGGCGCGGGCGCGGAGGGCGGCGATGGCGTGGAGCGTGTCGAGCTTCTCCGCCTGGATGGGGTCGAGCGCGGCGGCGAGCGCGCCGGCCGGGGCGACGCCGAGCGTCGCGAGGGCCTGGGCGCGCTCCGCCGCGTTGCCGAGGCCGAGGAGGGCGGGTCGCCCGGGCGCGCCGGCGAGGGCCTTCAGCCCGAGGGCCCGGGCGCGCTCGGGGATCCGGGCCGCGGCGGTCCCGGAGGCGGCTTCCCTGAACTTCACCAAGAGCTCACCCGGGACGAACTCGCGGTCGATGCTGAGCTCGGCGGAGGGGACAGCCGCGACCGCCGGCCCGGCGCCGATCACGAGGGTGTAGGCCGAACCGCCCCCGAGGGAAGCGACCTCGACGAAATAGGTGTCCGGGGTCGTGACGTCGAGCTGCAAGGTCGCGGTGCCCGGCGCCGCGCTGCTGGAGCACGGGGACGGCGGCTGGCTCGTGCTCGCGCTCCACACGCAGAGGTCGAGCTCGACCCCGGCCGGATCGGCGACGGCGAGGGTGATCCGCTGCCCCGCCGCGAGCGCGACCTGGTACACGTCCTTTGCATCGGGGGCCGTCCCGGTGCTGGTGACGAACCCGCCCACCGTCACTGCGCTCGGCAGGGGCTGGAAATGGGCGGGGTCGTCGTTCGAGTGGTGCGGCGCGTTCGGATCGGCGACGTCCCAGTCCACCAGGTTCGCCGCCGCCGCGGTGATCGTGCCGGAGAGCTGGTGCGTGGTCGCCTGCGGCTTCGAGCCGCCGCCGCAGGCGGCGAGGACGGCGAGGCCGGTGGCGACGAGAGCGAGACGGCGGTGCAGCATCGGGACCTCGCGGAGGACGGACGCGCCGGCTGCGGCGCAATGCCGCAGGGAAGCTTACCCTAGGTCGCTACCGTCTCATGCGGCCCGGGTCGGAGCAACACCCACCTCGCCGCAGATCCCCGGCGCGTCGCGGGCGGGGCCGCGGCCCCCGGCTTGGTTCACTTGTGGTAAGGCTCGCCGCGCAGGATCGTCATGGCCCGGTAGAGCTGCTCGACCAGGACCAGGCGCGCGAGCCGGTGCGCCAGGGTGAAGCGCGACACCGCGAGCTTCTCGTCGGCCCTGGCGAGGAGCGCGGGGGAGAGCCCATCCGATCCGCCGATGACGAGGGCCACGTCCTGGCCCCGCTCGAGCCAGCGCTGCACCCGTCCGGCGAACGCGGCGCTGGTGAGCTCCTCGCCGTGCTCGTCGAGCGCGACGAGCCGCTCCCGCGCGCCGAGCTTCGCGAGAAGCGTCGCGGCCTCCTCCTCCTTCGCCTGGGGCGTCCCCGCGTGCTTGCGCGCCTCGGAGACCTCCACCAACTCGAACTTGAGGTAGCGCCCGAGCCGCTTCGCGTACTCCTCCACCGCCGGCGCGTAGAGCCCGGAGCGGTCCCTCCCCACCGCGAGGACGCGCAGCTTCACGGCGCGACCGGGGCGAGGGGACGGGGGTTCACGAGGAGGCGGGACATGGCCCGAGTGTAGCGGGTCCGGCCCTCATGGCGCACCCGCTTGCGTCGATCGTCACAAGCCACACATGCCGTCGCCGAGCGGGGGCACACGACGATCGATCAGCGCAGGCGTGCTTGGAAGGGCTGAGAGCTTGTCGAAGAATTCGACGAGCTCTCAGGCCGACCCGCGTGAGCGGGGCGGCGGGTGGGGTGAAGCGCCCGAATTCACTTCGGGCGCGAGGGGCGGGCGACGGCCCGCCCCTCCCAGATGCTCAAGGCCCGTCGATTGTTCGACGGGCCTTGAGCCGCCCCACCGCCGCTCCGCGAGGTGATTCGAGCTATTCCCGGTGCTCGCGAGCGTGCCACACGCGAGCGATCACGACGTCGTCCTCGTCGACGCGGTAGCGGATGACGTATCCCGCCCCGCCGAAGCGAACGACGATCTGCCGCTCGGCCTCGTCATCGTCCGCCGCGCGACCGATACGGGGATTCGCGGAGAGAGCGTCTGCGACCGACACGATGCGGGTCCAGAATTGGTGCACCGCGGGCGGGTGACGCTTGCGCAAGAACGCCGACAAGCGCACCGCGTCGCGCCGGGCCTCTGGGCTCCACCGGACGCGCACTCAGCGCGTCCTCGGCGTCCGGGCCGCGCGACCGCGTCGGCGAGGCACCTCCGGATCGACACGCACGGGCGGCTCGGGGAGCTCCTTGTCCGTCCCGAGCGAGAGGAGCCACGCCATCATGTCCTCGTTGTCGATGTACTCGCCGGTGGCGTCGTACTGCGCCAGGCGTTCGCGCACGATCTCGCGCTCCCGCGCCTCTTCCTCCTCCCTCTCGACGTAGAGACGGATCGCCTCGACCATCAGCCAGTGCGGCGCACGGCGCTTGGCCTGGCCGAGCGCGCGCAGCCGGTCGCGCAGGTCCTGGTCGAGCTTCACGGCCACGGGTGCCTTCTCCGCCAATCGGAACCTCCGGGCGAGAAGATAGTATCACTGGGTATTACCGGCAACCCGATCGCCGGCCTCACCCGCAGCATCGAGCGCCTGCTGAAAAGACAAGGCCGCGTAGCATGAACGAACCTGCAATCCGTACGTCTTGCGGGTGGCTGTCGCCATTCACCGGCACCGGCCGGGCGCCTCGAGGCCGGCGTCGGCGGCGCGGCGCGGCTCGGCGACGGCGGCGGGGATCCCGGGGGCGACCGCTCCCGGGCCGGAGAGGCGCGCCTCGCGCCACCCGCCCTCCGCCTCCCGGTACCGGACCACCCGGAGCGCGCCGTCCTCGCCGTAGTACAGCTCCGCCTCGAAGGGGACCCCGTTCACCGCGCCCCGCCGCGCGTAGCGCACCACCCGCCCCTCCGGATCCCGCTGCACCTCGCGCCACGCCTCTCCCTCGCAGCCCGGGAACGTCGCGACCTCCCGCCGGAGCGCGCCCGCGGCGCGGAGCTGCCGGTGGCGCGCGACCGGGTCGGCCCCGGCTGCGACCGGCGCGGCGAGAA
>NZ_JALCZA010000071.1 GCF_022690765.1 Anaeromyxobacter oryzisoli | reverse complement strand
TCCGCCGGGCGGAGCGCCGAGCTCACCCGTAACGCCGGACCATCCGCGCGCAGAAGTCGGCGTACTCCGCCGGGTCCTGCGGCGGGCTCGTGTGGTGCGGCCGCAGCCCGCGGTGCTCCGGCGTGAAGCAGAACGTGACGGTCACCTCGAACGGCTCGAGCGCGCTCATCTGGCGGTCGAACCAGGCCTCCCAGCCGGGCCGGTAGCTGTCCGCCCAGGAGAGCCCGGTGCGCACGTGCTTCACCCCGAGCTCCCTCAGCCAGCGCAACCCGGCGTCGAGGCGGGGGTCCTCGAAGTGGAACCACTGGCAGATCCCGAGCGCCGGCGCCCACTCGGCGAAGCGGCGCAGCGCGAGCTTCGGGGTCCCGTCCTCGCGGACGAGCCCCATGTAGAAGTGGCGGTAGTACGAGGAGCCCTCCGCCTCCCGGTGCCGCGTGGTCGCGGGCCACGCCCGCGGCAGGTCGAAGAGGCTGTACCAGTGGATGCGGGGGGCCCGCCCGACGAGCAGCTCCGCCGTGCGGCCGAGGCCCCAGTCCTGCACCTCCTCGGCGCCGAAGGAGGAGACGCCCACCTCGGAGATCCAGACCGGGTGGCGCACCGCCCCGGTGATCTCGGCGAGCCGCGCCGGCCACTCCCGGAGCTGCCAGTGGTTCCAGTCGAGCGGGAAGCCGTGGATCGCCACCGCGTCGACCTCCTCGAGCGCGCCGTGACGGCCGAGGAGCTCGAAGAAGCTCGCGTCGATGGGCGACGTCCCGCCGAGGACGCGGGTGAGGCCGGGGCGCTCGGCGCGGATCGCCTGGCCGGCGAGCCGGACGAGCTCCGCGTACCGTCGCCAGTCCGGATCGAGCTCGAAGTCCCAGTGCGAGAGGTTGTTCGGCTCGTTCCAGAGCATCGCCGCCTCGATCACGGGGCACCTCCGTCCTCGCCGCGCCGCGCCGGGTACACCGGCCCGCCGAACGGATCGGGGTCCGCGGGCCGGCAGAGGTAGACCTCCGTGCCGGGGACGGGCGACGGCGCGAACCCGGCGGAGCGGAGCATCGCCTCGACGCAGGCGCGGTTCGGGATCCACCAGTTGGTCTCGTCGTGCGCGTAGCGCCGCTCGACGAAGTGAAGCTTCGGCCACGAAGGGTGATCGAAGACGTCGCGCTCCTCGAACGGGTAATCGGGCGCCGCGGGGAACCGCCCCTGGCTGCCCCGGATCATGCTCTGGAACACGAGCAGCTCCGGCGCGACGTGGGCCCGGATCAGGTCGAGGGCGAGGAGCGGGTGGCGCAGGTGGTACAGCACCCCCATGAACACCACGACGTCGAACCGCTCCCCCTCGAGCCGCGCGACGTCGTAGACCGAGAGCTGCCGCAGCTCGACGTCGAGCCGCGCGATCTCGGCCGCCAGCCGCGCCTGGGCGAGGTAGCGGGCGTCCAGATCCACGCCGAGCACCCGGGCCGCGCCGCGCCGCTTCAGCTCGAGCGAGAAGAAGCCGGCGTTGCAGCCGACGTCCAGGACGGACTTTCCGGAGAGATCGGCGGGCAGCGCCGGCGCGAGGGCGCGCCAGACCGCGCCGGGGTAGTCGCCGAGGAAGTGATCCGGCGCGGTGCGGACGCCCTCGAGCTCGAGGTTGTGGAACCAGGGCGAGAGCGCGCGCACCCGCGCCTCGATCTCCTCGCGCGTCACGACCGCGCCCTCGCCCGCGCCGCCCTCATCCGGCCGCTCCCCCCTCGCTCCGCTCGGCCGCGGGGCCAGGGGCGGGCGGGCCCTCCCGCTCCTGCAGGAGCGCGAGCGCCTCGTGGTATCCGTGCAACGTCCCCACGTCCACGTACGCCTCCCCCGCGCGCACCGCGCGCGCGACGCCGCCGCGCGCGAGCCACGCGTTGACGAGCGTGCCGACGTACGCGTCCCGCCCGCCGCGCTCCCGGAACAGCGCGTGCAGCTCCGCGAGGATCGCCCCGGTGAGCTTGAAGCCGCCCCAGATCCACTCCGTCCCCGGCCGCTCGGCCTTCACCTGGATCTCCCTCACCCGGTCGCCCGGGCCGGTGAGCACCGCGTCGAACAGCTCCGGCCGCGCGACGGGGAACAGCAGGAACGACAGCCCGCCCGGGAGCGCGCGGAAGCCGTCCACCGGGAACCACACCGTGTCCGGCAGGCCGACGAGGATCTCCTCCTCCGGGCCGATGAACGGGAGCGCGCGGAAGAGGGCGTCGCACAGCCCGGCCGCCGCCGGCTGGACCACGTAGCAGATGCGCGCGGGGCCGACGGCGCCGCCGTAGTACTCGAGGATGTCCGACTTCCCGGGCGAGATGACGAGGCAGAGCCGGTCCGCGCCCGCGCGGATCATCCGCTCCACCAGGTGCTCCGACACGGCGCGTGGGCGCTCCGTCCCGTCCACGACGCGGCTCCCCACCGGGAGGAGCTCCTTCGAGAACGCGAGCGGCTGGATCCGGCTCCCGATCCCCGCCGCCGGGATGATGCCCCACATCAGGCCGCTCCTCCCCCGGTGAGCGCCGGCGCCCGCTCCGCGGGCGCGCGGGCCGCCTCCTCGCAGCGCCGGACCAGCTCGGCCGCCCGCGCGTCGGCGGTGTGCTCCGCGAAGGCCCGCTCCCGGGCACGCGCGCCGATCCGGCGGAGCGCCGCCCGCGGCAGGCGCAGCGCCGCGATCGCCTCCTCGGTCGTGCGGGCGACGAGGATCTCCCGCCCGGGGTCGAAGAACGCGTCCAGCCCCTCGAACCAGTCGGACAGGACCGGCACGCCGCACGCGGCCGCCTCGAAGAGGCGGCCCGACGGGCAGTGGCCGAGCGCGGCCATCTCGGCGCGCGTCACCGACACGGTCAGCGGCGACGAGCAGAAGAACGACGCGTGCAGCGCCGGCTCGAGGTGGCGCACGTAGCGGACGTTGGGGCGCCAGGGGAAGCTCCCCTCGTACCCGGCGCCGGCGAGCACGAAGGTGAGCCGCGGGAGCCGCTCGGCGGGGCGGAGGAACAGCGCCTCGAGCGCGGCCTGCCGCGAGGGCGCGTACGTCCCGAGGTACGAGAGATCCCCCGCGAGCTCCGCCCGCGGGGGCGCGGCCCGGTGGACGGCGGGGTCCACTGAGCCGTGGAGGGGGACGGCGCGCCGGGCGCCCAACCGCTCCCGGAGCGCCGCGAGGGCACGCCCGCCGGTGAAGGAGAGGACCAGCTCGAAGTCGCGGAGCCCGCGGGGACCGAGCCACTCCACCGGCTGCCCCGCGCCGACGCGCTCCAGGGTGACCCCCGGGTCGAGATCGTAGAACGCCTTCACCGGCGCCCGCGACGCGAGGACGAGGTCGGTCGCAGCGAGCGCGTCCGGGCAGTACGACGTGACCATCGCGACGTCGGCGGCGGCGAGCGCCGCCTCGGCCCGGGGGCGCACGCCGGCGAGGTCCTCGTAGAGCACCAGCTCGCCGCCTGCGAGCGCCCGCACGTCCCGGTGCGCGGCGTACCACGGCTGCTCCCGCTCGAAGAACGTGACGCGCCCGCCGAGCCGGGCGAGCGCTCCGGCGAGCCCGCGCCAGAGCGTGGCGTGGCCGTTTCCCCACGACGAGCTGACGGTCAGCCCGAAGACGACGAGCCGCACGCGGGTGCGCCCCCTCGAGGCCGCGAGGAGCGGCCCCTCGGGAAAGCTAGGGCGCCCCGCCCGACGCGGCGCGCCGGCTCACCGCCGGGCCCACTCCCGGACGAGGAAGTCCTCCTCGAGCGGCGTCAGGTCGAAGCGGACCGCCGCCTCGCCCACCGCCCGGACGCGATCCAGCTTCGCCTCGGCGCGCGCCCGCTCGTCGAGCCATCGGATGGCCCGCCGGAGCGCCTCGCCCTCCGGCAGCAGATCGCCCGCCCGCCCCGTCGTACCGTCGGTCATGGTCCACCCCGCGCCGTCGTCGATGATGCCTCGCCGCGGCGCGAGCGGCGTGGACCTGTCGGGTCAGCGGCGCTCGGCCCCGGGGAGGTCCGGGAGCTTCTGCGCGGACGACTCCGGCTGCTCCCACCCGAGCTCCTCGCGCGGGTCGCTCTCCGGATCCTCGTCGATCCGGGCGCTCGGCTCCACCTCCATCGCGGCCTGCCGCGGGGTCATCACGCCGCGCTCCTCTTCCTTGCGCTCCATGGTGCACCTCTGGTGACGCGAGGATGCCCACGCCCCGGCGATCGCGCCCGGCCCGGCCCCTCCTCGGCGCTCAGCCGGCCAGCCACGTGGTGGCGAGCCCGACGGCGCCGGCCGCGAGCGAGGCGAGCTGCGCGGCGAGCACCTGCCCCCCGAACGACCGGCCGCCGGCCGCGACCGCCATGACGCCCTTCACGATCGTGTTCGAGGCGGCGCCGAGGAAGATCGTCGTGGCGGCGACCTCGGGGCTCACGCCGGCGCCCGCGAGCTTCGCCATCGAGAGGGAGATCGCGTCCACGTCGGTCGTGCCGGCGAGGACGCCGGCGGCGTACGTCCCGGCCGTCCCGAGGTGGACCGACGCGGCCTTGGAGCCGAGGAGCACGGCGGTGAGCAGCAGGGCGAAGCCGAGGGCCGATTCGAGCTCGAAGGGGTTCGAGAAGGCCACCTCGCTCGCCTCCGCCCTCGGGCGGCGCGCGCGCAGCCAGAGCACGAGGCTCGCGCCGGCGCCCGCGGCGGCCGCCGCGAGCAGCGGGGCGGCCAGGTGCGCCACCAGCGACGGCTTCACGGCCGCGACGATCACGAGGACGCGCGCGAACATGACGGTGGAGGCGAGCATCGCCGCGAACGCCGCGGGTGCCGCGATCGCCGGCCGCTCCCGCGCGCGGCCGGCCATCGCGAGGGTGACGGCGGTCGAGGAGACGAGCCCGCCCACGACCCCGGTGAGCCCCAGGCCGAGCCGCGGCCCGAGGAGTCGGATCCCGGCGTAGCCCACGAAGGACAGCCCCGAGATGAGGACGACGAGGACCCCGATCTGGAACGGGTTGAGGACGCCGAACGGGCCGAAGGACTCGTCGGGCAGGAGCGGCAGCACCACGACGGCGACGACGAGGAACTTGAGCGTGGCGGAGACGTCCGCGGCGGTCACGCGCCGCGCGAGCGGGTGGAGCGTGGGCTTGGACGAGAGGAGGTAGGTCGCGACGACCGCCACCGAGGCGACGACGAGGAGCTTGGTGGCGAGCGGCTCGAGCACGCCCCGGGTGAGCGCGAGGACGCCGAGGAGGAACGACAGGACGAAGGCGGCCTCGGAGGTGATCCCGCGGTGCACGCCGCGGAGCACGTCGCCGGCGTAGCTCACCACGAGGAGGAGGACCAGGGCGGCGAACGCGATCGCGACCACGGCCGGTCCGATCTCGCGCGCGGCCAGCATCGCCACGCCGCCGCCGAGGGCGAGGAGCGGGTGCGTGCGGGCGCCGCCGAGGAAGGAGTCCCGGCCGAGATCGGTGGGGCGCGACCGCTCGCGCTCGAGGCCGATGAGGAGCCCGGCGGCGGCCGCGAGGCCGAGCGAGGCGTAGGGCTCGAGGCGGCTCACGCGCGGATCCTAATCGCGCGGTCCGCCCGGGCGCGCGGCCCCCGCGGCCCGCACGGCGCCCCCCGAGCGCGCGCGCCGCGCGAGCCTCCCATGACGGAACCGCCCCCCGGTGCGGCGACCGGAGGGCGGCTCCACCCGCGCGTGGCCCGGAGGGCGTCCCCGGAGGGGACGCCGTCCCGGGCGCGCTCGCTGCTCGCTACGTGGGGGCGCTCCTCGCGAGCGACGACACCGCCGCCGGAGAGGTCGCCTCGGCGGGACGCGGCGCGACGCCCGTCGTGGCGCCACCGCCGAAGTCGTAGCCGGCCACGCCCATCTCGCCGAGATCCGCGCCGTTCACCTCGTCCTCCGCGGAGATCCGGTTGCCGACGAGCTTCCCGATGATGACGAACGAGATCGCGGCGACCGGGGCGACCCAGGCGACGTTCGCGAGGATGCCGATCACCTCGGCGAGAAGCTGGCCCGCGTCGCCGTAGAAGAGGCCGGTCACGCCGTAGGGAATCCCATTCAGCCCCTGCCCGTACGTGCCGTTCGCGAAGAGGCCGAGGGCGAGGATGCCCCACGCGCCGTTCACGCCGTGCACGGCCGAGGCGCCCACCGGGTCGTCGATCTTGAGCTTCGTGTCGATGAAGAGCGCGGCCGCCACGACGAGGACGCCGGAGACGGCGCCGATGAGGGCGGCCGCCCAGGAGGAGACGAAGGCGCAGGGCGCGGTGATGGCGACGAGGCCGGCGAGCATGCCGTTCGCGAGCCAGGACGGATCCGCCTTGCCCCACTTGATCTTCACGTACAGGTACGAGGCGAACGCGCCGGTCGCGCCGGCGAGCATCGTGTTCACCGCGACGACGGCGAGGCGGGTGTCCATGCCGGAGAGGGTCGAGCCGGCGTTGAAGCCGAACCAGCCGAACGCGAGGATGAACGTGCCCGTCATCACCTGGGGGATGTTGTGCGGCGGGATGGGGTTCACCCGGCCGTCCGACGAGTACTTGCCGATGCGGGGGCCGATCAGCTTCCCGAGCGTGAGGGCGATGACGCCGCCGGTGAGGTGCACCACCGAGCTGCCGGCGAAGTCCACGTGGCCGTGGCCGAGGCCGAAGTTCGCGCCGAGCTGCGAGAGCCAGCCGCCGCCCCAGACCCAGTTCCCGTAGATCGGGTAGATGAGCATGGAGATGACGAACGAGAACAGCACGAACGAGGTGAACTTCCAGCGCTCGGCGCAGGCGCCGGTCGGGATCGTCGCCGTGGTGTCCATGAACACCATCTGGAAGAGGAACGTGGCGGCCACCCCGGCCGTGTAGACGTTCAGCGGGTGGAGCATGAAGCCGGTCATGCCGAAGAGGCCGAACGACTTCCCGAACAGGTGGATCGTGAACTCCTTCGCCAGGATCGGATCGCCGCCGAAGACGGCGCCGACGCCGCCCATCTGCAGCCCGAACCCGACGAAGTAGAAGCCGATGATGCCGATGGCGTAGACGAGGAAGTTCATCCCCATCGTGTGGGCGACGTTCTTCGCCCGGGTGAGCCCCGTCTCGACGAGCGCGAAGCCCGCCTGCATGAACATGACGAGGAAGCCGGCGACCATCGTCCATACGATGTTGAGCGCCGTCTGCGTGTCGCTGAGCTGCTTCGCGAGGTCCGCGACCGTGGGTCCCATCTCTCCTCCTTCTTGGAAAAGCTCCTCTTGCGGTGTCCCGTCACGCGCGCCCGCTGCGCCGTGTTCCGCGGACGTCCGAACCGGAGGGACGGACTGCAGCGACCGTGCCGTCGCGTGCCGGGCGGGATCGGGGGCGCCGAGACGGTCGATTGAGCGCGCGCCGAGCAGGTGCCTGACGCGATGGCGAGCAAACAGGGGCCGCACGCCCGACGCGGAGCGCCCGGCCCGCCTGGATTCCGGGCGACGGCGAGCCCGGAACGGGTGCTCCCGCGCTCGCCCCGCGGCGACCGCCGGGTGGCGCGGGTGGGCGCGTCACCCCTCCCGGCGCACCAGCCGGCGCAGCCGCGCCCCGAGCCCGCCGGGCGCGGCGTCGTGCGCGAGCGCGCCGGTGACGCGCACCACCGCCGCGCTCAGGTTGTCGGGCGTGCCGCGCGCGTTGGCCGCCTCGAGGAGCGCCCGGCACGCCGCGGCGGCGGACAGCCCGCCGACCAGCGCCGGCAGCTCGGCGTCCTCGAGGACGTCGTGGAGGCCGTCGCTGCAGAGCAGGACGACGTCGTCCGCGGACAGCCGCTTCACGATCCGGTCGCGGCTCACGATCAGCTCGCGCCCGAGGCTGCGCGTCAGGACGCTGCGCCCCGGGTGGAGACGCGCCTTCTCGCGCGTCAGCAGCTTCCTGCGCACCTTCTCCGCCGCCACGGTGTGATCCTTGGTGAGCTGGACGGCCTCGCCGCCGCGGAGCAGGTACAGCCGCGAGTCGCCCACGTGCACGGCGGTGAGCTCGGCGCCCGCGATCACCGCGGCGGTGAGCGTGGTGGACATGCCGCGCAGCTCCGGCACGACGACGGCGCGATCGTACAGCTCGATGTTGGCCTGCTGGACCGCGCGGTAGAGCCGCTGGCCCGGCGGCGCGGCCCCGGGGTCGTCGGCGTACGCCCGCAACAGCACCTCGACCGCCATCTGGCTCGCCACCTCGCCCGCGGCGGCGAGCGACACGCCGTCCGCGACCACCGCCAGGGCGGTCCCGTCGGGATCGAGCCGCGCCGCGCAGGCGTCCTCGTTCTGATCGCGCGCGGTGCCGCGATCGGTGAGCGCGGCCGCGTCCAGCGCCCACTCACCCACGGCGACCTCGACGCGCGCTGGTTGCGGCGCACCTCGGGCGCGCACTAAGTTGGGCCATGTCACCGCACGCTCCGGCCGCCTGATGCGCGATCCCGTCGTCGGCGAGAAGCTCGACCAGTACGAGCTCCAGGCGCTCCTGGCGCGCAGCGGCATGGCGTCGATCTTCCGGGCGGTGGACGGGTTCACCGGGGCCACCGTGGCGCTCAAGATCCCGCACGTGCAGCTCGAGGCCGACGTGGTCTTCGCGCAGCGATTCGAGCGCGAGGAGCAGATCGGGCAGCGGCTCGACCACCCCAACATCGTCCGGATCCTGAAGCCGCGCGAGAAGAGCCGGACGTACATGGTGATGGAGCACGTCGAGGGCAGGTCGCTCCGCGCCCTCATGGCGGGGAAGCCGCTCCCCACCGAGCAGGCGCTGGACATCGCGCGGCAGGTCTGCGGCGCGATCGCGTACCTGGAGTCGCAGGGCGTGGTGCACCGGGACCTCAAGCCCGAGAACATCCTCCTCACCGCGTCGGGCCAGGTGAAGATCCTGGACTTCGGCATCGCGCTGGCCGAGTCGTCGCGCCGGCTCACCTGGGGCGTGCTCTCCAGCGCGCTCGGGACCCCCGACTACATGGCGCCCGAGCAGATCCGCGGCCGCCGCGGCGACGTGCGAACCGACATCTACGCGCTCGGGATGCTGCTCTACGAGATGCTCACCGGGAACCTCCCCTACGACAGCCCGGACCCGCGCGCCCTGCTCCGCGCGAAGGCGAGCGAGGAGCCCCGGGCCCCCGGCTATTACGTGAAGGACTTCGACCCGTCGCTGGAGGCCATCATCCTGAAGGCCATCGAGCGCGACCCGCGCGACCGCTACGCCTCCGCGGCCGAGCTGTGCCGCGATCTGGCCGACCCGTCCGCGGTGCCCGCCCGCGAGCTCGCCCGGGGCGCGTCGCGCCGGCACGCCGGCGCCCGCGCCCGCCGGCGCGCCGTGGCCTTCGCCATCGTCGTGGCGGTGCTGGCCGGGCTCGGCGCGCTGGTGTGGCTGAGCAGCCGGCTGTCCGCGCCGCCCGGCCCGCGCGCCGCGCCGGCGCTCGAACGGAGGTGACCGATGGGCCCGTCGCTCGAGGCGTCGCTCAACGTCGCGTGGGTGCTGCTGACGGGGTTCCTCGTCATGTTCATGCAGGCCGGGTTCGCCATGGTGGAGACGGGCTTCACCCGCGCCCGGAGCGCCGCGAACACCATGGCCATGAACCTGGTCATCTACCCGGTGGGCGTGCTCGGGTTCTGGCTCGTCGGCTACGGGCTCATGATGGGCGGCGTGCAGGAGTGGGCCACGCTCGGCGCGGCCGCGCCGGGCGGCCATGAGCTGGGCTTGACGCTCGGCGGGAGGCTCTGGGGGCTCGTCGGCGCCGCCCGGTTCGCCCTCGTGACGGTGGCCCACGAGCCCTCGCACCTGGCCATGTTCCTGTTCGCGACCGTGTTCATGGACACCGCCGCGACCATCCCCACCGGCGCGATGGCCGAGCGCTGGAAGTTCTCCGCGTTCCTCGTCTACGGCGTGTTCATGTCCACGCTGCTGTATCCGCTCTACGGCAACTGGGTGTGGGGCGGCGGGTGGCTGGCCCGCCTCGGCGTGAACGCCGGGCTCGGCCACGGCCACGTCGACTTCGCCGGCTCGAGCGTGGTCCACATGACCGGCGGGCTCACCGCGCTCGCCGGCGCCATCGTGCTCGGCCCGCGCCTGGGCCGGTTCCGGGCCGACGGCACGATCGGGGCGATGCCCGGCCACAACCTGCCGATGTCGGTGGTGGGCACGCTCGTCCTCGCCTTCGGCTGGTTCGGCTTCAACGCCGGCTCCACCCTGTCGGCCGCCAGCCCCCGGATCGCGCTCATCGCCGTGAACACCATGCTCGCCTCGGCCGGCGGCGCGATCGCGGCTTTGCTCGCGATCCGCTTCACGCTCGCCAAGCCGGACGTCGGGATGGCGTGCAACGGACTGCTGGGCGGGCTGGTCGCGATCACCGCGGGCTGCGCCTTCGTCACCCCCGCGGCCGCGGTGCTCGTGGGGGTCGTGGCCGGCCTGCTGGTGGTGCGGACCGTCCGCGTGCTCGAGCGCCGGCTGCGGGTGGACGATCCGGTGGGGGCGTTCGCGGTTCACGGTGTGTGCGGCACCTGGGGCGCGCTGGCGGTGGGGCTCTTCGCCGACGGGAGCTGGGGCGACGGCTGGAACGGGGTGGCGGGCCCGGTCCGCGGGCTCCTCTTCGGCGACGGCGGCCAGCTCGCAGCGCAGGCCGTCGGCGTGCTCGTCAACGCGATCTTCGTGTTCGGGGCCTCGTACGGGTTCTTCCGGCTGGTGGATCGGCTCGTCGGCAACCGCGTGTCGGCCGAGGTGGAGTACCAGGGGCTGGATGCGCTGGAGATGGGGACCGACGCCTACCCCCGCGGCTGACGACGCGTCCGCGCCGCGGCGCGGACGCCCGCGCTACGCGGCCACCGGCTTCCGGACCAGGATCGCCTTGCCGTTCTTCCGGCTCGAGCGCAGGAAGTAGATCGTGCCGTAGGCGCCCCACAGCAGGCAGACGCCGAGGGCGATGTACGGTTCCTTCACGCTCATCCCGGTCACGGTGAACGGCCCCACCAGGTAGAAGGCCATGCACGCCGCGTTCGCGACGAGCCCGAACAGCGGCACGAGCAGGTGCTTGAAGCCGCTGAAGGCGTGGTGCTCGCGATACGCCACGATGGTGACGACGCAGGTGAGCATGTAGAGCATGAAGGTCCCGAAGTTCGAGATCAGCGTCATGATCACGAGGCTGTTCGGCAGGTGCGGGTAGGCCTCCGGCGCGAAGAGGCCGAAGGCGTACCAGAATCCGTGGTACCTGGCCTCGAGCGGCGCCGGCGACGTGCCCCCCAGGTACGTGACCACCGTGAGGATCCCGATCACCGCCGAGAGGACGGCCAGCGTCCAGATGGCGCGGTACGGGGTGAGCCGCTTGCCGTGGAGCAGGCCGAAGTGGCTCGGCACCTCGTCGTCCTTGCCCATCGCGTACGTCACGCGCGCCCCGGTCGAGAGGCACGAGAGCGTCGTCCCGATGAGCGCGAGGAAGACGGTGGCCGCCTGCACCAGCATGAACGCGCGCCCCGCCGCGTAGCTGCCGAACAGCCACGTGCCGGCCAGGACCATCATGTCGCCGAGGGGCGCGCCCGAGCCGGCCGCGTCGGCCAGGGTGTACCCCTGGTTCAGGAAGTAGTTGGCGGCGAAGTACTCGATGGCGTAGCAGACGATCCCCTGGATGCCGAGGGAGAGCAGCACGGCGCGCGGGATGTCGCGCTTCGCGTTCCTCGCCTCCTCGCCCATGGAGGTCACCGACTCGAAGCCGACGAGGATCAGGATGGCGATGCACGCCTGGATCACGATGTACGAGAAGCCGTGCGGGGCGGGCACCGACGAGGCGGTGGGGTGGAACTTGAAGTGCGGGGTGAGCTCGTTCGGGTGCGTCGCGTCCGCCGGCTCGAGGGCGGTCGCCACCTCGGGCGCGTAGCTCAGCGTGAAGGGGACCGGCCTGCCGTCCTTCAGCGCGGGCAGCGGCTTGCCGTCGGGATCCAGCGCGTTCTGCAGCACCGGCCGCCCCGCCGCGTCGAGCTTCGGCTTGCCGTTCTCGAGCACCGGCTCCTGCGCCACCACGTAGTCCACCGGGACGCCGTTCACGAGGTGCCAGCCCCTCGAGCCCTCCGGGTGGTGGATCCGATACGAGACGGCGATCACGGAGAACACCAGGAGCGCGGCGATCTGGACGACGTTGATCGCGAAGTTCACGCCGGTGGTGCCGGTGACGCCCCGGAACGCGATGTACGCGACCCCCAGGGCGAACACGACGCAGAACGGCGCCATGAAGAGCAAGCTGTCGTAGGTGCCGCTGAAGGTGTTCGGGAAGAACTGGTTCAGCAGGTAGCCCGACAGGATGGCGGTCACGCCCACCATGACGCCCGGGTACACCCAGTAGTAGAGGTGCGAGGCCCAGCCGGTGATGAACTTGGCGACGCGGGCGAACCGGTAGGCGCGGGTCCGGTTCAGGAAGGCCTGCTCGGCGAAGAAGTAGGAGGACCCCGCGCCGGGGTAGAGCTTCGACAGCTCGGCGTAGCTGATCGCGGTCGCGAAGCAGAGCAGCAGCGCGGCGAGGATCCCGAACCACATGGCGGAGCCGGCCATCGGCGCGCCGTAGAGCGACTGGATCTGGAACGTCAGCCAGAGGAACGCCCCGGGCGCGATGAGCGCCATCGCGTTGATGGTCAGGCCGGTCAGCCCCAGCGTCGGGCGAGAGCCCGTCGTCCCGGCCGAGGGCGGCGCCCTCCCTTCGTTGGTCGGTGTCGCCATCGTCGCTCCCCCTGTCCCGCGGGCGGGTGCCCCCACCTCGCTTCGGACCGCGCTGCAGCGGCCGTGCCGCACGCGCCCGCGGCGTCGCCGGCCGTCGCGAGGCGCGCTCCGGGAGCAGCGCGTGACGCGGGCGCCCGCGCCAGGAGCGAAGACGCGGAGAGCTCGCGCTGCGCCGACCGGCTGCGATCGGCGACGGCGGTCGGGCGCCACGCGTCGTTGCGCCGCCCGTGAAGCGGGCACGCCGTTGCGCACGAAACGAGCGTGAACGGAGAGCGAAGCCGGGCAGGCGGGGGGGCGCCGCGCCGCGCGATCCGCCGGCGCCCCGCCCGGCGGGCATCACCCCGAGCGCCCGTCGGCGGGCGACTCTGCGATGGGGGGCGACCGGGAGAGGACGCGCCCCCGTCCGACGATCAGCCGATCGTGTCGGCGTACGTCATCACGAGGTACAGCACCGTCTCGACGTCGGCGCGGCTGCGGTAGACGTGCGGCACGTCCGCCTCGAACACGATGGCGTCGCCGGTCGCGAGGAGCTCCTTGCGGCTCCCCACCTCGAGCTCGAGCGCGCCCTGGGACACGACGAGGTTCTCGACGGTGCCCGGGTTGTGCGCGTCCGCGTGCTCGACCCCGCCCGGCGCGATGCGCAGCTCGTAGAACTCGACCCGCCGGGGCTCGTCGAACGGGAAGAGGGCCCGCGACGAGTAGGTGCCGTCGTGGCTCGTCAGCACCTTCGCGCTCTCGGCGCGCAGGATGTGGATGCCCCCGCTCGCGCGCGCCGAGATGAGCGCCGAGAACGGGACGCCGAGCGCGGACGAGATCTTCCAGAGGACGTTGATGGTGGGCGCGCTCTGGCCGAGCTCGATCTGGCCGAGCATCGCGCGGGAGACGCCCGACACCTTCGAGAGCTTCTCGAGCGAGAGGCCGCGCTGGTTCCGGAGGCGGCGCAGGTTGCCGCCCACCACCGGCGTCAGATCCTTCCCGGCCGGCGCCTGCTCGTGCGGATCGGGCGTGTGCTGCTCGGGGGAGGGAACGGCCGCCCGGCGGCCGCGTGATCTGGAGCTCTCGCGCACGCTCTTCATCGCCATCTCTTTTTCCGTTACAACGGAGGCGTTGTCAACGAATGCTCCCACCGCCGGTGGCCCGCGGCGCCTCACGCTGGTCACGAACCCCGACGACTGTAACCTCGCCTGCGGCATGTGCCCCTGCGGCGCGGCGCGGGCCGGCGGGCGCGCGCGTCGCCCGGCGCGGCGCATGGATCCCGCGCTGGCGCTCGACGTCCTCGAGGAGCGCCGCGGCACGCCGCTCGTCGAGGTGATCCCGTCGACCATGGGCGAGCCCCTGCTCTGGGCCGGGTTGCCCTCCCTCGTCGCGCGCTCCGCCGCGCAAGGCTTCCTCCTGAACCTCGTGACCAACGGGACCTGGCCGGGGCGGGGCGCCGCGGAGTGGGCCGAGAGGCTCCTGCCCGTGGCCCGCGACGTGAAGATCTCCTGGAACGGCGCGACGGCCGGCACGGCCGAGGCGATCATGCCCGGCCTCCGGTTCGAGCGGGCGGTGGCGGGCGTGAGGACGCTGGTGAAGGCGCGCGACCGGCTCGCCCGGAGGGGGGCGCGGCGCTGCACGGTGTCGTTCCAGGTCACCGCGCAGGAGGCGAACGTCGGCGAGCTGCCGGCCATCATCGACCTCGCCCGGCGGCTCGGGGTGGATCGGGTCAAGCTGAACCACCTCCAGATCAGGTCCCCGGCGCTCGCCGCGAGCTCGCTGCGCCGGAGCCCCGACGCGATCCGCCGCTGGAACGCGGCGGTGCGGGCTGCGCGCGAGCTGGCCGCCGCCGCGGGCGACGCCGCCGCGCCGGCGCTCGAGAACGCGGTCGAGCTCCGGCCCGATCCCGCGAACCCGGCGCCGCTGGGGCCGTGCCCGTTCGTGGGGCGCGAGGCCTGGATCCACCCGGACGGTCGGTTCGCGCCCTGCCCGCACCCGGCCGCCGCGGCCGGCGGCCTCGGCGATTTCGGCTCGGTCGCCCACGCCTCGCTGCGGGCGCTCTGGGCGGCGGCCCCGTTCCGCGACTTCGTCGCCCGTCACCTCGAGCACCCGGTCTGCCGGGCCTGCACCTTCCGCCGCCCCGGCGGCGCGTAGGGGCTCCTTCCCGCAGCCCGCGCCCGCACCGCGCGCCCGGCCCGTCCTCGCCTCCCGGGTCCCGCGCCCCTCGCCGGCGTGGAGCCGAGGTCCGCTACGTCTTCGACACCCGGATCGAGTCCTCGAGCTCGTTGACCGGCGGCCGGGTGGACGGATCCCGGGGGAAGTGCTCGGCGAGCCGCGCGCCGGCGAGGGCGACGGCGTCCACGAACCCCTTCCCCGGATCGCCGTCGTGCAGCCCCGCGACGAGCGCCGCGACGGCGCGATCCCACTCCCCGGGCCCGACCTTCGCGTCGATGCCGCGGTCTCCGAGCACCACCGCCTCGCGCTCGAACAGCGACGCGAACACGAGCACGCCGGTCCCCTCGGCGGTACGCTGCAGCCCCTGCTCGTGGAAGGCGCGCACCGCCCGCGCTCGCACCGCCTGGTCCATCGCCCGCCGCCCCGCGAGCAGCCGCTCGATCGGATCCCACAGCGAGAGCGCCGCCCCCGCGAGCCCCGCCGCGAGCTGCACGAGGGGCAGCTCGGGGAGGGTGAGCGGCGCGCCCGTCGCGAGCACGCCCGCGGTGGCGAGCGCGGCGAGGAGGAGCCCTCCGCGATAGCGCGCCTCCGGGTAGGGATCGCTCTTCTCCACCACGACCGGGACGATCTGCCCGCGGGAGAGCGCCTCCGCCCGGCGCACCGCCTCCGCGACGCGCTCCTGCACCGGCTGTCCGAAATGGCGCTCGAGCATCGTGTCTCCTCTCCGCGAGGCCCGTCCACCGGCGCGGCCTCGAATCCTGGATGGACGGGCCGTGCCCGCTCCACGCGCCCGCGGTGGATCGGGCGCGTCACCACCGCGCTGCAGCACCGTCGCCCCGCTCGCGCGGGGTCGCGTCTACCACCGCCCGGAGGCGCCGCCGCCGGAGAAGCCGCCGCCGCCGCCGGACCAGCCGCCGCCGCCCCCGCCGCCGAAGCCCCCGCCACCCCACGGGCCGCCTCCCCCGCCCCACGGGCCGCCCCACCACAGCGCGCTCCGCCGCCGCGGGGTGAACCCGGTCGCGACCCGCGCGATGAAGATCAGCACGAAGATCGCCAGGATCGCGAGGGCGGAGAAGTGCGTCGCCGGCGGCGCACGGCGGACCGGCGCGACACCGGAGGGTAGCGCCCCGAGCGCGCCGAGGATCTGCACGCCGGCGTCGTACAGCCCGGCCCCGAACCGGCCGGCGCGGAACGCGGGGACGATCGTGCCGCGGATGATGCGCGACGACTGCGCGTCCGTGAGGCCGCCCTCGAGCCCGCCGCCGACCTCGATGCGGACCGCGCGATCCTCGACGGCGACCGTGACGAGGACGCCGTTGTCCTGGCCCTTCGTGCCGAGCTTCCAGGCCTCGGCGACGCGCATCGAGTAGTCCTCGATGGGCTCGCCCTCGAGCGACGGGACGACGAGGTACTGGAGCTGGACGCCTTGTACCTGCCCGTGGGCGGCGGCGCGGGCCCGCGTCGCGAGATCCGCGAGCCGGCGCGCGTCCGCGCCGCGGAGCAGGCCGGCCTCGTCCACGACCGGGCCGGTGAGGGCCGGGACGGGGACGGCCGCCGCGGCCGGGCTCGCCGTCGCGAGGGCGAGGATGAGCGCGAGGAGGCGCACCGGCGTCACTTCCCGCCGAAGTTGACCTTGGGCGCCTCGCGCGCGCCCTCGGTCGTGGCGGTGAACTGGGCCTTCGCCTGCTTGTGGTAGAGCATGCCGTTCGTCCAGCTCGTCGGCGGCACCGTCACGAGGTTGTTGAACTGCTGGACCGCGTCGATGTAGCGGCGCCGGGCGATGGTGATCCGGTTCTCCGTCCCCTCGAGCTGCGCCTGCAGATCGCGGAAGTTCTCGTTGGCCTTGAGCTGGGGGTAGTTCTCGGCGACGGCGAGCAGCCGGCCGAGCGCGCTCCGGAGCTGGCCCTGGGCCGCCTCGAACTTCTTCATGTTCTCGGGCGTGAGCTGATCGACGGTGAGCTGCACCTGCGTCGCCTTCGCGCGGGCCGCGACGACGCCCTCGAGCGTCTCGCGCTCGTGGGAGGCGTAGCCCTTCACGGTCTCGACGAGGTTCGGCACGAGATCGGCGCGCCGCTGGTACTGGTTCTCGACCTCGGCCCACGCGGCCGTGACCGCGTTCTCCGATTGCGGGATGGACTGCACGCCGCAGCCGCCGAGGAGCACCACGGCGAGCGCTGCGAGGAAGGACCGGTTGGTTCTCATGGGGGAAACCTAGCGCCCGCCCGGGTGAGGGAAAAGGATGATTTCTCGCAGCCAGCCCCAGGCAGGGCCTCATGCATCGGGATCACGTCCGCGGCGCGCCGCCGCGCGGCGTCAGCGAACGTCCACGGAGAGGACCCGGACCCCCTGCACGGCGGGGTCGGGGCACCACGTCCCCACCTCGACGAGGAAGTACGACTTCGTCGCCTCCACCTGGCTCGGGCAGGCGCTGCACGGCGGGTTCGTCGGCGCCGCGACCCACGCGGCGTTCGCGGGGTCCACGTGCCAGGTCCACTGACCGTCGCAGTCGGTGCCGTCGAACAAGCCGAGCTGCGGCGTCGTCGGCCCGGGCGACGAGGGGTTCGAGGCGAGGTCCTGGGCGCGCGCGATGAACTCGGGCGCGTACGCGGAGGACACCCAGACCTTCACGCTCTCGGCGCAGACCTCCAGCGTGACGAACGCGCCGCCCGTACGCGCGGAGCACCCTCCGGCCACGGCGTCCGGGACGCAGGCGCTGCTCACGCACGCGAGCCCGGCCCCGCAGACGTTCCCGCAGCTCCCGCAGTTCCGGGCGTCGGAGCGCAGATCGAGGCAGCGATCGCCGCAGCGGTCGAGCGGCGGCGTGCATGGGTTCCCGGAGCAGCCGGCCGCGCCGACCGCGAGGAGCAGGGCGGCGAGGGCGCGGAGGGAGCGGGGCATCGCGCGGAGCGTAGCACGGGTCACCGCCGCGGCGAGGCCCCCGCGGCGCCGCTTTACCCGGCAGGCCCGACCGGTCGAGACTCCGTCGGTGCGCGCCCTCCCCGCCGGCTGGTCCGCCTATTACCGCGTCGTGCGCCGCATCCCGCGCGGCCGGGTGGCGACCTATGGCGCCGTGGCGCTCCTCGCCGGGAGGCCTCGCGCCGCCCGTCAGGTCGGCTACGCCCTCGCCGCGCTCCGCGGCACGAGGCACGACGTGCCGTGGCAGCGCGTGCTCGGCGCGCGCCCGCGCGAGCGGGCGGCGATCTCGATCCTCGATCCGATCGGCGCCGCGGTGCAGCGGGAGCTCCTCGAGGCGGAGGGCGTCCGGTTCGACCCACGCGGGCGCGTGGACCTGGCGCGGTTCGGGTGGGCCCGGGCCCACCGCGCGCCGCGGCGTCCGCGCGGGCGCTGACCGCGTGCGCTACCCGACGCGGACCGGCGGCGCCTCCCAGATCTCCGCCGCGTACTCCCGGATGGTGCGATCGGACGAGAACTTCCCGGCGCGCGCGACGTTCAGGATCGCCTTCCGCGTCCACAGCTCCGGATCGCGGTACGCGCGCTCGACCTCCTCGTGGCACGCGCAGTACGCGGCGAAGTCCGCGAGGACGAGGTAGGGATCGCCGCCGTTCAGGAGCGAGTCCACGATGGGCCGGAACAGCCCCGGCTCGCCGGGCGAGAACACCCCGGAGGCGAGCGCGTCGAGCACCTGCTTGATGCGCCGGTCGTTCCGGTACCACTCCCACGGATCGTAGCCGCGCCGCTTCAGGGCCGCGACCTGCTCGACGGTGAGGCCGAAGAGGAAGAAGTTCTCCGCCCCGACCTCCTCGCGGATCTCGACGTTGGCGCCGTCGAGCGTGCCGATGGTGAGGGCGCCGTTCAGGGCGAACTTCATGTTGCCGGTGCCGGAGGCCTCCTTGCCCGCGGTGGAGATCTGCTCCGACAGCTCGGCGGCCGGGAAGATCCGCTCCGCCAGCGAGACCCGGTAGTTCTTCAGGAACACGACCGTGATCCGGCCCTTCACGTCCACGTCGCGGTTCACCACCTCCGCGACGGAGCCCACGAGCTTGATGATCGCCTTCGCCATGGCGTACCCGGGGGCCGCCTTCCCGCCGAACAGGTACGTGCGCGGGAGCGGGTCGTACGCGCGCTCCTCCTTGAGCCGGAGGTACTCGCTGGCGACGCGCAGCACCGCGAGGAGCTGGCGCTTGTACTCGTGGATCCGCTTCACCTGGACGTCGAACATCGAGTCGAGGTCGAGGGTGACGCCGTTCTCGGCGCGGACGATCTCGGCGAGCCGCGCCTTGTTGTCGCGCTTCACGCTCTGGAACAGCCGCCGGAACCCGGCGTCCTCGGCGAGCGGCTCCAGCCGGCGGAGCTGGGTCGCGTCGGTGAGCCACGCGGGGCCGAGCATCTCGGTGATGGACTTCGCGAGCCCCGGGTTCGCCTGGAGCAGCCAGCGCCGCGGCGTGACGCCGTTCGTCTTGTTGTTGAACTTCTCCGGCCAGAGCGCGAAGAAGTCGCGGAACAGCTCGCGCTTGAGCAGCTCGGTGTGCAGCGCGGCGACCCCGTTCACCGAGTGCGAGCCGACGACCGCGAGGTTCGCCATGCGGACCTGCTTGGTCGGGCCCTCCTCGATGAGGCTCATCCGCGCGACGGCGCCGCCGTCGGCCTTGCGCGCGGCGCGCACGCCGTCGATGAACCGGCGGTTGATCTCGTAGACGATCTCGAGGTGGCGGGGGAGGACGCGCCCGAAGAGATCCACCGACCACCGCTCGAGCGCCTCGGGGAGCAGGGTGTGGTTCGTGTAGCCGAAGGTGGCGCGGCCGATCTCCCACGCCTCGTCCCACTCGAGCCCCTGCTCGTCCATCAGGACGCGCAGCAGCTCCGCGACCGCGATCGCGGGGTGGGTGTCGTTCATCTGGATCGCCACCTTGTCCGGGAAGCTCCCGAAGCCGTCGTGCATCTTGAGGTAGCGGTTCACGATGTCGTGGATCGCGCAGCAGACGAAGAAGTACTGCTGCTGGAGCCGCAGCTCCTTGCCCATCACGGTGAGGTCGTTCGGGTAGAGGACCTTCGAGATGCTCTCCGAGAGGTCCTTGTCCTCGACCGCCGAGAGGTAGTCGCCGGCGTTGAAGTCCGCGAGGTCCAGCTCCTGGGAGGCGCGGGCGCGCCAGAGCCGGAGCGTGTTCACCGTCTGGTTGCCGAACCCGGTGATCGGGACGTCGTACGGCATCCCGAGGACGTGCCGCGCGTCCACCCAGCGCACGCGGAGCCGGCCGCCCTCGTCCGAGCCGTGCTCGGTGCGGCCGTAGAGCGACACCGTCACCGTCGCGTCCGGGCGCGGGATCTCCCAGGCGCTCCCGAACCGGAGCCACTCCTCGGGGCGCTCCACCTGGTAGCCGTTGCGGATCTCCTGGTCGAAGATCCCGAACTCGTACCGGATGCCGTGGCCGTACGCCGGGATCGACAGGGTGGCGAGCGAGTCGAGGAAGCACGCGGCGAGGCGGCCCAGGCCGCCGTTGCCGAGCCCCGCGTCGGGCTCCTGGGCGAGGAGGTCGGCGAGCTCGAGGCCGAGATCCGAGAGCGCCGCGCGCATCGGATCGTAGAGCCCGAGGTTCAGCAGGTTGTTCTCGAGCGCCTTGCCCATCAGGAACTCGAGCGAGAGGTAGTAGACCCGCTTCGCGTCCTCCTTGTAGTAGGCCTGCTGCGTCTGGATCCACCGCCGCATCATCCGATCGCGCACGGTGTAGGCCACGGCGAAGTAGCGGTCGAGCGCCGTCGCGGTGTGCTCGTCCTTGCCCTGCGAGTACTGCAGGTGATCCGCGAACGCCCGCCGGAGCGTGTCCACGTCCGTCGCGGTGCGCGAGTTCGGCAGGTCGCGCGCGCGCTCGAGCGCCCTCGCCTCCTCGTCGCGGGCGGTCATTCCTCTCCTCGGCGGAGGCATCCGGTCTCCTCGTCCACGCGGCGCCCGGGAGGGGCGTCCGGCGGCGCATCATCATAACCTCGGGCCCCGGCCCGGACACGCGCGCGGAGGCGCCCGCGCGCCGGCGATCGGGCGGGCGGCCGTCCCCCGGGGACCGCGGCGGCGCGGCGGCTAGCCGCCCTTCCGCAGCGCCCGCGCCAGCTCGTCGTAGAGGTGGATCGCGCTCCGGATCGCCTTCTGGAAGTCGCCGAGGTGCAGGCTCTCGTTCTCGGAGTGTGCGTTCGAGGACGGGTCCTCGACCCCGACGAGGAGCGCCGGCGCGCCGCCGAGCGCCTTGGCGAACGGCTCGACGAAGCCGATGGAGCCGCCGCAGCCGACGGCGAGCGCCTTCCGACCGAACCCCTGCTCGAGCGCGCGGAACGCCGCGCCGAAGGCGGGGTGGGAGACGTCCGTGGTCCAGGGGGCGCCCGCGGTCTCGGTCCGCACGTGCACCTCGACCCCCCACGGCGCGGCCCGCTTCAGCGCGTCCACGAGCCGGTCCCGCGTCTCGGCGGGATCCATGTCCGGCACGAGCCGGACGCCGACGCGCGCCCACGCCACGTCGTTGATGACGTTCCGCGCGTCCTTGCGCGAGGACGCCTGGACGGCGTTCACCGCCAGGGCGGGCTGCCACCAGCTCACCTCGAGCGGGTGGGCGTCGCCGAGCAGCGCCACCCCCGGCCGCAGCCGCGCCTGCCGCCGGAACTCCTCGGGCCCGACCGGGAGGGCCGCGATCGCCTCGCGCTGCTCGCGCGAGAGCGGCCGGACCCGGTCGTAGACGCCGGGGATCGCGATCCGGCCGTCGCCGTCCACCAGGCTCGCCAGCATCTTCGCGAGCGCCATGGCGGCGTCCGGCACCGGGCCGCCCCACATGCCGGAGTGGACGCTCTGCTCGAGCGCGCGGACCTCGACGTCCACCGTGACGAGGCCGCGGAGCGCGACGGTGACCGAGGGGACGCCGACGTCCACGTTGCCGGTGTCGGTGAGGACCATCGCGTCCGCGTCGAGGCGCGACCGGTGCCGGGAGAGGAACTGGACGAGGTGCCCCGAGCCGATCTCCTCCTCGCCCTCCACGACGAGCTTCACGTTGAGCGGCAGCCGCCGCGCGCCGCGCACCCAGGAGTCCACCGCGGCGGCGTGCACGAGGATGCCGGCCTTGTCGTCGGAGGTGCCGCGGCCGTAGAGCCGCCCGCCCCGCTCGGTCGGCTCGAAGGGCGGGCTGTTCCACGCCTCGACGTCGCCGGCCGGCTGCACGTCGTGGTGCGCGTAGAGGAGCAGGGTCGGCGCGGCGGGGTCCTCGATGCGCTCGCCGAGGACGTAGGGGTGGCTGCCCTCGACGGCGAGGACCTCGACCTTCTCGAAGCCGCGGCGGCGGAGCAGCTCGGCGACGGCGTCGGCGCTCCGCTTCACCTCGATGTCGGGGAAGCCCGCGAACGAGACGCTCGGGATGCGGACGAGCCGCTTCAGCTCGTCGAGGTAGATCGCGGCGTTCCTCTCGTAATGCGCGAGCGCCAGCTCGACCGGGTTGTCGGTCATCCGGTGGTCTCCTCGCCTCTCGAGGGATCGAAGGAAGCGTTTGCAGGATATAAATCGCGCGATGCGCCGGGACCCTCACCCCCTTCGGGACCGCTGGCTGGACGCCGTCGCCGCGGCGATCGGCGTCACCCGCGTCGCCCGCCTCACAGGCCTCGACCGCACCGGGGTGGAGGTGGCGAGCGCGGTCCGGCCCGCGGGGCACGTCCTCCAGGTGACGAACGGCAAGGGCGCGACCTTCGCGGAGGCCGCGCGCGGGGCGGTGATGGAGGCGGTGGAGCTCTGGGCCGCCGAGCACGCCGTCCCGGGCCCGCACGGCACGGCGGACGAGGTGCGCCGGGCGGCGCCGGGCGTGGAGGTGCTCTCCGCCACGGCGCTGACGCCGGACGCCGATCCCGCCTGGGACGCGCTGGCGCTCGGCTGGCGGGAGGCCGCCGTGCTCGGACGCGGCGGACGCGCCCTCGTGCCCGCCGCGGCGGTGTCCTGCCCGCCTCCCTCGGCGCCGCTCCTCGGCCCGGCGGTGATCCGCTGGACCTCCAACGGCATGGGCGCGCACCGGGACCGCGCCGCGGCCGTGCTCCACGGCCTGCTCGAGGCGGTGGAGCGCGATCAGCTCGCGCGGGCGCTGCCGGAGGGGTTCACCGCCGAGGCGCTGCGGGCGCGGCTCGTCGCGCCGGGGTCGCTCGCGCGGGCGGCGCCGCGCAGCGCCGCGCGCGTCGCGGCGCTCGCGCGCCGGGGGTTCCGGGTGCACCTCCTCGACTGCGGGGCGGGCGCGGGCCTCCCGGTCGCGGCCGCGCTCCTCGTGGATCCCGACGGCGCGCCGGTCCCGGTCGCCGCCGGCTACGCCTGCCGGCTGGAGCGCGACGCCGCGCTCTCCGCCGCGCTCCTCGAGGCGTGCCAGTCGCGGGCGACGGAGATCCACGGCGCCCGCGAGGACGTCCTGGTCGGGGACCGCGACCAGGCCGCGCCGCTCGCCGCCCTCTGCGCCGCCATCCGCCCGCGCCTGGACGCGGGGGCGCTGCCGTCGGCGCGCGCCCCGTCGCCCGCGCGCGCGATCGGCGCGATCGTGCGACGGCTCGAGGCCGCCGGCCTCGGGCCCGCGGTGGCCGCCGACCTGCCCGCCCCCGAGGGCGTCCACGCGGTCCAGGTGGTCGTCCCCGGCCTCCTCCTCTCGGAGCTCCTGTGACCCGCCACCGGGACGTCGCCGCCGACGTCGTAGCGTTCCTGGGCCCGTCCCTCTCGCCCGAGGCGGCGCGGGCCGTCGCCCCCTGCCGCGTCCTCCCGCCGGCGCGTGCCGGCGACGTGCTCGCGATCCTCCCCGAGCGGCCGCTCGCGATCGCGCTGGTGGACGGCCTCTTCGACACGACGCCCTCGGTGTGGCCCCGCGAGCTCCTCGCCGCGCTGGACGCGGGCGTGGCGGTGTTCGGCGGCGCGAGCATGGGCGCGCTCCGGGCCGCGGAGCTCGCCCGCTTCGGCGTCGTCGGCGTCGGCCGGATCGCGGCGTGGTACCGCGAGGGCGTCCTGGTGGACGACGGGGAGGTCGCGCTGCTGCACGCGGACGCGGAGCACGGGTTCCGGCCGTTCACGCTGCCGCTCGTCCAGGTCCGCGCCGCCGCCGACGCGGCGCGCCGGGGGCGGATCGCCTCGGCGCGCGACGAGCGGGCGCTGGTCGAGGCCGCCGCCGCGATGCCGTACCGCGAGCGGACCTGGCCCGCCGTGCTCGACGCGGCGCCCCTCGGCGCGGCGGCGCGCGCGCGGCTCGGCGCGTTCCTCCCGCGCGTGCCGGACCTCAAGGCGGCGGACGCCC
>NZ_JALCZA010000070.1 GCF_022690765.1 Anaeromyxobacter oryzisoli | reverse complement strand
CGCGCCGCGCGGCGCGCCCGCGCCGCAGCGACCGGCTCCCGGCCAGGCGGCGGCGCTCGGCCGGATGGGCCCGGGCCGGCCCGCCCAGACGCCCCGTCCCGCGCCCGCCGGCGCGGGGCCCGACGACGACTTCCAGATCGAGCGGTTCTGATGATGACTCGCGCTTCGCCTCTCCCGTGCGAGCCGACGCTCCCAGCGCGAGTCATCAGAATGGATCTTCCGCACCACGCAGATGAGCGATAGCCGAGCGTGGCCCTGAAGAGAGGCCCCAGATCACAGCCCTCGGGCCTCGATCCCCTCGCCCGCGCGAAGGCGATCGCGCTCCGGCAGCTCGCGGCGCGGATGCGGACCGAGGCGCAGCTCCGGGCGCGGCTCGCGAAGGACGGGCTGGAGGGCGAGGCGGACGCGGTCGTGGCGTGGCTCGCCGCGCTCGGCTACCTCGACGACGGCGCGTACGCCCGCGCCCGGGCACGAGGGCTCGTCGCGCGCGGCGCCGGGCCGCGGCTCGTGGAGCGCCGGCTCGTCTCGGAGGGGATCGACGCCGCTGCGGCGCGCGCCGCCGCCGCGGAGGCCCTCGCCGGAGAGGTCGGCGAGGGCGGGCGCGCCGCCGAGCTCGCGCAGTGCCGGGCGCTCGCGGCGCGGCGGGCGCGGGGGATCCCGCTCGAGGACCTCGACGACCGGGGACGGCGGCGGCTCGCCCGGTTCCTGCTCGGGCGCGGGTTCGCGGGATCGGTGGTGTCCCGGGTGCTCGGGATCCACGCGGACGGGTGACGACTCGTCGAAGCCTCCGACGAGCCCCTCGATTCACCTCGGGCGCGCGGGGCGGGCGGGGGCAGGCCCCGCCAATCCGGAGGCGCCGGAGCTCCTGCACGCGGTGCGGGCCTCTGTTATCCTCCGGGGCCCATGCGCCGGATCCTCGCCCTCACCGCCCTGCTCGCGCTCGCCGCGGCGTGCACGACGAAGCACACCACGTTCACGGGCGCGCTCAAGCTCGGCAAGACGCCGGAGGAGGACTACCAGGCCGGCGTCGACGAGCTCAAGGCGAAGAACTACGCCGAGGCCGCGAAGTTCTTCGAGTACGTGAAGTCGAAGTTCCCCTTCACGCGGTTCGCCGCGCTCTCGGACCTGCGCCTCGCCGACGCCAAGTTCGACCAGGGGCGGTTCGCGGAGGCGGCCGAGGCGTACAAGCAGTTCGCCACGCTGCACCCGACCAGCGACGAGCTCGACTACGCGCAGTACCGGATCGGCCTGTCCTACTACAAGGACGCGCCCGGCGACTTCGCGCTCTTCCCGCCCGCGTACGAGAAGGACCAGCGCCAGACCGAGAAGGCGGTCCAGGCGCTCCAGGAGTTCCTGCGCTCGCGGGAGGGGAAGGACTCCGAGTGGATCGCGGAGGCGCGCAAGGTCCTGGACGAGGCGAAGGGCCGGCTCGCCGCGCGGGAGTGGTACGTGGGCGAGTACTACTTCTCGCGCGAGAAGTGGGCGGGGGCGGCCGGCCGCTACGAGGCGCTCGTCAGCCGCTACCCCGGGTCGCGGCACGAGGCCGACGCGCTCTGGAAGATGGCGCAGGCGTACCGGGAGCTGAAGGAGAACTTCCGCGCCCGGACCGCGCTCCAGCAGCTCATCGCGAAGCACCCGCAGGATCCCCGCCGGGCGGACGCCGAGAAGCTCCTTGCCGCGCTCCGGTGAGCCGCCCCGCGCAGCGGAGGTGGGGCCCCGAAGCCCTTCGACAGGCTCAGGGCGGCGGGGCGGAGACGTAGCCTCCGGTGCGCGCAGCGGGTGGGGGGACCCCGCCGCAGGCGGGGGGAGGGGCGAAGCCCCTCCGCGCGGGGACCGCGAGCGCACCCCCCGCGAAGCGGGGGACGCGAGCGGTCACGGGCCCCGCGCAGCGGAGGTGGGGCCCCGACGGCTCCGCCGGCGGGGCGGAGGCGCAGCCTCCGGTGCGAAGTTAGGGGCCCCCTACCTCGTCCCAGCCGCGCTCGCGGCCGCGGCGGCGGTCCTCCTCTGGCTCGGATGGGGCCGGCTCGCCGCGGTGGACCTGCCGGTCGCCGCCGCGAGTCCGGAGACGCAGGTGCGGGAGGCGCTCCGCCACCAGGACCGCGCCCAGCTCGCCGACGTGTACGGCTTCAGGTCGGGCGGCACCGTCGAGCTGTACCCGGTGCACTACCCGGAGATCGCTGTCCACGTGGACGAGGGCGACGAGGGCGGGAGGGCGGCGCACGTCCTCGCGCTCGTGGAGGGGCGGGGGCGGGTGACCTGGCGCGACGAGCGCGCGGAGCTCGCGTACATCGGCCGCGAGGCGTTCGACATGACGCGCTGCTCGATCGCCCTCTGGTGCGGCGACGGGCGGCAGCTCGAGCAGCTGCGAGGCGTCCTCGCCACGCTGTTCCGGCGGGAGGACGCCTTCAACGGTCGCGACGCCCGCGCGTACGAGCGGCTCGTGTCGGAGCGCTACCGGGGGGAGGGCGGCCAGGCGGCGCTCCTCGCGCGGCTCCGGGCCGATCTCGCCGACGGTCCGCGGGCGCGGGTCCGGATCCGGGCCTGGCAGATCCGGGTCGAGCGCGACCGCGCCGAGGTGGGCGAGGACTACGACCTCGACGTCGCGGGGCGCCCCACGGCGCGGCTCCGAGCCCGGTACGTGCTGGCCCGCGAGGGCGAGCGCTGGGCGATCGTGGACGGGCTGTGACGGGCGCCCCCCTCGCGTCGAGCGGCCGCGGCCCACGCCGCCCGCCCGCGCGTGACGCTTCGCCACGCCGACGTCGGGGCCGAGGTGGCGGCGGGGCGCGCCGCGCGCCCCGTCCGGCGCGGCCTCGGCCGGGCGTCTCGCTCGCCGCTTCGCGGTAGACTCCTGCCGCCGGAGGACCTCATGGACGACACCCTGAAGCAGGCCCTCGCGCTCGGGCGCGGCTACTACCTCAAGAAGGAGTACGGGCTCGCCGAGCAGTACCTGACCGAGGTCGTCGAGCAGAACCAGTCGTTCGCCGACGTCTACAACATGCTCGGGGTCGTCTACCACGACCAGGGCCAGTACCAGAAGGCGCTCAGGGCCTTCGAGGCGGCGCTCCGGATCAACCCGGGGTACACGGACGCGGCGCTGAACCTCGCGGTCACCTACAACGACACCGGCAAGTACAAGGAGGCGCAGGAGACGTACCGCCACGCGCTCTCGCGGTCCGGCGCCTCGCACGGGAAGCTCGATCGGTTCGTGCAGGGGAAGCTCGCGAACATGTACGCCGAGATCGGCGACGTCTACCTCTCGTCGGGCCTCTACCTGGAGGCGATCGAGGAGTACCGGCGCGCCCTCGCGCTCGGGCCGACGTTCGTGGACCTGCGCGCGAAGCTCGCGGGCGCGCTGCGCGACGCCGGCCAGCGCGAGGCGGCCATCGCCGAGTACGAGGAGATCGTGCGCCAGGCGCCGACCTACGTGCCGGCGCGCCTGAACCTGGGGCTGTCGCTCTACGCGTCCGGCCGCCGGGAGGAGGCGGCGCAGCAGTGGCAGCGCGTGCTCGAGATCTCGCCGGGCAACCGTAACGCCGAGATGTACCTCCAGATGAGCTGACGCCGGGGCGGGCGTCCTCGACGACGGCGTTGCCCGGACGGGCGCCGGAGGATATGGGGTTCCGTCATGACGGAGCCCGAGAAGACCGTCCGCCTCACCAGCCTGAGCCACGGCGCCGGTTGAGCCTGCAAGATCCGCCCGGCGGATCTGGCGCAGGTGCTGCGCCGCTTGCCAGAGGTGAAGGACCCGCGCGCGCTGGTGGGGAACGCCACGCGCGACGACGCGGCCGTGTACGCGCTCGACGGCACGGAGGACGCCGTCGTCGAGACCGTGGACTTCTTCACGCCCGTGGTGGACGACCCGTACTGGTTCGGCCGCATCGCCGCGGCGAACGCCTTCTCGGACGTCTGGGCGATGGGCGCCCGCCCGCTCTTCGCGCTGAACCTCGTCTGCTGGCCGGTGAAGACCCTCTCGCTCGAGATGCTCGGCGAGGTGATGCGAGGCGGCGCCGACTCCGCGCGGCTCGCGGGGGCGCCGGTCCTCGGCGGCCACAGCATCGACGATCCCGAGCCGAAGTACGGGATGGCGGTCACCGGGCGGGTGAGGCGGGACCGGGTGCTCCGCAACGTGGGCGCCCGCCCCGGCGACCGGCTCCTCCTCACGAAGCCGCTCGGCTCGGGCATCGTGACGACCGCGATCAAGCGGGGGATCGCGCCGCCGGCGCTGGTGGATCGGGTGATCGAGCTGATGGCCGGGCTGAACCGGGCCGCGGGCGAGGTCCTCGCCGCGAGCGGCGCGGTGCACGCGCTCACGGACGTGACCGGGTTCGGGCTCCTCGGCCACGGGTGGGAGATGGCGGAGGGGTCGGGCGTCGCGCTGCGCCTGCGCGCCGAGGCGATCCCGCTGCTCGAGGGCGTGGTGGACCTCGCCGCGCGCGACGTGGTGCCAGGCGGCTCGAAGGCGAACCTGGCCTGGGTCGCGCCGAACGTCCGGTTCGCGCCGGGGCTCGCGCCGGCGCGCCGCGTCGTCCTCGCCGACGCCCAGACGAACGGCGGGCTCCTCGCCGCGGTGGACGGCGCGCGCGCGGCGGAGGTCCTCGCGGCGCTCCGCGCCGCCGACGTCGCGGCGGTGGAGGTGGGAGAGGTGCTCCCGGGCGATCCTCCGCGGATCGAGGTCGAGTAGTACCGCGCGTCAGAAGCAGTACGAGCCGGTAGGCGGGCGCGCGGATGCCCGCCCCGCGCTCTGGTAGAATGCGGGGCGCATGCTCGCCCCCGTCGCCGCGCTCCTCCTCTCCGTCGCCGCGGCGACCCCGCCGGTCTTCACGGTGGTCGTCGATCCGGGGCACGGCGGCGCGCAGGAGGGGGCGATCTCGCCGCGCGGCCTGCGGGAGTCGGACCTCACGCTCGAGATCGCCCGGCGCCTCGGCGCGCGGCTCCGCCGGATGGGCGCGAGGGTGATCCTCACGCGCACGGGCGACGTCACGGTCCCGATGGCGAACCGCGCCGCGATCGCCAACGCGAGCCGCGCCGACCTCTTCGTGTCGATCCACCTGAACTCGATGCCCACGGTCGAGTCGCGCCGGGTCACCGCGGGCGTCGAGACCTACTTCCTCTCCGCCGACGCCACCGACACCCACGCGAGCGCGGTGGCCGCCCGCGAGAACGCCGACCGGCTCGCGGGGGAGCCGGAGCCCGACCCCGACGACACGGTGGGCGCGATCCTCGCCTCGCTCGAGGACGCGGCGAGCCTCGACGCCTCGTCGCGGCTCGCCTACCGCGTGCACGAGCGGCTCGTGGCGGCCCTGGGCGCGGGCGACCGCGGCGTGAAGCAGGCGCCCTTCTACGTGCTCGCCGGCGCGCGCATGCCGTCGGTGCTCGTCGAGGTGGGCTTCATCTCGAACGAGGCCGAGGCGGAGCGGCTCCGCTCGAAGGCGTACCAGGAGAAGGCGGCGGCCGCGCTCGCCGACGCCATCGCGACGTTCCGGCAGGAGACCCGCGCGGCGAGGAACTGATCCCCCGCGCCCGCGCCCGGCGCGGCGAGAAGCGTGGCGTCGCTCGCGCCCGCGTGCTATCTGCGCCGGATGCGATCGAATGGCCGCGGCGACCGGGAGCTCCGCAAGATCCTCCTCGAGCCGGGCGTCTCGAAGCACGCCGAGGGCTCCTGCCTCGCGCGCTTCGGCGACACCCACGTCCTCTGCACCGCGTCCATCGAGGACCGGGTGCCGCCCCACGTGTACGGCACCGGCGCCGGGTGGGTCACCGCCGAGTACGGCATGCTGCCGCGCTCGACGCACGAGCGGATGCAGCGCGAGGCCGCCCGCGGGAAGCAGCAGGGGCGGACCCAGGAGATCCAGCGGCTCGTCGGCCGTTCCCTGCGCGCCGCGATGGATCTCCGCGCCCTCGGGCCGCGGACCATCACCCTGGACTGCGACGTCATCCAGGCGGACGGCGGGACGCGCACCGCCGCCATCACCGGCGCGTACGTGGCGCTCGTGCTGGCGGTCCGCGGACTCCAGCGGTCGAAGAAGCTCGTGGCCGACCCGGTGAGGCGCAGCGTCGCCGCCGTGTCGGTGGGGATCGTCGCCGGCCAGGTCTGCCTGGATCTCGACTACGGCGAGGACTCCACCGCCGAGGTGGACATGAACGTGGTCGCGACCGGCGACGGGACCCTCGTCGAGGTCCAGGGGACGGCGGAGGGGAAGCCGTTCCCGCGGGGCGACCTCGACCGGATGCTCGACACCGCCCTCGACGGCATCGCGCGGCTGAAGGCGCTGCAGGACGCGGCGCTCCGGGTGGGGTGATGGGCGCGCTCCGGCTGCTCTTCGGGACGACCAACCCCGGGAAGCTCCGGGAGCTGCGCCGGCTGGTGGCCGGGCTGCCGGTCGAGGTGGTCTCGCCGGACGACCTGGGGCGCACCCCGCCGGAGGTGGAGGAGGACGGCGCGACGTTCCAGGCGAACGCGGAGAAGAAGGCGAGCGCCTGGGCCCGCTGGTCCGGGCTCCACGCGCTCGCCGATGACTCGGGGCTCCGGGTGGACGCCCTCGGCGGCGCGCCGGGCGTCCACTCCGCGCGCTGGTCCGATCTCGACCCGGGGGGACCCGCGAGCCCCGTCTGCGAGCTCGCCGGGGCGGCCGCGGTGGAGCTCGGGCCCGTCGCCGGCCGGGCGGCGCGGGACGAGCGGAACAACGACAAGCTGCTCGCGTCGCTCGCCGGCGTGCCCGACGCGCGGCGCGGCGCCCGCTACGAGGCCGTGCTCGTGGTCGCCAGCCCGGACGGCGCCCGGCTGGCGACCGTGACGGGCGTCTGCCGCGGCCGCATCGGCCACGCGCGCCGGGGCACCGGCGGCTTCGGGTACGACCCGCTCTTCGTCCCGGAGACCGAGCTCGCCCGGGCCGCCTGCGAGCCAGGCTCGTCCGCGCGGACGATGGCGGAGCTCCCGGCGGAGGAGAAGGACGCGATCTCGCACCGGGGCTCGGCGTTCCGGCAGATCCTGCCCGTGCTGGAGCGGCTCGCTCGTGCGCGCGGAGCTTGACGCGGGCAGGGAGGTCCGCTACAGACGGGCGTTCTCGGACGGCGGGCGCTTCGGGCTCCCGCGCTGTTCCGGGGCGTAGCGCAGCCTGGTAGCGCGCCTGCCTTGGGCGCAGGAGGTCGCGGGTCCGAATCCCGCCGCCCCGATCTTTGACAGCTTGGTGGATGGCCGGGACGCGACGAGGCGTCCCAACGCCGGACGGATGGAGCGCTTCACGCGCCCGTAGCTCAGTTGGCCGGGGGCCCGGGGGCCGTAACTGGCCCCCGTACGAACTTTCGGTCGCAGGCAAGGAGGCGCTTCGTATTTCACGCGCCCGTAGCTCAGTTGGCCGGGGGCCCGGGGGCCGTAACTGGCCCCCGTACGAACTTTCGGTCGCAGGCAAGGAGGCGCTTCGTATTTCACGCGCCCGTAGCTCAGTTGGATAGAGCGTCGGCCTTCGAAGCCGCAGGTCGGGGGTTCGATTCCCTCCGGGCGCGCCAGATTCTTGGTTTACGGTGAGTATAGCTCAATTGGTAGAGCACTGGACTGTGGATCCGGGGGTTAAGGGTTCGAGCCCCTTTACTCACCCCAGTATTTTTCGACGGCGACGGAGGGCGATCTGCGGAGCACGATCTGCGCCCGTAGCTCAGTTGGCCGGGGGTCCGGGGGCCGTCACTGGCCCCCGTAGAACCTCTCGATCGCAGGCGCGGTAACTTTCGACGATCTGCGCCCGTAGCTCAGCTGGCCGGGGGCCCGGGGGCCGTCACTGGCCCCCGTAAAACCTCTCGATCGCAGGCGCGGTAACTTTCGACGATCTGCGCCCGTAGCTCAGTTGGATAGAGCAGCGGCCTTCTAAGCCGCGGGTCGGGGGTTCGACTCCCTCCGGGCGCGCAACAACGACCGGCGCGAAGGCGCGGCCGGCGGAGGCCGCGTCGGAGCGCGGCGGGGGGACTGGGGGGCACAGCGTGGCAACGCGCAGCCTCTTCGGAACCGCTCGCCGCGAAGCCCCCCAGCAAGAAGGGCGGGTTCGACTCCCTCCGGGCGCGCAGAAGTCGGCGACCTGCCGCCAGGTGCAGGCTGTTGACAGCATCCCCGGGGGCTGCTAGATACGCGGCCCCTCGGCCATCCAACCCGAGAAGATGTTCGGGCGCGTAGCTCAACTGGCAGAGCAATGGACTCTTAATCCATAGGTTGAAGGTTCGATTCCTTCCGCGCTCACAAGGAAACCCCCGGAGAGAAGAATCTCTCCGGGGGTTTTCGTGTTCAGGGTACACGGCGCCCGCGTCACGGAGCCGGCGCCAGGGCTCGAGGTCACGGCTTCGACCCCGAGGCTGAAGCCCGATCCGAGGTCCTAGGTCCTAGTCCTTCTTGCCGCCCTGGATGACGCCGAACCGCGGTCGCTTGCGCTCTGGTGGCCGGAGGATCCCGGCGAGCACGGACGGCCACGGGAACGCGCAGTCGAAGCGCCTGCCCCGGAAGGTGAGGTTGCAGCGGACTCCCCACTCGTCGAGCAGCACCTCGGGGGTGTCGCGGCCGACCACGACGTTCACCCGCACGAGCTCCTCCTCGTGCAGGTACTCGGGGACCTCGACCCCCGGCGCTCCCGGCGCCACGATGAGGCATTCGATCGCCGGCGCGAGCCGGCAGGCGTCGAGCATCTCGCCGTACCGGCGCTGCAAGGCGAAGAGCTCGAGGGCGCCCTGGGCCCACGCTGGGCAGGTCGGAGGGCAGGGGGCCTCGGGGGCGTGGTCGTGATGCGCGTCCAAGGGCCCCTCTGTACTACAGAAGGAGGCCACGCGTCCCTGCGCATGGTAAACGTCTGCGCGCGGGCCGTCCCGAAGCGCGGGGGCGGCCATGGTGCGGGGTCGCACACGGGACCCCGCGCTCCCTCGGGCGGGTGGCGGAACTGGCAGACGCGCTGGACTTAGGATCCAGAGCCGAGAGGCGTGAGGGTTCGAGCCCCTCCCCGCCCACTTCACCCTTGACCCCGACATCCCGTCGCACGTAGCACTACCGCCTTTCTCCCCGCCGTCCTCTTCGCAAAGGTCGAATGCACATGAAGATCCAGGTCGAAACGGTCTCCCCCATCGAGCGGAAGGTCACCATCGAGGTGGACCCCGAGCGCGTCGCGAAGGAGCTGGACCGCGCCTACATCGGCCTCTCCCGTCGCGTGAAGCTCCGTGGCTTCCGCCCCGGCAAGGCGCCGCGCAAGGTGCTCGAGCGCCAGTTCCGGGCCGAGGTGGAGAGCGAGGTCGCCCAGCGGATCGTCAGCGACACCTTCGCCGAGGCGGTGCGGACCGAGGAGCTGCCGGTGGTCGCCGCGCCGAGCGTGTCGATCGCGGAGGGCGTCGCCGAGGGGAAGGGGATGAAGTACTCGGCCCGGGTCGAGGTGAAGCCGCAGCTCGCGCCGAAGGACTACCGCGGCCTCGAGGTCACGCGTAAGCCGCCCGAGGTCACCGACCAGATGGTCGCCGACGAGCTGACGAAGCTCCAGGACTCGCTGGCGCAGCTCGTCCCCGCCGAGGGGCGCCTCGAGGCGCAGGAGGGTGACTGGGCGACGATCGATCACGAGGGGACGATCGACGGCAAGCCGTTCGAGGGGGGGAAGGCCGAGGGCGTCACGGTGAAGGTCGCCCCGGGGCCGGTGGCGGAGGGGAACGTCGGCCAGCTCACCGGCAAGAAGATCGGCGAGACCGTCGAGCTCGACGAGCCGTTCGCCGAGGATCACCGCAACCCGGTCCTCCGCGGGAAGACCGCCCACATGAAGGTGACGCTGAAGGGCCTGAAGGTCCGTCAGCCGCCGGCGCTCGACGACGCGCTCGCGAAGACGGTCGGGATCGAGGGGGTCGAGACGCTCGAGCAGCTCCGGGCGCGGATCCGGTCGGACCTCGAGCGGCGCGAGAAGCGGCGCGCCGAGAACGAGCTCAAGGACGGGCTCGTGAAGGCGGCCCTCGCGAAGAACGAGTTCGAGGTCCCTCCCGCGCTCGTCGAGCGGGCGATCGACACGATGATCGAGGGCGCGGCCGAGCGGTTCGCGCGCCAGGGGATCGATCTCCGGCGGCTCGAGCTCGACATGGCCCGCATGCGCGCGGACCTGCGCGAGCAGGCCCTCCTCCAGGTCCGGGGCGCGCTCCTCCTCGAGGCGATCGCCGACACGGAGAAGGTCGAGGTCACCGACGAGGACTTCCAGGCCGAGGCGGCGCGCATCGCCGAGGACCTGCGGCTGCCCCTCGCGAAGGTGCAGCAGCAAGTCCGCGGCGCGGAGGCCCGCGAGGCCCTAAAGAACAGGATCAGGGAGGAGAAGGCCCTTGCCCTGCTCTCCTCCGCCGCTAACATCAAGTCGGTCTAGCGCGCCCGCCGCGCAGCCCAGAGGAGCCGAGCGATGCCTTACGTCCCGATGCCGATCGTGGTCGAGCAGACCCACCGTGGCGAGCGCAGCTACGACATCTACTCGCGCCTCCTCAAGGACCGGATCGTCTTCCTCGGGACGCCCGTGGACGACGACGTGGCGAACGTCGTCATCGCCCAGCTCCTCTTCCTCGAGTCCGAGGACCCGGACAAGGACATCAACCTCTACATCAACAGCCCGGGCGGCTCGGTGACCGCCGGCCTCGCGATCTACGACACGATGCAGTACGTGAAGCCGCAGGTGTCCACGATCTGCCTGGGCCAGGCGGCGAGCATGGGGGCGTTCCTCCTCGCCGGCGGCGCCGCCGGGAAGCGCTTCGCGGTGCCGAACGCCCGGATCATGATCCACCAGCTCTCCGGCGGGTTCCAGGGCCAGGCGAGCGACATCGAGATCCAGGCCAAGGAGGCGCTCCGCCTCAAGGCGAAGCTGAACGAGATCCTCGCCCGGCACACGAAGCAGCCGCTCGAGCGGATCGAGCGCGACACCGATCGCGACTACTTCATGGGGCCCGGCGAGGCCAAGGAGTACGGCCTCATCGACGAGGTCATCACCAAGAAGGCGCCGGAGAAGAAGCCGCAGTAAGATCCCAGAGGCGCGGGGGGCACCTTCGGGGCAGGCAGCCAGGAGAGCGGGCTCGCGTCGCAAGACCAAGGAGAACGGACCGTGGAGAAGCGCGAGACCCTGAGCTGCAGCTTCTGCGGCAAGTCGCAGAAGGAAGTGAAGAAGCTCATCGCCGGGCCGACGGTCTACATCTGCGACGAGTGCATCGGCCTCTGCAACGACATCATCGCCGAGGAGATCGCCGGCGAGGAGAAGCGCGAGCAGAAGCTCCGCATCCCGCGCCCGTCGGAGATCAAGACCATCCTCGACGAGTACGTGGTCGGGCAGGAGCGGGCCAAGAAGACGCTCGCGGTGGCCGTCCACAACCACTACAAGCGGATCGAGAGCCGCGTCGCCATCGACGACGTGGAGCTGCAGAAGTCGAACATCCTGCTCCTCGGCCCCACCGGCTCGGGCAAGACCCTCCTCGCCCAGACCCTCGCCAAGATCCTCAACGTCCCGTTCACCATCGCCGACGCGACGACGCTCACCGAGGCCGGGTACGTCGGCGAGGACGTCGAGAACATCATCGTGAACCTCCTGCAGGCCGCCGATCACGACATCGAGCGGGCGCAGAAGGGGATCGTCTACATCGACGAGATCGACAAGATCGCCCGCAAGAGCGAGAACCCGTCGATCACGCGCGACGTGTCCGGCGAGGGCGTGCAGCAGGCGCTCCTCAAGATCATCGAGGGCACCGTCGCGAACGTCCCTCCGAAGGGCGGCCGGAAGCACCCCCAGCAGGAGTTCCTGCAGGTCGACACCACCAACATCCTCTTCATCTGCGGCGGGGCCTTCTGCGGCCTCGAGCAGATCATCGAGCGGCGCTCCGGCGGCCGGAGCCTCGGCTTCGGCTCGGACGTGAAGTCGAAGACCGAGAAGAACGTCGGCGAGCTGCTCGCGCTCGTCGAGCCGGACGATCTCCTCAAGTTCGGGATGATCCCCGAGTTCGTCGGGCGCCTGCCGGTCATCACGACCCTCGAGGAGCTGGACGAGAAGGCCCTCGTGGACATCCTCACCAAGCCGCGGAACGCGCTGGTGAAGCAGTACAAGAAGCTGCTCGAGATGGACGGGGTGAACCTCAAGTTCACCGACGGCTCCCTCGGCGCCATCGCCCGCGCGGCGATGAAGAACAAGGCCGGCGCCCGCGGCCTCCGCGCCATCCTCGAGAACGCGATGCTCGACATCATGTACGACGTGCCGAGCCGCCGGAACGTCCGCGAGATCGTGATCTCCGAGGACGTCATCGAGAAGCACGAGGCGCCGCTCATCGTGATGGAGAAAGAGGCGGAGAGCGCGTAGTCGCGCCTCCCCCCGCCCGGGGATCGGACGGGCGGCCTCGCGCCGCCGCGATCCACCGCCCCGCGGGCCCACCGCTCCGCCGATCGTCGCCCGCCCGCGTGGGGCCCGGGCGGGCGCCCGCACCCGCTGCAGGCGCGCGCCGGTCTCCCCTCCGACACTTGGGTCACCCGGGCACGGTCCGAAGAACCCGGGCTCCCGGGCTGTTAAGTGAGTTAATCTCAACCCTCGGGTCCGCGACGCGCTCGCGCGCCCAGCGTAAGGAGCCGAAGACCGTGCCTATTTTCTCGCGCAACGACGAAGGGAAGAAGGACGGGAAGAAGAGCCGCACCCTCCCGCTCCTCCCTCTCCGCGACATCATCGTGTTCCCGCACATGGTGGTGCCGCTCTTCGTCGGACGGCAGAAGTCCATCGCCGCCCTCGAGGAGGCGATGGCCCAGGACAAGGCCATCCTCCTCTGCGCGCAGAAGAAGGCGAAGACGAACGAGCCCACCGCCGACGACATCTTCGCGGTGGGCACCATCGCGTCGATCATCCAGCTGCTGCGGCTGCCGGACGGGACCGTGAAGGTCCTCGTCGAGGGCAAGCAGCGCGCCCGCGTGCAGCGGTTCCTCGACTCCGAGCGGTACCTGCTGGTGGAGGCCGAGGAGATCGAGGAGGTGAGCGACCGCACGGTCGAGCTCGAGGCGCTGATGCGCTCGGTGCACTCGACGTTCGAGGCCTACGTCAAGCTCAACAAGCGGATCCCGCCCGAGATGCTGACGAGCGTGGCGAGCATCGACGACCCGGCGCGCCTCGCCGACACCATCGTCGCCCACCTCTCGCTCAAGCTGAACGACAAGCAGGCGATCCTCGAGACCGAGTCCCCCGCGAAGCGGCTCGAGAAGCTCTACGAGCTGATGCAGGGCGAGATCGAGATCCTGCAGGTCGAGAAGAAGATCCGGACGCGCGTCAAGAAGCAGATGGAGAAGACGCAGAAGGAGTACTACCTCAACGAGCAGATGCAGGCGATCCAGAAGGAGCTCGGCGAGCGCGACGAGTTCAAGAACGAGATCCAGGAGCTCGAGGAGAAGATCAAGAACAAGAAGATGTCGAAGGAGGCCAGCCTCAAGGCGCGCAAGGAGCTCAAGAAGCTGAAGATGATGAGCCCGATGAGCGCGGAGGCCACGGTCGTCCGGAACTACATCGACTGGATCCTCTCGCTCCCCTGGTACGAGTACACCGAGGACAAGCTCGAGATCCCCGAGGCGGAGAAGATCCTCGACGAGGATCACTTCGGCCTGCGCAAGCCCAAGGACCGGATCCTCGAGTACCTCGCCGTGCACAAGCTCGTGGACCGGATCCGCGGCCCCATCCTCTGCTTCGTCGGCCCGCCCGGCGTCGGCAAGACCTCGCTCGCCAAGTCCATCGCCCGCGCCATGAACCGGCACTTCGTCCGGATCAGCCTCGGCGGCGTCCGGGACGAGGCGGAGATCCGCGGCCACCGCCGCACGTACATCGGCGCGCTGCCGGGCAAGATCATCCAGTCGCTCAAGAAGGCCGGCTCGGGGAACCCGGTGTTCCTCCTCGACGAGGTGGACAAGATGTCCACCGACTTCCGCGGCGATCCCTCCGCGGCGCTCCTCGAGGTGCTCGACCCCGAGCAGAACGCCACCTTCAACGACCACTACCTCGACCTCGACTACGACCTCTCGAAGGTGCTGTTCATCTGCACCGCGAACACGATGGGCGGCATCCCGCTGCCGCTGCAGGACCGCATGGAGGTCATCCGGCTCGCGGGCTACACCGACCTGGAGAAGCTCTCCATCGCGCGGCGGTACCTCATCCCGAAGCAGGTCGGGCTGAACGGGCTCGAGCACGTGCCGGTGCACTTCAAGCGGAGCGCCCTGAAGGTGCTCGTGGACAAGTACACGAAGGAGTCCGGCGTCCGCTCGCTGGAGCGCGAGATCGGCTCGATCTGCCGGAAGATCGCGAAGGACCTCCTCAAGAACGGGCAGGTCGAGGGCAAGACCTACGTGATCGGCGAGAAGGCGGTCCAGCGGTACCTCGGGCCGCCGCGCTTCCGCTACGGCACCGCCGAGGAGCAGGACCAGATCGGCCTCACCACCGGCCTCGCCTGGACCGAGCTCGGCGGCGAGCTGCTCACCGTCGAGGTGCAGGTGATGCCGGGCAAGGGCAAGCTGATGATCACCGGCAAGCTCGGCGAGGTGATGCAGGAGTCCGCCCAGGCGGCGATGAGCTACGTCCGGAGCCGCGCCGAGCTGCTCGGGCTCGACAAGCGCTTCCTCGAGAACGTGGACATCCACGTGCACGTCCCCGAGGGCGCGATCCCGAAGGACGGCCCGTCCGCCGGGGTCACCATGGCGACGACGCTGGTCTCCGCGCTCTGCAAGATCCCGGTGCGGAAGGACGTGGCGATGACCGGAGAGATCACGCTCCGCGGCCGCGTGCTCCCCATCGGCGGCCTGAAGGAGAAGGTGCTCGCCGCGCACCGCGGCGGGATCAAGAAGGTCCTGATCCCGAAGGAGAACTTGAAGGACGTGCGCGAGATCCCGAAGCGGGTGCGGGACGCGCTCATCATCGTCCCGGTGGATCACGCGGACGAGGTGCTCCGCGAGGCGCTCGTCCTGGAGCGGCCCGAGAGCTTCCTCAAGGCGGAGCTCTCCGCCGCGTCGCAGCAGCCGCCCGAGGCGGCCGCCCAGGCCTGACGGGATCGCGCTCGTGCACACGCGCCCGGTCGCTCGCCGCGGCCGGGCGCGCTTCGTTTCCATGGTAGAGGATCGGCCATGGATCTCTTCGTCCTCGGGCTCGTGGCGCTGACCTCGACGGGGATGGCCTCGGACGCGGCCGCATCCGGCCCGGGCGCGCCGGCGATCGAGGCGGCGCGCCCGCCGACGCCCGCTGCCGGCCCGGAGGCGTTCGCGACCGCCGCCGACGTCGGCGACTTCGTCACCGGCTACTACCGCGCGCCCCGACCGGAGAGGCTCCTGGACGCGCTCCGCGCCGCCGATCGGTTCGGCGTCGTCGAGGAGGGGACGATCGGCGCGTTCTCGTCCTTCGCCGGCGAGGTGCTGCGCGCGCGGCCCGACCTCGTCGCGGCCGGCACGCGCGCGATGGCGGGCGCCTCCCCCGCCGCCCAGCTCCTCTGGTGGCGCGCGGTGTGGACGAGCGGCACCTCGGCGTCGCTCGCCGCCCTCGCGACGGCGGTGGGCGAGGCCGCGCCGGTGCGCGACGCCCTCCTCGCGATGCGGTCTGCGGCGCCGCCCGACCCGCTCCTCGCCGCGATCACCTCGCCCGGCGAGCTGGACGTGCTCTGGGGAGCGTTCTTCGCGACGGGCGACGGTCGGATCGTCGTGCGCGTCGCCACGCTGCTCGACTGGGCGTCCGACGCGGATCCCGAGCGGCAGGCGGTCGCCGAGGCCGCGCGGTGGTCGCTCCGCACCGCGGTGGCGGGCCACCCGCGCGTGCGCGAGGTGCTCGAGGCCGCCGTCGCCGCGGGCGGGCAGGGGGCCGATCCGGCCCGGGTGCGGGCGCTCCTCGACGAGCCGGCCCCGCCGCCGGCCGCCGGCGCGCCGGCGACCACGCCGTAGCCCGCCGTGTGATCAGCGCCCGAGCGCCGGCACGCGGGCGTAGTAGCGGTGCGCGCCGCGGGCGCTCGGGAGCGGGACGAGCCCCAGCCGCGTCAGGTCCCAGCCGGGCGCCCCGTCCTTGACGAGGACCCAGCGCCGCGCCACCCGCCGCGCGGCCTCGAGCGTCTCCGGCGCGAGCGGGCGAGGATCGGCCAGCCGCCGGACCACGTCGAAGCCGCCCGGCTCGGCGCGGGCGTAGCGGAACATCGGGTCGAACACCACCACGTCGAAGCTGCCCGGCGCCGCGGCGGCCAGGAACGCGGCGTGGTCGGCGTGCCGGATCTCGACCCGCCGGGCGGGCTCGAGCGCGAGCCGGCGCATCCCCTCGCCCGTCCAGGCGGCGAGGGCGCGGGACGACTCGAGCCCGACCACCGCGCCGTCCGGGCCCGCCGCGGCCGCGGCGACGAGGGCGTCCGCGCCGAGCCCGGCCGTGCAGTCGAGGACCCGATCGCCCGGCCCGATCCCGGCCGCCTCCGCGAAGGGATCGTGGGTGGTCGGGTCGCGCTCGCCCGCCCGCCGGGCGAGGACGCGCCTCGCCCGGAGCACGCCCATCCCGGCGGACCAGACGTGCTCGCCGTCGCGCGCGGCGAGCACCGCCCGCGCGCGCGACAGCACGAGCGCCCCCTCCGCCCCCGCCGCGGCGACCACCCGGGAGATGGGCCGGCGGTCGCGCGCGACGTGGACCAGGCCGTGACGCTGCGCGGCGAGGCGGGCGGCCTCGTCGTCGCCGGGGGCCGGGTGCAGGGGGGTGGTCACGACGAGGCGCACGCGGAGAGGCTCGCCCGACGCGCCCCGGGATGCAAGCGGGGCGCGGGCGAGGGGTTGCGCCCCGCGCGCGAGATCAGTACGATCCGCCGGTACACAAGAGTTATATAAAGTGTCATGAACACGAGGAAGACCGGCGGGAACGGGCGCGCAGCCAAGGTGCGCAGCTACTCGGCAACGGACGAGGACGCGGCCATGCTCGACGCCGTCGCCCGGTACCATGGCTTCTCCAAGTCGGCGACCCTCGTCGGTCTCGTGCGCCGGGAGTTCTGGCGCCTCTTCCCAGCGGGCACGGGCGACATCCGCCCCGTCCGCGGAGCCCGGGTGAAAGAATGAGCCTTCCCGTCCAGGTCCCGATCCACGATCCCGTCGCGAGCCCCTGCGCCGGCAGCGATCTCGGCGCAGCCGAGGTCGCCGCCCTGGAGGAGGAGATCCGCGGCCTCGCGCGGGAGCGCGACGCGGTGATCCTCGCGCACAACTACCAGCTCCCCGAGGTGCAGAAGATCGCCGACCACGTGGGCGACTCGCTCCAGCTCGCCATCATCGGGAAGCAGGTCCCGCAGGGCACCATCGTCTTCTGCGGCGTCCACTTCATGGCGGAGTCGGCGAAGGTGCTCGCGCCGGAGAAGCGCGTCCTCCTGCCGAACCTCTCCGCCGGGTGCTCGCTCGCCGATTCGATCACCGCCGAGTCCCTCGAGGACTGGAAGGCGCGCTACCCGGACCACGCGGTCGTCACCTACGTGAACTCGACCGCCGAGGTGAAGGCGCTCTCGGACATCTGCTGCACGAGCGCGAACGCCGCGTCGGTCGTGCGCTCGCTGCCCCAGCGCAAGATCCTCTTCACGCCGGACAAGAACCTCGGGAAGTGGGTGGCCGCGAAGGTCCCGGAGAAGGAGGTGGTGGTGTACGACGGCTGCTGCCCCGTGCACGACGTCCTCCGGGCGGCGAGCGTCAACCGGGTGAAGTCCGCGAAGCCGGACGCGGTGATCATCGCCCACCCCGAGTGCCGCGGCGACGTGGTGGACGTGGCCGACGAGGTGTGCTCGACCACCGCGATGCTGAGCGCCGTCGAGCGGCACCCGCACGCGCGGACGTTCATCGTCGCGACCGAGCACGGCATCGTCTACCAGCTGCGGCAGCGCTGGCCGGATCGGGAGTTCATCGTCGCCGACGGCTGCATCGGCTGCCGCATGCACTGTCCGTACATGAAGATGATCGACCTCGTGATGGTGCGGGACACGCTCCTCCGCGGGAAGCACGAGATCCAGGTGGAGCCGGAGATCGCCGCCGGCGCGCGCCGCGCCCTCGAGCGGATGATCGCGGTGCCGCGCGACGCGTAGGCCGCGCGGACCCGGGCGGCCGCCCAGGGCGCGGGCGGGCGCGAACGGGCGAGCGCTCCGCGCTACCGGACCGCGCCGGCGGCGACCCCGCCGGCGCGGAGCTCGTCCACGAGCCGCGTCGCCCCGTAGATCTTCCCCAGCGCCTCGATCACGGCGCGCGAGTCCACCGCGACGGCCCGGTTCACCCGCTCGTCGAAGGCGAAGTCGCCCCCGAGGGACGGGAGGTTCCCGTCGAAGACGAGCCCGACGATCCGCAGCTCCTGGTCGAACACCGGCGAGCCGGAGTTCCCGCCGACGATGTCGTTGGTCGTGACGAGGTCGAGCGGGGTCGAGAGGTCGAGGCGGTCCTTCGCGGCGAGCCAGGTCGGCGGCAGCGCGAACGGCGCGCGCCCCGTGGCGCGCTCGAAGGCGCCGGCGAAGGTGGTGAAGGGCGGGACGTCGGCGTCGCCCGCGCGCCAGCCCTTCACCTGGCCGTAGGAGAGCCGCGGCGTGAAGGTCGCGTCCGGGTAGATCGAGCGGCCGTACAGGGCGAAGCGCGTCTCCGCGATGAGCTCCTGCCCCCGCTTCTCCACCGCGTCCACCTCGTCCTCGTACACCTCGCGGATGGCGCGGGCGTCCGCGTCGGAGGCCCGCGCGAGCGCCAGCATCGGATCGTCGCTCGCCGCGATCGCCGCGGCGCCGCCGTCCCAGAGCCGCCGCCGGACCGCGAGGTCGCGGAGGCGCGTGCCGTCCACGGCGCGCCGCGCCAGCTCCTCGGGCGACTCCCTGCCGAGGAGCCTCCGCACGGCGGGGGCGTCGGCGCCGAGCTGCTCGCGGACCTTGGTGAGCCAGAAGGCGAGCCGGACCCGCTCGAGCTCCGGGTCGATCGGCTCGTCCGCGAGGACGACCTGCGCGAGCGCCGGCAGGGCGGCCTCGTGGTACTCGTCCAGCCGGTCGCCGTCGGGCTTCGCCCGCTCCTCGCCGGCGCGCAGGAGGTGGCGGGCGAGCCAGAACAGGTCCCCGCCCACCCGGGCGCGGCCGCCGGGGAGGGACTCGAGCCAGCCGTACGGCTTCCGGATCTGCTCGTAACGGGCCTGGGCCCGCGCGATGGCGTCCCACGCCGGGAGGACCCGGCGCGCCCGCGCGGGGGCCTGCGCGATCCGCGCGCGGAGCGCCGCCTCCGCCTTCACCTTCCGCGCGAAGAAGCCCGGATCGCGGAGCGCGTCGAGCATCCCGCGCCACGCCTTCACCCCGTTCTCGACGAAGAAGAGCCGCGCCGTCGAGACCCGCCGCTCCTCCGGCCCGAGGAGCTGGAAGCCGGTCAGGAGCCCGCGCTCCTCGGACAGGCGCTGGAGCAGGTCGGGCACGACGAAGTCGCGGAGCTCCCGAAGCTGCGCGACCGTGAGGAGCCGGCTCGTCCGGCCCGGGTTCCCGGAGACGAACGTGAGCTGGCCCGGCCTCGCCCCCGCCGGCGACCAGCGGAAGTGGTGCTCCGTCCTGGCCGGCGTTCCCCCCTCGTAGACGCGGAGGAACGCGACGTCGAGGTCGTACCGCGGGAACGTGAAGTTGTCCGGATCGCCGCCGAAGAAGGCGATGGCGAGCTCCGGCGCGAAGACGAGGCGGACGTCCTGGAAGCGGCGGTAGCGGTACAGGCCGTAGACGCCCCCGTGGTAGAGCGTCACGACGTCGCAGCGGAGCGACGGGTCGGTCTGGCACGCGCGCTCGATGGCCGCCGTCTCCGCCCGGAGCGCCGCGGTGAACCGCGCGCCCTCCGTCCCCGCGGTCGCCTTCCGGATCCGCGGCGTGACGTCGGTGATCGCGAGGAGCTGGTCCACCTCGATCCCGGGGCACCGCGGCTCCTCGGCGAGCGTCCTCGCGAGGAACCCGTCCTTCACGAGATCCCGCTTCGCCGTGGAGAGCTGCTCGATGCACTCGTGCGCGCAGTGATGGTTCGTCATCACGAGCCCGTCGCCGGAGACGAAGCTCGCCGAGCAGCCGCCGGCGAGCCGCGCCGAAGAGAGGCGGGCCTCGTCGAGCCACGCGGGCGAGGGGGCGAGCCCGTACCGCTGCGCGACCCGGGCCGACGGGAAGTCGTCGTAGGTCCACATGCCCTCGTCCGCCGCGGCGACGAGCGGGACGGCGGCGATCAGGAGGCGGAGGAGCGTCTTCATCGAGCGATCGGCCGGAGGGGAGGGCGCCGCGCGAACGCCGGGCGGACGGACGCCGGGCGCCCGGCGCACCTCGAGCCGGCGTTGAACTAACATGGTCCGATGCTCTCGCGCCGCACCTCCTGGGACCTCGCGGGGAACAGGCTCGCCGCGCGCCTCGACGAGGCGCGGGCGTCCGGGCGTCCCCTGCTCGATCTCGCCGAGTCGAACCCGACGCGGGTCGGCCTCGCCTGGCCGGCGGAGGTCCTCGCCGCGGCGTTCGCCGATCCCCGCCTCCCGGTCTACGAGCCGTCTCCCCGCGGGCTGCCGGAGGCGCGCGCGGCGGTCGCGGCGTACCTGGCCGGTCGAGGACACGCCGTGGACCCGGAGCGGATCCTCCTCACCGCCTCGACGAGCGAGGCGTACGCGCTCCTCCTCCAGCTCCTGTGCGATCCCGGGGACGAGATCCTCGTCCCGGCGCCGAGCTATCCGCTGCTCGACGTCCTCGCGGACCTCCAGTCGGTCCGGCTCGGCCGGTACCCGCTCCGCTACGACGGCGAGTGGCGCGTGGACGTCGCGGCGCTCGAGGCGGCGGTGACGCCCCGGACCCGGGCGATCCTCGTGGTGTCGCCCTCGAACCCCACGGGCGCGGTGCTGTCGGCGGGGGAGCTGGACGCGATCGACCGCCTGTGCGACGCCCGGGAGCTCGCGCTGATCGGGGACGAGGTGTTCGCCGACACCGCCCTCGGGCCCGCGGCGGGCGTGCTCGAGGCCCGGCGCGCGCTGGCGTTCCACCTGTCCGGGCTCTCCAAGACGTGCGGTCTCCCCCAGGTGAAGGCCGGGTGGATCGCGGCCACCGGCCCGGCCGCGCGGCTCGGTCCGGCGCTCGAGCGGCTCGAGGTCGTCGCCGACGCGTACCTGTCCGTCTCCGGGCCCGCCCAGCTCGCGCTGCCGCGCCTCCTCGCCGAGCGGGAGCAGCGGTTCCTCGGGCCGCTCCGCGCGCGCCTCGCCACGAACCGGGCCGCGCTCGGGGCGCTGGCCGGCGCGCCCCTCGACGCGCTCGCCTCCGCGGGCGGCTGGAGCGCGGTGCTCCGCGTCGGGCAGACCCTCGACGAGGAGGCCCTGTGCCTCGCGCTCCTCGACGACGGGGTGGCCGTGCAGCCCGGGTTCTTCTACGACTTCGAGCGCTCGGGCTACCTGGTCCTCTCGCTGCTCCCGCCGCCCGCTCGCTTCGCGGAGGGGGTCGCCCGGATCGTGGCCGGCGTGCGCCGAGCGGCCGGAGCGCCGGCGGACCCAGAGTAAAAGGATCGCCGCGGCGGAACGCCGCGAAAACCTTGATTCTTTCTCAATAGATCGGGCGGCCGCCCGCCCGGCCGCTGGTTTGACACCCCCTCGGCCGCCGCCCTATAAGGCGGACGATGAACCGGCTCAAGGTCTGGCTGTTCGTGCTGCTCGTGGCGGCCGCAGGCGTCGCCGCGGCGCGGCTCGTCGCGAACTCCGAGCGGAAGGCCGCCACCCGGGCCCTGGACGCGCGCCTGGACGCCGGCGGAGCGCGCTTCGCGGCGGCCATCCGGACCCTGTCGAGCGAGACGGCGGCCGTCGCGACGCTCGCCGCGCGCGACGCGCGGCTGGTCGAGCTCCTCCACGCGAAGGAGGCGCCGGGGCCGCGGAAGGCCTCGCCTGGCGCCGCGTCCTCCGCGGACGAGGTCGGGTGGGAGATCGCCAGCCGGGCCGCGATCGGCGCGGCCGAGAAGGCGGCCGGCTTCAAGCTGCCCGAGGACACGCAGATCGTCACGGGCAACCACGCGTGGCTCGCGCGCAAGGCGCAGGACGCCGGCGCGGCGGACAAGGAGCTCGTCGAGGCGCTCGGCGCGGCGATCGCGGGCGAGAGCCACCTCGGGTGGGTCCGCTGGTCGGACCGGCTCTGGTACTGCGCGGCGGTCCCGTCCGGCGTCGGCGCGGGGCTCCTGCTCCTCGTGCCGGTGGACGCCGAGTTCCTCCGGACGGCGATGGCCGGGGCGGGGACCGAGATCACGCTCCTCCAGCCGGGCGCGAAGCCGATCGGCAGCGGCCAGGCGACCGCCGCCGTCGAGGCGGCCGCTTCGCGCCGTGGCGCCGGGCCGCGCGACGCCGGCCGCCTCGCGCTCGCCGCCGTGGACGTGCTCGGCGTCCGCGTCCCGAAGCCGAGTCCCCTGTTCCTCGCCGGGGCGCCCGCCCATCGCGTCGTCCCGGTCACGATCCCCGGCCTCACGGGCGTCACCGTGGTGGCGTCCGTCTCCGCGACGTCGGCCCTCGCCCCCGCCGTCGAGGTGCAGTGGACGCTGCTCGCGGGCACCCTCGTCCTCGCCGTCGTCGGGTTCCTGTTCGGGCTGCTCGTGCGCCCCGGCGAGCTCCCGCCGCCGGTCCCGTCGGAGCTCCTGGCCGCCGCCGACCGGATCGGCCGGGGCGACTTCACCACGCACGCCCCGGCGCTCGCGGGCAAGCTCGGCACCGTCGCCGCCGCGCTGAACCGCGCCGTGGACGCGGCGGCCGCCGCCGGACGCGCGGGCGGACCCGCGGCGTCCCTCACCCAGGAGTTCTTCGCGGGGGGCGAGAAGGCGCCGGCCCTCCCGCCGGTGCCGCCGCTCGACCTCGGCCCGCGGCCGTCCTCCTCCCGCTCGGCGCCCGTCGAGCCCCTCCCTCCCGCCGAGCCTCTCCCCGCCGCGCCCGACGCCGGCCCGACCCTGCTCGGCGGCGGAGCGTTCGAGGCCGCCCCCGTTCCCGGGCGGCCGCCGTCCGCCGTCGTCGCGCCGCCGCCGCCCGCCGTCATCGCGCCGCCGCCCCCGCGGATCGCGCAGGCGTCGCCTCCGGAGCTGCTGCAGGCGGCCGCCAGGGCGGCGCCGCCCGCCGAGGCCGACGGCGAGGAGCAGCACTGGCGCGAGGTCTTCCAGGACTTCCTCAGGGTGCGGGGCGAGTGCGGCGAGCCCTCGGAGGGGCTCACCTTCGAGCGCTTCCGGGCGAAGCTCGAGTCGAACCGGACGGCCCTCGTCGCGAAGTACGCGTGCAAGACGGTCCGGTTCCAGGTCTACGTGAAGCAGGGGAAGGCGGCGCTCAAGGCGACCCCGGTGCGGTAGCCGCGGCCGGGGCGGCGATCGGCAGGCCGAGCGTGAACGTCGCCCCCTCGCCGAGCCTGGAGGTCACCTCGAGCGTGCCGCCGTGCTCCTCCGCGATCCGGCGGGCGATCGCGAGCCCCAGGCCCGTGCCCCCCTCCTTCGTCGTGAAGTAGGGCTCGAACACCCGGGGCAGGTCCTCCGCGGCGATCCCCGCCCCCGTGTCCGTCACCTCGAACGCGACGACGTTCCCTGCGCGCCGCGCGGCGAGCCGCAGCGTCCCGCCCGCCCGCATGGCGTCGAGAGCGTTGCGCACGAGGTTCAGCAGCACCTGCAGCACCTGATCGCGATCGGCGAGCACCGGGGGGAGCCCGCCCGCGACCTCGCGCCGGAGCTCCACGCCGGGAGGCGGCGCCGGGAAGAGCGCGAGCACCGCCGCGACGAGCTCGTCGGGCGCGACCGGCGCCCGCTCGGGCGGCGGCAGGCGCGCGAAGCGGCTGAACTCGTCCACGATCCGCTTGAGGCGCCGGACCTCCTCGCCGATCGCCTGCGTCCCCTCGTCGAAGATCTCCGGGAAGTCCGCGCGCCCCTGCGCGTGAGCGTCGCGCAGCGTCTCGACGCTCATCGCGATGGGGGTGAGCGGGTTCTTGATCTCGTGCGCGAGCCGCCGCGCCACCTCGCGCCAGGCGGCCACGCGCTCCGCCTGCGCGAGCCGGACACGTCCGGCGGCGAGGTCCTGGGTCATCGCGTTGAAGGCGCGGACGAGCTCCCCGACCTCGCCGGACGCGCGGATCTCGACGCGCCCGCCGAGGTCGCC
>NZ_JALCZA010000007.1:69705-138648 GCF_022690765.1 Anaeromyxobacter oryzisoli | reverse complement strand
CGGCCGCCCCCGCGCCGCGGGACGGCCTCGCGGCGCCCCTGCCCGACGTGCCGCGCGGGCCCGCCGTGGAGCGCCCCTCCCCGCCCCCGCCGCGCGGCGAGCTCGGCGCGGCCACCGTCCCGCGGCTCCTGGTGGCGCTGCACGTCGGCCAGGCGACGGGCGCCCTCACGCTGACGCGGGGGCCGGTGAAGAAGATCCTCGTCGTCGAGCGCGGCGCGCCCGTCTACGCCGCGTCGAACGTGGCCGGCGAGCGGCTGGCCGCGCTCTGCGTGCGCCGCGGCGTGCTGAGCGCCGAGCGGCTCGAGGCGCTGCGCCGCTCGGCGCCGGCGGCCCGCACCGCCGACCTGCTCGGGCGCGCCGGGCTCCTCGGGCCGGAGCGCCGGGCCGAGCTCGTGACGGGGCAGATCCGGGCCGTCGCCTGGTCCGCGTTCGAGTGGCGCCAGGGCACCTACGCCTTCCAGCTCGGGCGCCCGCCCGCGGCCCTCGTGCCGGTGAAGCTCGCGATGGCGGATCTGGTCCTCGAGGGCGTCCTCCGGACCGCGACGCTGCCGCGGCTCCGGGCCGAGCTCCCGGCGGAGGTGCACCTCGCGCCGCCGCCCGATCCCGCCTTCGAGCTCTACGCGCTCCGCCTCCGCCCCGCCGACGCGCACCTCCTGACGCTCGCCGACGGGACGAAGAGCGTGGCCGACCTCGTGCGCCTCTCGGACCGGCCGGAGCGAGACACGCTGGCGTTCCTGCACGCGTGCCGGGTGATGCGGGTGCTCGACGCGGTCGAGCGGGTGCTCGCCTCGACGCGGCGCATGGGCTTCCTGTAGCCGGCGCGGCCGGTCCTCACCCCTTCGCGGCCGGCCGCCAGCGGCATTCGCGCAGCCCCCCTTGCGACGAAGGCCGCCAAAGGCTATTAGTTTCGGCCCTTTGGAACTCGGAGTCCCATGACACCTCGCGAGCAGATTCGTAACGTGGCGATCGTCGCCCACGTCGACCACGGCAAGACCACCCTCGTAGACTTCATGCTGCGCCAGGCCGGCGTCTTCCGCGCCAACGAGCAGGTGGTCGAGCGGGTGATGGACTCGAACGACCTCGAGCGCGAGAAGGGCATCACCATCCTCGCGAAGAACACGGCCGTCACCTACGACGGCGTGAAGATCAACATCGTGGACACCCCCGGCCACGCCGACTTCGGCGGCGAGGTCGAGCGCGCCCTCCGGCTCGTGGACGGCGTGCTGCTGCTCGTGGACGCCGCGGAGGGGCCGCTCCCGCAGACGCGCTTCGTGCTCTCGAAGGCGCTCGCGCTCGGGCTCCCGTCGGTGCTCGTCATCAACAAGGTGGACCGCCAGGACGCGCGGGCGAAGGAGGTCCTCGACCTCGTCTACTCGCTCTACATCGACCTCGGCGCCAACGAGCGCCAGATCGACTTCCCGGTGATCTACGCGATCGCCCGCGAGGGCAAGGCGGCCCACACGGTCCAGGGGGCCTTCGAGGCCGACTCGCTGAAGCCGCTCTTCGAGGCGATCCTGCAGCACGTGCCGCCCCCGCCCGCCAGCGAGGGCACGCACCTCCAGATGCTCGTGGACAACCTGGACTACGACGACTACGTGGGCCGCCTCGCCATCGGCCGCGTCGCGTCCGGCGTCATCCAGGAGGGCCAGGCCATCGCGGTGATGCGCGAGGAGGGCAAGATCGTCCCGGCGAAGGTGGTCCGCCTGTACGGCTACGACGGCCTCAAGCGCGTCGAGGTGAAGGACGCCGGCCCCGGCGAGATCGTCTGCATCGCCGGCGCCGAGGAGATCGGCATCGGCGACACCATCGCCGACCCCGCGAACCCGGTGGCGCTCCCGCGCATCAGCGTGGAGGAGCCCACGATGTCGATGGTGTTCCGGGTGAACGACGGCCCCTTCGCCGGCAAGGAGGGGAAGTACATCACGAGCCGGAACATCCGCGAGCGGCTCTACCGCGAGGCGTTCCGGAACGTGTCGATCCGGGTCGAGGACACCGAGACCCCCGACGCCTTCAAGGTGGTCGGCCGCGGCGAGCTCCAGCTCGCCGTGATCGTGGAGAACATGCGCCGCGAGGGCTACGAGCTGACCGTCTCGAACCCCGAGCCGATCCTCCGGACCATCGACGGCGAGGTCCACGAGCCGATGGAGCTGCTCGTGTGCGACCTGCCGAACGACGGCGTGGGCGGCGTCACCCAGAGCATGGGCACGCGCAAGGGCCGGATGGTGGACATGCAGCCCATCGGCTCGGGCCGCACCCGCCTCCAGTTCCGCGTCCCCGCGCGCGGCCTGATCGGCTTCCGCGGCGAGTTCCTCACCCTCACCCGCGGCGAGGGGATCATGTCCTCGCAGTTCGACGGCTACGAGCCGTGGCAGGGGCGGATCGAGAAGCGGAAGACCGGGGCCATCGTCGCCGACCGGGTCGGCGAGGTGATCGCCTACGCCTGCTTCTACGCGCAGGAGCGCGGCGCGCTCTTCGTGAAGCCCGGCGACAAGGTCTACGCCGGGATGATCGTCGGCGAGCACAGCCACGAGAACGACCTCGACTTCAACATCTCGAAGGAGAAGAAGCTCACGAACATCCGCGCCGCCGGCCGGGACGAGAACGTCATCCTGACCCCGCCGCGCGAGATGAGCCTCGAGATGGCGCTCGAGTGGATCGCCGAGGACGAGCTCGTCGAGGTGACGCCCCTGTCCATCCGGCTGCGGAAGAAGGCCCTCGACGCGACCGCCCGGTACAAGCTCGAGCGCGACCGCAAGCGCGGCGACGCCGCGGCGGAGGCGTAGCCGCCCTCCCCGCCCGCCCGAGCGGCTCCGACGCCCCGCCCGGCCCTGCCGCGCGGGGCGTCGCCGTCTCCGGGGTCCCCGCTCGCGCCCAGCGTCGCGAGGCGCACGCCGCGATCGCCGAGCGTGGGCGCACGACGACCGAGCGCGGGCACACGGCGACCGAGCAGCGCCAGGAGGAGTCCGCCGCGACCGGGCGCCGCCGTCGGCCGGCCCGGCGCCTTCGCCCGCCCCGAAAGCGCGAACGCCGCCCCGGTCTCCCGGAGCGGCGTTCGAGTGGTCCCAGCGTGCTGCCGAGGTCGCTAGACCTTCGGCTTGGCCCGCTCGCGGACCTCCTGCTTCTTCTTGATCCGCGGCTGGCCCTTGACCGCCGTGTTCACGAAGAGGAGCCCGTCCGCGTGGCCCGGGACGGCGCCGGAGACGAGGAGGAGGTTCTTGTCGGCCTCGAAGCCGACCACCGTGAGGTTCTGCACGGTGACCTTCTCGTTGCCGTAGTGGCCGGGGAGGTGATGGCCCTTCCACACCTTGCCCGGCGTCTTGCGCTGTCCGACGGCGCCGATGTGCCGGTGGTGCTCGTGCGTCGTGGAGCTGTCGCGCGCCGCGCCCTTCATGTTCCAGCGCTTCATGACGCCGGCGAAGCCGCGGCCCTTCGTGATGCCGGCGACGTCGATCCGCTGGTTCTGCTTGAAGACCTTGTCCACCGTGAGGACGTCGCCCGCCTTGAGGTCGCCGAGGAGCTTGGCGTCCTTCACGCGGATCTCCTTCACGTGGCGGAAGATCGGGGTCCCGGCCTTCTTGAAGACGCCCACCTCGGCCTTGCTGAGCCGGTGCGCGTGCTTCTCGTCCACGGGCCCGTAGCCGAGCACGACGGCGTCGTAGCCGTCCTTCTCCGCCGTCTTCCGGCGGACCACCGTGCACGGGCCCGCCTCGAGCACCGTCACGGGCACGCAGTCACCCTCGGGGGTGAAGATCTGCGTCATCCCTACCTTCTTCGCCAACAGTCCGGTCGCCATGACACCTCGCATTGGTCCGCCGCGCGTCGAGAGGGCCGCGGAGGACGTGCAGTTGGAAGGTCGGCCTTCTACCCGTCGCGGCCGCCGAAGTCAAGGGAACACCGCGGAACCAGGGCGGTTCGTCACGCGGGCGACGGCGACGCGCCCGCGACGTCCGACACGCGCGAGAGCAGTGCGTCGATGTCGAAGGGCTTCGCCAGGAACCCGGCGGCGCCGAGCGCCGCGGCGCGCTGCGGGTTCCCGTCCGCCGAGATCACGACGATCGGGACGCTCCGAGCGAGCGGCTGCTTGCGGAAGGCGGTCGCGAAGGCGAGCCCGTCCATCACCGGCATCATCAGGTCGAGGAGGATGACCGCCGGGAGCTCTTCGCCGACCCGGTCGAGCGCCTCGAGCCCGTTGCGGGCCCGGGCGACGCGATACCTCTCCCCTTCGAGGATGTCGCAGATGGCGTCGAGGATGTCGGGGTCGTCGTCGACTACGAGGACGAGCGGCGAGCTTCTCATGGATGGGCGCTGGCGTCGGGGCGCGGAGTATAGGCCGGCTCGAGCGGGAGCGTCAGCACGAATGACTCCCCCTCGACGGCTAGTCTCCCGCCCAACGCCAGCGCCGCGCGCCGCACGACCGGCAGCGTCAGCGCGCGTCCCTTCAGATCGCTCGGCGACCCCTTCCGCGGATCCACGAATGCGTCCGGCGTGATCGGCCCCCCCTGGATCGAGAGTGACACCTGCCCGCGCTCCGCCCGGAGCACCACCCGCACGGGCGTGCCTTCGCGCCCCGCGGCCGCGAGGAGCCCGTCGAGCGCGCGGTCGAGCAGCATCCGATCCGCGTGCAGCGTCACGCCCGGGTCGGCGACCACGGTGATCGGTCCAATGTCGCTCGGTCGCCGTCCGATCGCCTCCTCCACGACCTCGGCCAGGCCGAGAGGCTCCGGCCGGACGACGATGCCCCCGACGTCGAGCCGCTCGGCGAGGAAGTGATCCTCGATGAGCTGGCGCACCCGCGAGAGGGAGCGCAGGCACATCGCGGTGAGCTTCTCGCCGCGCGGTCCACCGCGCTCCTCCGCCCCCATTCGGGACAGGAGCTCGGCGGACCACAAGGCCGTGGAGAGCGGATTCCGGACCTCGTGCGCGACGAACCCGAGGTACCCGCTCCGCGCGTCGTGATCCCGCTGCTCCTGCTCCTCGGGATGACCCCGCCCTGTACCCTCTTTTCCCGACATTGGATCTACCCGTCCGTCGTTGTCCGCTCGGGTGCAGCCGCTCACGTTGGGGAGGCAGCCGGCCATCCGCAAGTGGGTACTTGGGGCCCTGAGTTGGGGGCCCTGACCAGGCACCTTGAAAGACTTACAGGCCAAAATCCCAAGCGGAGGGGGACTTCCAGCATGACCCTGTAATGATTATAGACTTCTGCTCAGACCTCCGCACGCCGCCCACCAGCCAACCAAGCGAATTCAGGCAGCAATCCATTCGGGTGCCCGGCGGCACGTCCATTGCTAAAAGCTAGAGACTCGGCGACGAAGTACCACCTGGAGGTCAGATGAACCGGCAGCCCTACCCGACGGCGATCAGCTCCCTCGAGCTCTACCTCTCGGAGATCAACCGGTATCCGCTGCTGACCGTCGAGGAGGAGCAGCGCCTCGCGCGTGAGTTCCGCAAGGATCTCGACACCCGCGCCGCGCACCGGCTCGTCACCGCGAACCTGCGCTTCGTGGTCAAGGTGGCGTACGAGTACCGGTCCTACGGGCTCAAGATGGCCGACCTCATCCAGGAGGGAAACATCGGCCTCATGAAGGCGGTGCAGAAGTTCGACCCGGACAAGGGCATCCGCCTCATCTCGTACGCCGTGTGGTGGATCCGGGCGTACATCCAGAACTACATCCTCAAGTCCTGGTCGCTGGTGAAGCTCGGGACCACCCAGGCGCAGCGGAAGCTGTTCTTCTCGCTCGCCCGCACCAAGCGCGAGCTCGACAAGATGTCCAGCGAGCACGGCCTCGACTCCGACGGCCACGACGCGAACAAGGTCGCGAAGAAGCTCCGCGTGAAGCCCGGCGAGGTCCGCGAGATGGAGCAGCGCATGGAGGGGCGCGATCTGTCCCTCGACGCGCCGATGGGGGACGACGGCACCTACAGCCACGTGGACTTCGTGGTCGGGAACGCCCCCGGGCAGGACGACGCGCTCTCCGGCGCCGAGGAGCAGCGGATGGTGCACGGCAAGGTCGGCGAGGCCCTCGCCCACCTCGACCAGCGCGAGCGGTACATCATCGAGATGCGCGTCATGAGCGACCGCCCGCTCACGCTGAAGGAGCTCGGCGAGCACTTCGGGTTCTCCCGCGAGCGCGCCCGCCAGCTCGAGATCCGCGCCAAGGAGAAGCTGAAGCAGGAGCTCCAGCTCCTCGCCGCCGAGATCGAGTGGCCCACCGACGGCGTGCCGGTGGAGATCGACGATCGCGCGATCGCGTGAGCGGCTGCGAACCGTTCCCGAACGCGAACGCGAACCCGGCTCCTCGTCCCCGTCACCCGCTTCCCGTGTCCCCCTGGCCCGGGCCCCGCCGGATCACGGGCTCGGATCACGGGCACCGGACGGCCCCGGGGCACGGATGACGGGTTCGCGTGCGGGTGCGGGTTCGAGGGAAGCGGCTTCCCGCCCGGCCTGAGCGTAGCGGCCGCGGAGTCGAAGGCCGCCCGCGTCGTGAGAGCGGCGGCTCCGTTCATCCCGTTCCTCTTCAGGACCCTACGCCATCCCGTGCTTCTTCAGCCGGTAGCGGAGGGTGTCGCGGGAGACGCCGAGGAGCCGGGCCGCCTTCGACTGGTTGCCGTTCGCCCGCTCCATCGCCTCGGCGATGAGCCGGCGCTCCACGTCGTCGAGCACGAGCCCGTCCTCGGTGACCTGCGGGACGGGCTTGTCCTGCCGCTTCGGCGTGCCGGCGCGGCGGAGCTCCGGGGTCAGGTGCTCGGGGCGAATCTCGTCGGCGCCGGCGTGCAGGATGAACGCGCGCTCCACCACGTTCCGCAGCTCGCGGACGTTCCCCGGCCAGTGATAGGCCTTGAGCATCTCCAGGGCCGGCGCGGAGATCCCCCGCACCTGCCGGCTCATCTCCTGGTTGAACCGGGCGATGAAGTGCGCGGCGAGGGTCGGGACGTCCTCGACGTGCTCGCGGAGCGGCGGCACCACGATCCGGACCACGTTGAGCCGGAAGAACAGGTCCGAGCGGAACCGCCCCTCCGAGACCCGCTCCTCCAGGTCCACGTTGGTCGCGGCGATGACGCGGACGTCCGTGCGGAGCTCCTGGACGCCGCCGACGCGCCGGAAGGTCTTGTTCTCGAGGAGGCGGAGGAGCTTCGCCTGGCCGCCGGGCGGCAGATCGCCGATCTCGTCGAGCATCACCGAGCCGCCCTCGGCGGACTCGAAGAGGCCGCGCTTCTGCGTGTGCGCGTCGGTGAACGCGCCGCGCTCGTGGCCGAACAGCTCCGACTCGAGGAGCTGCTCGGGCAGCGCCGCGCAGTTCACCTGCATGATGGGCTTGTCGGCCCGGCCGCTCTGGAAGTGGATCGCGCGGGCGACCACCTCCTTGCCGGAGCCGCTCTCGCCCTCGATGAGCACGGTGGTCGTGTCGCTCGAGGCGAGGCGCGAGATCATGTTCCGGAGCTGCTCCATCGCCGCCGAGCCGCCCACGATCGCCTCGAGGGCGCTCGCGCCCCGCTTGTCGCTCGTGAGCGTCGCGATCTGGCGCCGCGTCCGCGCGCCGGCGAGCGCGCGCTCCACCGCGGCGTCGAGCTGCTGGAACGGGAACGGCTTCACGAGGAAGTCGATGGCGCCGTGCTTCATCGCCTCGACCGCCACGTCCACCGTGGAGTGCGCGGACATCATGAGGACCGCGACGTCCGGGTGGATCGCGAGCGCGCGCTGGAGCGTCTGCACGCCGTCGATGCCGGGGAGCCGCACGTCGAGGAGCATCAGGTCGGGCGGCGTCGCCCCGACCATCTCGAGGGCCTGCTCGCCGGACTCGGCCGAGAGCACCTCGTAGCCGTCGCGCTGGAGGCGCTCGGCGACGGACCAGCGGATGAGCTTCTCGTCGTCGACCACGAGGATGCGGGCCGAAGCGTCGGTCATGCGGCATGCTCCGCGGCGCGCCCCTCGGGGCGCGCCTGCTGCAGGGTCACGGTGAAGACGGTGCCGCCCTCGGGCGGGCACCGGTAGCCGATGTGGCCGCCGTGCTCTGCCACGATCCGAGCGCTGATCGCCAGCCCCAAACCGTTTCCCTCGCGCTTCGTCGTGAAGAAAGGCTTGAACACCTGGCCCCGGACGTCGGCCGGGATGCCCGGCCCCGAGTCCTCGATGTCCACCGCGACCGCGCCGTCGGCCGCCCTGGAACGGACGGTGAGCGTCCCGCCCGCGCCCCGCGCGCTCATGGCCTGACACGCGTTGAGGCAGACGTTCAGGAAGACCTGCTCGAGCTGCGACGGGTCGGCCAGGGCCCGCGGCAGGTCCGGCGCGAGCGCCGACCCGAGCTGGATGCCGCCGTTGCGGGACTGCTGCCGGATGAGGAAGAGCACCTTCTCGATGGACGCGTTCACGTCCGTCGAGCGGAGCTTCGCCTTGGGCGGTCGGGCGAAGCTGAGCAGGCTCTCCATGGTGTTCGTGAGACGGCTCACCTGGTGCTGCATCTCGCGGACGATCTCGCCGTGCCGCGGATCCCCGGAGAGATCCTCCGCGAGCAGCTCGAGGGCGCCCGAGAGCCCCGCGAGCGGGTTCTTGATCTCGTGCGCGAGCCCGGTCGCGACCTCCCCCACCGCGGCGAAGCGGTCGGCGCGCACCATGCGCTCGCGGTAGAACGCCTCGAGCTCGGCCTGGCTCCGACGCAGCGCGGTGAGCGTGGCCTCGAAGCCGCGCGCGGCGACGCCCACCTCGTCCGGTCGCCCCTCGTCGGCGCGGACGGTGAGCTCCCCGGCCTCCGCGCGCTTCATGGAGGCGACGAGCCGCTGGAGCGGGGAGACCGCCTCGCGCCCGAGCAGCCAGAGCAGGATCCCGAGGAGGCACACGAACGCCGCGGCCGCCGAGAAGGACATCGTCTTCGCGAGCTGCTCCTGCGACGAGACGACCGGCTCGCGGCTGAAGCGCAGGTCGAGCCATCCGTTCAGCGGCTGGCGCGGGTCGTGACAGCGGATGCAGGTCTCCCCGTTCACGAGCGGCTGGAGGACGGCGTACTGCCCCTCCTGGCCGCCCGGGCTCGGCATGACCTCGGCCCGGGACACGCGGTGGATCTCTTCCCAGGGCACCCGGCCGAGGAGGCCGGGGCTCGAGGACACCGAGACCACGCCGCCCGGGTTGATGAGGCTCGCCGAGATGAGGTCGCTCCGGTGCGCGACGAGGGCGTCGAGGAGCCCCGAGACATCCTGCGGTCGCCCGGCGAGCATCACGTTGGAGACGCCCGACGCGACCATGCGCGCGAAGATCTGGGCGCGCTCCTCCCGGCCCTGCTCCATGTCGGAGCCGTAGAAGTGCACCGCCGCGGCGACCATCGCGGCGAGGGTCAGCGCGAACAGGAGCGCCGTCGGCACGAGGATCCGTGCGCGCAGGCTCCCGTCCAGCTCGTGATAGACGCGCCTCAGGACGTTCATGCGCGGCCTATCTTTCACTTCCACAAGTATCGATTATCGCAGGGACTGGCCCGCGCGGGAAGACCGTGTCATTTTCATCAAGCCGCCTCGTTGCCGCGCACCCGCTCCGGCGCGCCGGTGAGCCCGAAGATGAGCTCCGCGGCGCGGACCAGCGGCTCGCCGTCGCAGCCCTCGCAGGCGGCCTGGCGCAGCCGGGCGCTCGGTGCGTGGAGGATCTTCGAGACGATCGAGCCGGCCATCGCGTCGAGCCGGCGCGCCAGCTCCGGATCCCCGCCCAGGCGGTGGACCGTGCGCTCGACCTCCTCGCGCGCGATGTCGGCGGCGCGGCTACGGATCTCCTGGATGATCGGGGCCGCGCGCCGCTCGGCCTCGGCGCGGGCGTACTTCCGGACCTCCTCCTCGACGATCGCGCCGGCCTCCTCCGCCGCGGCCGCGCGCTCCGCGAGCGCCGCCTTCATCACCCGGTCGAGGTCGTCCACGTCGCAGAGGTAGACGTCCGGGACCTTGCCGCTCTCGGCCGGGATCGCCCGGGGCACGGCGAGATCCACGAGCACCAGGCGGCGGCGCCGCGCGCGGAGCAGCTTCGCCATCGCCGCGGGCTCGAATGACGGGAGCGCGACCGGCGCGGCCGAGACCACGACGTCGGCGGCGGCGAGCTCCTCGTCGAGCGCGTCGAGCGTCCGCGCCGAGCCGCCCACCTCCGCGGCGAGCGCCTCGGCCTTCTCGAGCGTGCGGTTCAGCACGACCACCGACGCCTTCTCGTCGCGGAGGTGCTGGGCCGAGAGGCGCGCCATCTCGCCTGCGCCGATGACCAGCGCGCGCCGGCCCGCGAGCGGGCCGAGGACCTTCTCCGCGAGCGTCACCGCCGCGCGGCCCCACGAGACCCCCGCGCGCCCGACCGACGTCTCGGTGCGGACGCGCTTCGCCGCGGCGAGCGCCTTCGACAGCACGGACGCGAGCTCCTTCCCGGCCGTCCCGACCTCGGCGGCGCGCTGGAACGAGCTCTTCACCTGGCCCTGGATCTGCGGCTCGCCGAGGACGGCCGACTCGAGGCTCGAGGCGACGCGGACGAGGTGGCGGAAGGCCTCCTCCCCGTGCAGCTCGAACAGCGGGAGCTCCCGGCCCGCGCGCGCGTGCAGCGCCTGACGCAGCGCGAGGGTCGCGGCGGTCGGACAGCGGGTCGCGGCATAGATCTCGACGCGGTAGCAGGTCGAGACCACCGCGACCTCCTCGACGCCGCCGAGGTCCCCGAACCCTGCGAGCACGGACGGCCACTCCTCGGCCGGCAGAGCGAGGACCTCACGATCTGCGACGGTGGCGCCCTTCTGGTTGAGCCCGACAACGACGAGCAAAGCAGCCCTCCTTGTCCGGAATCGGCCCGGGTCCAGCAAGCCCTGTGCCCTCGCGCGACTGCGCCAGATTCCTCGAAACAACCGGGTGAAATCGCGCAGCGCTTGCGCCTTTTCACCCGCCCGAGGAACCGCGACGAAACGGCTGCGGCCGAGCAGGCCCTCCCTTCATACCGCCGCAAACGTCTGGATTGGAAGCCCTGGCGCACATGCGCTCCCTCGCCGGGCACCTAACGAATCGTCGTAGCCCGAGCGGGTGGTTCGCGGCACCACGATTGCACACGCCGCCCACACCTTTCCGCGCCTTCCTCAAGGGGAGTGACGAGCCCGTGCCCTGGAGATCTATCGAGAGCCGTCCGACCTGCGACAGCAGCGCGCATGCGCGTATGTGTCGCATTGGTGTTCTCGGAGCGCTCGTCCTCGCGCTCGTCACGCCTGGCGTGGGGCGCGCCCAGCAAGGCGGTGCCCCGACGGCGGGCGACGCCGTCCTGGCGGCGGCGGCTGCGCCCGCCGCCGCAGCGCCCGCGACCGCCGCGACAGCGGCCTCTGCGACCGCACCCGCTGCGCCCGTTCCCGCCGCGGCTTCGGCGCCTGCCGCCGCTGCCGCGCCGGCCAGTGTGACTGCACCGGCACGCCCCGCCGGTCCCAGCCGCGCCGCCGCGACCGCCGCGGCGGCTCGCGCGGCGCCGCAAGGCGAGTCGTGCTCCGGATGCCACGCGCAGCTCATCAACAAGCGGGTCGTCCATGGCGCGATCACCCTGGGCGATTGCCGGAACTGCCACCGGCCCGAGCCCGGCGCCGCCGGCAAGTGCAAGGGCAAGACGGCGCAGCACTGGACGCTCATCCGCACCGAGCCGGACCTGTGCTACGGCTGCCACGATCGGAAGGACCAGTCGAAGTCGGTCCACACCGCGGTGCGCCAGGGGAGCTGCCTCTCCTGCCACACCGCGCACTCCTCGAACGAGCCCAAGCTGCTGAGCTCGCCGCGCGAGAAGATCTGCCTGGACTGCCACGAGGTCGAGCCGCTCCTCACGAAGGCGGTCAAGCACGCGCCGGTGGCCGAGGGTCGCTGCCTCGACTGCCACGACGCCCACGGCGGCGATCTCCCCAACGCCATCAAGGCTTCGAGCGGGTCCGCGTTCTGCCTCAAGTGCCACGATGCCAAGGCGCCCACCGGCAAGGGCACCCCCGGCCTGGCGTACCGGATCGATCTCTCCAAGCCGAACGTGCACGTCGCCCTCAAGCGCGGCGACTGCACGACCTGCCACGAAGGTGGCCACTCCGGCGACAACCTGAAGCTGCTCCGGAAGAACGCCGTGGACCTCTGCTACGGGTGCCACGACCGCAAGGACAAGACGAAGTACCCGCACAGCGCCGTCATCGTGGGCGACTGCGCGGTGTGCCACGATCCCCACTCTTCCGCCCAGCCCAAGCTCCTCGCCAAGCCGACGATCCAGGAGACCTGCTTCCTCTGTCACCAGGACGACGTCACCGGTCGCAAGGTGGTGCACGCGCCGCTCGAGAAGGGCTGCAACCAGTGCCACGACGCCCACGGAACCGACAACCGGAAGGCGCTCAAAGCCGAGGGCAAGAAGGTCTGCTACGGGTGTCACAAGCCCGTGGACGAGGGGAAGGTGAAGCACGCCGCCCTCGAACGCTACGGCTGCACCGGCTGTCACGATCCGCACGGCACGAACAACGGCGGCCTCGTCCCGAAGAAGGTGAACGAGCTGTGCGGGTTCTGCCACCCGGATCAGAAGGACGGAAGGCACGTGAGCCCGCTCGTCCCCACCGGCCACGTCGTGGGCGGGAAGCTCAACGATCCGCGTCGTGAGGGTCGCACCTTCAGCTGCGCGAGCTGCCATAACCCGCACGGCTCGAACAGCCCGAAGCTCTTCTACGTCGGGAAGGACTCGATGGAGATGTGCGCCGCGTGCCACGGCGACAAGAGCGGCGAGCATCCCGAGCTCAAGAACGTGGTCTCGAAGGCGCGGCGAAACGTCGGCGGGCCTTCGGGCGAGGCCGGTTTCGGCGCCGGAGGTGCCGGCGGTCCGGGCGCGGCAGGCGCAGGCGGGCCCGGCGTCCGTACCGGGAGCGGCGCTGGTTCGGGCGGCGGCGACACCACAAGCACGTTTCAAGGAGCACGCCAGTGATCTTCCTCCCCCTGTTCCTCGCGACCCTGGCGAACGGTGCTGGGCCCGCGGAGGTCGTCGCGAGAGTCGATGACTTCGCGATCACGCGCGCCGCGCTGATCAAGAGACTCGATGCCACTCGCGGTCAGCCCCGTCCCCCGGCAGCGGAGCAGGTGCTCGACGCGCTGATCGACGAGACGCTCCTCGCTTCCGAGGCGCGGCGACTCGGCTTGGAGAACTCGCAGCTCGTGAAGCAGCTCGTCCAGGACCAGAAGCGCCGGGCAGCGGCCGAGGTCCTCGTCGAGGGCGAGGTCGTCCGCCATCAACCCGGGGACGACAAGCTGCGCGAGCTGTTCCATGGGACCTCGGATTTCGTGAGCTTCGAGTCGCTCACGTTCGAGACCCCCGAAGCTGCGGCCGCAGCGCTCAAGCGGGTGAAGGCCGGCGCGACATTCGCGTCCGAGGCCAAGAACGCCGTCACGTCGCAGCTCTACGAGAAGCCGGAGAGCGCTCCGCCCTTCATGCGCGCGCAGTTGGAGCCCGCGTTCGGTGATGCGCTGTTCGCAGCCGCGCCCGGCGCGCTCGTCGGGCCGGTCCGGCTCTCCGTCGGCGTGGCGATCGCTCGGCCCATCAGGAAGGAAATCGGCACGAAGGCGGATTACGCCGCGCGGCGCCCTTCCCTCCTTGAGTACGCGAACAAGCAGATCCGTACCGCGGTCCGACAGCGGCTCGCGAAGCGAGAGCGCGAGCTCGCAAAGATCAAGCTCGACGAGTCCTTCCTTCAGAGCCTCGGCAAGGGCGCTCCGACCGCGCAGCAGCTCGATCATCCGATTGCCAGCGTCCACGGACGAGCCGTGGCCTACCGGGCGATCGAAGGCCAGGCCCGCGCGATCGCCGCCGCCAGCGGCCATGGGGCCGGAGCGGCGGTCAAGATTCAGCTCGCGTGGCAGCAGGTGGACGCGTTGCTCGTCGAGGACCTCGCCGTTCAGCGGGGGCTCGACAAGGCGCCCGAGGTGAACGCGCAGGCCGGCGAGTTCGAGCGAGCCGCGCTGGCGACGGCTGCGCTGGAGAAGATCCGGGCCTCAGCGCCTTCCCCGAGCGAGCGCGACATCGAGGGGTTCTACAAGCGAAACGCCGCGCAGTATGGGCGGCCGTTCCGCGAGGTCCTGGCGGACGCCGCAGCAGGGGCGGCCGCGGAGAAGCAGGCCTCGGCGATCGATGCGCGCCTGGCCGCGCTGCGCAAGAAGGCGTCGATCTCCATCGACAAGGGTGCTGTCGCGCGAGCGTCGAGCCACCGCGCGTGATCGACCCTCATCCTCGAGCGTGAACGTGGAGCCCGGACGGACGATGGCGACGGCGAAGCGCAGTCTCGTACGCGAGATCAAGGGTCCGGGGGGCGTTCTTCCGCTCCGTCCGCAGGATGAGGCCGCCGTCGATCTCGTCATGCTCATCGAGGGCGAGACGAGCGGTCGTCCGCTCGAGGACGTTCTGCGCCAGTACGACCGTTCCCGGAGCACCTACTACGAGAAGCTTCGCCGATTCCGTGACGCAGGGCTCGAGGGCCTCCTCTCGCGCCCGCCGGGGCCACGAAGCCCCTGGCGGCGTCCGCTCGAGGTGATCCGCTTCATCGTCACCACGCGGCTCCGGAACCCGGAGCGGAGCGCCGCCGGCATCGCCGAGGACCTCGGGCGACTCGGACACACAGTCAGCACGCGTAGCGTGGAACGAACCCTCACCCAGTTCGGCCTCACGCGGCACGCGTTCCGCAGCGTCGCTCCGGTCGAGCGGACGGACGGGCAGGGATGACCGTGAGAGCGACCTGGTTCGCCGCAGTCCTCGTTCTGGCGCTCGCCTCGCGCGCGAGCGCGCAGGTGTTCCCCTCTCGCGGGGGCGAGTCGGGCATCCTCGACGTCCCCGACGCCGAGGTCGTCGGCGTCGCGAACGGGAAGTTCGCAGCCGAGGTCGGCTTCGATCGCGTCCAGGGGTCGAGCAGTAGCGTCGGGGCTCTGCCGCTGTACACCGTCGCTGGACTCGGCTCGAAGCTCGAAGCCGGCCTCACGATGCGCCAGTGGGGGCAGCCATCCGACCCGCGGCCAGGGCGGACCGTCTTCGGCACCGCCGCGAAGTTCCAGCTCCTCGCGCCGGACGGAGGGATCCCCGGCGTCGCGGTGAGCACGGTTTGGGATCGGTTCAACGACGATGGGGTCTTCGGGGCGAGGCTCACCCTCTCGACGCGTGTCAACGACACGATCCCGTTTCGAGTCGCGGCCTTCGTCGGCGCCGAGTTGGAGACGACCAGCAGCCGTGACTTCGGTGCCACGGCAGGCCTGGCCGTTTCCATGCCGATTGTCCGCAAGATCGATCTCGTCGCGCAGGCCCTCACCGGTCCGCGCGGAGGCAAGCTGGGGGGCGCCATCCGTCTCGGCGTCACCCCGACCGTCGGGCTCTCGCTCGGCACGGATTACTTCCCCGGCGACGACGCCCTTCGGACGGTGTTCGGGATCGCGATCTCCCCGAGCCTGAAGGCGAAGAAGCCCGCCGAGGTTTCGCCCAAGCTCGCGGAGCAGGAAGAGGAGCCCACGGAAGCGGCGCCAGACGCGCGGCTCGCCGAAGACCGCCCGCACTTCCGCCTCCGCCTCCGGAGCGCCGGTGCCACCGAGCCGCGCAGTCTCCAGTACGGTCCGTACACGCCGAGGTCCGCCGTGGCCGCCGTCCCCGCCACCATCCCCGCTCGCGCGGATGCGCCGACCGTCGAGGAGATCGCCGAGGGCCAGCTCCGCGAGCAGGAGTCGGTCACCGACGCTCGTGCCCGGAGCGCCCTCGCCACCAGCGATCAGCTCGACGCCCGCGAGCAGGCCCTCTTCGCCCAGCGCAAGCAGCTCGAGAGCCGCGAGCGCGAGATCGCCGCGCGCGAACAGCAGCTCGACGCCCGCGAACAGCGTATCGCCCACCGCGCGAAGCCGACCCCGCAGGCCCGGCAGCTCGAGTCGCTCGAGCAGCAGCTCGCGGCGCACGAGCGCCAGGCGCTCGCGGTCGAGCGCAGCTTCGGCCCGACCCTTGAGGCCGCCGATGGTCGCGTGCGCGACGCAGCGAGCAGGGAGGACGTCGAGCGGCGTGAGGCAGACCGCCTCACCGCGTCGGTCACTTCCGCTCCGTCCCGTGCACAGCAGCTCGAGCTCCGGAAGCAGGCGCTCGCAGCGAAGAACCGGCAGCTCGCCGCGTACGAGGCACGCTTCGTCGCGCGCGGTGAGAAGGCCGACGCCACCGAGCGACAGCTCCGCTCCATGAACGACCGGCTCGACGCCAGGAACCGTCGGCTCGACGCTCGCAGCGAGCGGCTCGATCTGCTCGAGAAGATCGCCCGGAGCGCGGCCGAGACGCGCGTCGCCGCGGCGCCCCCGCTCCGGACCAATGAGACCACGCCGGCCGCGGCCACACCGAAGGAGAAGGCAGTCTTCGTGATGGTCGTGAAGTCGCCGACGGCCATCGTGAAGGACAGCAAGATCGCCGCGCAGGCGCCGTCCACGACCTCCTCGAGCTCCGCCGTCGAGAAGGCGGTCGCCGCCGCGACGATCGTCACCTTCCCGACGCCCGCGAGCCAGCTCTCGGAGCTGGACCGCGACACCATCGACGGGATCGCGAAGCTCGCCGCGAAGGACGGCTGCGAGCTGCTCATCTGGGCGCGTGCCAAGGACCCGAGCCTCATGGGCGAGGCGCAGCGGCGCGCCGGCGAGATCCGCTCTCGCGTCATCTCGGTCAGCGGGCTCGACACGAACCGGGTCGTGACGCGGATCACCACGCGGCCCGGCTCGCAAGGTGTGGACGTGGTCATCTCGGCGCTCCGCCAGACGAAAACCAACGGTGCCGTGAACCCGGCCTCGTCGTCCTCTGCCGATCCTGGAGCGGTACCGGGCACCGCCAGTCTGCTCTCGGGCGAGAGCGGAAAGCGTCAGATCCGCGAGGCGGTCCAGGCCGCACAGCCGTCGATCGAGGCGTGCGTGGGCGAGCACCTGCAAGCGCGGCAGATGAAGCGCGCCGAGGGCGCCCTGAAGCTCACGATCTCTCCCAGGGGCCGCATCGCCAAGGTGACGCCCACCGGCACGGATCTCGCCGGCGAGGGGCTCGAGGGCTGCCTCGGTCGCGCCGCGGCTGGGTGGCAGTTCCCGACAGCGGAGACGGAGTACGCCGTGGACGTGCCCATCACCGTGCTCCAGGGGGCTGCGAAGTGAGGACCCCGAACATGAGGCGGATCGCAGCCAGCCTGGTCTTGCTCCTGCCGCTCGCAGGGAGCGCCTTCGAGTGGACGGGCCAGCTCGGATTCGTCTATGACCGGACCGACTCCTGGCAGGACAGGCTCGCCCACGACGTCCGTCCGCACTACGATCTCGACCTCCGGCTCGACACGAAGGGTTACATCGACTCACCCGGCGTGTTCGACTGGAGAGCGGCCGGCGGCTACCGACGATCGAGCGTGGAGCTGAACGGGGCGAAGTCCCAGCTCTCGGACACCTTCATCTACAACGTGCACGGAGCGCTCTTCCAGCACGCCGACAGCCCCCTCACCTTGACTGGCTTCGCAAGCCGGACCGACACCCGATTCGGCGCCGTCGGCGGCATGGACGCGCCAGGCAATCGAACGACCGATCGCTATGGCGGGGTGCTTCACCTCGCGAGCGAGACGACGCCTGAAGTGGATCTCGGATACCAGCGGAACTCGTTCAAGGACGAGTTCCCGGCGCAGCCCGACCACACGCGTACGAGCGACGTGTTCTCTGCCCTGCTCCATCAGGACGTCGGAGCGTTCGCGATGAGCGCGAACTACCGCCGGGAGAACAGCGACGGTACGTGGATCAGCGATCAGTTCGACGAGGACACTCTCTACCTGAACGCCCAGGCGCACCTCGGCAAGGCCTCGGATGTCACCGTTTACGATCAGTACTATCGACGGACCGCGACGGCGATCTCTGCAAGCGCGTTCAGCCTCGACCTCAACACCTTCCAGGCGGGATACCGAGCGGGAATCCAACCTGGCGAGCTGACTCTCATCCGGTACTTGAACTCGCGGGCATTCTCCGATTTCGGTGCGGTCTCGACCGAGGTGCTCTCGAACAGCCTCTCCTACTCGCAGGACTTCGCCACCTCAAATCGCGAGGTCTTCATCCGCGGCGGCGCCGAGCTGACCACCCGCGATACGCGTGGACCGCTCGGAAACGCGCAGTCTCGTGGCGCGACGCTGCGGCCCGAAGCGTGGTGGCGGCGCTCCGACCGGCGCCGTACGTACGAGCTCTCCGCCGGGCCCCTCCTCGGCGCGCTTCAGTCGGAGGGATCGACGCGCTTCGGATACGGCGCGATGACCAGGGCACGCGTCGAGGCTCCCTGGAACGACTATACCGTGGGTGCGATGTACGAGCTCACGTACGACACGAACCTGTTCGGCCGACACGGATGGGCCCTCTCACAGCAAGGGTCGGGCAGCGTTCGCGGCGCCGCCGGCCCCGGTCGATTCGCCGTCCAGCTGAGCGCGCTCGCTCGGCGAGGATGGACGGACGGCCTCGGCGACGAGGCGACGCGAAGCCTCTCGGCACGCGGCGAGTACTCCTGGCACCGTTACACTGCGCGCGGCCAGCTCGACTTCCAGAGCGGCATCTTGCCGGGGACTCCGCAGTCCTTCATCGGCGATGGCCTCCTCGTCCCGGTCGGCTTCTCCACCCACTCCACCACGGCGATCGCGGGCATGGACATCCGGCTCCTGACCAGCCTGTCTGCGACCGGACAGCTGCGCTATACGCTCTCTACCGTGCCGGGACAGCCCGACCAGGATCTCCTGGAGACGCTCGCCGCCGTCGCGTACCGGTACGGTGCATTCGAGCTTTCGATCGAGGACCGCCTGTCGCGCTCGAACGCCGCGTCCGCGACGAACAACATCGTGCTCGTCCGCGTCGCTCGCACCATCGGCTCTCGTTACTGAGATCATGCGTTTGCTTTACCGGTTCGCCTCCGTCGCGATGCTCGCAGCCGCAGCGTGCGCCGGCGCGCCAGTGAAGACCGGCCCTGATCGTGACCGCGCGGGGATCACATGGCCCGCACCGCCGCAGGAGCCGCGCCTTCGACTCGTCGAGATCCATCCCTCCCCGAACGCGCCCGCGCCGAAGAGGCCGTGGTGGCGTGTTGCGCTCGAGTGGATCACCGGCACCGAGCAGTCGGAGGAAGACCGCATCGCGTTGACACGACCGTTCGGCGTCGCCCTCGCAGCGGGCAAGGTCGTCTTCATCGCCGACCCCGACAGAGAACGGGTCGTCCGGATCGATGCCGCAGGCACGCTCGAAGACCTCACGTGCAAGGGGCGCACATGGACAGCGCCGATGGCCGTGGCCCTGGACGACGACGGGACGCTCTTCGTCGCGGATGCGGGTGCAGGCGCGGTGATCGAGCTGTCGCGGACCGGGTGTCGAATCCTCGGCGAGGGTCTCATGACACGCCCCACGGGCGTTGCCGTTACGCCGGATCGAATCTGGATCGCCGATCCGCCCCGCCATCAGGTGACGGTGCTGTCGCGTTCGGGTTCGCTCATCACCCGCATCGGCGAGCAGGGCGAGGGCACCGGCAAGTTCCACTTCCCGAGCGCGGTCGCGGCTGGTCCCGGCGGATCCGTGCTCGTCGTCGATCCGCTCAACTTCCGGATCGTGCGGCTCGCGCCCGATGGAAGCTGGCTCGGCGAGTTCGGCGTCGCCGGTGACGAGGGCGGCTCGTTCGCTCGCCCCAAGGGAATCGCGGTGGACGCGACCGGGACCATCTACGTGAGCGACGCGCAGCGTGACGAGGTGCTCGTGTTCACGGCCGAGGGGGTCTTTCAGTACGCTGCCGGCGCGACCGGCAGCGAGCCAGGGCGGTTCACCCACCCCGCCGGAGTGGCCGTCCTGGACGGCCACCTCGCGGTGGCCGACAGCCAGAACGGTCGCATCCAGGTTTTCGAGATCGTCGGAGGACGCAAATGAAGCAGTGGATCCTGGTCGCGGCGTTCCTCGCGAGCGCGGCGCATGCGTCACCCGGCGGCCGAGTCGCGGGCTCGAAGCACGATCTCTCCGTCACCGGCCCCGGCGTCTATCGGGCCGCCTCGGAGAGAAACCCATGTGTCTTCTGCCACATCTCACACCGGAGCGGGACCGGACTGACGAACCGCCCTGACATCGGGGGCGGTCATAGGCCATACGACAGCAGCACCATGTCGACCAGGCCGGGCGCACCGACCGGGGCGAGCCGGCTCTGCCTCTCCTGCCACGACGGTACGATCGCGGTCGGGCGCACCCGCAACGGCGAGATCGCCATGATGGGCGGTAGCAGCCCCATCGCTGTGGGCCGCAAGTCGAACCTCGGCACGGACCTCCGCGGCAGCCATCCGATATCCTTCCGGCCTGCGCCCGGGCGGCGCTCGGCACTTCCTCCTTCTGGCGACGCGGTCAAGCTCGACCGAAGCGGAGAGGTCCAGTGCACGTCGTGCCACGATCCTCACGCGGAGTGGGGCGACCCACAGGTGGGGAAATTCCTCGTGAAGCCGAGCGCCGGAGCCGCGCTCTGTACGACCTGTCACACGTCGGTCTGGGGCCAGGGACTTTCGAGTCACGCGACCTCGAGCTCGGCATGGACCTCGCCCGATGCACCGAGCGCGACGACGGTCGCCCAGGCCGGCTGCACGCCCTGCCACACGTCTCACGGCGGAGATGTCCGTGGCCGTCTGCTCCGCCAGGGCACGACGGACGACGACCTCTGCCTCGCCTGCCACGCCGCGACGACGACGAGACACGACATCGGCCGCGAGCTCGGGAAGGCCTCGGCGCACGTGTCGCGCAGCCGCGGCATCCATGATCCCGCCGAGAAGACCGACGGCGCGGGTCGCGGCCGGCTCCCGGAGGTCTCTGCCGGTGCTCCACGCCACGTCGCGTGCGTGGACTGTCACAATCCGCACGCCTCCAACCCTGCGCCGGCGATCGCGCCCGCGACAGGCGGCGCTCTCGCTGGCGTGTGGGGCGTCGGGATCGACGGGCAGCGGGTCGATCCCGCGAGGTTCGAGTACGAGGTCTGCCTGAAGTGCCACGGCGACAGCGCGAACAAGCCGCAGACCGGTGCGACCACTGGATTCGACCGCGTTCAGAGGGCGGCCCAGGACTTCAATCTGCGCCGTGTCTTCGAGCCGTCGGCCGCCTCCTACCACCCGGTCGCGGCGCCCGGGAAGAATCCGCTCGTCCCGAGCCTCAAGGCCCCCTACTCCACGGCGTCGATGATCTACTGCACGGATTGCCACGCTTCCGATGACGGCGCCGGCGTCGGCGGCGCGGGGCCGCGAGGGCCGCACGGCTCGAGCTACGCGCATCTGCTAGAGCGCCAGTACCTCACGTCCGATCGCACCATCGAGGGGCCGTCCTCGTACGCCCTCTGCTACAAGTGCCACGAGCGAACCGTGCTCCTCTCGAACGCGTCCGGCTTCCCCTCGCACGCGAAGCACGTCATCGGCTCGGCGACTCCCTGTTCAGCCTGTCACGACGCGCACGGCGTCTCGAACGTGGCGGGGAACGACCGCGAGAACGCGCACCTGGTCTCCTTCGACCTCTCGATCGTGAAGTCCTCCGGCGTGCCCCCGAGCTACTCCAGCGACGGTCCCGGTCACGGGAGCTGCAACCTCACGTGCCACGGGCGCGTTCACGACGGCGTCAGCGATCGCTACTGACGCCGCCGCTTGCCCGTCCCGGTGATGCGAGAGTAAGTATCGATGCATCCAGCGTGCTCGACCGGATCGGGCCGAGCGTCGAGGTCCACATGCGAAGCCCCTTCACCACCATCCCGGGCGCACGTAACGCGCGCACCGCAACCCTCCTCGTCGCGATGTTCGCGGTCGCCACCGGGTGCGCAACAGCCCAGCCCAAGACGAACTACGTCTGGCCGGTCCCGCCGGAGACGCCGCGCGTCCGGTACCTCCGGTCGTTCGCCTCGACCGACGACCTGAAGCCGAGCTTCGGCCGGAAGCTGCTGAACGCGATCTTCCCGCACGATGCTCGCGCGCAGATCATCTCCCCCCTCGGGCTCGCCCTCTCTCCCGACGAGCGGACGCTGTACGTCGCGTGCGGAGCCTCGGGACGCGTCGCCGCCGTCGATCTCGACAGGCGAGTCATCGACCTCGTCGGGATCGATCAGAAGCCTGCGCCCGTCTCGCCCGTCGGCGTGGCCGTGGATGGGGAGGGAAACATCTACACGAGCGATCGCATCGGAAACGCGATCCTAGTCTACTCGCCGAAGCGCGTCTTCCTGCGCAAGATCGGGGAAGGCACGCTCGAACGTCCCACCGCCATCGCGATCGATCGGAGGGCCCAGCTCCTCTACGTGATCAACGGGGCCACGCGGCAGCAGTCACAGCACCGGGTCGAGGTCTTCGCCCTGAGCGGGAAGCACCTCCGGACGATCGGCAAGCGCGGAGCCGCCGCTGGCGAGTTCAACTTCCCGAGCGCCGTCTCGGTCGCGCCGGACGGCTCGCTCTACGTTGCGGACATGCTCAATTTCCGCATTCAGAAGTTCGATCGCGAAGGCGTGCTCGTGTCGATGTTCGGCGAGAACGGGAACGGGAAGATGGGCGCCTTCGACAAGGCGAAGGGGATCGGCTTCGACACGTTCGGAAACGTGTACGTCGCGGACAGCATGCAGGGAGTGCAGATCTTCAACGCAGAGCACCAGCCGCTCCTCGCGTTCGGCGCGCCTCCGTTCATGAACGTCCCCGGGGCGATCCTCCTCGACTCGAAGAACCACATCTTCGTGACCGACTTCGGGCTCAACCGAGTCCACGAGTTCCAGCTCATCAACACCACCGCCGCGGATTCCACGCTGCCTCAGTCGGACAAGCCGGCCAAGGCCTCCGCGCCTGGCGTTGCTCCTGGTCAAACCGACCCGAACCCGGCGACGCTTTCGCCTGCTACGCCCGCCGACAAGCCGTCGGCGTCGCCGACCATTCCCGTAGATCAGAGCGCCGCGAGCACACTCGCGGCTCCCGTGCAGTAACGATGAACCGTCGGTGGTTGGGCGTTCCCCCCCAATGTTGCGCGCTTTCCCCCAGCCGAGTGTTCGCCAGCATTCTGATTTCGGGCACTTGCAAGACTGTCGCTGGGCATGGCGGCTGCAAAGCGAACGCGGGCCCCGCCAAACTTGGCGGGGACTTCACACACCGAAAGGGAATCACTCCATGAAGAAGATTCTCGTTGCGTTTGCGGTCGCGGCGTTCGCCGTCTCCGCTTCCGCGCTTGTGAACGGCGGGCCGCACGACATGCGTCAGCAGACGCCTGCTGGTACGCAGGGCGTTTGCCTCTACTGCCACGCCGCCCACCTCTGGTCCGTCTCGAACATCGGGGCGGGCACGGGCGCCCCTCTCTGGAACCGTAACCAGAGCTCGGTGATCACCCCGTACGGCACCACGGTCGCCGGCACCGTCGTCGGCCAGCCCGGCGCGCAGTCCCGCACCTGCCTCTCCTGCCACGACGGCGTGACGGACCTCGGCGCCGTGAACAACGGCGTGGCCGAGACCCTCGGCGCGATCAAGGCGCACTCGGTCGGGACGACCCTCACGAACGACCACCCGGTGGGCGTCGTCATCCCGGCTACCGCCGATTACAAGACGCCGGTGGTGGGGGTCGACGCCGTGAAGCTCTCGACGACCAACACGGTCGAGTGCTCCAGCTGCCACGAGCCGCACAACGGCGTCGCGGGCGACAAGTTCCTCCGCGTCGCGGGCGGCAACTTCTGCGACCAGTGCCACCAGAAGTAAGGTCGTGAAGAGCTGAGCTCGGGGAGACTCGGGCTTGATTCTCGGGGCGGAGACCGGAAACGGTCTCCGCCTTTTTGATTTTCGCCGTCCCCGTACGGCGATGCCCCGATGTTACAATCCCGGATCATGGCGAAGTCCCTGCAACCGGCGCAGCGCGGATTTGACGCCGCCGGTGCCCGCTCAGAACGGCCCTCCTTCGGAAGAACGTGGACTCATCTTGCCGCAATCGGCTTCGCCGGCCTCCTCGCGTACTCGAACACCTTCCGCGTTCCTTTCCAGTTCGACGATTTCGACAACCTGGTTCGCAACCCGGCTGCGAGAGACCTAAGCGCGTTCTTCTCCAACCCGGTTCCTCCCGGACGGTTCGTCGGCTTCCTGTCCTTCGCGCTGAACGGATCCATCCACGGGCACTCGGTCGCGGGGTTCCATGTCGTCAACCTGGCGATCCACCTCGCCACGGCGATCGTCGTCTACTTCCTGACCGTCTTCGCCTGCCGAAGCGCGCGGCCCGAGTCGTCCGCGCTCCGCGCCGGCGCTCGCGCCGCAGGGCTCGTCGCCGGGCTGCTTTTCGTCGTGCACCCCATCCAGACGCAGGCGGTCACGTATATCGTCCAGCGCTTCGCGTCGCTCGCGGCTCTCCTCTATGCGGGAGCCGCGCTCGCCTATGCGCGATCCGTGGTAGACGACCGGCCGCGACGGAGCGCGGTCCTCTACGGCGTCGCGCTTGCGTGCGCAACGCTGGCGCTGTTCACGAAGGAGAACGCCGTGACACTGCCGGCGGTCCTCATAGCCCTGGATTTCGCTTTCCTCGACGGTACGCCACGCGAACGCGCCAAGAGGCTGCTGCCTTTTGGATTGGTCGTTGCGCTGGCCATCGGCATGTTCCTGCGACCGGCGGAGTCGATCTCCTCATATGCTGCGGCGTACCGAGAGACGCGAATCGATCCAGCCGTCCCGCAGTGGCTGAGCTATCTCCTCACCCAGCCGTCGGCGGTGCTCGAGTACTTGCGGCTGTTGGTGCTCCCCGTCGGCCAGAACATCGATCACGACCTTTCACTGCAGACGTCGCCGTTCGCGCCGCAGGTGCTCCTCCCCGCGCTCGGTCTCGTGCTCGCGCTGGGGCTCCCGGCGGCGCTCGCCTGGCGCGCACGGCGGATCTCCGCGATCGCCCGCATCGCCCTCTTTGGAATCGCGTGGTTCGCGATCACCCTCTCCGTCGAGTCGAGTGTCATCCCGATCGCCGACGTGATGTTCGAGCACCGGGTCTACCTGCCGTCGGTCGGCCTGTGCATCGCCACCGGCGCCGGGGTAGCGTGGGGGGTATCGCGCCTCGCGCCGAGGTACCGGCCGGCTCTCGCCGCTGGTCTCGCCGCGTGGCTCCTCGCGCTGGGAGCCGCCACCTGGCTCCGTAACGGCGTCTGGGCGAGCCCCCGGGCCCTCTGGACCGACGCGCTCGCGAAGAGCCCCGGCAAGTCCAGGCCCTACGTGCACGTCGCGCAGGATCTGCTCGACCGCGGCGAGTACCGTGCCGCCGCCGACCTACTCGAGCGAGCGACGCACCTTGCCTCGGTGGCCCCGCACGTGTACCTGAACCTCGGCGTCGCGTACGCCAAGCTCGGCGACCCCGCTCGCGCAGAGCGGGCGCTCAGGGAAGGACTCGCGCGCGGCGGCGGCGCCGTCGGCGGCGGGCACAACGCGCTCGCGATGCTCCTGCTCGAGTCAGGCCGGATCGAGGAGGCCTGCGAACATTTCGTTGCCGAAATTGCCGTGGATCCCGGGAACCGCCAGGCCCGCGAGAACGCCGCGACCTGCCGCTACACGCACGGCGACGTCCGGGGCGCTGCCGAGGACTGGGCCAAGCTTGCGGCGGCTGGTCCCGCGAACGCGAGCGTCCTGTACAATCTCGCGCTCGCATACGCGACACTTGGCGATGCCGCGCAGGCGCGCTCCACGTTCCGGCGATTCCTCGTGGCGACGGATCCCGGGCTCACCGTGCAACAGGCAGAGGCACGCCGATGGCTCGCGGAGCACGCGGAATGAGCACGCAGCCCGGCTCCAGCCCCGCCGACGCGCAGGATGGATTGGCGCGACCACGCCTTCGCCTCCGAGGCGAGCCGCGTCGGATCGTCATGAAGTCCGCCGAGCCCGCTCTGATCCGTCCAGGGCCGTTCCGCCTCGTGCTCCTCGCTGCGGCGGTGATCGCGTTCCTCGGGACTCTCGTCCGATCCGACGATCCGGACATGTTTCATCACCTCGCGTTCGGCCGCGAGATCGTGCGCTCGGGACTCCAAGCGCTGGAGCCTTTCGTCTACCCTCTCCGCGGCGTCGTCACCGGACCGCCGACCTACTGGCTCGGCAGCGTCACGATCTTCGGGTGGCACGCGCTCTTCGGCGACGCCGGCCTCTCGCTCCTCCCGGCCACTATCGGCGCCCTGCTCGCGGTGGTCCTGCTCCTCGACTCGACCCCGCGCGCGGGCCGGCACACCGTCTTGACCGTCTGCGCCGCCGTCATCCCTGTTGCGCTCGCCATCGAGACCTACCGGTATCGCGCCGTCGCGCGCACCGAGATCTTCTCGGCCCTGCTGCTCGCCGTGACCATGTGGGCGATCCGCCGCTTCGAGGACGGGCTAGTCCGGCCGCTGCTTGCCCTGCCTATCGTCGCCGTCCTGTGGACGAATCTCCACCCTGGGGTCGCCGTCTCGCTCGCCCCGCTGGCCATTCTGGTCTGCTGCGGTGTCACGCTCGCGCTTATCCGGCGCGTCACCGGCCGCGCTGCCCCCGGAGCGCCGCGATGGCGCGAGATCGGCGTCGCGGCCGCCGTGCTCACCGCTGTGGCGATCGCGAGCGCGCTGACCCCCGCTCGAGCGAACCCGATCGTCGAGGCGATGCGGTTCGTGTCCGCCGCGATTCGGATCGGTGGAAGCGCCGGAGCGACCTCGAGCGAGTCCATTGCTTTCCTCGCGAACATCCAGGAAATGCGCGGCGGAGGCTATGCGCTGTGGGGGACTCCCGTCGGTGCGCTCATCGCGCTCAGCGCGCTCTCGTTCCTCCTCCGACCGCGCTCCATTCGCTTCCGCGAGCTGATCACCGTGGTCGCCTTCGCCGTGCTCCCATTCGTCGCGGTCCGGTTCGCGATCTTCTTCGCCATCGTCGCTGCGCCCATAGCCGCCCGGAACCTGGGTGAGGCCACGGCCGCCCTCCCCGACCGGCTCGGGAGCGTACCAGCGAGGACCTGCGCCGCGGTCGGGCTCGCCCTCGCTGCGGTCGCGAGCACCCCCCTCGGCGCGCAGGCGCCGCACATCCGCTTCGGCGCGGGCGTTTCTCGAGGTGTCTTCCCCGTGCGCGGCGTCGACTATCTCCAGGCGCTTCGGTTCGACGGGGCGCTCTTCAACACGTTGCATTTCGGCGGTTACCTCGAGTGGCGCGAAGTCGGGCCGCCGTTCCAGGACGGCCGCGGGGCCATCAAGCCCGAAGACGCAGCGGCCGCATTGTCTGGGCCCACGGTGTGGCCCTCCTTCATGATGCTCGACTCGCGATACCATTTCGACGCGCTCCTCGTGTCGTACCCCGCGGGCGATCCCGCGTCCGGCGCGAGGTTCGGCGTGTTCGAGCCGGACCGATCGACGTGGTCACTCGTCGCGTTCGACGACGCCGGCCTCCTCTACCTCCGGCGCGACGGCAAATACGCCGAGGCCGCGGCGCGAGACGAGTTCCGCAGCATCACTCCCGCTTCACCGCTGCTCGCGTTACCGCCGCTCGACCCAGCCGGAGAGCTCGCCGACTATCGCCGGAGCGTACGCGAGGCGCCCGATTGCTTCCGGTGCCGATATTTTCTCGGCGAGCTCGCGCTCGCGACCGGAACCCCCGAAGAGGCGGCGCGCGTGGTCGCTCCGGCCATCTCGCGCGCCTTCGGCCCGGAGCGCGACGTGCTCGAATCCGTGGCGACGCGCGCGGCCGACGCGCTGCGCACCGCAGGCGCTGGCGGCGTTCTTTCCGCTCACTGATCTACCGGACGCATCACGAATTTCGCTCCCCTGGCCGTCGGCATGCTGCGCATCCTCTTCGTCAACAAGGCCTCCCTCGCCTACCCCGGCGGCGCCGAGACGCGGATCCGCGCCGTCGCGCCGCGCCTCGCGCGCATGGGGCACGAGGTCTTCATGGTGTGCGCGAAGACCTCGCCCGGTGAAGCCCGCGAGGAGCGGATCGACGGCGTGCTCCTCCGGCGCGTCTCGGTGATGCCGGACTGGCTGCTGCGCCGGTTCCCGGTCCCGAGCTACCTACCCCAGGCGCTCTTCTTCGTCTTCGCTCCACCGGTGGTGCTCCAGTGCGTGCGCCGCTGGCGCATCGACGTGGTCCGTGACGACATGTCACCGTTCCCGGGGCTCTCGGTCCTGGCGCCCGTCCTGGGTCGGCGCGCGATCGTCGTGGTGCACAACCTGTTCGGCGGACTCGGCGGGTGGCGGCGCTTCTATCCGGCTCCCTTCGCGCTGGCGGGCGCGCTCGGCGAGTGGCTCCTCGTCCGCGGGCTGCTGCGCTACCGGGCGATCGCGACCGCGGCGCCTTGGGTTGCGGAGTACCTGCGCGAGCGCGGCGCGCGTGCCGCACGCGTCGAGGCGATCCCGAACGGCATCGATCTCCCGTCTTTCTCGCGCAGGCCGCCGCGCGGCAAGATCGAGCGCATCGTGAGCTTCGGCCGGTTCTCGGTGCACAAGCGGCTCCAGGACGTCGTGAGCGCCTGCGCCGAGCTGCGCGACCGGGGCGTCGCGTTCGAGCTCACGTTCATCGGCGCGGGGCCACAGGAGACCGCGCTCCGCTCGGCGATCTCCGCCGCGAAGCTCGGCGACCACGCGCGCATCCTCCCGGCGCTCCCGCGGTCGGAGCTCCTCCGGGCGCTTCCGGAGTACGACCTGTTCGTCCTGGCCTCGAGCTCCGAGGGGCTGCCGCTGGCGCTCCTCGAGGCGGCGGCCTCCCAGCTCGGCCTCGTCGTGGCGGCGCGCCCCTGGGCGACCACCCTGCTGGACCGCTCGGTCGCTCGGCTGTACGATCCTGATGATCCCGACGATCTCGCCCAGGCGCTCTCGGAGGCCATCCGGGATCCGGTAGCGACGGAGGCGCGGGCGGAGCGGGCCCGGCGCTGGGTGGAGGGGTTCGACTGGGATCGGACGGCCGCAGCGGAGCTGGCCCTGATGAGCGACGCATGCCACGAGGCGGACTCATGACCCAAGGCGCTCTCGCGAAGGCGCAGGAGTCCGCCGCTCCCGTAGCTCCTGTGGCGCCCTCGCGCCTCCTCGTCGTGATCCCCGCGTACAACGAGGCCAACCGGATCGGGAGCGTCGTACGGAAGGTCCGCTCCCAGCTCGCGGCGCGGGCGGCAGGCGTCCTCGTCGTGGACGACGGCTCGAGCGACTGCACCTCGGAGGAGGCCCGCGCCGCCGGCGCGACGGTGGCGACGCACCCGGTGAACCTGGGCTACGGCGCCGCGCTGCAGACCGGGTACCGCTTCGCGCTGCGCCACGGGTTCGCCAGCGTCCTCCAGATGGACGCGGACGGCCAGCACGATCCCGCCTCGATCTGCGCGCTGCTGGACGCGCTCGACGCCGGCGCGGACGTGGTGGTCGGGTCACGCTTCCTGCACGGCGGCTCCTACCGTCCTCCGCTCCTGCGGCGCATCGGGATGGCGATCTTCGGCCGGATCGCCAGCTACTACGCCGGCATGAAGCTCACCGATCCGACGAGCGGCTACCAGGCGCTCTCGGCTCGCGCGCTCGCGTTCTACGATCACGACCGCTACCCGCCGGACTACCCCGACGCCGACGTGCTCTCGATGGTCGCCCGCCACGGCCTGCGGCTCGTCGAGGTCCCGGTTCGGATGCTCGAGTCCCCGGACGGCAAGAGCATGCACTCCGGCGTCCTGAAGCCGCTCTACTACATCTTCCGGATGTCGCTCGCCCTCGCACTCGTGCCGCTCAGGAGGGAGAGGCCGTGACCCCGACCCAGCGCATCTTCGCCGTCGCGGCGAGCCTCGTCACCTTCGCGGTGATCATCGAGCTCATCCGGCGGCGCAAGCTGCGCGAGGAGTACGCGTTCCTGTGGGTCGTCACCGGGGCCGTGATGATCGTCCTCTCGTCCTGGTACGGCCTCATCGAGGGCATCACCCGGCTCATCGGCGCCGTGACGGTCACCACGACGCTGTTCCTGTTCGCCCTCCTCTTCCTCTTGCTCATCAGCGTGCACTTCACCACGGTCCTGTCGCGCCTGACGGTGCAGGTCCGGCGACTGACGCAGGAGCTGGCGATCCTCCAGGCGAGCCGGCGCGATCTGCCTGCCCCCGGCGAGCACGACCGCGAGCGCTGACCGCCGAGCCTCACCCGGCCCGGGTCGCCGTTCAGCCGCACACGGCCGTAGGCTCCACACGCGCCACGCTGGTGGTCGCCTGGGGCCATCCGGGGACCTTGGCGCGCAACGCCCGCGCGATCGCGGCCTGGTGACGAGCGACGGAGTCCGCCGGGAGCCCGGCGCCTCGAAGACGCATGAGCGGCGCCGTGAGGTGGAGCGCGGCCGCGGTGCGGTGGATGGCCTCGAACGCGTACGAGCGCGCGAGCAGGGCCGCCGTCACCGCGGCGCCGCCGGCGCGGGCTCCATACCGGCGGTAGACCTCGCGATCGGTCCTGCAGGTGGCCACGTAGGCCCGGAGGTTCAGCCGATCGGGCTGCCGATAGAACACGAGCGGCTCGTCGAGGAGCGCGTACCGGCTCGTGGGGGCGGCTCGAAGCCAGAGCTCGTGATCTTCCGCTCGCACGAACGCGGCATCGTACGGGTTCGCGCGGAACCACGCGCGCCGCCCGATGACCGAGGTGTGCACGAACAGCGTGCGGACAAGGGCGGCCCGCTCCTCGCCGCCCTCGTCGAACGGACGTCCGAGCATGCAGGTGGGAGCGTCATCCTCATCGACCCCCACCGCGCGCGAGCCGAGTACGTCCACCTCCGGGTGGGCGAGCATCCAATCGACCTGACGCCGCAGCCGCTCCGGGTGCATGACGTCGTCCGCGTCCATCCGGCAGAGCAGCTCGTGTCGTGCGAGCGCCGCGATCTGGTTGAGGCGCGCGCAGAGGCCCCGGTTCTCGCCGTCGGACACGACCGTGACGCGCGGGTCGGCGATGGCGCGGGCGCGCTCAAGGCTCCCGTCGGTCGAGCCGTCGTTGACGAGGATCAGCTCCCAGTCGGAGTACGTCTGCGCGAAGACCGAACGGATCGCCTTCTCGAAGACAGAGCCGGGGTTGAGGAACGGGATACCAATCGAGACTGGCATTCTTTCGTTAACCCGCGGCGTAATAGTCGGCGAGCGCACGCGCCGACATCCTCACGTCGAAGCGGCTCCCCTCGAAGGCAGCAAGCGCGCGAGCTCGTGACTCGGCGGTCGGTCGCGGCGCGCCAAGGATGGCGTCAGCCCACCCCGATGGGCCCGCCGAGAGCGACACTCGCTGTACCAGTTCCGGCGCGACCAATACCTCCTCGGTCACCGCCGTCGAGAGCACCGACGAAACCCCCGCAGCCTGCGCTTCGAGAACGGCGAGCGGAAGCCCCTCGTACAGCGAGGGAAACACGAACACATCCATCGCGCCGAGCAGTTCTGGAACATCCGACCGGGCCCCTAGGAAGCTCACTCGATCCGAGAGGCCCATCTCTGCGACCCGCCCCTCGATTGCGCCACGGAGCGGCCCCGTCCCGACGAGCAGGAGATGGCTTTCGGGGCGCCTTCGGAATACTTCCTGTGCAACCGCGAGCAGTCCCTCGTGATTCTTCTGCGGATCGAACCGCCCGACGTGTCCCATCACGAAGCACTCTCGTGAAAGGTGGAGTGCAGCACGCACGCGCTCGGGCGTCCGAGACGAGAACGGCGCGAGATCGATCCCGCAGTACAGCAGGCGCCACCTCGGATCACTTTCCCATCGAGCGCCGAAAAGGACCGGTGCAGCCTCACGAGCGACCGCGAGCCCTCCGGTCGCGTAACGGCTGATCAGCGTAGTCATCGCGCCCGTGAAGAGCCGACGGCCGAGCGAAAGGTCCGATTTCCGCGCCCCAAGATGCCCGTGAACGACCCGGCGCTTCACTCCAGCAGCCGCAGCAGCAGCCAACACCCAACCGCTATAATGATGAATATGCGAGTGAACGATATCGTACGGTCCATGCTCCAGAAGCAGGGCGCGGAGTCGACGGAAGTACGAAATCGGCCGATCCGGGCGAAGGCAACGAAGGACTCGTCCCCCGTGAGCCACGATTTCGGGCTCGTACGGATACGAGCGTTCCTCGTGGACAACGAAATCTACGGAAAAGCGCGATCGATCGAGGGCCCGGAGCACGTTGACCAGCCACGTCTCTGCCCCTCCGCGATCGAGGCCCCCGACGATCTCGGCGACGCGGATGACCCGCGCTGGAGCTGCCGACTTCAAGGCGCACACCTCGCGACGAACTGGCTGCGCCACGCTGCGATATTCTCCGTCGGCATCGAGAGCCTCGTGGGAGCTCGAGCGTCGATCCAGCGCTCCACACCGGCCAGGTCGTCCCGCGAGGCACACGGAAGTCCGGTGTCCTTCGAAATCTCCGCCGCGCGGTTGTCAATGCTCAGGACCAACGACCGAATGCCCTTATGGATACAGAAGATCCCGCCATGCAGGCGCGTGCCGATGTAATCGATCTTTCCTCTCCGACTCGCGAGGAACTCGCCAAGTGCGTCCAGGCCCGGGGCGACGACGTTGCACTCACAACCAAGCTGCCGCAGGTATTGCAGGTCGTGATCGCCTTGCGGCCAGAAGGACACCGACGCATAGCGCCGTCGCAACAGATCGATGAGTGCACGATCCGACGGAGGGTTCCGAGAATAATCCGTCAACATCAACAGGGCGCTCTCTGCCTTTTCGACTGGCACGTCGCGCGTCGCAGGCCACCCGAGATCCCACATGGTCGGACAACCAGTGTAAATGATACGCGAGAAGCCCGCACTTCGGAGAATTTGTTCCGTAAACCGATCCCTGACCGAGTGCAGAAGGCCGGGATGCAGCAAATGGCGAAGAACTCTTCGTCCGTACAGGTTGAGTTCCAAGGCGTAGCTGCTCCAGCCTGCACCGAGCAGGACCAGCCCACGAAGAAGAGCAATTCCAGGCAGCCCGATCCGCCAAGCACGCGGGAGTACCGGGTGGAAACCGAGAAGGTTGCTGCCCCCGACGAACACGTAGTCTGCTTTTCGCAGCAGACGGCACTCACGGAAGCTCGGTGCTGCGTGAGTCGACACCGCGACGATCTCCGAACCGGGACAGCACTCGTCCAGCTGCTGTCTCACAGCGACGTCGATGATGAGATCGCCAACGTTCTCGCTTCGTCCCCTCGGCCCTGCGGGGTCCAGTGCGGGGCTGAGAAGCCCAATGACGCTCATACGTGCCGCTCCTGCGCCACTTCGAAGCTGAACAATTGATTTCCTCGGAGTTCCTGGTAGCGGCTCAGTCGGTACGGACCGACGAGGCGCGACAGGATCTCTCTCGTGGAAAGATGAGATTGCCAGTGAAGTGACCGTCGATGAGCACGCCCCGGCAGCAAGTCCGTGGACACGTACGACATCACGATTTGAGAAGGCCGCCGTTCGATGAGCTGTCCGAAGAAGCCCTCAGGGCTCGCCACGTACTCCAGCATGCCGGACAAGAACGCGATGGCAAACGGCCTATCCGGAATCGCGTCCCGATTTGCGTCGAAGATGACCGTCCGGTCGTCGCGCCTGTGAAGGTCGAGCGGAAGATAGGTGCAAGCTGGAGGGAGATAGCGCTCTAGCCACATCATCCCGCATCCAAAGTCAGCTACGACACCACGCTGGGAGATGAAGCTTGCCAGCAGCTCGATTCTTTGCTTCCAGATCTCGTCGAAGTCGTCGGCGTCTCGCCACGTAGGATGGTACAGGATTCGGTTACGGATGGCGGCAAACAGGTTCAAGCTCACGCGTCTCAGCCTCGTTGAAACATGATCGGGCGATCGTGGCGCCGGCACGCTATCACGTCGAACGGGCGCCCCACCAGACAGCCAACGGAGGGAGCAACAGGGAAGCGGCGGCCGACACGACGAACGTCCAAGCCGCGCCCAACAGCCCGTATGTCGGGACGAGCACGGCGGCGGACGCGACGGCTATCCAGAATACGAGGACGTACGCATACAGTACCTGCCGAAAGCGACGCGTCGCCGTCACGGCCGCACCCGCGACGGCACTCAGGTACGAGAGAGCGCCTCCGATGGAAACGACGACAACCAGAGGCGCGTTCCGCGCATACGCTGAGCCGAACAGCATCCCGAGAAGGCCGTTCCCGGCAACGGCGCACGTGATGATCAGGCAAAGTCCCGCACCCGCAGCCCCAATGCCGAGCGCGATGATCACACGGGAGAAACGCCGCCAGTCCTCGCGTGCGAACGACTGAGCGAGATGACGGCCCGCACTTTGCACGACGGTGTTGACGAGGACCCCCGCCACCAGCACCAACTGGAGCGCCGCCGAGAACGACGCGACATCCTCCGGACCGCGAGCGTGCTCGAGCACGTACCTGGGGAGCCCATCGACGAGTGCGGCAAGCACATACGCAGACGCGAGCGGAAACGCGGTCGCTGCGAGCCCTATCAGCCGCCTCGATGCCGATGAGCGCTGGTCATCGAGTCGACCGTGATGGCTCCTCAGAGCACCTGTCGAGAGCGGAACATCGAATCCCACCACGACGACAGCGGTTCCTGCTAACAGACCCACCAGCGCTGCATTCAGATCATGCGTAAACAGGAGCACACCTGCGAGCCCACTGGACCCGAGCGCTCCGCGGGCGATCATCGATACTCCGATGAGGTTCCAGCGCTCTTCGACTTGCCACTGACCGTAGATGATGTCCGACACCGCTTCCAGCGCTCGAACCGCGGTCAGCAGGAGCACGGGCAACAGCAGTCGCGCATCGAAGGCGAGAACCACCAGAATGGGGGCGGCCACGACCGCGGCAGCGACCGTCAGAGCGCGAAAACGGAAGTAGTCCCGGAAGGCGTACTCACCCCTGACGTCCGACACCTGGACGGCGCGGAGATTCATCCCAGCAATCAGTACGAGCGGTGTCGCGACGGCTGCCGCAAGGGCGAACCGCCCGGTTGCAGTCATCGACGAGAGGCGCGCGACCAGGACGAACTGGAGCCAGTTGCATGCCGAGAGGGCCGCCTGACCGCACATCATCCATGATGCTGCGCGGCGAATCGTCGTCCGATTCGCGAGCGCCGTACCGATCATCGCGCCCGATCCCACCGCCTCCGCAATTGGAACACCCGGAGTCACGAGCAACCCCTCCGGCGTTCGCCTGGGTTGGCCCTCGTCGTCCGCCCTACTCGCGCATGCTCGTCGACCAGTCTCTCCATCCTCGAACGAGGCTCGCACGCCACGTCGAGGTGGGCAAGCCCCCCGGACCTGCAGGCGCTGGCCGACGCGACTCTCTCGGAAATTGGACCGTCGGGGCTCGCTCGCGTTAAGCGGCGGCCTCCCGGTTCGTCCTTCCCCTCACCCTCGACGCCACCAGATCCCCGGGGTGCGCGACGTACAGCGGCCCCCACGACGGGTTGGCGTCGTGCATCACTTTCAGCGCGCGGATCATTTGCTTGGTCAGCCCGGGCACGTCCGCCTTCGGGGAGAGCGCCTCGGTCACCGCGGCGGCCACGGCGTGGGCGGCGTAGGTGCCGGGAGCGAAGCGGGCGGGGACGGGCTTCGCGGCGCGCAGCGCCTGACGCAGGTCGCGCACGATGGCCTCGTCGGCGTCGCGCCAGTCCTGGATGTCGCCGAGGGCGTGGCGCTCGAGGGACTCGAGCTTCCGCCGGACGACGGTCCTCGCCACGACCGCGGCGGATTCCTTCGCCACGGCGGCGGTGACCGGGGTACGGCCGAGGCGCACCTGGCCGAGGTCCCGGTCGGTCTCGGCGGCGAGGGCGTCGGCCCACGGCTTCGCGGCGGAGAACGACAGCAGGCGCACGGTCTCGGCGCCGAGCCAGCCGCGCGCGATGTCTGCGGGGTGCGGGTCGTCCTCGGGCCCGACGTTCCGCAGCACCTCACGCCCCGCGTACGCGCCGTTCAGCGCGCGGAAGTAGCCGATGAGCCCGGCCGCCGCGGCGGGGCCCATGTTCAGGACGCCCATCACGTCGGAGGCGGTCTCGTCGAGCCGGTCGGCCCAGTAGTCGGCGATGGCGCGGCCGAGCTTGGCGGCGGCGACCTCCTCGCGGACGGCCTTCGCGAGCTCGTCGTGGAGCCCGTCGTCCGCGGCGAGCAGATCGTGCCCGGCGGTCTCGTGCGCGACGGTGGACCAGGCGAGGAGGCCGGCGCGGGCGTTCGGCGCGGGGAGCGAGACGATCGGCGCCTGGACCTGGAAGCTCGCCGTCGCGGCCACGGGCCAGGTGTAGGGGCCGTCGGCGGCGCTCCCCCACTTCACGAGCGGCGGGACCACGCCGCGGTCCGGCGGCTTCACGCCCCGCCGGTCCTCGGCGGAGACGAAACCGTCGTAGAGGTCGCTCACGACCTCCTGGAACGCGTCGGTGGCGAGCTCCTGGTACCCCTCCCCGTTCTGCAGGACCGCCTGGGCGAGGTCGAGCATCAGCCGCGCGATGCCCTGCCGGTCCGGGTCCTGCCCGAGCACGTCCTTGAACCCGCGCGCGCCGAGCTTCTCGAGCGTCGCGACGAACGGATCGCCCGTGGCTTGGCGGTACAACGGCGGCAGCTTCGCGCGGGCCTTCTCGAGGCGGGCGAGGAGCGACCGGTAGTCGGCGGGATCCGCCGGCCCGTCGTCGCGCTCGAGCGCGGCGGCGCGCGCGTCCGCGATGCAGGCGGCGAGGTTGCCCAGCGAGGGGCGATCGGCGGCGGAACGGGAGGCAGTGCGGCGCGAGGTGGCGGCGGTGGCGAGGCGCATGGCTGTCGTACTCCCTGTCCGGGTTGACATGCCCATGCCACGGCGAGGATCAAAGGTGAATAGCGCGTTCGGGGGCGCGACACGAGACCGCACAGAGAGTGACCGTGCGTCGCTCGAGTCCTCCTGTCTGCCCTCGATGGCGGGCGGTCGGCCTTCGACTCCGCGGCCGCTATTGCGGCCACTACGCTCAGGCTGACCGAGAATCAGCGGCCGCTACGTTCAGGCCGCACCGGGAATCAGCGGCCGCTGCGCTCGAACTGATCGGAGGACGAGAGAACGTTCAGTGCTTCCCGTGGCACGACGTGCACAGCTCGTTGAAGGGCTTGCGGAGCACGCTCTTCTTCGAGTGCGGGTCGTGGCAGGTGTGGCAGGCCACCTTGCGGTCGGCGAGGAGGGGCAGCCCGTGGGCGTCGGCCTTCTGGACCACGTCCACGGGGTGGTTGCCGTGGCCGAAGCGGTGGCACGCGGTGCAGACGGCGTTCGGGCCGGCGGTGAGCTTCCCGTCGGGGAAGTGGCACCGCTGGCAGAGGGCTTTGCCCTTGAAGTCGTGGGGGTCGCGCGCGGCGGCCGCCTCCGGGGAGGGATCCGGCACGAAGAGCGCCTGCTTCGGCGCGGAGGTGTCCGTGACGGGGGCGCGCGCGCAGGCGAGCGCGAGCGCGCCGGCGAGGAGGACGGTATGGGGAAGTCGCATGGTCATCGCTCTTCGCGCTCCTGCGGCACCCGTCGCGATCGCTCACCAGCCGCGAACCGATCGGGCCCGTCGTTAGCCGACCATATCCCGTCGGAGGCCCGCGCGGAAAGCGCTGGTCGGTACGCAGCGGCCATCGCCTTCGAACCCGCGCCCTTCGACTCCGCGCTGCCTTCGGCAGCGCTACGCTCAGGGCGAACGGGTCGTAAACGGGTCGTTGGCGCTACGCTCAGGGCAAGCGACCCTCTGGCGGTCGTTCAGGGCGAACGGGTGGTTGCTCAGGGCAAGCGGGCCCTCGTCGCAGCAACCGTGCGGAACCGCTCGCCCTGAGTCATACAAGCGTAGGCGCGCCTTCCGCGCCGGAGTCGAAGGGCGAGCAGAGCCGAGTCGTCCGCGCCGTGGAGGCACGCGCAGTCTCGACGCAAGCAGGGATCGTCATCAGGTCCGGCGAGCGGCCTGGCGCCGAACGAGGCCGACCACGGCGAGCACGGAACGCAACGCGACCCCGCCGGCGAGCAGCGCCAGCCCGGCGCCGAGCACGGCGAGCCACGGGTCCCGCGTGCCGAGCAGGTCCACCCACAGGAGCACGTCGGGGCCGAGGGTGATCGCGCCCCCGGGATAGGTCGCGGACTCTCCGGCCCGGAGCCGCCCCTCGAACAGCTTCTCCTTGCCCTGCAGCGCCTCGACGTGGAACACCGCGCCCTCGAGCCGCCCGTCCACCAGCCAGCGGTACGCGTCGGGGTCGCGCAGGTCGCGCCGCTTCCCGCCGATGGTGGCCTCCTCGAGCCGGAGGAACAGGTGCGCCCCGCTGCGTGGAGGCGTTAGGAGATCCTCGAGCTTCGGCGGGAACGTCCCCGCCCCCATCATCACGTTCGGCTCGGGGGTCCAGGTGACGAGCGCGGCCTCCTCCGCGGTGTGCGGGAACGTCCCGAGCATCACGTAGCCGTCCACGAGCGGCGCCGGCGAGCGCTGCGCCCACCCGACGGCCACCGCGTACCCGAAGCGGAACACCGAGAGCCGCCAGCCGGCGACCGCCGTCGGCGGGAAGAGGCCGATCCGGACAGGCTCGCCGCCCTCCGGCTCCGCCTCGATCTCCACCGTCTTCGAGAGCACGTGGGGGCCGCGCGGCGCGAGCGCGACCGATCCGAACCGGAGGGCGGGCAGCCCCTGGAGCGCGTCCGGCTCGAGCGTCTGGCCCTCCCCCACCGCGACCGTGCCGCCGGTCCGGAACGCGAGGCTCGCCGGGAGGGCCGCGACCGAGAGCCCGAGGCCGGAGAGGACTAGCGCGCGCGCGGCGCGCAGCCCCCGCGGCCCGGCGGCGAGCCCGGCGCACACCGCGGCGCCGAGGAACAGGAGCCCGCTCGCGCCCAGCAGCGCGAGCCCGATGGGTGAGCCCACCGCCCCGACGAGCCCGATCGAGCCGCCGAGCTCGAGGGCGGCGGCGTAGAACGCGAACGCGATCAGGAGCCGCGCGGCGAGCCCCGCGAGCCGCGAGGACCAGGTGGCGAGCGGAGGCCTCATGGCGACACCCACCCGCATTGAGCTGCTGCGGCGCACGCTGCCTGCCTGCGCGGGGCAGACTCCTCCCTGTGCTGCTCGACGTGCCAACAGGCACGCCTGCGCTGCTCGGTCGTCGTGTGCCCACGCTCGGCGACGGCATCGTGTGCCTCGCGACGCTCAACGCAAGCGGGTGGCGCCATCACTTCCGCTCCATCGCCCGCGTCCAGGCGGACACGAGCGCGTCGCGCGGCACGAGGAGCGTCGAGCCGCTCACCTCCGCGCCGGGCACGGGGATGGGGTTGCAGCCGCCCGGCTGCCCCACCGTGGTCACCGGGATGGGCGTCTTGCAGTACTTGCAGAAGACGTAGCCGGCCCCGAGCTGCGCGTATCCCTTGGGCTGGCAGATCTCGCAGAGGTCGAGGGCGACGGCGCGCGAGCCGTCGGGCCGGCGGACGGTGAAGAAGGTCACCGCGCGTCCGCCGGGGACGGAGTAGACGAACTTGCGCATCCGGTCATCCTGTCCGGCGAGCGGCCCGCCCAGCGGCACGACCACCTTCCCTGCCCCGTCGTCCACCACCGGCTCGGGGAGCGGATCGTACAGGTCCTCGCTGCCCGCCCGCGCCGACCAGATCGCCGCGATCGAGAGGGCAGCGGCGACGGCGAAGGCGATGGAGCCGAGCCGCGTCTCGCGGAGGAACCGGGCCCGCTCGAGCCGTCGCGCCGGCGCGTGCGTGCCCTCGGCGATGGCCGGCGCGGGCCGCCGGACGAACGCGCGCCAGGCGGCGAGGATGGGCGCCGCGACCACGGCGGCTCCGACCGCGGCGTGCACCGCCGGCTCGAGGAAGCGGAGGATGAGCTGATAGGCCCAGTCCTCGAGGTAGGCGTGATCCGGCACCTGGAGGACGACGAACAGGAGGTGGACGGAGTCGTGGATCGCGCGGGAGATCGCGGCGGTGACGAGCCGCGGGAGCACGTGCGCGCCCACGGCGGAGGTGCCGATCCCGGCCAGCTCGAGGGCGAGGAGCAGCGACAGCACGGCCGCGGGCGTGAGGTGCCTCGCGGCGCCGGCCCGGAGCCAGAGCGCCGCGGCCCCGGCGCCGAGCGCGCCGGCGACCGCGAGGCCGGCGAAGGCGGCCCCCCAGACCGGCGCGGCCGCGCCCCCCAGCAGCGCGAGGTCGGAGAGGTGCTCGGCGAGGAGCACCCCCTCCGGCGCGAGCACGAGGAGCCCGATCGCGAGCCCCGCGACCTCGGCGACGGGGCGGCGCCACCCGATGGCGAGCGCGTCCGCGCTCCGGCCGCGCGCGAGGAGCGCGAGGGCGGCGAGCGCGAGCGCGAAGAGGGCGTCGCCGCGCTGGAGCGCCGGCAGGAAATCGGCGGGGGCGAGGCCGCGTGCCTGGGCGCGGAGCGCGGCGGCGACGCCGACCGCGAGCCCGGCGGCGACCGCGACGGCCGCCGGCGCGGCGATGCGTCGGAGGGCGGACGCGCGGAGGAGCACGAAGCCGAGCGCGGCGGCGAGGGCCCCGTCGGCGCCGACGCGCAACGCGGCGAGGAACGCGTCGGCCATCCGCTCACTCGTACACGAGCACGCCCTTCACCATCTTCATCTCGCAGGTGAAGAGGTACGAGCCGGCCGGCGCCGGCGGGAGCACCACCTCGGTGCTGCCGCCCGGCCGCAGCGGGAGGTCCACCCCGAGATCCGGCGCGAGGAGGCGCGTCTCGCAGGCGTGCGCGTCGTGCAGCGTCACCCGGAGCCGGAGGGGCTGGCCGGCCCGGGCGTGGATCACGTTCGGCCGGTACTCGCCCGCCGCGCCCACCAGCTCCACGGTCTGGATGCCGTCGGGGCCGGGCGCCGCCCTCCCCTGCGCCGCCGAGGCGACCTGCACCGAGGGCGTGCGCAGCGCCTGGACGGCGGCGAAGATCCCGAGGACCGCCGCGGCGGCGGCGCCCAGCGCGACGGCGCGGCGGCGCGTCATGCGCCCTCCGCGACGAGCGCGACGTCGGCGCGCGGCCGCTCGGGGACGATCCGCTCGTCCGAGACCAACGCCCCGTCGCGCATCGTGAGGACCCGATCGCCCCAGCGGGCCACCGCGGGGTTGTGGGTGGCGCAGACGATCGTGAACCCCGCCTCGGCGTGCAGCCGCGCGAGGAGGTCCAGGACTTGAAGGGCGTTCGCCCAGTCCAGGCTCCCGGTCGGCTCGTCGAGGAGGAGGAGCCCCGGCTCGTTCACCAGCGCCCGCGCGATGCAGGCGCGCTGCCGCTCGCCGCCAGAGAGCTGCGAGGGCAGGTGCCGCGCGCGGTGCGCGAGCCCCACGCGCGCGAGGGCCGCCTCGGCCTCCGCCTCGTCCGCGAGGCTGTGGAACCACTGCGCGAGCATGACGTTCTCCACCGCCGAGAGGTACGGCACCATGTGGTGCTGCTGGAAGACGAAGCCCACCCGCTCCCGGCGGAAGCGCGCCGCCGAGGCCTGGTCGAGCGTGGAGAGGTCGATGTCGCCGACGAGGATCCGGCCGGCGCTCGGCGCGTCCATCGCGCCGAGGAGGTGGAGGAGCGTGGACTTGCCGGAGCCGGACGGTCCGACGAGCGACACCCACCGACCCGCGTCGAGGTCGCACGCGAGCTCCCGGAGCGCCTCCACGTCGCCGTAGCGGCGCGCCACCTTGTCGATGCGGATCGGGTATCCGGGCATGCGAGGGGGACGCTGGGGCGCCGGATCAAGGCGCCCGGAGACTATCGCACGGAGAGACCGCGAGCGCACGCGCCACCGGCCAGGTGGCGGCGCCGAGCGCGAGCGCGAACGAGGTGACGATCGCGAGGGGCGCGGCGGCCCAGCCCGGCGGCACGAGCGCGCCGAAGACGCTCGCGGCGACCGCCTCGGCCGCGACCGCGCCGAGGACGCACCCGGCGAGCCCGCCCACGAGCCCGCTCGCCGCGGCCTCGGTGAGGAGGAGCCGCCGCACCGTCCGCGCCTCGGCCCCGAGGGCGAGGTAGAGCCCGAGCTCGCGGCGGCGCGCGAGGAGGAGCACGCCGAGCGTCCCGGAGACGGTGAACGCCGTGGCCGCGCCGAGCGCGAGGGTCACCGCCCCGAGGAGCCGCCGGACCTTGTCGAGGAGCGCGGTCTCGGCCCCCGCGACCTGGGCGATGGTGCGCGCCTCCGCGCCCGGCACCGCGCCCTCGATGGCCCGCGCGGTCGCCTCCGGCGTCCGCGACGCCAGGTCCGCCCGCACCAGCGCGAGCGAGGCCTCGCCCGGCCGCGCGGCCAGCGCCTGGGCGAGCGGGAGCGGCAGGAACAGATCGTCGTCCTCGCGGCCGCCGGTCTCGACGATCGCGGCGAGCCGGAGCCGCGCGCGGCGGTCGCCGGCGGCGACCTCGAGCTCGCGGCCGGCGGCGAGCCCGAGCCGCGCGGCGACCGAGGCGCCCGCCATCGCCTCCCCTTCGCCCGGCCAGCGCGGCGTGACGCGCCAGAGCGGGTTCAGGGCGCGCAGCGCCTCCCACCGGTAGCCGACCGCGCCGGCGGCCGCGCCGTTCACGCTCACGCGGGCGAGGAGCGCGGGCGCGACGGCCTCGACGCCGGGCACCGCCACCGGGAGGCGGAGGAGCGCGGCCTCCGGGAGGTGCCGCTCCTCCTCGACGGGCCCGAGCTCGAGGGCGCCGAGGCCGAACCGCAGCGGCGCGGAGCGGGGCAGGACGAGGAGGTTCGCGCCGTACACCGACAGCTCCTTCCCGAGCTGCCGCTCCACCCCGCCCGACACCGCCACGAGGCAGAAGACGAGCGCGGACGAGAGCGCGAGCGAGGCGGTCGCGACGGCGCTCGCGGCGAGGCTTCGCCGGAGCGAGCGCCGCAGCCACCGGCCGAAGAACCCGGTCCCGCCGGGCCGCGCCGGCCCCGGGGTCACGCCGCCTCCTTCAGCTCGGGGGCGGGCTCGAGGGCGAGCGCGCGCCGGAGGGGCCACACCGCGCCCGCCGCCGCCACGAGCAGCGCGGCGAGGACGGCGAGCGGCGCGAGCGCGGCGCCGGGCTGGAGGGGCGCGCCGAAGACCACCGCCCCGAGCACGCGGACGAGGACCGCCGCCAGCGCGGCGCCGAGGACGCCGCCGAGCGCTCCGAGGGCGAGGATCTCCGCGCCGAGGAGCAGCACGACCTGCCACGCCGACGCGCCGCACGCGCGCATGAGGGCGATCTCCGCGCGCCGGCCCATCACCCGCGCGGCGAAGGTGGAGGCGACCGCGAGGGCGGCGGCCGCGAGCGACAGCGCGGCGAGGATCGCCATGAGCACGCCGAGCCGCGAGAGGACCCGCGCCTCCGCCTCGGCGATGCTCCAGACCGGCCGGGCCCGGCTCCCGCGGATCGCCTCCTCCACCTGCCGGGCGACGCTCGTCACGTACGGCGTGCAGAACCACTTCTCGTACTCGAGCCGCGTCATGCCGGACGGCGGGCGCCGGCCGAACGCGTCGAGCGGGACGGTCACCGCCGAGACGAGCGCGCGAGAGATCTCGCCGGGGCGCCCGAGGAGCGCCTGCGCGTCGGAGAGGTCGATCAGGACCTCGTCCTCCTCGAGGCCGCCGGTCGCGAGGAGCCCGGCGACGGTGTAGGTCGCCGGTCCCTTGCCGACGTCCACCGCGAGGCGGGCGCCCGGCCGGACGCCGAGGCGGGTCGCGACCGCCCTCCCCACCACCGCCGCGCCCCGCTCGCCCGGCGCCGGCCAGCGGCCGTCCACCGTCCAGTGCGGGAAGAGCGGGACGACCCCCGCGACGAGATCCTCCCCGCCCTCCGCGCGCGGGAGACGCCTCTCGAACCAGACCCCCGCGACCAGGGCGCGCTCGGCGCCGCCCGGGCCCGCCACGGTGGCCGGGGCGGTGAGCGAGGGGGCGAGGCCGACCACGTTGTGCCGCCAGAAGATGGTGAGGACGCGGGCGAGATCCGCCTCCTGGAGCGACGCCCCGCCGGCCGCGGCGCCGCCCGGGGCGGTCGCGCCGACCGGCTCGACCACGATGTTCGCGCCGAAGCTCCGCAGCTCGCGCGCGATCCGGTCCTCCGCCTGGAGGGCGACGAAGCCGAGCGCCGAGGCGATGCCCGCGCCCATCGCGGTGGAGAGGACCACGAGGGCGAGCCGCATCGGGTGAAGGCGGACCGCGCCGCGGAGGATCCGGAGGACCATCGGTCGTGCATCATGCCACCGGGTGACGTCGGGCAGCCATCCACGGCTCCGGCGGTCACTCGAGCGTCCGGGACGTCACCGGGGCGAACCGGCCTCGCGCGAGGAGTCCGCTGCCTGCCGTGGCCGGCCCGAGAGGATCTCGTTGCCGAGCGTCGTCACGTCGGCGACCTTCCAGCGCCCGCCCTCCCGGACCAGCGCGTAGCGCATCCGCATCTCGCTGAGGATGACCGCGCCGGCCGTTCGCCCCGGATCGAGGGGGCGATCGAAGTACCGCCAGCGCTCCGCCGTGTCGACCTCCGCGGTCTTCCCGTCGGGCGCGGCGCGCGCCGAGAGGACCTCGAAGCGCTCCAGCGTCGAGTCCAGGACCAGCCGGTTCGAGGCCTTGAGATCCACGAGGACGAGGACCCGGTCGGCCTCCTGGCGCGTCGCGACCTCCGGGACGCGCGAGGAGTCGCTCATCCGGAACGCGCGGACCAGCTCGTCGTCGTAAGCGCGCACGGCCCGCGCAGCGTCGGTCGCGGTGCGCTTGCAGCCGGAGAGCGCGACGAGCGCCGCGACGACGAGGAGCAACCGCCTCATCCGCGCCCCACCAGGTAGGAGTTGTGGATGGTGGGCACGAGCAGCGCCACGACGAACAGTGTCGCGAGCGCGCAGGCGAGCCCCACGAAGGTGAGGTACGCCATCCGCCTCCCGCTCCACCCGTGCAGCACGCGAAGGTGCAGGATGATCCCGAGGACGATCCACGTGACGAGCGCGCTCGTCTCGATGGGATCCCAGCCCCAGTACCGGCCCCAGCCCTGCGCCGCCCACAGCGAGCCGGCGACGATCATGACGCCGAGGAAGAGGAACGACGCGAGCATGAGCTGGTGCGCGTACAGGTCGAGTCGCTCGGGGGGCGGCAGCGCAGGGAAGCGCGTCGGGTCGCGGAGCTTCACGAGGTACGCCGCAGCGCACGCGGCCGAGAGGAGGATGGTCGCGGCGAAGAGCTTCGCGAACCCGATGTGGAGGTAGAGCCAGTAGGAGCGGAAGATGATGGGGAGCGTGTACCGGACGTCGAAGCTCGTCAGCGCCCACCCCATCCCGAGGAAGGCGAGCGGCAGCACGATGGGCGCGAGGCTCCGCAGGGCGCGGACGCGCAGCGTCGCCGCGAGCCAGACCGCCACGAGAACGAAGGTGTCCGCCGACACGACCTCGTAGCGCGTCGCGTACGGCCCGTGCCCGACCGCCGCCCAGCGGAGGCCGAGGGCCCCCGCGTGCGCCGCGAGGCCGAGGCCGGCGAGGGCCCTCGCCGCCCATCCGGCGCGATCGCTGCGAAAGGCGAGCCAGAGGACGGCGGCGACCGTCCCCGCCGCGTAGCACGTCGTCGCGGTCCAGAAGAGGATGCTCTCGGTCATGGGCCCTCGGTACGAAGACGCCGGTCCTCGGCGCCCGGCGGAGGATCGTGCGTCCAGTCCGCCGCGAGCGCCGCGCCGCCGCGCACCAGGTAGGCGCGGATCGCCCCGTCCTCCACCCGCGCCACGCCGGCGGGGAGGAGCAGGAGCGCGCAGCCGGCGAGGACGAGGGCGAAGCCCGCGAAGACGGCCGACATCCCCGGCGCGCGCGCGTAGGTGTACTGGCCCCACCGCCCCACCGAGAGGAGCGTCGCGTCGCGATCGCCGAAGCGGAAGGCGGCGCCGCGCTGGAGGGCCCGCCGCACCCCGTCCTGCTCGAGCTCCACCCGGATCGGTCCCGTCCCCATCGGATCGTCGAGCGAGCCCGCCGCGGTCAGCAGGAACCGGGCCGGCCGGCCGGAAGGATCGTCGAGCCGGATCGACGCGAGGTGCGCCATCTCGGGTCGGAGGTGGACGCTCCGGCGCCCGAGGCCGGGGACGTCGAGGTTTACGGCGTAGCCGGTCGGGATGGCCTGGAAGAACTGCAAGCCGCCGGCGCGGATCCCCGCGGAGCGATCGAGGAACGCCGTCACCGGGTCGTGCCCTCGCCGCACGACGCCGAGCTGGCTCAGCCGATCCCGCGCGTAGCCCTCCTGGCTCGCGTAGGGATCGAACCAGTGGAGCGTGACCTCGACGTCCGGGGGGGTGGCGCGCGCGAGGACGCCCCGGCTCCGCCAGAGGAGCGCGCCGGGCGCGTCGAGCTTCGCGGTCTCCCCCTCGGTGAGCTCGAAGAGGCCGGTGTCGAAGAGGCTCTGCTGGACGAGGACGCCCGCGATGAGCGCGAGGAGGCCGACGTGCAGGACCCAGCCGCCCCAGAGCCCGGCGCGACACCGGGTCCAGATCTCGCCGCGTCGCCGGAAGCCCTGGTCCCGGAGGAACGCGCCGGGATCCGCGCCGGGGCGCGGCGGCAGGCACATCGCCGTTGGAGGGAGCTCACCGCGCCCGAGCCGGAGGATCCGGCCGCGCTTGCCCCAGGTGCAGGCGAGGACGCTCGCGAGGAGCGCCGCGACCGCGACGAGGAACGGCGGCGCCGAGAACGGATGGTCAAGCCGGAGCGCCGCGGCCCACGCCGGCGCCGGGCGCCCGCCTGGCGAGGACCAGGGAAGCCAGGCGCCCACCGCCGAGTAGACCGCGACGAAGCCGATGACCGCGAGGGCGAACGACGGCGATCTGACGATCCGCACGAGCTTCATGGCGAGCGCGCCCCGCAGTCGGACACCTCCGGGGCGGGCCCGGAGGCCCGCCCTGGCCAGCGACCGGCCATCAGTGTCCCTGCCCGCCGATGACGTTGCCGCAGCCGCAGTACGCGGTGGTCGTGCCCCAGTTCGTGGTCGCGTTCGACGGATAGTACGCGAGCCGGAGCTTGTTGTAGGTCGAGGGAGCCTGATTGTAGGGCGGGTTGTCGGTGGCGAGGCAGTTCGTCCCCGCGCCGTTGCCGTTCTGGCAGGCCACCACCGGACCGCCGACGTTGATGTTCATCGAGGTCTGCCCGCAGGTGGTCCCGCCGTTCACGCCGCAGCCGCCGTTGCCCGCGCTGAGGAGCCCTGGCCGCATCGAGCCGTGCGGGATCGCCGAGTGACAGGTGAAGCAGGCCGCCTTCCCGTTGTGGGTGCCGTGAGCGCTGTAGCGCGAGTTGGTCGAGTTGATGGAGTGGCAGTTCCAGCAGAAGATCCCGGTCGTCGCCACACTGTTGAGAGATGCGTTCCAGGCCGTGTTCGGGCCTCGGAGCACGAACTTGGCCGCCGAGCCGTGCGGGCCGGCTGGGTCGGTGTTCGTGTCGGAGGCGTGGCAGTCCGAGCAGCGCATCCGGTTCCGCGTGGTCGTGCTCCACGCGAAGTTGGTCGTGACGAGGTTGGTGAGCGTGATCTGCCCGAGGTTGTTCGAGCTGTCGGCGAGCACCGGGTGGAAGGAGCCGGCGGTCTCGCCGCCGTCATAGGTGTTCGCCGTGCCCGAGGTCTTCCAGTTCCCGGCGTTGGCCGGGTTGAACTCCATCGCCGTGTCGGTCTCGGTGAACCCGCCGGCCGCGATGGGCGACGGCAGGCCGACCGACGACGGCGCGGTCGGCAGCGTGCCGTAGAAGCTCGAGTGGCACTTGAAGCAGAGCGTCGCCTCGAGGTTGTCCTGGGCGGCGCCCGGGGTCCCCGTCGTCAGGGTGGCCTTCGTGAAGTTCGTGGACGCCCCGGCCGTCCAGAACGCCGGGTTGGTCGAGAGCTTCGCCCCCCACGTCCCGGCGAGCGCGCCGCCGATGGTGTTCCCGCTGGCGCCGCCGATGGTCCGCAGGCCCGCCTTGGCCTGGTGCGAGTCGTGGCAATCGAGGCAGTTCACGTGACGCTCGGTCACCCCCAGCGTGTTGCCGAACGCCGCGTTGCTCGCCTCCGTCACGGTCGCGTGGACGGTGTCCGAGTCGGTCCGGTGCCCGCTGCCGGCCTTCGCGATCTCGGACTGGATGTTCTTCTTGGAGCGGTTGCCCTGCACGCCGCTGGCGGGCGTCGCGGTGGACCCGTGGCAGTTGTAGCAGACGTACCCGGCCGCCGTGCCGGCGGGCGTCTTCGAGCCCGCGAGCAGCGACGGGTCCGTCGTCCCGTGCACGGCCGTCGCGCCCGAGCCCGTCGCCGAGGAGGTCGGCGTCGTGCCCTCCGCCCGCGAGGCGTGGCACTTGGTGCAGTTCCGGTTGAAGCTGCTCCCGTCGTGGAGGGTGTAGTTCCAGTTGTACGTCGTGGTCCCGTCGGAGGTGGTGACGCCGTCGTGGCCGCCGCCGCTGAAGCTCGCCGCCGCGACGGCGGGCCGGCTCGAGTCCACCTGGGTCTGGTGACAGGACGTGCACATGCCGCCCCAGGCCTGCGTCGTCGCGTTGTAGGAGAAGTCCACCTTGGCCGGGGAGCCGACGGTGACGTTGTTGCTCCCGTCCCGGGTCATGGCGCGCGACGTCGCGCTGCGGGCGTCGGCGTAGCCGTTCTGCTCGTGCGTCGTCGCCGGGCTCAGGTCGTGGACGTGATCGTCGTGGCACATGTTCACGCAGGAGCGCTGCGTCGCCAGGACGTTCGCGAGCGACGTCTGCGTGCCCCAGTCGACCGTCGCGTCGTCCTTGAAGCTGTCGTTCGTCCCCACCGCGGCGCCGAGGGTGTGCTTGGCGGCCAGCCCGGTGGTGGTGCCGTTCATCGCGTTCCAGATGCTCTTGTGGCAGCCGGAGCAGCTGGCGCCGCCGCTGCTCTCACCCGCCGCGAACCCGCTCTGGTGCGAGTGGCACCCCGTGCACGCCTGCGTCCCGACCGCCGCCGTGTAGTGGGTGTCCCCGTTGCCGGTGTTCCGCCAGCGCGGCGGCCCCACGTAGAGGCTCGCCGTCCCGGAGACGGTGGGGCCCTGGTAAGCCGTGGCGAGCGTCGCCTGCGTCGCCGAGACGACGGCGGAGATCTGGTACGACCTCCCGTCGGGCGCGAGGACGTAGTTTCCGACGTCGCCGGTCGGCGTCGTCCCGCTCACGAAGACGGCCGAGCCGCTCGTCACGGTGGTGCTGCCGTTGGTGAAGCTCCCGTTCGAGTAGGTCCGCGACGCGTTCATGGTGCGGGTGTGGCACGCCTGGCACACGCCGCTCGAGTCCGAGTTGGCGAAGGAGGAGCTGGCCGGCGTCGTGGCGCCGCTGACGTTCGAGTCGCCCGTCGTCTTGGCGAGGTAGACGTTGCGCGCGGGCTGATACCCGTTCACCGCCGGCGGGACGATCTGCTCCTTCACGAGGTACAGGTTCCGCGTGCTGTGCGGCGTGTGACAGTCGCGGCAGGTCGTGGACCAGGAGCCGTACTTGCTCCGGGTGGACTGGCTGTCGTGCGGCTGGAGCTTGCCCTGGCTGTGGCAATCGCTGCAGAGCTGGCTCGCGTTGTCGCGGACCAGCATGTTGCCGTCGCCCGACCCCGCGGCGCGGACCGTGACGGTCACCGGCGCCGACACCACGGTCGCCGCGGTGTTGGTCGCGCAGGCCTTGAGCGTGTGCGTCCCCGCCGCGAGGCCGCTCACCACCTTGGAGTACATCGCCGCGCTCGCGCTCGAGTAGGTGTGCGAGTCCTTGGTGATGGTGGCGTCGTTCGTGGCGCAGGAGGGCGTCGAGCCGTCGGTGGTGAGCCCCATCGCGCTGACGGCGCTGCCGTTCGCGCTGTTGACGTAGATCTGCACCAGGAAGTTGCCGCTCACCGCCTTCCCCTTGTCGGGGTTCACGATCGACACCATCGGGCCGGTGGTGGAGGAGACCGACCCCTCGTTCACGGCCGCGGGCGCCGCGGTCGAATAGTTGTTTGCGGTGACGGTCGCGCCGGTGGTCGCGGTCGCCGGCGAGAGCCCGGCCACGTTGGCGGGCGCGAGCTGCATCTTGAAGTTCTCGGCCGGGGCGGCGCCGTAGTTGGCCGTCGCGTAGATCCGGAAGGTGACCGCGGTCGTGCCGATCGACACCGGCAGGCCGGTGGACGGGTCGTTGATCGTGCCGAAGACCCACTTCGCCCCGTCCCAGCTCCCGGTCGCGTACACGCCGGTCCCGGTCGCGTTCACGAGGTTGAGCTGGAGGTCGCCAGCGGTGGCGAGCGGCGCCGCGGCGGCGTTCGAGACCGCGAGCGCGCCGAGCGACACGGTTCCGGAGGTTGCCGCCAGGGTGAACTGGCCGACGTACGTCCAGGCCGTGGCGCCGACGGTGAGCGTCCCCGCCGCGGGCTGGCTGGCGATCCCGGGATCCCCGACGACCAGGTTCGCCGCGCAGACCCCGGTGTTGATGCTGGAGGAGGTGGTGATCGGGTTCGTCCCGGCCACGCCGCCGGTCGTGTCGGTGAACTGCGCCCGGTACCAATAACTCGTGCTCGCCGCGGCCGTGCCGTCCGTGCAGGCGCGCGGGTTCGTCCCGCCGCCGAGGTTCGTGCAGGCGGCGAGCGCGGTGAAGGTCGTCCCGTCGGTGGAGCGGCTGAAGGTGACGGTGTTGTCGCCGTCGGTGTCACCGGTGTAGCTCGCGGTCGCGGTCACCTGGGTGCACGAGTTGACGGTCGCGTTGATGGCTCCCGTCGTCGTCCCGGGGACCGGCGGCGGTGTCACGGTGAGGGTCGCGCTGGTGGTGTCGTTGTCGACGAAGCCGTAGCCGCTCGCCGTCACCGAGGCCACCGTGCCGGTGACGGTGGCGTTCGCCGAGACGGTGGCCGCCGTACCGCACAGGTAGAGGTTGGTCGAGCTCGACGTCGTGGTCGCGCTGATGTTTGTCGTCAGGCTGATCGTGTTGCTGCCGGAGACCGGGCTCGCCAGCGTCCCGTAGGTCGTCCCGGTGCACGCCGAGCTGCTGTTCACGAACACGTTGGTGAGCGGGCTGCCCGTGGAGAACGTCAGGGTCACCGCCACCGACGTGATGGTCGCCGTGCCGCTGCTCGTCTGCACCGAGAACGCGTCGATCGCCCCCACCTGCCCCGAAGACTTCGAGCTGCTCGCCGGCTCCGCGCTGCCGTTGCCGATGGTGATCGACGGTGGCACCGTCACCGTGAGCGTCGCGCTCGTGGTGTCGTTGTCGGTTGACCCGTACCCGCTCGCCGTCACCGAGGCCACCGTGCCGGTGACGGTCGCCGACGTGGTCACCGTCGCGGCCGTGCCGCACAGGTAGAGGCTGGTCGAGCTCGACGTCGTGGTCGCGCTGATGTTCGTCGTCAGGGCGATGGCGTTGCTGCCCGAGACCGGGCTCGCCAGCGTCCCGTAGGTCGTCCCGGTGCACGCCGAGTTGCTGTTCACGAAGACGTTGGTGAGCGGGCTGCCCGTGGAGAAGGTCAGGGTCGCCGTCACCGCCGTGATCGTCGCCGTGCCGCTGCTCGTCTGCACCGAGAACGCGTCGATCGCCCCCACCTGCCCCGAGGTCTTCGAGCTGTTCGCCGGCTCGGAGCTGCCGTTCCCGATGGTGAGCGCGGGCGACACCGTGAGCGTGGCGCTCGTCGTGTCGGTGTCGGTCGCGCCGTACCCGCTCGCCGTCACCGAGGCCACCGTGCCGGTCACCGTAGCGGAGGCGGTCACGGTCGCGGCCGTGCCGCAGACGAAGAGATCGGTCGTCCCCGACGTCGTGGTCGCGCCGAGGCTCGTCGTCAGGTTGATCGTGTTGTTGCCCGAGACCGGGCTCGTCAGCGTCCCGTAGGTCGTGCCGGTGCACGCCGAGCTGCTGTTCACGAAGACGTTGGTGAGCGGGCTCCCCGAGGAGAACGTCAGGCTCACCGACACCGCCGTGACCGTCGCCGTGCCGCCGCTCGTCTGCAGCGAGAAAGCGCCGATCGCCCCCACCTGCCCCGAGGCGATCGTGCTGCTGGCCGGCTCCGCGCTGCCGTTCCCGATGGTGATCACCGGCAGCACCGTGAGCGTCGCGTTGTTGGTGTCGCTGTCGGTGTACCCGTAGCCGGTCGCCGTCACGCCCGACACGTTCCCGGTGACGGAGGTGCTCGAAGCGACCGTCGCCGCGGTGCCGCAGACGTAGAGGTTGGTCGAGCCCGAGCTGGTGGTCGCGCTGATGTTCGTCGTCAGGCTGATCGTGTTGTTGCCCGACGCCGGGCTCGCCAGCGTCCCGTAGGTCGTGCCCGTGCACGCCGAGCTGCTGTTGATGAAGAGGTTGGAGAGCGCCGTGTTGCCGGCCGTGAGGTTCACGGTGACCCCCGTGATCGTCGCCGTGCCGCTGCTCGTCTGCACCGAGAAGGCGTCGATCGCCCCCACCTGCCCCGACGTCTTCGAGCTGTTCGCCGGCTCGGCGCTGCCGTTGCCGATGGTGATGGTGCTCGAGGCCGGGTTCAGCGAGACCACCGCGAGGGTCTGACGGCTCGACGCGGTGAGCGTGGAAGACGTCGTTTCGCTCGAGGCGCTCGCGGTCAGCTTGTCCTCGACGTTGCTGCCGACGTTGGGCCCGGTGTCGTTCGTGACGCGCGCGGTGTACGTCGCGGGGGTGATGGACGAGAGGGTCTGTGAGCTGGAGTGCGACACGGCGGCGACGTAGGCGCCGCCGGCGTTGGAGGTCACCGCGGACGCGAGCGTGATGGTCTGGGATCCCGTCGTCGTGACGCTTCCGCTTCCGGTGATGGGGGTCGTCTGATCGACCCCCTGGTACGTGCCGGCGAACACGGACACGCCGCTGAAGCTCTGGTCCGAGGTGACGGTCACCGCCAGGTTGGCCGCGCCCGCGGGAAGGTTGGCCTCCTTGAAGTAGCCGATCCAGAGCTGATTGCGGCTGTTCGCCGAGGACACGACCGCCTGCGTCGCGGTCGCCCCGTTGTAGGTGGCGCTGGCCGAGAAGGAGGTGATGTTGCTCCCCTCGGTCGCCGACACGACCACGACGAGGACCCGATTCGTCCCGGCGCCCGGGGTGACGCTGATGTTCCCGGAGCTCCAATTGACGGCATTAGGGTTGGCGTTGGCGAGCGGCGTGTTCCCGAACCCCGAGACGTACGCCACCGCCGCGTCCGCCCGCCCCGCCCACGCGCCGGCCATTGCGACGAGCGCCACCGCCGCCGCCCTGCCGAAGCCCGCCCGATTGCCACGCATGTCCACCGCCCGATCGCTCATGGTTCCGCTCGTCCTGGTCCGTGGGCCCGCGTCAGCGCGCATCCACCGTCTGCGAGTTCGAGTCCGCGTTGTGGGCCGCGTGGCAGCTCACGCACGTGACCTTGCCGGTCGGCGACAGGAGGAGATCGTTCGTCGCGTTCGCGTCCTTCCCCGCCGCCCCCTGGACCGCGCCGTTCACGTCGAGCGGCGTCGAGAGGTCGTACCCTCCCCCGTTCGCGTTGGGCGCCTCGCCCACCGGGTGGCTGAAGGGCTTGCCGGATCCCCAGCCGTACGTCGTGGAGGACTCGACGTCCGTGTGCGTCTGGTTCCGGGCCGCATGGCAGCTCACGCAGAGTTCGCCCTCGCCGGCCGCCATCCGCAGGAAGGGATAGGACACGTAGAAGTCCCAGTAGCCGCCGGTCGCGGTCGGCATCGTGCTGAAGGTCACGCTGAGCGCCGGGTCGTCCCCCGCCGCCGAGAGCGGGATTGCCGTGTTGGCCGCGGTGATGGTGTAGGTCGAGGTCCAGGTCACCGAGGTCGTGCTCTGGTACCGGGCGTTGTGCGACACCTGGAACTGGTTCGCCGCCGGGCCGATCTGGATCCGGTAGCCGTTCGGGACGGGCGTCGCCCCCACCGCGAGCGTCATCGTCGCGCCGGAGGTGGCGCCGCCGCTCTGCGCGAGCGCGGTGCCCGTCGCCACCGAGACGTGCACGTTCGCCGGCGCGTTGGCGGCGCTCGCCGGGTGCGGATCGTGGCAGGTGGAGCACTGGAGGACGTTGCCCGGCGTGTAGCTCGAGAGCGCGCTGCTCGTCGGCGGCGTGGCGCCGTACGTGGCGTTCGTCGTGCTCGTGTTCCAGTGGTGCGAGTGGCCGCCGGCCCCGGGCGTCCCCTGGTCGGACGAGTACCACTTGCCGCCGAAGGTGAAGCTCGCGGCCAGGTTGTTGTGGCAGCTCGTGCAGACGGTGAAGTTGTCCGCCTGCTTCGTCAAGGTGGGCCCGACCGCGAAGTGCAGCATGTGGCAGTCCTCGCAGCCGGTCGAGTTCTGGATCACGGACGCCGCGTGCGGCGCGTCCGTCGCCCGTGCGACGAGCGGGCCCGCTAGCGCGACGAGGGCCGCGAAAAGTCGGAGCGCGCGCATCACTTCACCTCACCCTTCGTGACGACGACCTCGACGCGCGCCGGCGCGCTGCGCGCCGTCCCGTCGTCCACCTCGAGCTCGAACGCGTACCGGCCCGGGGCGTGCGGCCGGAACGCCGTCACCGCTTCCGCCGGCGCCTGCAGCACCACCCACGGCCCCGCGACCTGGGTCCACCGGTAGCGGCTCGCCCCCACGCTCCCGCGCCCGTCGAGCAGCACGAGCTGCCCCACCATCGCCGGCGCCGGCGTCGGGCTCGTCGCCCGCGCCCGCGGGATCGCGTGGCCCGCCGTGCGCGCCTCGAAGGCCACCCGCGCCGGTCGGCTCTCCGCCGCCCCCTCCTTCACCGAGACCTCGAACACGTAGAACCCCGGCGCGAACGCCACCGCCGTTGCCGTCGCCCGGTCCGCGTCGTTCAGCCCCGCCGCCTGGCCCGCGACCTGCTTCCAGGCGTACTCGACGGCCCCGCCGCTCGCCGTCGCCTCCAGCGAGACCGGCGTCCCCACCCCGACCACCGACGACGCGGCTGCCGTGACCGTCGGCAGCCCCTGCCCCGCCTCCGCCACGAACACCTCGACCCGCGCCGGGGGCGACCGGAGCTCGTCGTTCGCCACCTGGACCTCGAAGACGTACCGGCCCGCGGCCGAGGGGACGAACCACGCCACCGGCGTGTCGGCGCCGCCGAGCTCCGCCACCGGCCCGGACACCTGGCTCCACCGGACGACCGTCCCGAAGAAGCTCGCACTCGCGTCGAGCGCGACCGTGCTCCCCACCTCTCCCTCCGCCGGGATCGCCACCGCGATCGCCGTCGGCGCCGGGCCGCCGGTCACCAGCACCGGGACCTCCGCCGCGGACGCGTTGCCCGCGGGATCGGTGACCGTCACCTGGAAGCCGTACAGTCCCACCCCGCGCTCCGGCGCCGTCACGAAGCCGCCCGGCTGCGAGGCGAGCACCGGGGTCCCGAGCGTCTGGTCCCACAGGAAGGTCAGCGCGCCGCCGTTCGCGTCGCTCGACCAGCGCGCGTCGAGCCCGATCCGACCGCCCGGCCGCAGCACCTGGATCCGCCCCGGCTCGGCGACCGGCGGCACGTCCCGCACCACCACCGCGAGGCGCGCCGGCGCGCTCGCGATCCCGGAGCACGTCGCCACCGCCTGGAACGCGTACGTCGCGGCCTGGCGCGCGACGAACGTGGCCGAGCCGTTCGAGATCCCGAGCGCGAGCTTCGGGCCGCTCACCTGCTTCCAGGCGACCCCGCAGGTCCCGGTCCCGGACGCCACCGCCGACAGGCGGACGAAGCCCGGGTTCACCTCGCTCGGACCCGACACGCTCACCACCGGGCGATGGTCGTTGGAATTGGTCGGGTCGAACCCGTTCGCGAGCTCCCAACCGTCCGGGTACCCGTCGCCGTCCGTGTCCGCGAGCCGCGGGTTCGTGTGCGCCTGGAACTCCTGGAGGTTCGTGAGCCCGTCGCCGTCGTGGTCGAGGAGCGCGTCCCCCGCCCAGTACGGGTTCAGGCCGTACGCCAGCTCCCACGCGTCCGGCATCCCGTCGCAGTCTGAGTCGACCCATCCGTCGGCCAGGCAGGCCGGGAGCGACGCGCCCGTCCCGTACCGCTCCAGCCTGCCGTCGTCGGAGTTGGCGACGAGGACGTCGCCGGTCGGGAGCGCGAGCACTCCGGCCGGCTGGCGCAGCTCCCCCGGGCCGGCGCCGAAGCTGCCGAGGGCGCCGAGATAGACGCCCGCGCCGCTCGTCACCTGCACGTTCCCCGCGTACACGTCGGAGACGAGGACCCGGCCCGTCGCGTCCACCGCGATGCCGCCCGCCCGCGTGACCTGGTTCGCCGCCGTCCCGCCGCCGAGGATGGATCTCGCGTAGCTGGCGTCGCTCAGCTTGAACGCGTGCGCCATCGCGCCGCCGGGGTTGTAGTCGAGCGCGACCCAGACCAGGCCGGAAGCCGCGTCGATCGCGACGTCGCTCACGCCGGCGAGCGGGGTCCCGCCCGCGCGGTTCGCCACCATCACGGTCGTCCCGTCGAGCCGGATCGCCCGGAGCTGCCCCGCGTCCCGCTCGGCGAGCCAGAGCAGCTGGGTCGTCGGGTCGAAGGCGAGCCCCATGGGCCCGAGCGCATAGCCGACGTCCAGCGCCCCGACGACCCGCGCCGCCACGGGATCGACGCGCAGGATCTTCCCGCCGACCGTGGACACGAACGCCGTGCCCGCCGTCGCGGCGACCGCGAGGGCGCGGTCCGGGAGCGGCACCGTCCCCATGGGCTCGCCCTTCGCCGTCAGGACGTGGAGCCCGCCCTGCCCGTCCACGACATAGAGGTAGCCCTCCGGCCCGCGCGCCAGCCGGTGAGGCCCGAGGAGCGCGTCGCCGAGCGTCCCCTGGCTCGCGGCCAGGATGACGGAGAAGCTCGAGGTGCCCGTCGCGGCGGCGCTCCCGCTCGTGCTGCTCACCGTGAGGGTCACGGTGACGGTCCCCGCCGCCTGCGGTGCGGTCAGGGTGGCCGACGCCCCGGAGGACTGGATCGTCCCCGCCGAGGCGGACCACGCGTAGCTCAGGGTCCCGCCGGACGGATCGTGGGCGGAGGCCTGGAGGGGCACCGCGGCGCCGACCAGCACCGGCGCGGTGGGACCGGTCAGCGCGTCGATCACGACCGAGGGCGTGGGCGCCGCGACGGTCACCGCGAGCGACGACGAGGCAGACAGGTTGCTCGAGTTCGTCGCTGAGCACGTGATCGTCGCCGGTCCCGCCGCGGGGGCGACCCAGGTCGCCGTCCCGGTGACCGCGCCGGCCGGGGCGATCGACAGCGCCTCGGTCGTGCCGCCGCCGTCGAGCGCCCCGCCGCTCACCGTGACCGAGAGGCCGGTGACGAGGCTCGAGTCCTGCGCCGCGCAGCTGATCGTCGCGGCGCCGTTCGCCGCGACGGGCGAGGTCACCGACGGCGGGCTGACGGTCGGCGGGGTCCCCCCCCAGCTCAGCCCCATCGCCGCGGTCCGGGCAGGGAGGAGCGCGAACGCCGACGCCAACGCCAGAGGTGTCGCCAGAGCGGCCCTGGTCTTCATATCCGTGGCCGCCTGCAACTGCGACACCATGCCGCACCCGTGAACTGTGACATTTCAGTTGCGGCACCGGGTACATCCTCACGGAATTACTCGTTTTCGCTGATGTACCTCGATCGAGGTTCTCGCGTTGAGGCTTGGCGCCTTGGGCGTTTTGCCGCAGCCTGCGTCAAATCGCGCACCCCTCGGCACGCCGCGTGAATAGCTGCGCGTCCGTCAACGTCGAGGGGCGTGCTACCGTGCACCCCGATGAGGGACAAGCTCACCATCTTCAATGCCTTCCTTCATGACGTGGCCACCGGCACCTGGATCGGGACGCTGGTCCTGCTCACCGTGCTGCACGCCGAGGCGCGAAAGCCCGAGTGGCTCCTCGCCGGTGCGCTCGTCCCGGGGCTGGAGCGGAAGTTCCTCCTCCTCACGTGGGCGAGCCTCGCCACCATCGCCCTGACCGGCGTCTTCCGGATGCTCTCCTGGAAGGCGTTCGGCTGGACCGGCGACGTCGAGCGCGACCGGATCCGGCTCCTCAAGATCAAGCACGCGCTGCTTGGGGTCGTCTTCGCGGCGGGGACGGCGTGGCAGGTGGCGCTGGTCTACGGGTGATCCCGTCGCCCTCTCTCTCGCCTCCGCGATCGCGCCGATCGAGTCGGCGGCTTCACCGTGAACGCTCGTTCGCGTCGAGCGGCTCGCGCCGTCTTCGCCTGCCCGCGGACCGTGCAGGTGCTCGCCTCGCAGGCTCGCGCAATTCCAGGCCAATTTGACCGCCGCGGACGCAGGGTGATACGGAGATCCGCACCTCGCCCCCGCCCCCGGTCGCGGTGATGAAGGAGGACATCCAGATGACGCTTCCCCCTGCCGCTTCAGCTCGCGCCGTCGAGGAGCGCCGCCGGATCACGGAGGACGTCCTCGGCTTCATCCAGGCGGGCGTCGAGGTCGAGCGGTTCGACTTCGACGCGTACGCCCTGCGCCTGTTCGCGCTCCAGTACGAGACCAACGCGATCTTCCGCGAGTTCTGCGACGCGAAGAAGGTCCGCGTGGGCGACGTCGAGCGGTGGCAGGACGTCCCGACGGTCTACAACGACGTCTTCAAGACCCACCTCGTCGCGTCCTTCCCGTTGGAGCAGGCGGTCATGGGCTGCCTGACGGGCGGGACGACGAGCCTCACGCAGCGCGGGCGGATCTTCCGCGACGAGGACGGCAAGCGCCTCGTCTTCGCGGCGAACCGGGCGATGACGGGGACCTACCTCTTCCCGGACCTCGAGGCCGAAAAGCGGTGCCGGATCCTCATCCTGGCGCCGAGCCCGGAGCTGGCCCCGTCGATGGGGATGGCCATCGGGATGGACCAGACGCGGCGCGCCTTCGGGACGCCGGACAGCCAGTTCCTCCTCGGGCGGACCGGCGTCGACGTGAGCGGGCTGCTGAAGGCGCTCCGGGAATCAGAGGCGAGCGGCGTCCCGGTGGCGCTCATCGGCGCGACGTCGGCCTACGTCTACTTCTTCCAGGCCTGCCGCAGGAAGAAGCTCCGCTTCAGGCTGCCGCCGGGCAGCCGCGTCTGCGACGGCGGCGGGTACCGCGGCCGCTTCGGCGTCGTGACCCGCGACGACTACTACGCCATGGTCGAGGAGATCCTCGGCGTCCCGGCGACCCACTGCGTGAACGTGCTCGGCGAGGCCGAGACGGCGACCAACCTCTTCGACGACGCGCTCCGCCGGCAGGTGAAGGGGCTGCCACCCCGCCAGCGCACGCGCCCGGTGCCGCCGTGGTCGCGCGTGCTCGCGATGGATGTCGCCACGCTCCGGCCGCTCCCCGACGGCGAGGTGGGGCTGCTCGCGCACTGGGACCTCGCCAACGTCCCGACCGTGCTCGCGGTCCTCACCGACAACCTCGGCTACACGACCGACGGCGGGCGCGCCTGCGAGATGGTGGGCCGGGCCAAGCTGGAGAACGGCAAGGTCTCGAAGCTCCCGGACGAGAAGCCGATGGGCGCGATGGGCGACACGGCCGTGTTCCGGATGCTCGAGCGGTACGTGAACTTCTCGATCGAGCTGAAGATGCTCGCGGCCAAGGATCCGAAGGCCGCGCCGAGCGTCCGCGAGGAGATCGAGGCGCGCCCGGGCTCGGTCGCCTCCTGCCCGCAGGTGGTGGACGAGATCCTGGTCTCCCAGGCCGACGCCGACGCGGCGAGCCTCCGGGACGCGTCGCTGGCGGCGTTCCGGGACCAGACGGAGCGCCCCCTCGAGTGGTTCGAGGAGCAGGCCCGGACGCAGAAGCTGGCGGACCACCCGGCGGGGCTGCAGTCGGAGCAGGACGCGAAGGCCGCGACGAAGGCCTCCTCCGGCTCCCGCTGAGCCGGGGCCCCCGGGCGCCTTCACGCACGCGGCGGCGGAGGCTCCGCGGCGGCCGCCGCGTGCGTCGCCTGCCACTCCGCCCGTGCCTTCCCGAGGGCGACCTTCATCGGGATCGCCGCCATGAGCGAGAGCAGGTGCGTCCGTGGGAACCCGGCCCGCGGGATGGCGCGCAGGCGATCGACGATGCGCGAGGCCCGGAAGAGCTCGCGGACCAGCTCGTGGTACTCGCGCTCGCGCCGCTCCGGGTTCGCGGCGGGATCCGGGTGCTCGAACACGGCGCGGACCCCGGTGAAGGCCTCCCAGCCGAGGCCGGGGACGAGGTACGGGCGGTACGCCTCGTACAGCTCCGTCCCCGGGAGCGGCGTCGCCAGCACGGGGTGGATCCCCACGCGGAGCCGGTCCGCCAGCTCCAGCGTGCGCTGGAACGCGTCGAGCCCGTCCTCCCGCGCGCCGAGCATCGTGAAGAGGACGACCTCGATCCCCTCGCCCTGGATGCGCTTCACCGCCTCGACGCGGTCCTTCCCCTGCTTCCCCTCCGCGCGGAAGCCAGCGAGGGTCGCGGCGGAGTCGGTCTCCCAGCCCGCCCAGACCGAGTACAGCCCGCTCCGCCGCGCCGCCTTCAGGACGCGCTCCCCCTCCGGCCCCTGCACGCTGCGCAGATCGCCGAAGCCGTACCAGGAGCGTCGCCTGCCCGCCGCGATGGCGTCGAAGAGCGCGACCGCGCGGTCCGGGTCGGCGCCCCAGATGTTGTCGTCCCCGTTGAACCAGACCGATCCCGCCCGCGCCTCGACCTCCGCGGCGACCTCGTCCACCGGCCGGTAACGGACGTCGTCGCCGAAGAACCGGCGCACGGTGCAGAACGAGCACCGGTACGGGCAGCCGCGCATCGTGAAGAAGGCGCGGAAGTGGTATTGCCCGCGGAGCTTCGCGTCGATGGGCGTCGGCAGCCCGGCGAGCGGCAGCCGCACGCCGTCGTACCGCGCGCGGAGCCGCCCCGACGCCGCGTCGCGCAGCACCTCCCCCCAGGCCGACTCCGCCTCGCCCACGACCACCGCGTCGGCGTGCAGCGCCGCCTCGTCCGGGAGCGCCGACGCGTGGATGCCGCCGAGCACCACCCGGAGCCCGCGCGCCCGGCAGGCGTCGGCGAACCGGTAGACCCACGGCGCGGTCGCCGTCCAGACGCTCAGCCCCACGAGCTCGCCGCGGACGTCTTCGGGCGTGAAGCGCGTCTGGTTCGCGTCCACGAGCTGGAGCTCGACCTCCGGATCCTCGCGGAGGGTGAGGGCCCCGAGGTACTCAAGGATGGGCGGCACCATCGGCACGCGCCCGGAGAAGGGGAACTCGGGGGAGATCAACGTGACCTTCATGCCGGGCTCCAGTCCGTGGAGAACCGCTCGCCAAGACGCGAGCGCCTCGCCTACGGCGACCCGGGACCTATACCCGAGCCCTCTCGAGCTCGGACCGCGCCAAGTTGGCGCAGGGCTGGGTGTCAGCGTGAAGGCGCGCGGCGCGAGATCGTGATCCAGCCCGCCAGCACGGCGATCCCCAACACCGACACCATGATCCCCGTCCGCACCTCCGGCGGGCGGTAACGCATCTCGAGGACGTGCCGGCCGGCGGGCCACCGCACCGCCCGGACGAGCACGTCTGCGCGGAAGATCGGCACGGGGAGGCCGTCGAGGGTCGCCTCCCAGCCCGGCCACCACGCGTCGGCGACCACGAGCGTGGCGTCGGCCTCGGAGCCTGCCTCGATCCGTACGGACTCGAGCCCGCGCGCGATCGAGAGCACGCGCCCGGCCGCGGCGCTGAACCGGCTCGGGGCCTCGATGACGACCGCCGGGCTGCCCTCGATGAACGACGCCGCGGTCCCCCGCACGGCCGCCCGCTCACCCTCGACGACGCGGACCTCGGGCGGGAAGCTGGCCCACTCCCGGTGGGGGACGGACCAGACCTCCCCGGGGCCCGCTCCGGAGTGCACCCGCGTACCGCCGCTCGTCGCGAGCGCGTGCAGCGCCCGGTGCGGCTCCGATCGCGGCGGGTACACCACCACGTGCGTCACCCCGTAGCGCCGCGCCGCCGCGGGCCACCGCGGCCCGAAGGCCGCCTGGAGGAGCGCCGGCCGCCTCGGGAGCATGGCCCCGTAGTCGTCGAACGCGTCGATCCTGGAGCGCACGTTGTGGGCGACCATCCCGAGCGAGGCGTGCTCGCGCGCGGCCTGATCGATCCAGTCCCCTGCTGGCCCGGCGGAGAGGGGCTCGTACGTGTACGGCGTCACGATCCGCGGCCCCGGGGGCGTCGCCGCCAGCGCCGGCCCCGGTGACCGGAGGCGAGCGGCGGGATCGCCGGGGCGGAGCGCCGCCGGGGAGGCCGCCGCCATCGCGCCCCACACGACGGCGGCCAGCGCCACCTCGCGTCCGGTCGTGCCGAGCCGGCGTCCGGCGAGGATCCAGCCCCCCAGCGCGCCCGCCGCGCAGAGCACGTGCCACGCGCCCCGCAGGACGCGGTCCCTCGCCATCGCCGCGACGTCGGGCGTCAGCCTCGAGCCCGCCACGAAGCTGGCGCCGACGGACACGAGCCCGATCGCGACGGCGACGGCGAAGAGCCACCTCCCCGTCACGCGGCGCGCGACGACCTCGTCCGCGCCGAGCCCCGCGAGCGCGGCGACGACGAGGGTCAGCGGCCCGACGAGCTTCTCCGCGTATCGGAACGATCGCCAGATGGGCACGTGCGAGAGGAGCGCGTCGGCGCCGAGGGCCGGGCCGAGCGCAATCCAGAGAAGGACCAGCGCGACGAGGCCGAGGAGCCTTCCGCGGCGGCCTCCGCGAACGCCGGCGACGGCGAGCGCCACCGGCACTACCCCGACGAACACGCTCGCCACGAACGGGAGCGGGAGCCCCCCGTCCATCCAGCGACCGGGGCCCGCCAGCTCCGCGTACACGACGTCCATCAGGGGATCCGGGCCCCAGAGGAGCCCGGGCAGGACCAGCTCCGCGACGCGCCAGGGCTCGAGCGCCCAGACCGCCGGCATCCGGTTCCACGTCTCCACCGCGCGCTCGGACCGCGAGAGGTGCACCGCGGTCGGGACGAGCTGCACGGCCGCCAGGAGGAGGCCGACGCTCCCGGCGGCGACCGCGCGGGCGGCGCCACGCCAGCCGCCGACCTCCCACGCCAGCACGAGCGCCAGCCCGCCCCCGACGATCAGCGACTCGAAGTCGCCGGAGAGCGCGAGCAGCAGCGCGCCCCCCGCCCCGGCGGCGAGCTGGGCCGGCCGCGGCTCGACCGCGAAGCGGCGCAGCCCGGCCACGCAGAACGGCAGGCTGCCGGCGCCGGCCAGGAAGACGAGGTTCCCGGCCATCGACTGGACGAACCCCGACATCGCGAACGCGAACGCGGCGACCGCCGCGCCGGCGCGAGAGGCCCCCAGGTCGCGCGCGAGGAGCGCGGCGCCGAGCCCGGCGCAGATCACGTACCCGCCGACGAGGAGGTCCGCGCTCCACCCTGTCCCGAGCCACGCCGTCAGGACCGAGACGGGGTGCAGCACTCCGTGGATCCCGTCGGCGAAGAGCGGCGTCCCTCCGCTCATGAACGGGTTCCAGAGCGGCAGCCGGAACCCGCGGAGCGCCTCGTCCACCAGCCAGCGCTCCGGCGCGTAGAGCCGCTGGGTGTCGAACCAGACGAGCGTCCGGCCCGCGAGCCAGTGTACCGCCAGCGGCGCCAGCACGGCGCACGCCACGATCGCGGGCGCAGCCGCGCGCGCGCAGCAGGCCCGTGCGCCCGGCCAGAGCCGCCATCCCGCCCCGTCGGCGCGCTCGAGCTTCATCCGTGCTCCAGAGGTGCATTCGCAGCGCCTCGCCGGCGGAGGAACGTCATCCAGGCCGCCGTCAGCGCGACGCCGAGCGCGGTCACACCGAGCCCCCACCGCACCTCGGGCGGGCGGTAACGCATCTCGAGGACGTGCCGGCCCGCCGGCCACCGGACCGCGCGGACGAGCGCGTCCGCGCGGAAGATGGGCACGGCGACGCCGTCCACGGTCGCCTCCCACCCCGGCCACCACGCGTCGGCGACGACGAGGGTGGCGTCGGCGTCCGCCTCCGCCTCGACGCGCAGGGACTCGAGCCCGCGCGCGATCGAGAGCACGCGCCCCGGCGCCGCCGCGAACCGGCCCCAGGCCTCCACCACGACGGGCGCGTCCTCGCCGACGAGGGCCGCGGCGGCCTGCGAGAGCGCGGCGCGCTCGTCGGGGACGGCGCGGAGCGCGCGCGGGAACGTGGCCCACCCGCGATGCGGCACGGCCCAGACCTCGTACCGCCCGGGGACGGACTCGACGCGCCTGCCCCCGCTCGTCACGGCCTCGTACAGCTCCCGCTCCGCCATCGTGAGGGGCGGATCGACGACGACGTGGGTGATCGCGTACCGCCTCGGCGCCGCCGGCCAGTGCCTCCAGTCGCCGGCGGCCAGCACCGCGAGCCGCCGCGGTGGCATCGCGGAGTACTCGTTCAGCGACTCGATCCTCGCGCGCACGTTGTACGCGGGGTACCCGAGCCACGCGTGCTCGCGCGCGGCGGCGTCCGCGAGGTCCGCCCCCGGATCCGCGGAGTACACGGTGTGGAAGTACGGGGTCGCGATCCGGGGACCGGGGGGCTCCGCCGCGAGCGCCGCCGCCGGCGCACGGAGCCGCGTGTCCGGATCCCCTGGGCGGAGGGCCGTGGGGGAGGCCGCGGCCATCCCGAGCCAGGCGAGCGCGGCGAGCGCCGCCCTCGCGCCCGCGACGCCGAGCCGGTCGCGGAGGAGGAGCCACCCCCCGAGCGCCCCCGCCGCGCCGAGCACATGCCACGTCCCGCGGGCGATGCGCTCGTCCGCGACCGACGCGACGCGCGACGCGAGCCCCGCCGCGTCCAGGTGGCAGGCGCCGATGGACGCCATCCCGAGGACGGCGGCGGTGGCGAGCACCTGCCAGGTCCCCGCCCGCCGCTCGAGCACGCGGTCGAAGCCGAGCGCCGCGAGCGCCGCGAGCACGAGCGTCAGGGGACCGACCAGCTTCTCGGAGGACTGGAACGCCCTCCAGAGCGGCACGTGCCCGAGGATCGCGCTCGCTCCGAGCGCAGGGCCGAGCGCGATCCAGAGGAGCACCAGCGCGACGATCCCCAAAACCCACCCTCGCCGTCCCTCGCGGACGCCGATGGCCGCGAGCACCAGCGGGAGGAGCCCCACGAACACGCTGGCGGCGAACGGCATGGGGAAGGCTGTCGCCGGCGAACGGCCGGGGCCGGCGAGAGCCTCGTAGACGGGATCCGCGTACGGGTCGGGGCCGTGGAGCAGCCCGGGCAGCACGAGCTCCGGGGCGCGCCACGGCTCGAAGGCCCACACCGCCGGCGCCGGCGTCCACGTCTCGGCCGCCCTCAAGCTACGCGGGAGGTGGACCGCCGACGGGACGAGCTGCACGCCGGCGAGGAGGAGGCCGACGCTCCCGGCGGCGACCGCGCGCGCCGCGCCACGCCAGCCCCCGCCCTCCCACGCGAGGACGAGGGCCAGGACGCCGCCGACCATCAGCGACTGGGCTTCCCCGGAGAGGGCGAGCACCGCCGCGCCCCCCGCGCCGAAGGCGAGCGTCGACGGTCGGGGATCGACCGCGAAGCGGCGCAGCCCGGCCACGCAGAACGGCAAGCTGCCGGCGCCGGCCAGGAAGACGAGGTTCCCGGCCATCGAGAGCACGAACCCCGACAGGCCGAACGCGAAGGCGGCGACCGCCGCGCCGGCGCGGGACGCCCCCAGCGCCCGCGCGAGCAGCGCGGCGCCGAGCCCGGCGCAGGCCACGTGCCCGCCGATCAGGACGTCGGCGCTCCGAGCGGTCGCGACCCATGCCGTCAGGACGGACACCGGGTGCAGCACGCCGTGGATGGCGTCCGCGAGGAACGGCATCCCGCCGCCCATGAACGGGTTCCAGAGCGGCAGGCGGAAGGCGCGGAGGGCCTCGTCCACGAGCCAGCGCTGGGGGGCGTACAGCCGCTGGGTGTCGAACCAGGCGAGGGTCCTGCCCGCCAGCCAGTGGACGGCCAGCGGGGCCAGCACGGCGCACGCGACGATCGCCGGCGCGCCGGCCCGGGTGACCAGCGCGCGCAGCCGGCGGCTTCGCGTGGGAGCCTCGACGCCCGTCACGGAGGATCACCGGGCGCCGCGGCGAGCCCTCAGGAACCCACCGTCCACGTCGCGCATGGCGATGCCCCTGCGCCGGTGCAGGAGCTTGTACCGATCGGTGACCATGAACTCCTTGTCGACCCAGCAGGTGCCGAAGTTGTACTCGGAGACGTCCACCGCGATCGGCCTGCCCCTCCCGTCCTTCACGACCGCCTCGACGTAGGCGTAGTGCGCTCGCGAGCTGAACACGGCGATGTCTCCCGCCCTGACGTCCTCCGGGCCGACGCGCTCGAGCCGCATCCCATCGAGGGGGCCGCTCGCGCCCAGCCGCCGCTCGACGTGATGGGTGCAGAAGCCGCCGCTCCGGATCCAGCACCTCCCGTCGCCGACCATGCAGCCGGTGCGCCTGACGACGGAGCCGACCAGCCGGTTGCTGCACACCGGAAGCCTCCCGGCGTCGAGCTCGTGCCCGCTCGGCCCGGCCGCGAGCACCACGAGGACGAGGAGCGGGATCACGGCGGCTCCACCTTCCAGACGAGCTGCCGCCCGTCCTTGACGCCGTACGCGATGGAGCTCCCGTCCGCCGTGAACCGGACCGGAAACACCTGCTCATACGCCGGATGAAGTCTGACCGCCCCTCCGCCGGTCTCCGCGACGACCACGAACCGCGCGCCGTCCTTCCGCGCGCGGTAGGCCAGGAGACGTCCGTCCGGGCTGAACACCGGGGTCACCACGCGATCGAACGGCGGCCCCTCCTTCCCGTCCAGCACGGCGAACCAGCTCGCGCCACGGCGCGCGGCGTAAGCGTGGAGCCGGCCGTCCGCGGCGTAGACCAACCCTTCGGCCTCGTCGTACGGCGCCTCCCCGCGCCCGCGCTCCGCGAAGAGCTCCTGCAGGGCGACCGAGCCGTCCGGCGACGCGAGGAGGACCCCGACCGCCTTCCTGCCCGGGATGACCACGGGCGGGCCGACGAGGTGGCCGGCGCCGAGGGACGCCTCGCGGTCGTCGAGCACCACGCGCCGCTCACCGGATCGCTCCGCCACGTACGCGATCGACTCGCCGTCCGGCCCGAACGCGAGCTCGGAAACCGCGTCGTAGGTCGGGCCCTTCAGGACGCGATCGGGCCTGTCGAGCGCGAGCGTCAGGACCCGCTGCCGTCCCTCCGTCGTGACGACCGCCGCGACCCGTGACCTCCCGGCGTCGAGGAGCATGGCGGAGACGCCGGACGCCACCACCGTCTGCTTCCTGGATCCCAGGTCGCCGATCACGAGCCGCCCCTGGTCCCGATCGTCGACGTCGTCCACGAAGGCGAGCCGGGCAGAGTCGGCGCCGAACTCATGGTTCAGGTACCGGGTGCGGGTCCCGCGGTTCACGGTCGAGTCCACGACGAGGTGCCAGCGCTCGCCGGACATCGCCTGGTACGCGACGTGCGAGCCGTCCGGGCTGAACACCGGCGACCTGACGGTGTCGAACGGGCGCCCTTCCACGCCGTCCACCACCATCCGCCACTTGCCGTCGACGATCGCCCCGTGGGCGCAGCGCCGGCCGTCCGCGCTGAGCGCGATCTCCCCGACCACCGGGTAGGGCTTGCCCGCGCGGCCGTCGTGGACGACCTGGAACCGGTCCCCTTTGTCCACGACGTAGGCGACGCCGCCGCTCCGCTCGGCGAAGACGATCTCGGGAGGACCGGGCGGAAGAGCCGAGTGCAGCCCGAGCCCCGGGGGCGACGAAGGCGCCGGCGCCGAGGCGGTGGCCTTCTCCGGCATCGTGGCGAGCACGAGGGACGTGCCCGAGGCCGCGGCGGCCACCGAGGCCGGAGCGCGCGGCGCCCCGGAGTCTCTCGTCGAGCAGGCGGCGAGGCACAGCCAGACGAGGCCGGCGAGACGATTTCCGCGGAGGCGAGGTGTCATCGGGGTAAGCCGGAGCCCATCCTATCAGAAGGACCGCCGCAGCCCTGCGGCGGTCACGGGCGCCGCCGCTCCGCGGCGTCGGCCAGCCGGGCCCCGCGCAGCCAACCCAGTACCTCGCGCGAGGAGGCCTCGGGGTCGTCCTCGTATCGAGCGACGAGCAGCAGCGCCGCCCCACCGACCCGCGCCGCGGCGATCGCGACGAACGGGGCCCCCGGCGATGCCGCGAAGGCGCTCGTCACCACCCACCCGCTGGCACCGGGCCCCACCACGGGCTGCGCGTCGAAGTCGCCGGGCGAGCCGCCGAGGAGCGTCGCGGCGACGCCGGCGACCTCGCCTCTGAGCTCCTCGAGGCTCGGGACGCCGCCGCTCCGCGGCGTCAGGATCCACGCCTCGGCCTGCGCCGGAGCTCCGCGGAGTCGACGGAGCGCATACCCCGCGCGATCGAGCCCCGGCTCGACGCGAGCCATTCCCCCCCAGCCGGGCGCCGGCGGCAGCGCCACCGCGAGGTCGCCGCCCTCGAGGACGAGCGGGGCGCCCTCCGGCGCGGTCTCGATGACGTAGAGGAGCGGGACCCCCATCCGCTCCACGACGTGGAGCACCTTGCCGGTCGAGCGGTGCTCGAACCAGCGGGTCGTGGCGAGCCGCAGGTCCGGCGGCCCGCCGAGCTCGAAGACGAACCGCGAGCGCAGGGCGGGATCGCCCTCGATCCAGTGCGACGCGACCCAGGGGTCGGCCGTCGTCGCGACGGACAGCGGTCCGCCGGCGCGCGGGGGGACGTTCCGGGTGACCCAGGCCATCGCCTCGCGCCCGGTCGCGCCCCAGTAGTCGAGCTCGTAATCCCGGCTGGCGCCGGCGAGGCCGCCGGCGACGCTCCGGTTGAAGTAGAGGTACTGGTACGGGTGAAGGCGGACGGCGTCCGCGACGGCGAGAGCCGCGAGCGCGGCGGTCAGGCCCAGCGCAGCGCGTCCGACGAGCCGCGGCAGCCGATCGAGCGCCGCCGAGAGCGCCCAACCGGCCGTCGCCGCGAGCGCGGGCAGCACGAACAGCAGATGTCGAACGCCGTCGTAGAGCACCGGCCGCAGGATCGCGGCGGCGGCGATCGGCGCGAGCCCGGCCGCGGCGACGAGCGCCGGATCGAGCCAGCCCGCCTCGAGCGTGGGTCGGATGCGGTCACGCTGCCAGGCGACGACGGCGGCGATCGCGCCGGCGATGGCGATGGCGAACCAGCTCTCCGGCAGCGTGGCGAGGAACCAGGTCGGCGCGTAGGTGCGCGGGAGGTCGGTGCTCTGGAACCACCCTCCGGCGAAGCGGACGAGGCCGTTCCACTGGAAGTTCCGTGGGGGCGCGCCCCCCGCCCCCCGGGCCCCGCGAGGGGGGGGGGGGCCGGAGGGGCCGGCCCCGGCCCCACCGCGCCCC
>NZ_JALCZA010000007.1:13688-69695 GCF_022690765.1 Anaeromyxobacter oryzisoli | reverse complement strand
CGGGCGAAGCGCCGTTGCCGGTCCCATTGCAAGTGCGGGGGGGCCGCCCCGGGGCCCCCCGGGCCCGAGATCGGGTTGCGGAGACCGTAGGGCCAGGCCGCGAGCATCCCGAGCCAGCCGAGCCCCGCGATGACCCCGAGCCGTCCTGCTGCGGCGGCGCTGGCCGCGAGGCGCGGCCGGCCGGGTGAAATCGTGCGCAAGCGCGGGAGCAGGCGCACGCCGACGATCCCTGCGGAGAGCGGCAGCAGGAAGACGAGCCCGCCCGGCCGGAACGCCAACGCGGCCCCGAGCGCTGCGCCGGCGGCGAGAACCCGGCGAAGCCCGGGGCGCGGCAACTCGTCGCACGCATGAAGCAGGGCGAGCAAGAGCCACGGATAGGCCGCGGCGAACGGAATGTCCTTCGAGTTCGCGAAGCCGTGGCCCCACCACGGCGGCGTGGCCAGGAGCAGCGCGGCGGCGAGGAACGCAGCGCGAGGTCCCCGCAGGCGACGCGCGAGCAGCGCGGTGCCGGCGACCCCCAGCAGCGCGATGAGCGCGTTGACGAGATGGCGCGTCTCGACCGGATCGAACGGGAGCGCCGACGCGGCGACCTCGGCGACGGCCTCGAAGAGGCCGCCGTAGAGATACAGGTCCCCGGCGCTCCCTCCCGTGAGGGCGCCCGCGTCGTTCCCGCCGGACGTGAACCACGCGACGACGTCCCGCCCCAGCTCCCGCTGCACGCGTTCGTCCCAGGTCGATCCGTAGTCCCGGAAGGTCGCGGCCACGACGATCCCGGCGACGAGGAGCAGCGCGGCGGCGGCGAGGTCCCAGCCGGCGACGGGGCGCAGCCTGCGCCAGCGGTGGAGCCGGGAGAGGAGCACGGACCGTATGCTACCGGCAATTCCCGTCGATCGCGACCGGCCACCCGCGGGCCGCCCGGGCTTCGTCGCCGCCGCGAACGTGACGCGTGCCGTTCACGGCACCTGCCGATGGTCATCGCGGGTCAGCAGCTTCTCGAGCCACACGACGAGGCAGGTGAAGAGATACCGGCTCACCATCTCCTTCCGCTCCCACCCGTCGTGCAGAACGCGGCCTATCCCCGGAGGGCCGACGGGCGACGCCGCCTGAGCGACCGCTCCCGGATCGCCAGCGCGCCGAGCACCAGCGCGCCCGCGAGCGCGAGCGCCCAGCCCGCGATCCTGGGAGGTGTGGTGCCGAAGCGGACCCGTGCCACATGGCGACCTTGCGGCACGAAGAACGCGACGAGCCCTTCCGGCTGCGGCCCGAACGGCCACTCACGACCGTCCAGCGTGACCTCCCACCCCGGGAACACGTACCAGGGAACGACGGCGAACCCGTCGCCGAACGGGGACGCGACCTCGAACGTCACGTCCGTCGTTCCGGACGCCCGCACGGCCCCGATCTCGACCCCGAGGCCACCTGGGACGGGGCCGCCCGGCACCACGCTCGCCGCCTCGATCGTCGCGTGCCGCGGCAGGTACTCGTCCTCGTTCCCGAAGCTCGCCGACCAGGGATCGGCCGCGACGGTCGCCGCGATCGTGCGATCGTCGAACACGGGGAGCTGCTGCTCCACCGTCCGCTGCGAAGCCGAGACCGCCACGGCCGCTGCCGCCATCGCCGCTGCCAGACCCGGGCCCACCCAGCGGTGGCGCATCGCGAACAGGTGCACGAAGCCGGCGCCGGCCGCGGAGAGGAAGAGCGTCGCCGGGCCGAGGAACCGCCACGGGAACTGGACCAGCGCGAGCGGCGGGACGGCAGCGTACAGCGGACGGGTCACGGAGGTCGTGAGCGCGAGCGCGGCGGCGCCCAGGCCGAGCGCGACCAGGACGAACCTGCGCTGAGTTTTCCCGAGGAGCGGCGCCAGCAGGACGCTGAGGGCGACCGCGGCGAGGAGCAGGAGCCCGACCTGGAAGCTCATCTCGTCCGCGAGCGGATCCGGCAGCGACGGGCCGAAGCCCCATCCCGGATCGAGCCACTGCGCAGGGTGGACGAAGTGAACAAACGGTGAGTAATAGCCGACAAACGCGCGCCCAGCCCGATCGGGCGAGAGCGCGTCCCACTCCGCGATGGAGGGCAGCCAGTAGAACGCCGAGAGGGCCGCTCCGAGCGCGGCGGCTGCGAGGATCCGCCCGACGGCGGCCCGACCGCCGCCCGCCTGCACCACCCTCACCAGCGCGTAGACCGCCGCGAACGGAGCGATCATGACGGCGCCCAGGAAGTGCGAGAGGACGACCGACGCGGAGGCGCACGCCAGGAGCGCCAGACCCCGGACCGAGAGCCGCTCGACGAGCCGGTCGATGGCGAGGAACACGAACGGGAGGGCGGCGAGCGAGGTGAACTCGGCCGTCGCGCCGCGCACGTAGAGATCCACGAAGTGGTACGGGGCGAACAGGTACAGGATGCCGGCGACGAGCGCCGGGGAATGCCCGAGGTGCGGGCGGACCCAGAGGTAGACGCCCAGCGAGCCCAGGAAGAAGAGCGCGAGGATCGTCAGCTTCGCCGCGAGGAGGAGCGGGACACCGGCCGCGTGCGCGTAGGCCACCAGCAGCGAGAAGGCGGGCGGGTAGTAGTTGAAGAGGGGGATTCCCTTGCCGAGATATCCCGTCGAGAGCCACCGCGGGTAGAGGTCTCCGGCCGCGATCTCGTAGTAGGCCGCCAGGGCGCGAGCGAGCGGACGGATCTTCTCGTGGCTCGTGAACCAGCCTTCGTTCACGAGGGGCTTGCAGCACACGACGGCGAGGAGGGCCAGGACACCCACAGCCACCCACCCCGTGCGACGGGTGGCGCTCGAGCTCGCGGCGACACTCCTCTCCTCGGCCGCGGGCCCGTCGGTTTCCATTGCGAACAGTATATGCGGTCGAACCGCGCGCCCCTAGCTCGTGCCATGATTCGCGCCAATGGACGCGCGCCGACAGCGCGCCGCGTGGGCGGCGGTGACGACCGCGGGCGTGCTGCTCGCGTTCGCGCCGGCGGTCCTCGGCTTGCGCACCCTCTCGCACCGCGACACCGACCGGCTCTACGCGCCGGTCCGGACGCTCGTCGTCGAGGAGCTTCGCGCGGGCCGGCTCCCGCTCTGGGATCCGTACGAGGGGACGGGAAAGCCGCTCTTCGCCGAGGGGGTCCACTCGGTGCTCCACCCGATCTCCCTCGCCGCCGCGGCGCTCGCGCCCTCGAGCATCGACTTCCTGGTCCTCGCCTACCTCGTCGCGGGCGCGCTCGGCGCGTTCACCCTCGCGAGGACGATCGGCGCCTCCCCGCCGGCCTCCGCGGGCGCGGGGCTCGCGTTCGCGCTCTCCGGCTTCTCCGCCTCGATGACCGGGAACCTCGTGTTCCTGGCCGGCGCCTCGACCCTCCCCTGGCTCGTCGCCGCGGCCAGGATGGCGGGCGCGGGGGCGCGCTGGGGCGCGCCGCTGGTGGCGCTCGCCACCGGCTGCGCCTTCCTCTCCGGCGACGCCCAGACCACCCTCGTCGGCCTCGCCCTCGGAATCCTCCTCGCCGCGGACGCCGGCGGTCCGCGCGGCGCGGCGCGCGCGCTCGCTGGCATGGTCCCCGGCGTCCTCCTCGCGGGCGTCCGTCCGTTCTACCGCTCCACGCTCGCGGCCGGGCTCCCTCACCTCGTCGCCGGGCTCGCCGCGCTCCTCGCGGTGGATCGCTTGCGCGACGAGCGGGCGCGCGCAGCCGCGCTGGCGCTGCTGGTCGCGCTCGCCCCGGCGGCCGCCGTGTATCACGGCGCGCACCTCGGCGCGCCCGAGGTCCGCCGCTTCACCACTCCCATGCGGCTCGAGACCGACTCCCCTGCCCCGCGCATCGCCCACCCCGTCACCGCCCTGTACGACCATCGCGAGCACCCGGATCACGTGGACGCGAGCGCGCGCGTCGCCTCCCTCGTCCTGCTCCTCGCCGTCCGGGCCGCGCGGCGGCGAGCTCCCGCCTCCGTGCGATGATCGCGCACCGGATGAATCCTCGCCGACAGCGCGCCGCGTGGGCGGCGGTCACCATCGCGGGCGTGCTGCTCGCCTTCGCGCCGGCCGTCGCCGGGGTTCGCACGCTCTCGCAGCGCGACACGGATCTCCTGTACGGGCCGATCCGGACGCTCGTCGTCGCGGAGCTCCGCGCCGGACGGCTGCCGCTGTGGAACCCCTACGAGGGGACCGGGAAGCCGCTCTTCGCCGAGGGGATCCACTCCGTCCTGCACCCGATCTCGCTCGCGGCCGCCGCGGTCGCCCCGTCGAGCGTCGATTTCCTGATCCTCGCGTATCTCCTCTCCGCCGCGCTCGGCGCGCTCGTCCTGGGCTCGACGCTCGGCGCATCGCCGGCCGCGTCCGCGGGCGGCGCGGTCGCGTTCGCCCTCTCCGGCTTCTCCGCCTCGATGACCGGGAACCTCGTGTTCCTCGCCGGGCTCTCCACCCTCCCCTGGCTCGCCGCTGCGGCGAGGGCTGCCGGGGCGGGGGCGCGCTGGGGCATCGTCGCGACCGCGCTCGCCACCGGCTGCGCCTTCCTGTCCGGCGACGCGCAGGCCGCCCTGGTCGGCCTCGCGCTCGGGACGCTCCTCGCCGCCGACGCCGGTGGAGCGCGCGGGGCGGCGCGCGCGCTCGTGGGGATGGGCGCCGGCATCCTCCTCGCGGGTGTCCAGCTCGCCGCCACGAGTGAGCTCCTCCCTCGCACCTACCGGAGCCTCGAGCTCCCCGACGAGCAGAAGACGAAGTGGGCGCTCGCGCCCGGGCGACTGCTGGAGTGGGTCATCCCCGGACTCTGTCGTGGACCGCTGGACGAGGTGCCCGTGGCGCCCTCCGGCGCCTGGCTGGACCCGGTCTTCGCGGAGAGCGTCTACCTGGGGGTGCCGCTGCTCGTCGCCGCGGCCATTGGCGCGAGCGCTCGCTACGACGCGGGCCGGCGCCGCACCGGGCTCGTGCTCGCGGGCGCGGCGACGATCCTCCTCTGGCTCGCGCTCGGCCACCACCTCGGGGCACGCCAGCTCCTCGACGCGGTCCCGATCTGGAGCCGCTTCCGGTATTCCGAGAAGCTCATGGGGCCCCTCTCGCTCTGCGCCGCCGCGCTCGCCGCGCTCGGCGCCGACGCCTTCGCGGCCGCGCCCCTGTCGCGGGCGTGGCGTCGCGGGCTCGCCGCGGCCGCCCTGACAGCCGGCGCAGTGCTCCTCGCGGTGTCTCGCGCCCCCGCCCCCACGCAGGCGATCGCGACCCGCCTCCTCGGAGACGCCGGCCCCTTCTACCACTACACGCTCGGGCGAGGTCTCCCTCACCTCGTGATCGGCCTCGCCGCGCTCCTCGTCGTCGATCGCCTGCGGTCCCGCCGGGCACGCACAACAGCCCTCGCGGCGCTGCTCGCGCTCGCCCCGGCCGCGGCCGTCTACCACGGCGCGCACCTCGGCTCCCCCGCCGTCCGCCGCACCACCTCGCCCTTGCGGCTCGAGGCCGACGCCCCGACCGCGCGCATCGTCCACCTCCAGGAGCGGTTCGTCGGCGGAGACGAACCGGACGGGCCGGTCGAGGCGAGCGCGCGCGTCGAGGCGCTCTTCCTCGGCCCTTCGCTCAACGTCGCCCGCCGCGTGGACACGATCGAGCCCTACGGCGCGTTCGAGCCGGGGCGTGTGACGACGCTCGCCCGATCGTTCGGGGATGGGTGGTGGCGCGCCTTCCGGCGCTTCGGGCTGACCCATGTCGTGCTGCAGACGCGGCCTCGTCCAGAGCCGGATCCCGCCGCCGCGGCGTTCGCCGTCGAGGGCGGCCGGCTCGTCCAGCGCGACGAGCGGCTCGGCCTCGAGCTCTGGGCGGTGCCTCACCGGCCGTGGGCCTTCTTCGCCCGGCGCGCCCTGGCGACGGAGCGACCTCAGGCCGCCCACCGCGTCCTCCTCGACCTGATGGAGCGCGGCGACGACGGCACGGTCGTCGTGGAGGCTCCGGCTCCACCCGCGACCGCTCCGGGGCGCGTCCTCCGCGTCGAGCGCGGGACCGACACGGTTCGCGTGGAGGCCGAGTCGCTCGGGCCGGCGCTCCTCGTCGTCCAGGACGCCTATTGGCCCGGCTGGCGCGCCTCCATCGACGGCCAGCCGGCGGAGGTCCTCGCGGCCGACGTGCTCGTCCGCGCGGTCCGCTGGCCGCCGGGGCGCCATCGGCTCGAGCTGGTCTACGCCCCCCGCGAGCTCCAGGTCGGCCTGGCGCTCTCCGCGGTCGGCGCCGTCCTCGTGCTGCTCCTCGGCGTCCAGGCCGCGCGACGGGAACTCCCCGTCCCTGTGCGATAATCGCCCGCAGGATGGATCCGCGCCGACAGCGCGCCGCGTGGGCGGCGGTGACCATCGCCGGCGTGCTGCTCGCGTTCGCGCCGGCCGTGGCCGGGGTCCGCACGCTCTCGCAGCGCGACACCGACTTCCTCTACGCGCCCGTCCGGACGCTCGTCGTCGAGGAGCTGCGCGCGGGCCGGCTGCCGCTGTGGAACCCGTACGAGGGGACCGGGAAGCCGCTCTTCGCCGAGGGGATCCACTCCGTCCTGCACCCGATCTCGCTCGCGGCGGCCGCGCTCGCCCCCTCGAGCATCGACTTCCTCATCCTCGCCTACCTCGTCGCCGCCGCGCTGGGGGCGTTCGTCCTCGCCTGGACGCTCGACGCTTCCCCGCCGTCGTCCGCGGGTGCCGGGCTCGCCTTCGCGCTGTCCGGCTTCTCGGCCTCGATGACCGGGAACCTCGTCTTCCTGGCCGGCCTCTCCACCCTCCCCTGGCTCGTCGCCGCGGCGAGGGCCGCCGGGGCGGGGGCCCGCTGGGGCACGGTCGCGACCGCGCTCGCCACCGCCTGCGCCTTCCTCTCCGGCGACGCCCAGGCCGCCCTCGTCGGCCTCGCCCTCGGCGTCCTCCTCGCCGCGGACGCCGGCGGCCGTCGCGGCGCTGCACGCGCGCTCGCCGGCATGGGCGCCGGCGTCCTCCTCGCGGGGGTCCAGCTCGCCGCCACGAGCGCGCTCCTCCCCCGCACCAACCGGAGCCTCGATCTGGAGGACTGGGAGAAGACCCGCTGGGCGCTCGAGCCGGGGCGGCTGCTGGAGTGGGTCGTCCCCGGCCTCTTCCGCGGCCCGCTCGACGAGGTGCCACCGGGAGCGGGGCTCCGGCTGGACGAGCTCGTCTTCGCGGAAAGCGTCTACCTGGGCGCGCCGCTGCTCGTCGCTGCGGCCCTCGGCGCGAGCGCTCCCGCCGACGCGCGCCGGCGCCGCACCGGGCTCGTGCTCGCCGGCGCGGCGGCGATCCTCCTCTGGCTCGCGCTCGGCCACCACCTCGGGGCACGTCAGCTCCTCGACGCCGTCCCGGTCTGGAGCCGCTTCCGTTACTCCGAGAAGCTCATGGCGCCCCTCTCGCTCTGCGCCGCCGCGCTCGCCGCGCTCGGCGCCGACGCCTTCGGCGCCGGGCGCCTGTCGCACGCGTGGCGACGCGGGCTCGCCGCGGCCGCCCTGGTCGCCGGCGCGACGCTCCTCCTGCTGCGCCTCGCGCCCGAGGCGACCGCCGGGCTCGCCACCCGCGCGCTCGGCGACGCCGGCCCCTTCTACTGTTCGACCCTCGCCGCCGGCCTCCCGCACCTCGTGGTCGGTCTCGCCGCGCTCCTCGTCGTCGAGCGCCTGCGGTCCGACCGCGCGCGCACGGGGGCCCTCGCGGCGCTCGTCGCGCTCGCCCCGGCCGCGGCCGTTTATTACGGCGCGCACCTCGGCTCGACGGACGTCCGCCGCTTCGCCTCGCCCATGCGTCTCGAGGCCGACTCCCCGAGCCCGCGCATCCTCCACCCGCTGGATCGGATGCACGACCCGCGGGATCCGCTGGGGGCGGTGGACGCGACCGCCCGCACCGAGTCACGCCTCCTCGGTCAGGCCATCGGCGTCGCCCATCGCGTGGACACGATGGAGCCCTACGGCGCGTTCGAGCCACGCCGGTTCGACACGCTCCAGCGTTCGCTCGGCGACGGCTTCGCGCTGGCGTGCCGGCGCTTCGGCCTGACGCACGTCGCCCTCCAGCCGATCCCGCACGCGAACGCGTTCGACGTGCTCGCCGGGCCCGCCGTAGTGGGGGGCCGGTGCGTGCAGCGCGACGAGCCCCCCGGGCTCGAGGTCTGGGCCGTCCCTCACCGGCCCTGGGCCTTCTTCGCGCGGCGCGCCGTGAACGCGGAGCGGACCCTGGACGCGCGGAAGCTCCTGCTCGCGCTCGTCGCGCGCGGCGACGACGACACCGTCGTGGTCGAGGCGTCCGCGACACCGCCCACCGCGCCGGGGCGGGTCCTGGGCGTGGAGCGCCGCGCCGGGTCGGTCCGGATCGAGGCCGAGTCGCTCGGGCCGGCCCTCCTGGTCGTCCAGGACGCCTGGTGGCCGGGCTGGCGCGCCACCGTGGACGGGCGGCCGGTCGAGATCCTCGCCGCGGACTTCCTCGTCCGCGCGGTCCCCTGGCCCCCCGGGCGCCACCGGCTCGAGATGACCTACGATCCCCCGGAGCTCCGCGCGGGGCTCGCGCTCTCCGCGCTCGGGGGCGTCCTCCTCCTCCTCCTCGCCGTCCGCGCCGCGCGGCGCGGACGGCCCGCCACCCCGACATGATCCGTACCTCTCCGAGTGTGAAGCCGGCGGGGCTCGCCGCGTTCCTCGCGGTCGTCCTCCTCACGCTCGCGCTCTTCGCGCCCGCGCTGAGGAACGACCTGCTGCTCTGGGACGACGCCGGGTACATCTGGCAGAACCCGCACATCGCCCGGCTCGATCTCCACACCGTCTCCTGGGCCTTCGGCGAGTACTGGTGCAACTACTGGGCGCCGCTCACCTGGCTCTCCCTCGCCCTGGACCGCGCGATCTGGGGGTTGGATCCCGTCGGCTACCACCTCACCAACGTCGTCCTCCACGCGCTGAACGCCGGGATGTTCCTGCTGCTCTCGCTCCAGCTCGTCCGCGCGCACCTCGCGCCGGGTGACTCGGCGGGACGCGACGACCGGCGCGAGCGTTTCGCCCTCGTGGGCTCCGTCCTGGCGGCGCTCGTCTTCGCGCTGCACCCGCTCCGCGTCGAGTCGGTCGCCTGGGCGACGGAGCGCAAGGACGTCCTCGCCCTCTTCTTCGGGCTCCCCGCCGTGATGGCCTACGTCCGGTACGCGCGGTCGGCCGCGCAGCGCGCCGAGCGGCAGCCTCGGTTCGCGCGCGCGGTCCTCGGCTTCGCCGCGTCGCCCCGCTACGGGGTCGCGCTCCTGCTCTTCTGCCTGTCGCTGCTCTCGAAGCAGCTCCTCGTGACGCTCCCGGCGATCCTGCTGATCCTCGACTGGTTCCCCCTCCGCCGGCTCCGCGAGGCCGGGGCGGCGCGGGTGCTCGCGGAGAAGGTCCCGTTCCTGATCGCCTCCGTCCTCGCGACGCTGATCAGCGTCGACGCCCAGCGGCCGCAAGCCATGCCCCTGGCGCAGTCCGGCGTCGCCTCGAGGGTCCTGAACGCGGTCCGGTCGGTCGCCAGCTACCTCCGGCTCACCGCCTGGCCCGCCGACGCGAGCCCCTTCTACCTGCACCCCGGGAACATCGCCACCATCGGTCCGGCGTACCTGGCCTCCGCCGCGGTCCTCGTCGCGATCACCGCGTGCTGCGTCGCCCGCGTCCGGCGCCGGCCGATCCTCCTGGCCGCCTGGCTCTCGTACCTCCTCGCCCTGGTCCCGGTCCTCGGGTTCACCCAGGTCGGGCCGCAGGCGATGGCGACGCGCTTCACCTACTTCGCGTCCCTCCCCCTCGCGCTGCTCCTCGGGGTCGCGGTCGCGACCGCCGCGCTCGAGCGTCCCGGTCGATGGCCCTCGATCCTGGTGGCGTCGGCGACCGCCCTCTGGCTGGTCGCGATCGCGTCGATGACCGTTCGGCACCTCGCCTTCTGGAAGGACGACGTGACGCTCTGGACCCGGGTCATCGACCTCGCGCCGCGCGCGTCCGGGCGGGCGTACCTGCAGCGCAGCGACGGCTGGATGCGGCGCGGCGAGCCGGCGCGCGCCCTCGCCGACGCGAACGAGGCGCTCGCCATCGCCCGCGCGAAAGGCTACCAGGCGCTGCACGAGCTCTACGTCACGCGGGCGGCGATCTTCGCGAGCATGGGCCTGGGCCGGGAGGCCGTCGCGGACTACACGAGCGCCCTCGAGTCGGCGGCCGGTCCGGCGCGGGTCGCGATCCTCATGGATCGGGGAGCCGCGTACCGATCGCTCGGCGAGGAGGCGCTCGCCGCGGCGGACCTCGAGGCGGCCGCCGTGCAGCGCTAGCGTGCGCGCGGCGACCCGGCGACGGCGGCGCCGGGACCGGACACGGCCTGCTTCTCGCGCACCGCGCGCTTCGACGCCTTCCACTGCTCGAAGGCGACCTTCATGCCCTTCCGGATCGGGAGCTGGTTCGTGAGCGAGAGGATGTGGGCGTGCGGGAACCCCGACGGCGGGATCTCGAACATGTGCTTGAGGACGCGGCCCATGCTGAGCAGCTCGAGGGAGGTCTCGTAGAACCGCCGCTCGCGCACCTCGGGCGTCATGGCCGGGTCCGGGTGCTCGAAGAGCGCGTAGGCGCCGTTGTAGTACTCCCAGCCGAGGTCCTTGTAGAGGTACGGCTCGTACTGGCGGCGCAGCTCGCTGCCGGGGTACGGGACGACGAGGGAGGGGTGCATGCTCACGCCCAGCCGCTCGGCCACGTCGACGGCGCGCCGGTAGTCGTCGAGCGAGTCCGCGCGCGAGCCGAGCATGAAGAAGAGCGAGACGTCGATGCCGTGATCCTTGAGCGTCCGCACCGCGCGCTCCCGGTCCACGCCCACCTTCCGATCCGCGCCGTACGCCTCGAGCCCGCGCTCCGAGATGGACTCCCACCCCACCCACACCGTGAACATCCCGGCGCGCCGCGCCGCGTCGAGCATGCGCGAACCCTGCGGCGACAGGACCGGGGCGAGGCTGCCGAACCCCATCCACTTCTTCTTGCTCCCCCGCAGCGCGGTGAAGAGCTCGATGGCGCGGTCCTGCTTGCCGAGCCACCAGATGTTCTCGTCGCCGTTGATGTACAAGCTGCCCGGGATGGCGTCGACGTCGCGCACCACGTCGTCGATCGGGCGCATGCGGATCCGGGAGCCGAAGTACCGGTTCACCGTGCAGAAGGTGCACTGGTACGGGCAGCCGCGCGCGGTGTTGACGATGCGGAAGCGGTGGTTCTGCTGCAGCATCCCGTAGAGCGGCGTGGGCAGATCGTCCAGGGGCCCCTGCTCACCGCGGTAGAAGGGCTGCAGCCTGCCGGCGCGGAAGTCCTTCAGCACCTGCGGCCAGACCGACTCGGCCTCGCCGATCACCACCGCGTCGGCGTGGGCCTTCGCCTCCTGCGGGAGCGTCGAGGCGTGGATCCCGCCGACGACGACCTTGATGCCCCGCGCGCGCAGGCCGTCGGCGATCCGGTAGCCGGGCACGGCCGTCGGCGTCAGCAGGCTGATCCCGGCGAGGTCGCACTCCAGCGTGTCGAAGACGTCCGGGGTGGCGCTCGCGCTGTAGAGCTCGATCTCGACGCTCGGGTCGGCCTTCCGCGTGAGCGCGGCCAGGTACTCGAGGATCGGCGGGGCGACTGGCGTCCAACCGAACGGCAACGGTGGCTTGATGATGCAGAGCTTCAAGTCGCTTCCTGGCCTCCCCGCTCCGGGGCGACGGGGCTCGCTTCGCTAGTGCTCGATCCGGAATCCGGAGTGGAAGGTCTCCACGCCGAAGGGAATGCCCCAGTAGCTGACGATCATGACCATCATCGCCAGGAGGGCGTACACGGCGAGCCGCTGCCCGCGCCACCCGAAGGTGATGCGCAGGTGCAGGTAGATGCCATAGACGAGCCAGGAGACGAGCGACCAGACCTCCACCGGATCCCAGTTCCAGAAGGTGCCCTTCACCTGGTTCGCCCAGAAGGCGCCCGAGACGATCATCACCCCGTACATCGTGAAGCCCGCGACCACGAACCGATAGCTCAGGTCGTCGATGGCCTGCGGGGAAGGCAGCCTGTCGTAGAGGCCGCCCTGCCGCTTCTGCTTGAGCAGGAAGATCAGTCCGAGGGCGGCCGCGATGAGCACCGAGCTGAAGCCGACGCTCGCCCCGACGATGTGGACCCACAGCCACCCGCTCTGCAGCGCGGGGACGAGCTCCGGCGCCGCGGCGGTCCGGAGCGTGCCGGCCCACCCCAGCAGGATGAAGGCGACCGGCAGCACCAGCACCCCCACCACGCGCACCCTCCGGTTCGCGAGCTGGACGAGGAGCGCCAGCAGGACGGAGACCCACACGCCGAGCGAGAGGGACTCGGAGATGGTGATGAACGGGTTCGCCCCGCTCGACCAGCGCACGGCGATGCTCGCCGTGTGCGGCAGGAACCCGGCGATCGCGGCGACGAGGCCGACCAGGAACAGCTTCTCGGTCTTGCTGATCAGGCCGAAGATGTAGCCGAACGCGCTCAGCCCGTAGAGGACGACCGCGCTCCAGAACAGCACTTGTTCGATCCCCATCGCAGCTCCACGCGCACGCCGCCGCGACTGACGTGCGCCAGGTCCATCGGGCCTACGCCGCTCGCCTTCGCGCGCCCTGGCGCACGCGACCGACGAAGGTCATGACCATGCCGACCAGGCCGAGGCAGAGGCTCGCCAGGATGACGCTGAGGCCGGGGTCGTAACGCACGTTCATGCCGACCCAGTAACGTATCTCTTTCGGGACGAACGTGAAATCACCGGCGTCGAAGCGGAAGCCCACGGGCACCGTGCCGGTCCGCTCGGCGCCGGGCTCGCCGTGTGGTCCGACGGACCACACCTCGAAGCTGACGTCCCCTGCTCGCTCCGCGACCGTGCTCGGGCGGTATCCCAGCAGCACGCCGGCGCGTGGCTGCTCCGGCGGAGGGGGAAACGGAAAGGGCGTGAGCCCCTCCGCCGTCCCCGACGCGTACAGGTACTTGCCGTCGGTTTGCTTCAGGCTCTGGAGCGGGACGTGGGCGCCGTAGAGCTCGCGCCCCTCCCGGTCGGACATGACGAGCAGGACGGAGTAGCCCTCCTTCTGGCTGAAGTACCGGACCCCGTCGAAGTCCAGGTGCTGGGTGACGTAGATGATCCGGTGCAGCAGCGCATCGCCGTCGCTCACGGCGAGCTCGTACGCCGCCTGTTTGTTCTCCCCGTCCACCCTGTAGTTCCGGTGCATCCTGACGAGCGTCGTCTCGCCACGGAGCCACGCGAAGTCGAAGAACCTGCCCTTGTCGATCCGGTCGTAGCTCTCGACACGGCCGTTCGGGAGGGTCTCGCCCTCGGTCAGGCGGAGCACGCCGTCGAAGAAGAAGAGCCTGTTGCAGACGATGCCCCCGAGCATCGCCGCGAAGCTCAGGTGGAACAAGATCATCCCGGCCGAGACGAGCGTCAGCTTCCTCTTCCACGTTCGGCTGAAGAACGCGGCGGCCGAGCTCACCGCGAGCAGCACGAGGAGCGCGTTGAACCAGAGCGTCGAGAAGATGACCTGCCCGGCCCGCGCGCGGAGGAACGTGACCCCGGCGACGCAACAGGCGAGGACGCCGACGAGGAGCGCGATGGCGAGCTTCGGCGAGACCAGGGACGAATAGGCCTCGTGCAACAGAGACCGAGCCCGCGGTGTCGCTGAAAGCGGCCCGCTCTCGTTGGTAGCCTCTTCGATCCTCACGATTGCTTGAATGATTGTTGCAGGGCCCGGATTTTGATGCAAGGACCGCCGGGCGGAGCTCGGCTCCGCCCGGCGGCTCCCCCGGCGACCGAAGGATCAGTAGACGCCGCCCGGGTTGTACGTTCCGTGCGACGACCTGCACGCGGTACCGCCGCAGGTCCCCACCCCCGTGGTGAGCCCCGGCGCTGTCTTCGGCCTCCAGTTCTGGGTCAACCACTGGCCGGTGGGCCCGACGTTCCGCATGAACCCGTAGGGCTTGTACGACTCCGTCGCCCCGACCGGCCACATCTTGTCCGTCCCCATGTTGGTGGCGAAGGAGTCGAAGCCGTGCACGTCCTGCGCCGGGATGGGCCGGGCCGGCTTGGTCTGCGCGCTGAGGTGGCAGAGGTAACACCCCCCCGCCATGCGCGAGGTGGGATTGCTGTCGATGGACGCGGCCGCGGAGCCGGGGCCGTGGCCGCGCGTGACGCTGCTCGGGAAGTGGCAGACCCGGCAGAGGTTGCCCGCGTTGGTGGTGGTCGGCACCGTCAGCATGCTGCTCACCCAGATGCCCGCGCGGATCGTGACGCTGCCGCCGTGCGCCGTGACCGTGCTGGTCTGCGGACCGCTGGCACCGCTCGCGGCGTGGCAGTCCCAGCAGGTGATCAGGTACCCCCAGCTATTGGCGGCGTTGATGGTCCCCTTCGTCTTGTCGGTGGTCAGCGCGTTCCACGGCGCCATCATCTGGACGTTGTTGACATAGGAGTTGTTCTGCTTCCCGCGGATCGGGTGGTACGAGCTGTTCGATGTGGCGAACGAGGAATTGACGTCCGTCACGCAGCCGTCGGTCCCGGCGGCGCACGCCGTGAGACCGGTGCCGCCGGCGTACCCCGTGCCGAGGATCGTCGTGCCGAAGGGCTTCCCGGCGGAGGCGTTCGGCATCACAGACGTGGGCACCCGCGCGAGCGTGCTCATCGCGCCGTCGCTGTCGTGGCACTTGAGGCACTGGTTGATCATGATCGCGACCACGTCCGGCTCGAGCGTGGCGCTCGAGACGTTACGGTTGAACTCGGCGGGTGTCGCGTCAGCGGTCGTCGAGCTGTAGGAGCCGCCGTTCGCCGAGTCGGTGTAGATCGTCTGGCTGAACGTCACGCCCTTGATGTTGGCGCCGGTGTCGGGGTCTCGCAGGTTGAGGTAGCCGTCGCCGTGGGAGGACGTCGGGTTCCCGGTCGCCGGATCGCCTTCCATGTGGCAGACCGCGCAGTCGTAGTTGGAGACGGTCCGGCTGGCCGGCACCGTGCTCGTGGACGCCTTGTGCGACCACGCGTTCTGGAACTCGCTGACGACCTCGCGCCGACTCCTCGTCCCCGCGAGCGGCCCCTGCGTGATCGGCTGGGTGGTCGCGTGGCAGCCGACGCACTCCCCGCCGAACCCGGTCCCGTGCGTATGGCAACTGATGCAGTACGTCACCGCGGCGCTGCCGTAGTTGTGCGAGGTCGCCGACGCGGAGCTCAGGGTGCGATCGCTGTTGGGCGGGCCGTTCGGGTCCTGGTAGCCGAGCCGGTTCCAGTACTTCGTCCAGTAGGTCTCGCTCGTGTCACCGTGGCAGGCCTGGCAGATGCCGACGTGCTGCGTGCCGGCCGCCGTGGTCGTCTCCACGGTCTTCCCGGTCGCCGGCGGAGTCGCCGCCTCGCTGTTGAAGGTGACGGCCTGCTGCGCGCCCGACGCCCCGACGTACCCGTAGGTGCCGTCCGACACCGTCGTGACGCTGCTGCGGATCATGGCGATGTTGCCGGTGGTCGAGTTGGGACGGTCACCGTGAGGATCGTGGCAATCCCAGCAGAACCTCCCGCCGAGCGTCGCGACCGTGTGCTTCGCTCCCTGGTGGCTCTTGGCCGTCTTGTACGTCGCCACCTTCTTCGTGTAGCTCGTGCCGGTCCCATCGGGATCGACGCCGTTCGCCGTCGCGGAGTGGCAGTCGAGGCAGACGGCGTTCGCGAGCTCGGCGGTCGTGACCGCGTACGCCGCGGAGACGCCGTTCGCGTCGGTCACGCCGCGGAGCCGGAACGGGTTGGTCGGATCGCCGTGGCCGACCGTGTTGTCGTGGCAGTACAGGCACTCCGAGAGGCCCGCCGTCGGCGTCGTCGGGAACGCGGCGCCCGGATTCGCGGTCACGTCGTACGCGGTGGTCTTGCCGTGGCCGGAGTAGCTCCACTCGGTCGTGTTGATCGTCGCGACGATGTTGTTGGTCCAGAAGCTCGCGCCGAGATCGTCCGTCTCCGTCCCGGTGGTGCCGTGGCAGCTCGTGCAGGTCATCGACGGCCCGCCCCAGACCGGGGTGCCGGCGCCGTGACAGGTGACGCTCGAGCACTGCTTCGTCGACGGGTTGTAGACGGCTCCTCCGGCCGTGCGCGTCGCGTCCCAGGTCACCTGGCGCTGCCCGTCGGTGTGGAGGTTGTAGGCGCCGTTGATGGCGGTCCCGTTCGCCGTCGTCTGCTGGTGACAGATGGCGCAGCTCGCCGCCGACCCGACGTGCGCCCTGTGGCTGTTCGAGTTCACGACGTTCTGGCCGCCGCTCGCGTAGTTCGGCTCGCCGTAGACCGACGCCCAGCCGCCGTAGGTCGCGCCGTCGGCCGAGGTGTACGTGCCGTGGCAGCCGTTGCAGGCGAGCGTCCCCGCCTGGCCCCAGGTCACCGTGTTGTACTTGGACGCGTTGGTGGATCCCGCGGTCGCGGGACGGCCCGAAGAGTGGCAGTAGGTCGCGCTACAGGTCGCGGTCGTGTCGGTGCTGGGGAACGTCCCGCGGTTCGCGATCGAGACGTCCTTGACGCGGTTGACGTGCAGGCCGCCCGCGTAGTTCAGGGCCGGCGTCGCCCCGCCGGTCACCGTCGCCGCGTGGCAATCGTCGCAGTGGTAGTTCGTGCCGATCGCGCCTGCGTTGTTCACGTGGCTGGTGTGCGTGCCGGTCGCGATGAGGGTCCCCGTGTAGCCGCCGTGGCAGCTCGAGCACGTCGCGACGCCGTTCCAAGCGAGCGTACTGACCGGCGCGCCGTACGGCGACGTGCTGGTCGAGCCGTTCGAGTGGCAGTAGGTGCTGGAGCAGGTGTAGGCCAGCGCGTCGTAGCCGCCGCCGGTCACGTAGGGCGCCCACAGGACGTCCGTGGTGGTGAACTGGACGTCGTTCGAGCCGCTGACGTGGAGGCCGCCGCCCGCGACGATGCTCGCGCCGTTGTCGGTGGTTCCTGCGTGACAGGCCTGACACCCGATCCCGTACGTGGTGACGTGCTTCGCGTGCGCGTTCGTCGCGATCGCCGCAGCTGCATGGCAGTCGGTGCAGCCGAGCGCGGTCGTGCTGGTCCAGGTGACGGACTTCGTCGTCAACGTCCCGCCGATGGGCTTCCCGCTCGAGTGGCAGTAGTTCGTGCAGCTCCCCGCCGACCAGGTGGGGGACACGGCCTGGGCGTTCGCCGGCGAGCTCCAGCCGATGGCGACGGTGCCGTTCGCGTGCGAGGTGTCACCGTCCGCCGGCGTCGAGCCGTGGCAGACGTTGCAGGCCTTCGCGGGCATCAGCCCGCTGTTCACGTGCTTGACGTGCGCGCCGACGCTCGTCTGCAGCCGGTCGCTGCTGCCCCGCGTGTCGACCGAGACGGCGTCATAGCCCGGCGCCGCGGACGGATCTCCGCTCGGCACCACGACGCCGCTGGTCCCGGTCAGCTTGCCGTGGCAGGCGGTGCAGCCGGTCGGCTTCTGGACGGTGCCGTCGACGTGGGTCGCCTTCGAGACGGCGCCGACGCTCGTCTGCGTGTAGTCCCCGCCGTGACAGGTCGCGCAGGTGAGGTTCTGCGGGTGATCCTGGCCGGTGGTGCCGTTCGGCGGCGGGCTCGCGTGGCACGCGCCGCAGGCGCTGTAGGTCGAGTTGCCGTTCCAGACCGGCGTGGTGCGGGTGCCCCCGCCCGCCGCGAAGCCGGCGCCGTGGCACCAGTTGGTACAGCTCGGAGTATTCGGCCAGTTCGAGGCGAGCGCCCCGGCGGCCGGCGTCGGCACGACCGTGCCGTTGCCCGTCGCGACCGTGCTCCACGCCATGTCCGTGCCGCCCTTCGTCGCGTGCGGCGCGGGGTGGCACGACGCACAGGGGAGCGGGTTCGTACGCCAGGTCGTCTGGTTCACGTGGGCGAGGTGCGCGCCGCCGCCGGTGACGAACACCGTCGCCCCGGGCGCCACCACGGGCGGCGCGGCCGCCTGCTTCGGATCAGCGCCCGTGACGGAGCCGCGCCCCTCGGTGCCGTGGCACATGGTGCAGGACGCCACGAGCCCCTTCGCGTGCGCGTGGCAGCTCGCGCATGGCCCGGTCTCGTGCGTACCGCCGGGGGACGAGCCGTCCGCCCGGTAATAGCTCGTCTGCGTGTGACAGACCTGACACGGGCCGTTGTTCCCGGCGCTCGCGTAAGAATTCGTCGCGTACCCGGTCTTGTTCAGGAACGCGACGGGTGCCGACGTCGACGGTCCGGTGCGCGCGGGAGGCGTGATCGCGGTCCGGACGAGGTCGAGGTTGGTCGTGCCGTGCGGCGTGTGGCACTCGCGGCAGGTCACGGCCCACGAGCCGTACTTGTTTCCCGTCGCCTCGGCGCCGTGCGACGCGATGGCGTGGCAGTCGGTGCAGACCTGGCTCGCGTTGTCGCGCACGAGCAGGTTGCCGTCGCCCGTGCCCGCGGCGACCGTCACCGTGAGCGTGCCCGAGTAGACGCGCGTGGTGCCCGAGGCGCCGTTCTCGGCCCACACGCGGAGCGTGTGCGAACCGGCGGCGAGCGTGGAGATGGTCGTGCCCCACACCCCGTTGTCCGTCGCCGTGCCGTAGGCGGTGAGCTGGGACATCGTGTACGTGGAGACGGCGCCGTCTACGAGGAGCGTGACCGCGGTGATCGGCTGGGTCACGCCGGCGGAGGTCTTCGGGCTGAAGATCCGCGCCTGGAGCCGGAAGGGCGTCTGGAGGACGGCCCCGTTCATCGGGTTCACGATGGCCAGGACCGGCTTCACGCTGCCCGGGGTGATGTCGCCGTCCCCGACGAAGCTCGTGACGGTGGCGCTCGTCTCCACGCCGACCGACGAGAAGTTGCCGCTCGTGTCGCGCGAGAAGAGCTTGAAGTACCAGGTGCCCGCGGCGAGCCCGCCGATGGTCTGCGGCGAGACCGCGCCGGAGTAGCGGACGGTGGCGGCGCCGTAGGCGGCGTTCAGCAGCGGATCGTCGCCCTCGGCCGGGCGCTCGCTCGCCAGGAAGGCGGCGCCCTGCTTCGCGAGGAGGACCACCTTCTGGAAGTCCGCAGCGCCTGGGTTGTTCCAGCTCACGCTGGCCGCGCTGCTGCTCCCGTTCGCGACGACGGAGGTCGGATCAGCCGGGGAGAGGTTGTCGATGAGGACCTGGCCGGACGCCGGATCGGCCGCGCTGCCGTCGGTGTTGGTGACGGCCGCGCTGCTCGAGGTCGTGATGGCCGAGATCGCGCCGTTCCCGGACGACCCGGGGGCGAGCACGAGGTTCGCTCCAGGGACCGCCGGCATCGCCGAGTGGGCCTTCGGCTGGACCTCGACCCGGTACTGCTGGGCCGTGGTGGAGATCGACTCCGAGAGGCCCGTGAAGGCCCAGGTGTCGCCCGAGGGCGCGCTGAGCGTCGCGAGGACGACGGAGCCGCTCGAGCGGACGAGCCGGACGCCCGCGAGGTACTGCGACATGCCCGTGAGCGACTTGTAGGTGACCGACGTCAGGGCGTTGCTGGTGCCGCCGGAGGTGATCACGACGGAGAACGCGTCCACCGGCGTCCAGGCCGTCGAACCCGGCGCGATGGACGCCGCGCCGACGAGGGTGGCGCCGTTGCCGACCGTGACCGCCTGCGCCGGAACGCACGGGCCCGCGTTCAGGATGACGTTGCTCACGGTCTGGGTCGCCGTGCCGGTCACGCCGTCGGCGTCGACGTAGGTCACCTCGACGTCGTAGCCGCTTCCGCAGGTGAGGCCGGTGATGTCGAAGGTGTACGGCGAGGTGCTGTGCGCGCGGGTCGAGGCCGTCGTCCAGGTGCCGGTGCCGGTCGGCGTCCGGTAGCGGTACGAGAGCGTGTCGTTCGCGTTCGCGTCGGCGGTGTAAGGGGCGGTGACGGTGATCGCCGCGCCGGCGGCGCCGGTGTTCTGGACCGCGGTCGCCGTGCCGGGGACGGTGCAGTTCGCCCCGACCCTGACGTTGCTCACCGTCTGGGTCGCGGTGCCGGTCACGCCGTCCGCGTCCACGTATGTCACCTCGACGTCGTAGGTCGCGTTGGTGGTGAGGCCGGTGATGTTGAAGCTGTAAGGCGACGCGCTGTGGGTCCGCGCGGTCGAAGTCGTCCAGGTCCCTGTTCCCGTCGGCGTGCGGTAACGGTAGGAGAGCGTGTTATTCCCGTTCGCGTCGTTGGTGTACGGCGCGGTCACGGTGATCGCGTTGCAGAGACCCGCCGCCGAGGCGGCGGTGACCGTGCCGGCGGCCGTGGAGTTCACGGCGGCGGCGGTTTCGGTCACGGTCAGCTGGCCCGAGTTGCCATTCGTGCTTCCGAGATATAGCCGCGCCTGGTCCGTGGAGGCCGTGACCTTCCGCACGCGAAGAGCGAGGTTGGCGCCCGAGGGAACGGTGCCCGTCTGCAACGAGAGATCGATCGTGTAGGTCGTCTGGGTCGTCGTCATCGCCTGCGCGACCGGCGTGCCGAACCCTGTGAACACACCTCCGCTCGCGTACCCGAGCTGGAAGTCCAGCGAGACGGTGGTCGTCCCAGTGCCGTTCCGAAGGCTCGCGATGAAGCTCCCGCCGCTGATGTCCGTAGCCACCGCGTATGCGGTGTCCGAGATCATCGTCAGCATCACGTCGTTGCCGGTCGAGCGCGTATCGTAGAGGCGCGTCGAACTGCACCCGAACGCCGCCGTGTTCATCGTCGTGATACGCGCGGCCGTTGGGTACGTGGTGGTGGTACAGATCTCCGACCAGTTCGTCGTGAACCCGCCGACCGTGGCGCCGCTGCTGATCTGCCAGTTGTACACCGCTGCGCCGGCAGGATTCGCGGCAGCCCCGACGAGTACCGCGAGCGCCCAGCCAAGACACCGTGCGAGAACACGATCGAAGCTCTTGTTGGTCGTCATCTCGGCGGCTCCACTGAACACCGGGTGAGGGCGGCACGAAGCCGAGGCGCCCCCTCGACCGGCCTCACGGCGGATCGCCGCGTCGCCGGGGGGAAACGGCGCTCTATCGGTAGGGATCCGGCCGTCGCACGGGACGAGGGATCGCTGCGTACCGGCACTGATCTTCATTACGACGCTCCCGCGGGGGGCTCAGCGAGGGTTGGCTGGGAGGTCGGGTGCGTCAGATTGACGCACCTTCGATCCCTGAAAGGCCTTGAGCCGCCACAGGCGGCCCGAAGGGATGACCTTGGTCAGCGCTCAGCGATCACGGAAGATCGGGCGTCAACGAGTTCGAGTACGCGTTGTGCGGTCGGTGACAGGTCAGGCAGGTGACCTTCCCGGTCGCACCTACCGTGAGATTATTCGACTTGATGCCGTCGCCGGTCGTCTGCGGGCTTCCGTCCGCGTCGAGGATCGGGCCGTTCGTCCCGACGGTGCGGTCGTAGGTGTTCCCGAGCGACTGACCGACGGGATGGCTGAACACCGTCGTCCCGAGGACGATGGCCTGGCCGTTCCCGACGAGCGGGCCGGTCCCCTCGACGTTCGCCGCGCTCTGGTGGCGATCCTTGTGACAGGAGACGCACATCGCGGCGTCGGTGTCGTCGGCGCGGAGGAACGGATAGGAGACGTAGAAGTCCCACTGGTCGTTGGCGGCGAAGTTGCCCGTGCTGCTGCTGAAGGTGACCGTCACGTTCGTGCCGTCGTTCAGCGCGACGGAGCCCGTGCCGCTCGTGACGCACGCGTTACTGCCAGTGTACTGGGTATATACCCCCGGCGAAGAGCACCCGAACCAGCTCGTCCCCTTGTCGTTCGAGAGCTGGAAGGTGGCGGCGCCCGCGGCGCCGCCGGCGACGATCTTCACCCGGTAGGCCTTCGCCGCCGAGGCCGCCGCCGGCGCGTTCAGCGTGAGCCGGCCCAAGCCGGTCCCCGTCGCCGCCACCGCGGACCCGACGGCATAGGACGTGTGCAGCGTCCCCTTGTACGTGCTGGCGTTATGCTGATCGTGGCAGGTCGAGCACTGGATGTTGGCGCCATCCATGTGCGGTGCCATGAGCTGCGCCGCGGCGTCACCCGTCGAGCTGGGCGGCGTCGCGCCGAGGTTCGTCGCCGCCGCGTCCCACCGGTGCGATCGCCCCGACGTCCCGGGCACCGCCTGGTCCGAGGTGCTCCAGGCGAACCCGAAGTCCGGCGCGTTCGTGGTGTGACAGCTCTGGCACAGGCTGAAGTTCCCGGCGGTCTTGGTCAGCCCCCCGCCCGGCGCGTTGTGGCCGAAGTGGCAGTTCGAGCAGTTGGTGCCGTTCTCGTGCGGCGCCTCGGCCGCCGCCGCGGGCAGCGACATCGCCACCACGGCGACCAACGAGAGGACCCGGAGCGCGCGCATCACTTCACCTCACCCTTCGACACGTTCACCTCGACCCGGGACGGCGCGCTGCGCGCCGTCCCGTCATCGACCTCGAGCTCGAACGCGTAGCGACCCGAGGCCAGCGGCCGGAAGGCGGTCACCGCTTCGGTCGGGGACTGCAGCACGACCCAGGGGCCCTCGACCTGCGTCCACCGGTACCGCGTCGCGCCCACGCTCCCGCGGCCGTCGAGCAGCACGTATTGCCCGGCGATCGGCGTCGGCGTCGGGCACGACGCCCGCGCCTGCGGGATCGCGCGCCCCGCCGTGCGCGCCTCGAAGGCGACCCGCGCCGGCCGGCTCTCCGCCGCGCCGTCCTTCACCGAGACCTCGAAGACGTAGAACCCGGGAGCGAAGGCCACCGCCGTCGCCGTCGCGCGATCCGCGTCATTGAGCCCCGCCGCCGGCCCCGCGACCTGCCTCCACGCGTACTCGACCGCGCCGGCGCTCGCCGTCGCGTCGAGCGACACCGGCGTTCCGATCCCCACCACCGAGACCGCCGTGGCCGAGACCGTCGGGAGCGCCTTGCCGGCGTCCGCCACGAGGACCTCGACCCGAGCCGGCGGCGAGCGGAGCTCGTCGTTCGCCACCTGCACCTCGAAGACGTACCGCCCCGCTGCCGAGGGGACGAACCACGCGACGGACGTGTCCGCCCCGCCGAGCTGCGCGGTCGGGCCGGAGACCTGGCTCCACAGGACGGTCGTGCCGAAGAAGCTCGCGCTCGCGTCGAGCGCGACGGTGCTCCCCACCTCGGCCTCCTGCGGGGTCGCCACCGCGATCGCCGTGGGTGCCGGCCCGCCGGTCACCAGCACCGGGACCTCGGCGGTGGACGCGTTCCCGGCCGGATCCGTGACCGTGACCTGGAACCCGTAGAGGCCCGCGCCGCGCGCGGGCGCCGTGACGTATCCACCGGCCTGCGAGGCCAGCACCGGGTTCCCGAGCGTCTGGTCCCACAGGAACGACAGCACGCCGCCGTTCGCGTCGCTCGAGCGCCGCGCGTCGAGCCCGATCCGGCTGCCCGGCCTCACCACCTGGATGCGCCCCGGGTCGGGCAGCGGCGCCACGTCCCGGACCGCCACCGCGAGGCGCGCGGGCGAGCTCGTCTGGCCGGAGCACGTCGCGACGGCGTCGAATTCATACGTCGCGGCCGTCCGGGCGACGAACGACGCCGCGCCGCTCGAGGTCTCGAGGGAGATCTTCGGCCCGCTCACCTGCTTCCAGGTCACGCCGCAGGTCCCCGGCCCCGAAGCGGTCGCCGAGAGCCGGACGTAGCCCGGGTTCACCTCGCTCGGCCCCGACACGCTCACCCTCGCGCGGTGATCGTCCGCGTTCGCGGGGTCGAACCCGTTCGCGACCTCCCAGCCGTCGGGATATCCGTCGCCGTCCGTGTCCGCGAGCCGCGGGTTCGTGTTCCCCAGGAACTCCTGCAAGGCGGTCAGGCCGTCGCGATCGAGGTCCAGGAGCGCGTCGCCCGCCCAGTTCGGATTGAGGCCGTTCGCCAGCTCCCACTCATCGGGCATCCCGTCGCAGTCCGAGTCGGGGAGCCCATTGACCTGGCAGGTCGGGAGCGGTGCGCCCGTACCGAAGCGATCGATGCGTCCGAGCGACGCGTTCGCGACCGCCACGTCGCCGTTCCCCATGATCGCGATGCCGGCCGGGTTCGTGAGCTGGCCCACGTCCTGGCCGAACGCGCCGATCGTCCCGACGAACGCGCCCGTCTTGTCGTACGTCTGCACCGTGCCCTGGAAGATGTCGGACACGAAGACCCGGCTCGTCCGGTCGATCCCGAGCCCGCCACCGCGGGTCACCTGCCCCGCGCCGTTCCCGTGCGGCGCGAACGATCCCACGTAGCTCCCGGCAAGATCGAACGCGTGCAGGTGCCGGGAGAGCGCCACCAGCGAGCCCGGCGGGAGCGAGGTCTCGGACTCGGCCCACTGCACGAGCACCCAGGCCCGGCCAGCCGCCGCGTCCACCGCCACGTCCACCGGCGCCTTGATCGGGGCCCCGCCCACGGAGTCGATCACCGCGACGGTCGTGCCGTCGGGGTGGATGAGCCGGATCTGGTTCGCGTCCAGGTCCGCGACCCAGAGGACCATGCGCGAGGCGTCGTAGGCGATGCCGATGGGCCGCTTGAACGGGCGCTCCAGCGCGAGCTTGCCGGTGACCTTGCCGCTCTTCGGATCGACCTTGTAGATGTTGCCGTTCGCCGTGGTCACCCAGACCAGCCCGGCGCCCTGGGTCACCGCGAGCGCGGGCTCCGGGAGCTCGGCGAGGCCGAGCGTCTCGCCGCGCGCGGTGACGAGCACGATCCGCCCGGTCGTGCCCTGCTGGCCGTCCACGGCGACGATCGAGCCGCTGCCGTCCGACGAGAGCCGCAGCGGCGCGCCCATCGCCAACGGCAACCCCGCCTGGAACGTCGCGAGCGAGGAGCTCACCGGCTTCGTCACCTGCACCTGCGAGGTTCCGTTCGAGACCGTGACGGACAGCGTGGCGGTCCCGACGGCCGAAGGAGCCTGCCACGTCGCCGCGGCGGGGTTCGCGGGATCCGGCGTGATCTGGCCGGCCGACGCGGCCCACGTATAGGTGAGCGGGAGCGCGGGAGAGTTGGGATCCGTCGCGCTGACCTGGTACGAGCCGGTCTGGCCGGTCACGACCTCGATCGGCCCCGAGATCCCCGACACGGCCGGCGGCAGCACCGACGACGCGACCGTGGTGAGCGACGCGGAGGCCGAGCTGGTGACGGGCCCGCCGAAGGTCCCCTGGGACGTGGCCGTGCAGGTCGCGGTGTACGTCCCCGCCGCAGGAGGCGTCACCCAGCTCGCCGTGCCCAGGATGACGCTGCAGGTCTTCGTCGGCGCGCTGGTACACGGTACGTTCTGGGCGCCCGTGAACTGCGAGGGCGTCACCGTCCCCGCCGTCACGCCCACGGCGACCGAGAGGACCGTCGTCGATCCCATCATCGACGGTGCGTCACCTTCGGCGCGGCAGGTCACCTGCACCGTCGCGCCGGCGGCCACGTCGCCCGAGGGCGCCGTGATCGTGGCCGTGACGGTGGCGCCGGCGAGGCTGCTGGTGGGGTACGCCGCGAGCAACGCAAACGATGCGTAGGCGAAGGCCCGGATCCTCATGTGCATGCACAGCTGCAAATGCCGCGCCCCGTGCTCGCCCATTTTCGCCACGCCGAGCGGGGGCCTAAGGGTGCGCAACGTCTGATTTTGACTTCAAACAGTACACATCTTGCCGCACCATCACCGGTCCACGGGATGGGGGATTTCACCCATGCGCCGTGTTTTGGCCCACGGCGTAGGGGCAGGCGCGGCGGGTAGTCTGGCACGCTTCGAGCCGCTGAGCGAAGAACGCTCTCCCTCGGGTGTGCGCTCTAGCGCGCATCCGTCATTCACCCGAGCCATCCTCGGGAGAGTTCCCCTGGCGCACTCCGGCGCCCGCCGCCGGCTCGCTGCTGCGGTTCCCGCCCGCGCGATCGGTGCTGCGGACGGGCGGCGTTCGGTCGTTCCCGCGGTGCGCCCCCCGGACTCATTTCCGCCCGGGTCGGGCATCGGCCCAATTTCGTGGCGGCGCGGAAAGCGAGAGATTGCCAATCAAGAAAGGAGCAACACCCAATGACGAAGACCTTCAAGAGCGGCAGCACGGTCCCGAGCGGCTATTACCTCAACCTCTCCCAGTGGGCGGTCGCGCCGGTCTCCAAGGACGGCGAGCAGCTCCCCGCGGGCAAGGGCGAGTGGCGGCCGGTCCCGACCGTCCTGGCGCTCGCGCTGGTCCCGATCCTCGGCGCGACCTTCCTCATGTTCATGCCGGTGATCGGCTTCGTGCTCTTCTTCCAGGCGATCATCGCCCGGGTCGGCGGCGCCTTCCGCACCTCTGCCACGGACCTCGCCGCCACGGTGAGCCCCGGCTGGCAGCCTGGTGAGGCGCACCTCACCGGCAAGTCGCCCGAGGGCGCCGGGACCGAGGAGAAGGGGCCGATCGCCGACGAGAACCTCGACGCGCTGGAGAAGGAGATCGCGAACCGGCGGCGCGCGAGCTGACGCAGCACGGCTGGGTCGGACGATAACCGGAAGCGACGGAGGACGTCATGGCCAAGTACACGGGCGGTTCGACGGTGAAGGGCGGCTACTACTGGAATCCGCGGTCCTGGAAGGTGGAGGTCATCCCCTCGGAGGGCGGTCGGCTGCCGGCCGAGGGCGCGAAGTACGTGCGGGTCCCGTTCCCGGCGCTCTTCGTGATGGTCCCGCTCCTCGGTGCGCTGTTCCTGGTGTTCCTCCCCTTCATCGGCTTCGCGCTCTTCGCTCACGCGCTGGTGAAGAAGGTGACCGGCGGCGTGAAGGAGGGCGCCACCGACCTCGCGGCCACGATGTCCCCCGGGTGGCGTCCCGGTGAGGCCCACCTGGCGGGCAAGCCGGGCGAGGAGAAGGCCGGCGAAGGGAAGCCCAGCGCCGCGGTGGAGAAGCTCGAGAAGGAGATCGCCGAGAAGCGCGGCGAGAAGAAGTAGGCGGGGGGAAAGGCCGGGGGGCCGCGGGCCGGGGCGAACGCCTCGGCCCGTTTTTTTCATGGGGGCCTCTCATCGCGACACCAACTCGCGTCGAGCTGCTGCCGTGCTCGACGCGAGCGGGTGACGCCGTCACTCGTCGACCCGGATGACGCCCTTCTTGATGGCGAAGCGGACGAGCTCGGTGCGGTTGTGCACCCCGAGCTTCTCCATCACGTGCTCGCGATGGCTCATGGCGGTCTTCACGCTGATGCCCAGCACGTCCGCGACCTCCTTGTTGCTCCGCCCCTCCGCGACGAGCTTCAGGACCTGCTTCTCGCGGTCGGTGAGCGCCTCATAGGGATCGCCGCTCCCGGGCGCGGCCGGCCCGCCCTCCTCCATCGCCGTGCGGGCGACCTCGGGATCGAGCACGAGCCCGCCGCGGTGCACCGCCCGGATGGCGTTCGCCAGCTCGGACCCGGCGGACTTCTTGAGCACGTACCCGGACACCCCCGCCTTGAGGAGCCGGCGCACGTACTCCCGGTCCTCGTACTGCGACAGGATGAGGATCTTCGCCCGCCGCCCGCGCTTCTTCAGCTCCAGGCTCGCCTCGATCCCGCCCAGGCCGGGCATCGCGATGTCCATCAGCACGACGTCCGGGTCGAGGCGCTCGACCTCCTCGAGGGCGGCCTTCCCGTCCGCCGCCTCCCCGCAGACCTCGAGGTCCGGGTGGAGCTGCAGCAACGCGCGCACGCCCTCGCGCAGGATGGCGTGGTCGTCCACGATCAGGATCCGGATCCGAGCCGTCATGTGCTCCTCCCGCCATCGGTCGCTGCCGCGGGCTTGGACGCCGCGGCCGCCTCGGGGCCGCTCCCGTCGGGCCGACCGGCCCCCGCGGCGGCGACCGCCGCGGACGCCGGCTCCTCTGCCGCGCCGCCGCGCATCGCCGCGACGGGGATCCGGACGAGCACCCGCGTCCCCTTCCCCGGCGCCGAGTCGATCCGCGCCGTCCCCCCGAGGATCTCGGCGCGCTCGCGGATCCCCAGGAGCCCCCAGGGGCGCCGTCCCTCGCGGCGCGCCGCCCCCTCGAGGTCGAACCCGCGCCCGTCGTCCTCGATCTCGATCCGGATCTCGTCGTCCTCCACGCCCACCTGGACGAGCACCGCCGTCGCCTTCGCGTGGCGCGCGATGTTGCTCATCGCCTCCTGGCAGATCCGGAACAGCGCCGTCTCCATCTCGAGGGGCAGGCGACGGTCCAGCTCGCCGAACTCGCAGCGCACCGCGACACCGCGCGTCTCGAGGTGCCGCTCGGCGTACCAGCGGATCGCGGAGAGCAGGCCCAGGTCGTCGAGCACCGAGGGGCGCAGGTCCAGGATGATCCGGTGGACGTCCTCGAGCGTCCGCACCGCGACCGCCTTCACCTCGTCGAGGTGCGGCGTGCGGCCGCCGCGGAGCGCGTCCTGCGCGGCCTCGATGCCCATCGCGAGCACGGCGAGATCCTGGCTCGTCTCGTCGTGCAGCTCCCGGGCGATCCGCTTGCGCTCGTCCTCCTGGGCGGAGATCAGCTTCCGGAGGAGCTGGGCGCGCGCCTCCTCGCGCTCGCGGAGCAGCGCGTTCGCCCCGTTGAGCTCCTTCGTCCGCTCCGCGACGCGCTGCTCGAGCTCCGCGTTCACCTCCACCTCGTGCTCGAGCAGCTCCTTCAGGTTCCGCCGCATCACCTCGAGCGAGGCGCCGAGCCGGCCGAGCTCGTCCGCGCCGAGCTCGGGGATGGGCCAGGCGAGATCGCCCCCCGCGATCCGCTCCGCCTCGTCCGTGAGCACGGCGATCGGGCGCGTCACGCTCCGCGCCGCGCCCCACGCGAAGGCCCCGGCGAGGGCGAGCTGGAGCCCGAGCACGACGGCGACGCCGAGCCAGGGGACGGCCCCCTCGGTCGGGAGCGCCTCCTTCACCGGCTGCCGCATCACCACGCCCCAGGGCGCGCTCGCGAGCGGCGCGAAGGTGAGGAACTCGTCGGCGGCCTCGACGTCGGCCCCCTCGTAACGGTGGCAGCTCACGCATCCCACCGACTCGCTGCGCTTCGCCTTCACCAGCGCGCCGAGGTGGGCGGCGCACTCGGACCGCTTGCCGACGCGGCCGGCGACGGTGCTCGCCAGCACGAGCCCGTCCGAGTCCACCAGCTCGGCGAACCCGCTCTCGCCGCGCCGGAGGTGGCGGAGCATCCGATCGAACTCGCGGCGCTCCGGGTCGAACGTGCCGCCGACCACCCCCGCCACCCGCCCGTCCAGGCGCCGGACCGGCACGAGCTCGTGCACGAAGTGCCCGCGCTCGTCCACCACCAGGCCGGACATGCGCGGCACGCCGGTGCGGAGCACGTCGGCGACGACCGACGTCTCGAGGCGCGGCGCGAGCGACACGGGGCCCATCGGCTCCTCGGCGAGGACGTTCTGCTCCCCGTCGAGCAGGAAGAGCCGCTCGCGAAACCGGAACTGCCCCTGCGCGTCGCGCAGCGCGCGGCGGTCGTCCGAGAGATCCGCGTCTCCGAAGGTCGGGGAGAGCGCGGAGGCGAGGCGCTGGAGCGCCTCGAGGTCGCCGCTGAGGTGCTCGTCGTAGTGGGCGGCGACGGCCGCGGCCGCCGAGAGCCGGCCCGCGAGCACCCGATCGTCGATCGCGCGCAGCCAGTACATGCCCGTCGCGGCCATCACGGCGAGCGGGAAGAAGATCCCGGTCGCCATGAGCAGGTAGACGCGCCGGCGGATCCCCACGGATCCGAGCTCGGGGCCGTCGAGCGTCACGGCGCGCTCCTCCCGTGGCGCGTGTCGCGGCGCGCCGCTCCCGTGGCGCGCCTCATGGCGCGCCCCTTCCATGCACGCTGCGGGCGATGAGGAACAGCTCGTCCAGCTCGCCGCGCCCGCGCAGGACGACCGCGCGGCGGCCGGGATACCAGGTGAGCTGGTGCCAGCGCGCGCCGTTCACGAGCACCGACGCGAGCGTCGCGGGGCGCGTCTCGACCGCGGTGCGGCGCGTGTCGAGGACGGTGGTGCCGGCGAGGAGCGGCGCCGCGACCGAGGCCCCCTCCTCCGTCGCCTCGAGGAGCTGGAGGGCGGGCTCGCCCGCGCGATCGTGGAAGACCAGCGAGGCGGAGCCGTGCCGGCCGCCCGCGACCCGGATCTCGGCGGCGGGCCAGGCGAGCCGGTCGGGGAAGTAGCCCGGGAGGACCAGTCGCGCGCCGAGCCGCCGCTCCGCCTCGTCCAGGGAGGCCACCCGCCGCACGCCCGCCCCCTCCCCGGCGATCCACCCAGGGAGCGCGCCGAGCGCGGCGACGGTCGCCGCGGTCGCCGAGAGGACCCAGAACAGCGTCGCGAGCATCCGCGCGACCTGGAGCCCGACGCTGCGGCCGGCCGTTCCGTTGGCGCGCATCATGATCACACGACGAAGAACAGCAGCGCCGTGACGGCGATGCCGGCGAGGGCGACGCGCGCCGCGCCGAAGGGGAGCCGCGGCGCCGGCCCGTCGAGGAGCCGTCGGCAGCGCACCTCGACGTCGCGCGAGCGCACCCGCGCGAGCGGCTCGGACAGCGCGCCCGCCAGCGGGAGGGTACGGCGCGCCGCGGGGCGCCGGCCGAGGGTGGCGCGGTGGAGCTTGAGGAGGCCGCTCGCCAGGGCGAGCCGATCGCCGGACAGCTCAGCCGCGCGCTCGTCCGCGAGCCACTCGGCGTCGCGCGCGATCGTCCGCGACACCACCTGGAAGGCCGGGTTGAAGAAGAGGAGCACGCGCGCGGCGAACACGCCCCAGCTCGCGGCCGGATCGCGCCGGACCAGGTGGGAGAGCTCGTGCGCGAGCGCCGCGCGGAGCTCGTCCGCGTCGAGCAGGCGGAGGGCGCCGCGCGAGACCACGATCGCCGGCGTGCGCACGCCCGTGCAGAAGATGGCCGGCGTCTCGCCGTCCACGAACTGGACCTCCGGCCGGCGCAGGCGGGTCCGCGCCCCGAGGTCGGAGAGGGCCGCCTCGAGCGCGGCGGCGCTCCGGGGATCCGGGGCGACCGGGCGCGGGCGCGGCGTCCGGCGCCGCCAGGCCATCGGCACCAGGTCCATGAGGAGGAGGACCGCACCGAGCCCCGCCAGGCCCAGGACGAAGACCTCGAAGAGGCCGTGCCCGAGCACGGTGACGTCCTCCCAGCGCCGGCCCGAGAAGAGCGCGAGCCCGTCGCGGAACCGCTCCTCGGCGCGGAGCGGGAACAGGGTGACGAGGGCCGGAAACACGACCAGCGGATAGCCCAGGGCCGTGAGCCGGAGGGCGATCCGCTGGCCGGGGTCGTTCACGCGCCAGCTCCGCACCAGGGCCTCCACGAACAGCGCGGCGACCAGGGTGTGGAAGATGGCTTGCGCCAGGATGTCAGCCCACCTCGCGCTTTCCATGCACCGCCGGGGCGCCTCCATGCTCGGCCGGGACCCGGCCCTCGAGGCGCGCCAGCTCGAGCGGATGCTCGTGCTCGTAGCGCTCGCGGCTGACCTTCCCGGTGAACATCGACGTGTCGAACGGGAACACGTCGGGGTTCAGGTGAGCGTTGAAGATATGCCACACGGTGATGACGAGGAAGGCCATCAGGCCCTCGTTCGAGTGGGCGACCTTCGCGGCCGGGATGATCTGGCCAGGGAGGAGGCTCGCCGCCTGGACCGGGAAGAACAGCGCGAACCCGGTGATCACCATGATGACGTTGCCGAAGACGAGCCCCCAGTACTCGAACTTCTCCTTGTACGTGTAGCGGTCGTACTGGGGATGCTTGTCGGTCGCGCCGAGGTAGTACCGGAGCTGCTGGATGGCGTCCTCGAAGTCCTTCTTGCTCGGCACCATCGTGAACCCCATCTTGCGGGACAGCATGCCCGCGATGGCGCCCCCGAAGTGGATCACCGTCGAGAAGGCGAGGATGAGCCCGCACACCCGGTGGATCCAGCGGGTCGCGTCGACGCCGCCGAAGACGTGGACGAGCCCCTGCGCCCAGCCGTGCGTGTAGAACTTCTGCGGCAGGCCGGTCAGGCAGAGCAGCGCGAACACCACCATCGTGATGAAGTGCTCGACCCGCTGGTGCAGGTTGAAGCGGACGACGTAGGAGCCTGAAGAGGAGCCGCTCATCGGTTCACCACCACGCGCCAGAGGTGCAGCGCGATCTGGAGCACGAGCCCGCCCACCATGAACGGGATCAGCAGCTTGTAGAAGAGCTGCACCGCCCAGACGAGCGGCGCCTTCTGCGGCGTCGGCTCGTAGTGCGAGAGCCACGCCTTCGGGAAGCTCGCCGTCGCCCCCGCGTGGCACTTCGCGCAGGTCTTCTGGAGGTTCGCCGCGAGGACCGGCGAGGACGGGTCGTCGGCGCGCTGGATGTCGTGCACGCCGTGGCAGTCGGTGCACACCGCGGCGAGGCGGACGCCGGGTCCCTTCTGCTTGCCCTTCGAGAGCGTCGCGGCCATGCCGTGGAAGTCGGACAGGTAGGTGTCCACGACCTTGGTCGAGAGGCCGTACCGGCTCATGAGCTTCTCGTCGGTGTGGCAGCGGCCGCAGATCTCCGGGGTGCGGAGCGCGAGCGCGCCGCCCTTCGGGTCCACGGTGTCGTGCGCCCGATGGCAGTCGGTGCAGACCGGGACGTCCGAGCTCGTCTCGGAGGCGCGGCCGTGCACGCTCTTCGCGTAGACCGCGGCCTCGTTGGCGTGGCAGCCCGAGCACATCTTCGAGATGCGGGTGCGCGGCTGGCCGGGGCGCGAGATGTCGTGCGAGCCGTGGCAGTCGACGCAGACCGCGGCCTTGTCGTTACCCTTGGCCGCCACCGCGAAGTGCACGCCGTCGAGCGTCTTCTCGTAGTTCGAGAAGTGGCACCCCTTGCACTGCTCGTAGTAGGCGCGGGTGACTTCGCGGCGGGTCTTGAACGCGATCTCGCCGGTCGCGTGATCGTTGGTCTTGCCCGGGTGACACTTCGTGCAGCCGAGCGTCTCGCCGTGGACGGACTTCGCGAACACGTCCTTGTCCACGTTGAGCGGCAGCTTCTCGCCGCTCGCCAGCGTGAAGTCGTCGAGCGAGCCGCCGTGGCAGTCGAGACAGCCTTCCTGCTCCGCCGGGATCGCCGCGCCGACCGGGCTCGCCGCGAGGAGGAGGAGGAACACCAATGGGGATCTCTTCATTGCCCACCTGAAGGAGGTCGATGCGTCAATCTGCTACAAACGAACGCACATCCAATACCAGCGACCGTCCGGATTGTCCAACCCCAACCGCCCGTGGTTCAAGCAGAATATCTACAACGACTGATCGGCGCCTTACCGCGTGCGAAGTGGCGCAAATATCGCGGTTGATGCACACATCCACCGGGCAGGGACGCAAGCGCGACGAAACTGCGCGAGCCTCCGGGGAGGTTTGAGCGCAATCACGTATGTCGTCTGAGCATGCGACAATCAGTCGCCGGGCGCAGTGACTCTGCGTGCGAGACGTTCCGCCGCGCCCAGTATGGAAGAGCGTGTATCGACGGCGAATTCGCTCATGCCGCAGTTCACCTGCGACACATTAGCGCACCACCCCGATCGGGCCAGGACCCGCCGAGCGCCCTTCACCCGACGATGAATAGCTGATGCCTCGCATGCACTTCGTGCGTGCGAGGCATCTTGCCGCTGCGGCAATCTGTCTGGACTCGGCTAGTGGATGAACTCGGCGGCGAGCGCGCGCCACCCCTCGTCGCCGAGCAACCACGGCGCTGGCGCGACCAGCGCGCCCCCGTCGGCTGCCGCGAACCCGAGCCGCCGCTCGACGAACTGGTTCCACCGCCCCGCCTCGTGCCGCATCCACGCCTCGGCGGTCTCGCCGTGCGGCATCGCGGCGTAGCCGAGGTCCTCCGGCTCGACGGCGACGAGCCAGCCTCGCCCGTAGCCCTCCCGCTTCACGAGGCCCGGATCGCGCGCCACCGCCACATTGAGGCCGGCCACCTTCCCTCCGACCGGCGCCGGGATCACGAGCGCGCGTCCCCCGCCGTGCAAGGTGACGAGTGGCTCGCCGCGCGCGATCGCGGTGCCGGGCCTGGCCACCTCCACCGAGGTCACGGACGGCATGAGCCGCTGGGCCAGGCCGTCGAGCCCGACCTCGACCGTCCCGCCGGCGCGCCGGTGCAGCCAGAGGTGCCCCGGCGAGTAGAAGAGGTCCGGCCGGAACGGCACCCCGGCGACGTCGCGGATCCCGAGCCGGCGCTCCCGGCGCGCCGCGATGCCATGGAGCACCGCGGCGACCAGGAGGGCGGGCACGAGGAGGACCGCGATCATCGCGAGGAAGATGCCGATCCGGGCCACCACCCCTGCCAGGAACACGCCGATCGCCTCGAGCATCTCGATGAGCGCCTGCATGACGTCCTCCCGCGCGCCGCTTCCGCCGCGGCGCCTCTCACCCCGCGTGGCAGCCCGTGCAGTCGTCGAACCCGAACGCCTGCTTGCCGTGGCAGGCCCCGCACGCCTCGCCCTTCTCCATCGCGGCGTGGGTGATCGCCGGGGTTCGCCGCTCGGTCGCGGAGCGGCCGAGGATCGCGAACCGTCGCGGGTGGCAGGAGACGCAGCCCGGCTTCGCCGCGTCGACGTGCGACTCGTGGTTGAACGTCACCTGGCCCGGGCTGTCCGTGCCGCGCGGGAGCGCGAGCCCCTGTGGCAGGTTCGGCAGCCCGTCGGCGAGGGCCGCGCCGCCGAGGAGCAGCGCCGCCGCGACCACCAGCTTCCTCGTCATCCGTTCGTGCGTCATGGCCGTCTCCGTGGGTTCAGGTGAGGAAGAACGTCCGGGCGAAGCCGTCCCAGTCGTCTCCGGAGAGCTCCTGGGCGATGCCGTGGACGGGGGTGCCGCCGTCCTGCAGGACGCGCCCGAGCTCGGGGCTCATCCGCAGCGCGAGCCGCTCCGACGCCTCGTCCAGGAGCCGGTGCGCGGGGGCGCCGGAGAGGAGCTGGCGCAGGTTCGCGGCGAGCCGCGGCGGCTTCACCTTGAACAGCCACCCCGCGCCGTACGGGTCCTCGGTGCCCTCCGCCCGCTCCCCCGCGGCGGCGTTCACCGCGACCACGGTGCCGTCCACCGGGGCGAGCATCGGCACGCGGCGGTCCGCCTGGACCAGCGCCAGGGCCGGCTCGCCCTGGGCGACCTTGTCGCCGAGGCGCGGCAGCTCGACACGCGCCGGGCCGACGAGCCGGTGAGCGAAGTCGTCGGCGCCCACGGCCACGAGCCCGTCCGGCTCGAGGCGCGCCCAGGTGTGGCCCGGGTGAAGGTGCACGCCGGCGGGCACCTGGAACCACCCGGCGTACGCGGGCCGGGCGGGGATCCGGGCCGGGGCGCGGACGGGCACCTCCGCCGCGACGCGCTTGCCGCCCTGCACATAGCGCCAGAACGGGATGAAGAGGAGGAGGTAGCCGATGGCGAGCGTGTACTCGAGCAGCTTCGCCGGATACACCGAGAGCAGATCGTAGGTCATGGCGGTCCTCAGTGCCCTTCCGAGAAGCGCGGGTCCGCGCGGAGGATGGGCATCCGGTTCACGATCCACCGGAAGACCAGGACGCCGAGGGTGACGAGCGTGACGGAGACCCAGATCTCCATCCAGCTCGGCACGTACCGGACCGGCTGGTTCCAGTTGAACGCGATCATCGAGACGTTGAGGCGGTTCAGGACGATGCCGAGCACGCCGATGACCCCGGCGACCCGGACCATGCGGACGTTCCCGTTCCTGGCGCCGGCGGCGAACAGCAGCGACGGGAGGAGGACGAACCCGAGGATCTCGACGAGGAACCACGCGCCGTAGCCGGTCGCGAGGTAGCCCCAGGCGTGCCCGTCGATGACGCCCTGCAGCTTCAGGAAGAAGTAGGCGAACATCACGAGCGCGCCGGCGCGGCCGAGCCCGATGGTGAGCGCGTCCACGTCGGCGGCGTGGCCCTTCACCTGGCTCGCGAAGATCCGGTGGGAGATCGAGCTCTCCACCACGACCATGCAGATGCCGGCGATGATCGCGGAGATGAAGAAGAAGATGAAGATGTACGGCGTGTACCAGAGCGGGTGGAGCTTGGTCGGCGCGAGCAGGAAGAGCGAGCCGAGCGCCGACTGGTGCATCGTCGAGAAGACGACCGAGAGCACCGTGAGGGCGAGCAGCGCCTTCTTCATGACGCCGTGTGCGCGCGTCCAGCCGAGCCACTCGAGGAGCGGGACGGTGAACTCGAGGAGCAGCACGGTGGTGTAGAGCATGACGCACCACGCGACCTCGAACAGCGCCGAGGCGGTCCCGTAGTTGAAGATCGCCTGGATGATGTTCCAGGGGCGGCCGAGGTCGGCGAGGAGCCCGAAGACCGCCATGAGGTAGCCGAGGAAGGCGGTGAGGATCGCCGGCCGCTCGATCGCGTGGTACTCCTTCAGCCCGAAGAGCTGGACCGTCGCGCCGATGGTGAACCCCCCGGCGGCCAGCACGATCCCCGTCATCATGTCGAAGCCGATCCAGACGCCCCACGGCGCCGTCTGCGTGAGGTTCGTGGTCGCGCCGAGGCCGACGGCGAACCGGATGACCAGGATCGGGATGCCGACCGCGAGGATCACCGCGGCGACGAGGTTCCAGGGCGTGAGGAGCGAGCGGAGGTACTGCGGCGCCGTCATGCCGAGGAGGATCTTCTCGCGGAAGAACGACGGCTGAGCGGTGGCGAGGCTAGCGGTGGCCATGGTCATCCTCCTTCGCGGCGCCGGCGTCGTGGCCGTGCGCGCCGTGCGGCTCGGTCGCGGCGACCTCCTCGCGGCGGCGCGAGAACGCGTAGAGCCCCATGAGCAGCGGGGGCCACAGGGTCATCACGAAGGGCGGGGCCCCGAGCGCGCCGGCCACCAGCTCCGGCAACGGCTTCTGCGGGGCGTCCGTCCGGAACGCGAGCCGCTCGAGGTCGACGTCGGTGATGTAGAGCCAGCTCGTCCCGCCGGCCTCGTGCTCGCCGTAGACGTGGTGCAGGTACTTCCCGGGGTTCGTGTAGATGCGCGTCTTCGCCTCCTCGAGGAGGGCGCTGCGCCGCCCGAAGGTGAGCGCACCGGACGGGCAGACCTCGGTGCACGCGGGCTTGAGGCCGTTCTTCTGCCGCTCGGCGCAGAAGGAGCACTTCCGGACCCGCGGCGCGTTGCTCGAGTACTCGTACTTCGGGATGTCGAACGGGCACGCGAGCATGCAGTACCGGCAGCCCATGCACCGCGAGGGATCGTAGACGACCGGTCCCTCCGGCTTCTTGTCCATGGCGCGGACCGGGCAGGCCGACGCGCACCCCGGCGCGAGGCAGTGCATGCACTGCTTCTTGGCGAAGCGCTGCACCCCCGGCGCCTTCTCGGTCCGGTTCACGACCGTGAAGACGTCGGGGGCGACGTCACGGCGCTCGTCGAAGACCGCGTCGCTCTCGGGCGGCGGCGGCAGGCGGTTCGACTCCGCGCAGGCCGCCTCGCACGCACGGCAGCCGACGCACCGGGTCGTGTCGACGAGCACGCCGGGCCCGTCCACCGGGTGCGCCCCGGCGGCGGCGGAGGCGGCCGAGGCACCGGCCGCGCCCGCCCCGACCGCGGCGATCTTCAGGAACCCTCTGCGTCCGATGCTCATGGCGTCTCCGGGCGCGCCCTAGCTGCGAGCCGCGACGAGGTTCATCGTCCCGAGCACCACCACGCCGATCACGGCCATCGCGAATGCGAACATCATGGCATCGCTCCTTTCGGTCCTTCGGGTTTTGGGTCCGGCTTCGCCTCGTCCGGGCGGTCGACGCTCGCGAGGGCCTCCTGGAAGAGCGGGCAGCGGTGGAACGAATCGCCTTCGCAGGTGGACTCGGTGGTGACGCGGTCGATCGGGACGAGCTTCTTCACCGGGTAGGCGCGGCAGAACACCATCGAGACCGCTTTCAAGTAGGGGCAGGTCATCTCGTGCCGTCCTCCCGTCGCGTCACTAGGGCAAGCGGCGGGCCAGCGCGCGAGCCCGCGGGCGAGGAGACGGAGCGCGGCCTGTTCACGCTGTGTTACGCGTGGCGCGCCGGCCTCCAGGCGAGGAGGCGACCTGGAGTGGCGCGACCGCGAGCGTCGAGAAGCTCAGCACCCACTCGTCGGGCCCGGGCGGGCCGTCCAGTGGAGCCGGGGACTTACGCTCGTAGGGCGGGCCCTGCGGAGTTCCTCGACGGCGTTGAGGTCCTCCACGTGGCGAATTGTCTGAGAAGGCTCACGGCTCGACCGATGCGAAGCCAGGGGCGCGCCCCTCGACTCCGCGCGGCATCGCGCCGCGCTACGCTCGGGGCGAACGGGGCTTCGGGCCGAGGCGGATTCACGGCTCGACCGACGCGAGCCAGGGGCGGCGCCCCTCGACTCCGCGCGGCCTCGGGCCGCGCGCTACGCTCGGGGCGAACGGAGGGGGAGCGACGGGCTCAGCGGCCGATCGGGGTCTCGCCGGTGCGAGGGAGCCCCTCCTCCTCGCCGTCCCGGCGGAGCCCCCACTTCTTCATCTTGTTGTAGAGCGTCACCCGGTCGATCCCGAGGATGCGCGCCGACTGGCTGACGTTCCCGCCCGTGTGCGCGAGCACCGACGAGACGTGCCGCCGCTCCACCTCCTCGAGCGAGGCGAGGGTGCCGCCGCGCGGAGCGGCCTCGCCCCGGCCGGGCAGCCCGAGATCGGGGAGCTGGATCACCGGACCGGTCGCGACCACGGCGCCGCGCTCGAGCACGTTCCGCAGCTCGCGCACGTTCCCCGGCCAGTCGTGGGCCATGAGCGCCGTCATCGCGTCGGTCGCGACGCCGTCGATCTTCTTCTTCATCTCGACCGCGAGCCGCTCGACGAAGTTCTCCACCAGGAGCGGGATGTCCTCGCGCCGGTCCCGTAGCGGGGGGATGAGGATGGGGATCACGTTCAGGCGATAGAAGAGGTCCTCGCGAAAGCGCCCCTCCTGCACCGCCTTCCGGAGATCCCGGTTGGTGGCCGCGACGATCCGGACGTCCACCTCGATGGGCTCGTTCCCGCCGAGGCGGTGGAACCGTCGATCCTCCAGCACCCGGAGGAGGTCGAGCTGGAGCTTCGCCCCGATGTCCCCCACCTCGTCGAGGAACAGCGTCCCGCCGTGCGCCGCCTCGAACTTGCCCTTGCGCCGCGCGATCGCCCCGGTGAAGGCCCCCTTCTCGTGCCCGAACAGCTCGGACTCGAGCAGGCTCTCGGTGAGCGCCGCGCAGGAGACCGCCACGAAGGGCCCGTCGGCGCGGGGGCTCTCGGCGTGGATCGCCCGGGCGAGGACCTCCTTGCCGCTGCCGGACTCGCCGAGGACGAGGATGGTCGAGTGCGACCGGGCCGAGGTGCGGGCGAGCTCGAACACCTTCTGCATCGCCGGGCTCTTGGAGACGAGATCCCGGAACTGGTACTCGCGCTTCAGCGCCTGGCGCAGCACCGCGTTCTCCCGGACCAGCGACTGCTGGGAGACGATCTTCTGCATCATCAGCGACAGCTCCTCGGGATCGAACGGCTTCACGAGGTAGTCGTACGCCCCGAGCTTCATCGCCGAGACGGCGGTGTCCACCGTCGCGTAGGCGGTCATGATGACGACGGCGAGGTCCGGCTGGCGCTTCTTGGCCTCCTCGAGCACCTGCAGCCCGTCCATCCCGGGCATCTTCAGGTCCACGATGAGGATCGACCAGCGCTCGGCCCCGAGCCGGGCGAGCGCGCCGGGGCCGTCGGGCGCCGTCTCGACCGCGTAGCCGTCCTTCTCGAGCCAGCCGCCGAGCGACTCGCGAACGATCTCCTCGTCGTCCACCACCAGGATGCGCGTCTTGTCGTTCGCCATCTCACGGTCCTCCGACGTCGAGCTCCTGGAGCCGCACCCGGCACTCCGGGCACAGCGCGGGCTCCTTCGCGTCCACGTCCTTCACGGCCGCCGAGCGCGACATCACGCACCGCGGCGTCCCGCAGTGCACGAGGCCGAACGCGTGCCCGACCTCGTGCAGCGCCTCCTTCTCGAGCCGGGCGAGGAGCGGGCCGCCGCCCCTCGCGTCCGCCCTCTCGACGAGGCGCGCCGTCGAGACCACCGCCGCGCTGCCGCCGAGCTGGGCCTCGCCGAACACGTAGGTGAGGATCGGGATGAAGAGGTCGCGATCGGTGATCCCGAGGACCTTGCCCGCGCCGGGCCCCGCCTCGAGGAGCCAGCGGAGGATCATCCCCGAGGCGTGCTGGCGCCGGCGGGGGTCGTACGCGTGCCGCGGGCGCTCCGGCGCCTCCCAGAGGGCGACCGGCGCGCGGAAGGCCGCCGCCAGGCGGGCCGCGACGTGCTCGAGCGCCGCCCGGTCCGCCGCCGCCTCCCCGATCCACCAGATGAAGATCCGCGACATTCATCGCGCCTTCCCGCCGGCCGGGTCCGACCGCGGCGGGATCCGGATCGCGACCCGGGTCCCCTTCCCCGCCTCGCTCTGGAGCTCGATCCGCCCGCCGTGTCGCTCCACGATCCCGTACACGACCGAGAGCCCGAGCCCCGTGCCGCGCTCCTTGGTCGTGAAGAATGGGTCGAAGATCTTCGAGAGGTGGTCCGCCGGGATGCCCGGGCCGGTGTCGGTGAACGCCATCTCGACGAGACGGCCGTCCTCCACCACCCCCGTCTCGACGGTGAGCCGGCCCCCCTGCCCCATGGCCTCGCACGCGTTCATCACCACGTTCACGCAGGCCTGCCGGAGCTGGCCGAAGTCGCCGAGCACGAGCGGGATCGCGCCGAGCCGCTTCTCGAGCGTGACGTTCTGGATGTGGATCTGGTTCGCGAGGAGCTGGATCCCCTCCTCGACCACGGCGTTCAGGTCCACGTCCTTGAGCGCGATGGGCCGCTCGCGCGCGAAGTCGAGGAGGTTGCGGACGATGGCGCTGCAGCGCTCGGTCTCGCGCTCGACCAGGAGCAGGTTCTTCACCAGGTTCTTGCGCGTGGCCTCGTCGGGCGGCCCCTGCTCGAGCGTGCGCACGATGAGCTTCGCGAACGTGAGGATCCCGGCGAGCGGGTTGTTGATCTCGTGGGCGATCGACGCCGAGAGCTTCCCCAGGCTGCTCAGCTTCTCGGTCCGGACGAGCTGGTCCTGGGCGGCGCGCAGCGCGGCGGTCCGGTCCTGGACCTGGAGCTCCAGGCTGGACATGAGCCGGTCGAGCTCGCCCCGGGCGGCGCGCAGGGAGCGCGTCATCTCGTTGAAGGACGTGGCGAGGATGCCGAGCTCGCCCCGCCACGTGACCGGGATCTCGAGCTCGAGCTGGTCCCGCGCCACCCGGCGGGTCGCCTGCACCAGGGCCGCGACCGGACGCATCAGGAAGTGGCGCGTGAACCACCACACGAAGAGCGCGAGGATCCCGGCAGCGGCGGCGGCGGCCGCGACGGACCGCCAGCGGAACGCCGCCGTCTGCGCGTCGAGCCGCGCGAGCGAGACGTCGAGATCGACCACGCCGAGCACCTGCCGGCCGGCGGGGTGGGCGTGACAGGCCGCGGACGCACAGGCGTCCTCGTTGTACAGGGGGGTGACGATGCCGAGGACCCGGTGGTCGCCGTTCGCGAACACCCGGGTCCGCCCCCTCACGTCCACGTGCCGGAGCGGCTCGCCCTCGGCGTGGCACACGGAGCACCCCTCCGCCTTGCGGTCCACCTGGGTGCCGACGTCGCGGGGCTCCGTCGAGAAGGTCACCCGCCCGCCGCCGTCCAGCATCCGGATCCGCTCGATGCCCGGCTGGCGCGCGATGTCCCGCATGATGAGGTAGGCGTCGGCGCGCCGGTCCTGCAGCATCGCGCGGTGCAGCGCGTTCCGGACGGTCTGGCTGAGCAGGTCGGACTCCTGGACCACCTGCTCCATCAGGTGCCGCTGGACGACGAGCTCCGCGGCGAAGAAGGAGGCGATGGTCCCCACCGCGACGACGCCGACGAGGGCGTAGAGCTTGGTCGAGAGGCGCTGCCGCCACGGCAGCTCGAGGCCGATGGCGCCGAGCGAGGCGGGCGCGATGGAGCGCGCGAGGCGCGCCAGCACGCTCTGGTCCAGCGCGTGCGGCTCCGCCACCGGCCGGGGGCGGCCGGCACGCTCGGGTCCTGCTGGCGATCCGGCGGACGCGCCCACTCTCCCTCCCGGGGAAGCTCGCAGCGCTGCCGAGAAGCTCACGTGTAACGCCGACGCAGCCGGGCCGGCATTGGCCTGCATCAACGATTGTTCAGTTTCTCGACGCGCCGATTGCGGTATTTTGAAGCGCCCATTGCGCGCCATTGCGCAGCCCCGGCCGGTCCCCGGGAGCGTGCGCGCCCTCGCCGCCCTGGCTGCCAGGCCCGCGCGCGCGCCCAACCACTCAGGTGCGCTGCCTTGACGCATGACCCTTTCCTGATAGCCTGCCCCATCCGTGTCCGACTCCCGCGCGATCCTCCTCGTCAAGTGCCCCGACCGCCCCGGCATCGTGGCGGCCATCTCCAGCTTTCTCTTCCGCCACGGCGCGAACATCCTCGACCTCGAGCAGCACACCTCGGAGGACGAGGGCGGCGTCTACTTCACCCGGCTCGAGTTCCAGACCGTGGGGCTCGACCTACCCCTGGAGGACCTCGAGGCGGCCTTCGGCCTCGACGTCGCGAAGCCGTTCGCGATGGAGTGGCGCCTCACGCTCGCCTCCGTCCGGAAGAAGGTCGCGGTGCTGGTCTCGAAGCACGACCACGCCCTGCTCGAGCTGCTCTGGAACTGGAAGCGCGGCGACCTGCGCGCCGACGTCACCCTGGTGATCTCGAACCACCCCGACCTCCGCGAGGCGGTGGAGTCCTTCGGCGTGCCGTTCGTGCACGTGCCGAACTCGAAGGACACGCGCCGGGAGGCCGAGGCGCAGATGACGGAGCTGCTCGCCGGGAAGGCCGATCTCGTCGTGCTCGCCCGGTACATGCAGATCGTCTCGCCGGAGCTCGTCGCCCGCTGGCCGAGGCGGATCATCAACATCCACCACTCCTTCCTCCCTGCGTTCGTGGGGGCGGATCCGTACCGGCAGGCGTACGACCGCGGCGTGAAGATCGTCGGCGCCACCGCCCACTACGTCACGGAGGCGCTCGACGCCGGGCCGATCATCGAGCAGGACGTCGGGCGCGTGTCGCACCGGGACGCGGTGGACGACCTCAAGAACCTGGGGCGGGATCTCGAGCGGCGCGTGCTCGCCCGGGCCGTGAAGTGGCACTGCGAGGACCGGATCATCGTCCACGGCAACAAGACGATCGTGTTCCGCTGAAGGCGCCGCCCCCTGGCCCACCTCCGCGCCCGGGGCTCATCATCACTCCCCGGCGGCCACGCGCGGCGCCTCGCCCGCCGGGCTCCGCCCGAGCTCGCGCGTCCGCCGCAGCGACACGACCACCGCCCCGCCGAGCAGCCCGACCACCACCGCGAGCGACGCGAGCGGGGGGACGTGCACCCAGGCCGAGAGCGCCATCTTGAGGCCGACGAAGATCAGCACGAGGGCGAGGCCGACCTTCAGGTACTCGAACCGCCCCAGGAGCGACGCCATCGCGAAGTAGAGCGACCGCAGGCCGAGGATGGCGAAGACGTTCGACGTGAAGACGATGAAGGGGTCGAGCGTCACGCCGAAGATCGCCGGGATCGAGTCGAGGGCGAACACGACGTCGGAGATCTCGATGAGCGCCAGCGCCAGGAAGAGCGGCGTCGCGAGGCGCCGCCCCTGCTCCACGACGAAGAAGGCGTGGCCGTCGATCCGCGAGGTGGCGGGGACGATCCGCCGGAGGGCGCGGAAGGCCCAGCTCCGCCCGGGATCGTGCTCGGCCTCGGAGTGGCGCAGGAGGCGCAGCCCGGTGAGGAGGAGGAACGCGCCGAAGACGTAGACGAGCCACGAGAAGCGCTGGAGCAGCGCGCTCCCGCCCAGGATCATCCCGGCCCGCAGCACGAGCGCGGTGAGGATCCCCCAGAACAGGACACGGTGCTGGTACCGCGGCTCGACGCGGAAGGACGCGAAGACGAGGACGAAGACGAAGAGGTTGTCCACCGAGAGCGACTTCTCGATGAGGTACCCGGTGAGGAACTCGAGGGCGCGGTCGGCGCCGAACCACCACCCGAGGAGCCCGCAGAAGCCGAGCGCCAGGGCGACCCAGACCACCGTCCACGAGAGCGCCTCGCGCGCGGTGATCACCCGGTCCTCGCGGTGGAAGACCCCCAGGTCGAGCCCGAGCAGGGCGAGGACCAGGGCGAGGAACCCGCCCCACAGCCACGGCGTCGCGACGCTCTCCATCGCACCGATCTAGCGCCGCGCGCGGCGAGAAGGATCGAGATACTTTCGCAACCTGCGTTAGATATTGCCTAACCATGGAGTGGCTCAACTACCACCACCTCTTCTACTTCTGGACCGTCGCGCGCGCGGGGAGCATCGCGCGGGCGAGCGAGGAGCTGCGGCTCGCCCAGCCCACCATCTCGAACCAGCTCAAGACGCTCGAGAGCCACCTCGGCGTGAAGCTGCTCGAGCGGCAGGGCCGGCGCCTCGTCCTCACCGACGCGGGGCGCACCGTGGTGCGCTACGCGGACGACATCTTCCGCACCGGCCAGGAGCTGCTGCGCGCCGTGAAGGGGCTCCCCACCGGCCAGCGGCCGCGGCTCGTGGCGGGGGTCGCCGACGTCGTCCCGAAGCGGGTGGCGGCGCTGCTGCTGCAGCCCGCGGTGGACGCGCAGCCGGATCTCGCGCTCGTCTGCCGCGAGGGGCCCCTCCCCCAGCTCCTCGCCGCGCTGGCGATCCACGAGCTCGACGTGGTGATCGCGGACGTCCCGGCCTCCGAGGACGTCAAGGTGAAGGCGTTCAACCACGCGCTCGGAGACTGCGGCACCACCTTCTTCGCCGCGCCGAGGCTGGCGCACCTCAGGAAGGGCTTCCCGCGCTCGCTCGAGGGCGCCCCGGTGCTCCTCCCCGCCGAGGGGACCGCGTTCCGGCGCGGCCTCGAAGCGTGGCTGGGCCGCCTCGGGATCCGGCCGCAGGTCACCGGCGAGTTCGACGACAGCGCCCTCATGCAGACGTTCGGCGCGCGCGGCCTCGGCGTCTTCGCGGCGCCCCGCGTGCTCGAGGACGACATCCGGGCCCGGCACGAGGTGACGATCGTCGGTCGCGCGGACGACGTCCGCGAGACCTACTACGCGATCACGGTGGAGCGGCGGCTCCGGCACCCCGCGGTCGCCGCCCTCGCCGAGGCGGCGCGGAGCGCGCTCTTCGGCGACGGGTGACGGCGACCCCCGCTCGCCTCGAGCTGCTGCGGCGCGGGCGCTTTGCGCGCGCCCGCCCCCCGCGTTATCCATCCGCCATGACGACACCCAAGGTCACGGTCTACAGCAAGCAGAACTGCCCGTACTGCGTCCGCGCGAAGCGGCTCCTCGAGAAGAAGGGCGTCGCGTTCGAGGAGATCGACGTCGAGGGCGACGATCGGCTCCGGCTCTGGCTCCGGGAGAAGACCGGCCAGATGACCGTCCCGCAGATCTTCGCGGGCGATCGCTCCCTGGGCGGCTTCTCCGACCTCGACGCCCTGGATCGCGAGGGGCGGCTCGATCCCATCCTCCGCGGCGAGGCGTGAGGAACCTGCTCGCCCCGAGCGGTGGCCCCTCGAAGGAGGGCCGGAGTCGAAGGGGGCGAGCGGGCGCTGGCGAGCGCCGCGGGCCTTCCACTCCGCGCTCGCCCATCCCCACCCGGATCGCCTTCCGCCGCGCCGCCCGGGCGACCCCGCGGCGGCGCCCGCCTCGGCTCGCGGGATGGCGGTCGTCCGGGCAGGCTCGCCCGCTGCGCGGTGTCCAGCCTGTTTCCGGGAGGAGGGACGACCGTGAACCGCGACAAGATGAAGGGCAAGATCGAAGAGGTGAAGGGGAACATCAAGAAGCGGGCCGGCGGCGCCCGCGACAACCCGAAGCAGCAAGCGGAGGGCTGGGTCCAGGAGCAGAAGGGCAAGATCCAGAAGGGCGTCGGCGAGCTGGAGAAGAAGTCGGATCAGGCCGAGCGTCGCGAGCCCGAGGAAGACTAGAACGGCCAGGCGCGGACTCGAGCGCCCCGTCGCCCACCAGGGCGGAGGGGCGCTCGTTCCGCATTGCTCGATTGCGTTTCCCCGGTCACGTTCGCGGAGCGACGTCGCGCTCCGCCGACGGGGCGAGCGACCCGGCGCGCGCGTGCGGGGGGCGGGCGGTGGTGGTCCGGAGCTGGAGCCTCGCCGCTCCGCCGGTCAGTGCGTCTGGCCGCCGTTCCGGCGATCGTTCGCGAAGTTGCCGGCGAACGACCGAGGCTCTTCCTGGACGTGGAACAGCGGGCATTTCTCGCAGGACCAGCTGTCCCAGTCGAGCTCGACCGCGACGTCCAGGCAGGCGTCGTAATGGAGGCAGTACAGGTTCCGGTGCCCGGAGACGATGCTCTCCGAGCGGATGAGCGAGGCGAGCGGTGTTGGATTGGGCTGGGTGTGCACCTTTTGGCTCCGGTACGGCGTTGCTCGGGTCCGAACAGGCGAGCCGTCGGTCCATTCCCGCGGCGGTCGCCCCGAACCTCCGAAGAGAGCAGCCGAAAATTGTTCTCGGTGGCGTATTGGGGAAGCCCCATGCGGGGTCGTCCGTGCGCGCAAGTGGCGACGACCTCTGCTATGACGGGCCCTTGCCGCCGCGCTGCCCCGGCGCACCCCGAACGACCGGCCATCCGCCCGCGCGGATGGGGGCGTCCGCGCGCGGGGGCGCAGCGCCACCAGGGAGGATCGAACGATGAACGGCGCCGGACCTCGCACCGCTTGCACCGAATGTGAGCTGCTCCGCGGCGAGCGGACCGCGCCGGGTGGCATCCTTTACCGGGAGGGCGGCCTGGCGCTCCACATGGTCACGGATCCCTCCCCGCTCCGCGGATGGCTCGTGCTCGCGAGCGAGCGCCACGCCCGCGCCTGGTACGACCTGGAGGCGGCGCCCCTGGCGGCGCTCGGACCGCTCGCCGCCCGGGTGATGGCCGCGCAGCGCGCCGTGCTCGGCGCCGAGCACGTGTACGCGTTCGCGATCGGCGACGTGCTCCAGCACTTCCACCTCCACCTCGTTCCACGCTTCGCGGACACGCCGGCGCGGCTCCGCGGGCGGGGATGCTTCGAGGCCCGTCCCGGCGACGCGCTCCCCGAGGCCGAGCTCGTGAGCGCGGCGCGCGCCGTCGCGGCGGCCCTCCGGGAGCGGACGTGAGCGCCTTCGTCCGCGAGCGGGCGGCGCCGCGGTCAGCCGGGCGTAGGCGCGAATAGCGGCGCGAGCCCCTCCCGGAAGGACGGGTACGCGAGCGACACCGCGAGGGCCGCCCGCGTCACCTCCGAGCGGATCCGACGGTCGGGCCCGGAGGGCGCCTCGCCGTGCGGCGGCGGGATGCGGAGCCGCGCGGCGATCCACTCGACCACCTCTCGCCTCCGCGCCGGGGAGGCGTCGCTCCCGTGGTAGACCGCCCCGGCGGCGCCGCGCTCGAGCGCGGCCAGCACGAACGCCGCGGCGTCGTCCCGGTGGCAGAAGTTCATCCAGGCGCCGTCCCCCGGGCCGAGCGCGAGCCGGCCCGAGCGTACGCGGTCGATGATCCCCGCGCGGCCGGGGCCGTAGAGCCCCGAGAGCCGGAGCACGGTCCCTCCGGCGGCCCGGACGAGCGCCTCCGCCTCGACCAGGACCGCTCCGGTGCCGCTCGCCGGCGCGGGGGCGGTGGCCTCGTCCACGTCCGAGCCGTCGCGCTGGCCGAAGACGCCGGTGGAGCCGGTGTAGACGAGGCGGGCGCCGGTCCGCGCCGCCGCCGCGAGCAGCGTCCGGTTCGCCTCGACGTACGCCGCCCGGTACGCCTCCGGCGTGTCCGCGGTCGCCGACTGGCAGGCGATCGCCGCGTCGAAGGACGGCAGCCGGGCGAGGGCGCCCGGCGCGGCGAGGTCCACCGCGAGCGGCTCCACGCCGTGCGCCCGCAGCGCCTCGGCTCGCGCCGGGTCCCGCCGGATCCCGGTCACCTCGTCCCCCCGCGCGACGAGCCGCCCGGCGATCGCCGTCCCGAGCCATCCGCACCCCGCCACGAGCACCCGCATCGGAATCACCTCGCTCGAGGATCAGCCGTGGACCGCCCGCCCGAACGTCCGCATGAGGTCCAGCTCGGCGGCGGAGAGCGGTCCCTTCTCGAGGCCGGCCAGGTTCGCGCGGAGCTCGGCGATGGTCCGCGGCCCCGTGAGCACCACGTCCACCTGCGGGCTCGTGAGGCAGAACCGGTAGCAGTCGGCCGCGGTCGGCACCGGCCCGGTCCAGCCCTTCGGCGCCCGGAGGAGCTTCCGCCAGGCCGTCGCGGTGTAGGCGACGACCGCGGGGCGACGCCGGGCGAGGTGCGGGAAGACGTCCGTCTCCGCGCCCGGGTGGGCCGCGTTGTAGCGGATCATCAGCAGCTCGAAGACCGAGTCCTCGGCGAGCCGACCTGCGCGCGGGCGGTCGTGGATGGACGTGCCGATCACCCGGATCTTCCCCTCGTCCTTCAGCCGGAGCAGCTCCTCCTGGACCGCCCCCGTCAGCGCCGACATCTTCCCGAGCCAGTAGAGCTGGAAGACGTCCAGGTAATCGACGCGCAGCGTCCGGAGCGCCGCCTCGGCGGCCCGCCGGACGCCCCCGCGCAGGAACCCGAGCAGCGGGCCGGCGGACACCACGTACCGCTCCCGATCGCGCGCGAGCGCGTCGCGGAGCGGCGCGGTGAGCCCCTTCATCCGCGGCGACCAGAACACGTACTGGACCGTCTCCAGCGCCTCCCGGGCGGCGGCCTCGTCGAGGCCGAACGAGCCGGAGAGCCCGAGGCGATGGACGCGCTTGCCGAGCGCGGGGACGTCGCGGTGCAGGAAGTCGTCGGCCATGGCGGGATGATCCCGCCGCCGGTTCCAGGCCGCAACCGGGAAGGCAGGCCGGGGGACACGCCACATTACATTCCCGCCATGGACCTCGTCGTCCTCTCCGGGCTCCAGGGCGCGGGCAAGACCACCTTTTACCGAGCGCGATTCGCCGCGACGCACGCCCACGTCTCGCGCGACCTGTTCCGGAGCGCGCGCGACCCGGCCCGGCGCCAGCGCCAGCTCGTGGAGCAGGCCGCCGCCGCGGGCCGGAGCGTGGTGGTGGACAACACGAGCGTCCGCCGCGCCGACCGCGCGGGGCTGGTCGCCCTCGCCCGTGCCCTCGGGCTGCGGCCGGTGCTCTACTGGTTCCCGCCGGATCCCGCGGCGTCCATCGCGCGCAACGCCCGCCGCGAAGGCAAGGCGCAGGTCCCGGTGGTGGCGATCCTCGCGACGGCGAAGCGCGCCGAGCCCCCCGCAGCGGAGGAGGGCTTCGACGAGTCGTTCGAGGTGCGCGCGCGGGAGGGCGGCGGGTTCGACGTGGCGCCCCTCGCCTCACCTCCGCCGCCTCGCCGCTGAACGCTCTTCGCTCAGGACGCCCCGGCGAGCGCCGCCGCGACGATCGCGCGCGCTTCCTCCAGGATGCGCGCGAGGTGCGCGTCGTCCCGGAAGCTCTCCGCGTAGATCTTGTAGACGTCCTCGGTGCCCGACGGGCGGGCCGCGAACCAGCCCTGGGCCGTCGTGACCTTGAGCCCGCCGATCTCGGCGCCGTTCCCGGGCGCGCGCGTCAGCCGGGCGGTGATCGGGTCGCCGGCGAGCGTGGTCGCGGTCACCGCGGCGGGCGCCAGCCGCTTCAGGACGGCCTTCTCCGCGGGCGTCGCCGGCGCGTCCACGCGGGCGTAGACCGGCGCGCCGAGGGCGGCGGCGAGGGCGCGGTATCGCTCGGCGGGATCCACGCCGCTCCGGGCGCAGAGCTCCACCGCGAGCAGGTCCATCACCATCCCGTCCTTGTCCGTGGTCCAGACCGTCCCGTCCCGGCGCAGGAAGCTCGCGCCGGCGCTCTCCTCGCCGCCGAAGCCGATCGAGCCGTCGAGCAGGCCGGGCACGAACCACTTGAAGCCGACCGGCACCTCGACGAGCCGCCGGCCGAGCGCCGCGGCCACCCGGTCGAGGAGCGCGGAGGAGACGAGCGTCTTCCCGACCCCCGCGGTCGCCGCCCACCCCGGCCGGTTCCGGAAGAGCCAGTCGATCGCCACCGCGAGGTAGTGGTTCGGGCTCATCAGCCCGGCGCCGGGGGTCACGATGCCGTGCCGATCCGAGTCGGGATCGTTCCCGAAGGCGAGGTCGAACCGGTCCTTGAGCCGGACGAGGTTCGCCATCGCGTACGGCGACGAGCAGTCCATCCGGATCCTGCCGTCGTGATCGAGCGGCATGAACGAGAAGGTCGGGTCCACGACCGGGTTCGTGACGGTGAGGTCGAGCCCGTAGCGCTCGGCGATGCGCCCCCAGTAGTGCGCGTTCGAGCCGCCGAGCGGATCGACGCCGAGGCGCAGGCCGGCGCCGCGCCCGGCCTCGAGGTCCACCGCGCTCCCGAGGTCGTCCACGTACGGCCCGACGTAGTCCCGCACCGCCACCGTGGGCGCCGCGCGGGCGCGCTCGAAGGGGATGCGCCTCACGCCCGCGCCGCCGCCGGCGAGGAGCGCGTTCGCGCGCCGCTCGATCGCGGCCGTGACCGCCGTGTCCGCGGGCCCGCCGTCGGGCGGGTTGTACTTGATGCCGCCGTCCTCCGGCGGGTTGTGCGAGGGGGTGATCACGATGCCGTCGGCGAGCCGGGCGGTGCGCCCCCGGTTGTGGACGAGGATCGCGTGCGAGATCACCGGCGTCGGGACCGGCGCGTCGCCCGCCGAGACCGCCACCTCGACGCCGTTCGCCGCGAGCACCTCGAGGGCGGTCCGCTCGGCGGGCCCGGAGAGCGCGTGCGTGTCCCGCCCCAGGAAGAGCGGCCCGCCGACGCCGGCGGCGGCGCGGTGCTCGCAGATCGCCTGCGTCACCGCGAGGATGTGCGCCTCGTTGAAGCTCCGGCGCAGCGACGAGCCGCGGTGGCCGGAGGTCCCGAAGGAGACGCGCTGGGCGGGGTCGGCCGGATCCGGCCGCTCGCCGGCGTAGCGGCGCAGCAGATCGGCGACGTCGACGAGGAGCTCACGGGGCGCCGGCCGGCCGGCGAGGGGATGGGGCATGTCCCTCATCCTGTCATCGCCCTGGCCCTTGTCACGGTCACGGACGGGCCCGAGAATGGCGAACATGCTCGCCGCCGCGCTCTGCGCCGCCCTCCTGCTCGGAGGCGCTTCTCCGCCCGCGCTCGCCTGGCAGGCGCTCGAGCCCGGCCTCGACCTCGGTCTCTTCGACGGCCCCGCCGGCGCCCCCGGCGACGGCAAGATCGCGGTCGTCCGGATCGACCCGCGGCGATATCGGGTCGTGCTGCTCGGCGCGTCGATGCCGGGCGAGGGCGCGCTCCGCACCGCCCGCGAGTGGGCGGCGCGCCACGGCGCGGCGGCGGCGATCAACGCCGCCATGTACCAGGCCGACTACCGGACCAGCGTCTCGCTCATGCGCACGCGCGACCACGTGAACCAGCCGCGCGTGTCGAAGGACCGCGCGGTGCTCGCGCTCGATCCGCTCGAGGCCGCCCTCCCTCCGGCGCGGATCGTCGATCTCGACTGCGAGGAGCTCCGGACGGTCGCGCCGCGCTACGGCACGCTGATCCAGTCGATCCGGATGGTCTCCTGCGCGCGCAAGAACGTCTGGGCGCCGTCGGCGCGCCGGACGTCGGCGGCGGCGATCGGCATCGACGGCAAGGGCCGCCTGCTCTTCATCCACGCCCGGAGCGCCTGGCCGGTGCACGACCTCGTGGACGCGCTCCTCGCCCTGCCCCTCGATCTCCGCCAGGCGATGTACGTCGAGGGCGGGCCGGAGGCGCAGCTCTACGTGCGCGGCGGCGGACGCGAGGTGGAGCGGGTCGGGGCGTTCGAGTCCTCGCCGGCGGCGGCGGCGTCGGACGGGTGGCCGATCCCGAACGTCGTGGCGGCCATCCCTCGCGGGCCACCGCCGCGCACGTCCCCGCCCCCGCGCCTCCGACCGCGGACGCGACCGCGGGGCGGGTGACGCGCGGCCCGCGTGCGCGACGACCTGCGCTCGCGGGCCCGCGCTCGTGGCGCCCCCGCTGCCTGCCTGCGCCGGGCAGACTCCTCCGTCCGCTGCTCGCCCTTCGACTCCGGCGCGCAGCGCGCGCCTACGCTCAGGGCGAACGGAGCTTCGAAGCGCGCTGCTCCGTCGTCGTGTGCCCCGCCTCGGCGACGTCATCGTGTGCCTCGCGACGGGCTGGACCGAACCGAGAGGCGCCATCAGTCGGTCGCCACCCGCGCCGCCGGCGCCGCCGTGGCGATCGCCGTGGCCTCCCGGCGGATCCGCTCCAGCTCGACGCGGACCCGGCGCGGATAATATTGGAGCTCGTCGGGGATCCCGCCCTGGCGCAGGAGGAAGATCATCCGGTTCGGCCCGACGTTGTACGCGACGAGCGCGACGTCCAGCGATCCGAACGCGACCACGAGCCGGCGCAGGTACCGGACCCCCGCCTGCACGTTCGCGACCGGGTCCCGGGGATCGGACGACGGGAGCCCGGAGCGCCGCGCCTCGGCCCGCATGGTGGGCGCCTGGAGCTGCATCAGCCCCACCGCGCCCGCCGCCGAGCGCGCGGCGGGATCGAACGAGGACTCCACCTCGATGAGCGCGAGGACGAGCAACGGATCCAGCCGCGCGAGGGCGGCCTCGACGAGGATCGCCTCGCCGAGCCGTGCGCGCGCCCCGCCGTCGAGCCGCGGCATGCGCGACGCGAGGTGCGCGTGGACCTGGCGGGCGGACGTGGCCGCCGGCGCGCGGTGCGCGGCGGCCGTTCGGGACACCGGCACCGACCGGGCCGCCTGGGTTGCGTACACCGTTGGTGATGTCGCGAGCGCCACCGCGGCGACGACGAACAGGGCGCCGGGCCGGCGCGGCTCGATCTCCCGCATGGCGTACCTCCCTCGGGCGCGAACCTTGAGGTCCCCGGAGGCGGCCTGCCAGGGCGCCGTCACACCTGGCACCACAGGAGCACTCATCCGGTCCGCCGCGGGCTCGCGGTGGGTCCTGGACCCACACCGCGAACACCCGGCGATCACGGACGAACCCTGGGTGAACCTTGCGGCGGGTCGGCCGGCGGCACCCAACAGGCCGCCCGATCGAGCCTGCTTCACGCCGGGGAGAAGACGGCCGATCGGCGCTAGCCGCGGGCGTGACGCAGCCGCTGCTCCTCGCGGTACGGGAAGATGTCCACGATCTCGCCCGCGCGGATCCGCTCCTGGATCTCGCGCCACCACCGCCCGGTGAGCAGGTCGCCGTGCGCCTGGAGGAACACCTCGCGCAGCCGCCCGGACACCCCCAGGAACGGGAGGAACTCCTCCGGGAAGACGTCCTCCGGGCCCACGTAGAACGTCGGCTCGCCGCCGTCGTAGCCGTCGTCGTCGCCGCCCGGCCCGCCGCGGCCGGGCAGGTCGCGGAAGCGGCACGCCGTCACGCGGGTGAGCTCGTCGTAGTCGTAGAAGATGACGCGGCCGTGGCGGGTCACGCCGAAGTTCTTGAGGAGCAGATCGCCCGGGAACGTGTCGGTCGCGGCGAGGTCCCGCAGCGCCTGGCCGAAGTCCAGCACGGCCCGGCGCGCGGTCCACTCGTCGGCCTCCCGGATGAACAGGTTGAGCGGGGTGACGCGCCGCTCCGCGTAGAGGTGCCGGATCGCCACCGCGCCGTTCACCACCCGGACGGTCTCGGCGCAGTCCCTCGAGAGCTCCGCGAGCAGCTCGTCCGAGAAGCGCCTGGCCGGGAACGCGAGGTCCGCGTACCACTGCGCGTCCACGAGGCGGCCGGCGCGGTCGTGCCGGAACACGTGGCGATACCGATCCATCACCTCCCGCCGGGTCGTCTCCTTGGGCGGCGGGAAGCGGTCCTTGATGACCTTGAACACCACGTCGAGGCCGGGGAGCGTGAAGACCGTCATCACGAGCCCGCGATCGCCGCGGGCCGCGACGAACCGCTCCCGCGTCGTCTCGAGGTGCCGGACCACCTCCTGGTACAGCTCGGCCTTGCCGTGCCGGTTGAACCCGAGGGCGGTGTACAGCTCGGAGCGCCGCTTGAGCGGGAGGATCGACGCGAGGAACGCCACCATCGCGCGCGGCCGCTCGACCTCCACGTGGAAGTAGGACCGGGTGAAGCTGAACACGATCGAGACGTCCTCCTCGGTGAGCAGGATCGCGTCGAGCGTGACGCCCTCCGCGCCGTTCACCAGCGCGAGGACGAGGGGCGTCTGGTACCGGCCGCGCCGGAGCCGGCCGACCACGTAGGCGCCCTTCCCGCGGTAGAACACCGGCCGCGCCAGCTCCACCGCGTCCACGGGCTGGCGGTCGTCGAGCTCGCGCAGGTGCGCGTCCAGCTCGAGCGCGGCGAGGCGCGCGTCGCGGGCGAGGTCCTCGAACGGCACCGAGAACGCGTACGCCGCGAGGACGTTCCGGAGGAGGGCCTCCGTCGTGACCGCGCGGGGGAAGGTCCGGTGCTGCGGGATCAGCTCGCGCGGCGGGGGCGCGTCCGCGGCGAGGAACTCGACGGCGGGATCGACCCCGACGGTGGTGAGCACGCGGCGCCCCACCGAGTTGAAGAAGGAGCCGGCGATCTCCAGGTCGGGCCGGGCCTCGACGAGGGTCCGGTACTCCTCCTTCATGCGGCGCCAGACGGCCCGCTCCTTCGCCGCGCCGCCCAGCTCCGCGCGCACGAACCCCACGCACGCGTGGACGATGGGGTCGCGCAGCTCCAGCCGCTCGCGCGCGTCGCGCTGCGCGCCGGCCCAGTCCCGCGCCTCGAACCGCGCGCGCGCCCGCGCCGTGATGCGCGCCCGCTCGCGCTGGTAGGTCTCGAACCCGCTCCGGATCCCCTCGGCCGCCGCCCGGGCGAGGGCGGCCCGCTCGCCCAGCATGGGGGGAGGATGGCGCCCTCCCCTGCCCGATCCCCCTCCCGGATGGGTCCGCCGCGCTCGGCGTCATGGCGACGCCATCAAAGCGGGAGGCGCCCCGCGGGGCCGTAGCCGGTCAGCTCCACGTAGCCCTCCCCCGCGGCACGCCCGCCGGCGGTGACGGCCACCGGCCCCTCCCAGTAGGAGAGCCCCGCGACCAGGCGCGACACGTTCTCCGCCGCCTTCACCATCGGCGTCACCGTCACGTCGATCCCGGCGCCGGGGACGCGCACCCGCCAGCCGGAGGGATAGTCGGCGCCCGTCTCCGGGCTGCGCCAGCGGCCGGTGGCCTCGGCGGACCACGCGCCCGCCTCGAGCACCGTGACGGCGCCGTCGGGGCCGACCAGCGTCCCGTTCCGCCAGTCGGCGCCGCCGTCCGCGCGGCGGAGGACGTAGAGCATCAGGTCCCGGCCGTCGCCGAGGCGCAGGCTCCACCAGTCCCAGCCACGCTGCTCCGGCGCGAGCTGCGAGGACCCGACCTCCTGGTCCATCCAGCTCGTGCCGGCGACCGGCGAGGTGCGCCCGCCCGCGGTCACCCGCCCCTCGGTCGCGAGGCGGGTGAGCGAGCAGTAGAGGCTCGCGTAGCCGGGGTGCGCCGACTTGCGGGAGTAGCCGTTCGGCCCCTGGAGGGCGATGGGCTTCTCCGGGCGGAGCGCGAGGTCGAGGGCGATCCCGCGCGCGTCGTCGCGCATGGCGATCGCGAACCCGCCGTGCCCGTCGAGCGCCACGGTCCAGCGCCCGGGCGTCCCCGGCGGCGCCCGGGCGAACGCGACCACCGGATCGTCGTCCGAGCCCGAGCCGAAGCCGCCGAGCGGTCCGGCGGCGCGCCAGATCACCTCGGAGAAGACGTGGGCGCCGGTCGCGAGATCGGTGATCGCGGCGTGGCCCATCACCGCCTGCCCGGTCGCCCACGCGGAGTCGAGGGCGGGCGGGTCGGGGACGAGGCCGACGCGGAAGAGCGTGAGCTGGTAGCCGAAGCGCCGCCCCGGGTCGTCGCGGGCGGCGACCACGCCGGTGAAGTACCACCACTCGTTACGCGAGCCCGGGTGCGCGTGGTGATCGCGCGGGAAGGACCAGCGGTGGGCGGGGTCGGCGGGGATCCAGCGGTCGGTGTCGGTCGCAGCGGCGGTGCCGCCCGCTTCCGCCGCGACGGCGGCGAGCGGTCCGGCAGCGAGCGCCAGCGCGAGTGCGACGGCCGTCAGGCCCGATCCCCGACGCCTGATACCTGAGGTCTGATCCTCAGATTTCGCTCGTTCCGGTGGGGGGTCTGGGGGGAGCGGCGGTCGCTCCCCCCAGTAGAGGGCTCGCTGCGGCCGTATGCAGCGAGCCCGGAAATCGCCTCTGACGCGCCCCCAGTTGCGTCCCCCAGCGCGGACAACGGCCCAACGCCAGGACCA
>NZ_JALCZA010000007.1:0-13678 GCF_022690765.1 Anaeromyxobacter oryzisoli | reverse complement strand
CTGCGCGCTGGGGCCGCGGCGCGGGGGGGGGGGGGGGGGGGGCCGCCGCCCCCCCCCCCCCCCCCCCCCCCCCCCTAGAGGGCTCGCTGCGGCCGTATGCAGCGAGCCCGGAAATCGCCTCTGACTCGCCTCCAGTTGCGTCCGCATGCTCGGAAAACGGCCAAAGGCGAGTCAGAGCGCATCGCGCGAGAGCTCCTGCGCGGGCGTGGCGCTCGCCGCGACCGCGGGGTAGAGGCTCGCCGCCGCCGCCGCCGCGAGGATGGCCGCGGCCTCCCCGGCGAGGGTCGCCCAGGGCACGGCCACCTCCAGCGTCCACCCGAAGAACGCCGGGTTCACCGCCTTCACGAGGATCAGCGCGAGCCCCCATCCCCCGGCGGCGCCGAGGACCAGCCCCGCCGCGCCGACCGCGAGCCCGCGCCCGAGGAACACCCGGAAGAGCTGCCCGCGCGTGGCGCCGAGGGCGCGGTAGAGGGCGAGCTCTCCCCGGCGCTCCCGGGCGAGCACGAGGAGCGCGAGCGTGACGCCCGCCGCGGCGATGAGGAGCCCCATCGCCTCGAGCAGCCGGGTGATCGCGAAGGTCTGCTCGAAGATCGCGAGCACCTCCCCCCGGAGCGTCCGGTTCGAGCGGATGAGGAGCGGCGCGCCGGGCAGCGCCGCCCGGAGCGCGCGCACCGCCGCCTCCGGGTCCGCGCCGCGCGGGAGGTCGACGGAGGCGTTCGACGGCAGCCCGGGCCCGTAGAGCCGGGCGTAGGTCGCCACGTCCAGGAGGACGGCGCCGCCCTCCGTACCGTAGTCGCGGTAGACGCCGGCGATCGGGAGCGTCACCTCTCCGTCCCGCGCCCGGAGCGCGAGCGTCGAGCCCGCGTCGAGCCCCGCCTTCCGCGCGAGCGGCTCGGAGACCAGGACCGCGCCGCGGCGGAGCGCGGCCATCGCGGCCGCTCCGTCGCCGCCGCCGACGAGCGCCACGCGCCGCCCGGCCGCCGGCAGGGCGGCGTCCACGCCGCTCACCAGGATCCGCCGGCCCGCCCCGAACCCGGCGTGCTGCCGCATGACCGCCACCGTCGCGCCGGGGAGCGCGCGGAGCGCCGCGATCACCTCGGGGCCGAGGGTCGCCTCGCTCCGGGCGCGGCGCCACGACGGGGTCGAGACGTACACGTCGGAGCGGAGCGTCGCGTCGAGCCACCGGACGACGGTGGTCCGGAAGCTCCCCACCATCACCGTGACGCCGACCAGCATCGCGACGGCGACGGCGAGCGCCCCCGCGGCGGGGGCGGCGGCGGACAGGCGCGTCCCGAGCCGGCGCGCCCCCTCGCGGACGCCCAGCCGGCGCGGGCGAGGGAGGCGGGTCAGGACCCGGAGCGCGGCCGGCGCGGCGAGTGGCACGGCGACGAGGACGCCCACCGCGAGCACGAACCCGGCCGGCGCCCAGCGTCGCGCGGTCGCCGCCGCGATCGCGGCCGAGGCGGCCAGGACCGCGAGCCCGGCGGCGAGCAGCCGGGCGGCGCCCGCGCCGACCCGCTCCTCCAGGGAGATCGACGCGAGGAGCGCCCGCGGGTCGGTGCGCCCGGCGTCGACGGCCGGCCAGAGCGCGCCGGCCACGGCGCCGCCGATCCCGGTGACGACGCCGAGGAGCGCCAGCCCCGGCGTGAGGGCGATCCCCTCGATCCCCTCGAGCAGGTACAGGTTGCGCACCGTCCCGGAGACCGCGGCGACGTTGGCGCGCGCCGCGAGCCAGCCGAGGGGGATCCCGGCGGCCGTCCCCAAGGCGCCGAGCACCGCCGCCTCCCCCAGCACCAGGCCGACCACCTGCGCCCGCGTCGCCCCCACCGCGCGGAGCACGCCGAGCTCCTCCCGCCGGCGCGCCACGGAGGCGCGCACCGAGGCGTAGACCAGGAACCCGCCCACCAGGAGCGACACGAGCGACAGCGCGGTCAGGTTCAGGCGGAACGCGCCGAGGAGCCCCTCCGCCTCGACCGTCCGCTGCGCCGCGGTGGCGACCCGCCCCCGGCCGCCGAGCCGCGCCGCGAGCCGCTCCGCCAGCGCGTCCGGCGAGACGCCGGGCGTGGCCCGGACGGCGATCTCGTGGAGCCGCCCGCGGCCCCCCAGGAGGCCCTGCGCCTGCGCGAGGTCCATGATCGCGAGGCGGCGGCTCGCCAGCGGCGCGACGCGCTCGAGCTCGACGATCGCGCCGATCACCAGCGTCGCGCGCCGCGAGCCGAGGGAGACGCCGATCCGGTCGCCGGCGCGCCACCCCTGCTCGGCCGCCCACGCGGACGAGACCGCGACCCAGCCCGGCGTCCCGAGCGCCGCCTCGAGGACGCCGGCGTCGAGGAGCCGCGGCCCCTTCCGCGGCGAGACGAGATCCACGCCGGCGAGCTCGAGCGTGACGCCGGGCCGGCCGTCCACCGCCACGTCCGCCCGGAACACCGGCGCGGCCGCGGCCACGCCGGGCACCGCCAGCACCTCGTCGAGGAGCGCCTCGTCGAGGGCGCCGGCCCAGGGCAGCACCGACAGGTCGGCGTCGCCCGAGACCGCCTTCACCGTCCCGGAGAACGCGCCGAGGGCGCTCGCGTCGAGGAGCTGGATCGAGAGGACCGACGCGACCCCGAGCGCGACGCCGGCGACCGCGAGCAGGAACAGGGCCTTCCCGCCCCGGACCTCCTTCGCCACGGCGCGCGGGAGGTACTGCCTCATGGCGCCACCCGCTTGCGTCGAGCGTCGCGAGGCCCACGATGCCGTCGCCGAGCGGGGGCACACGACGACCGAGCAGCGCAGGCGTGCCTGTTGGCACGTCGAGCAGCGCAGGGAGGAGCCTGCCCCGCGCAGGCAGGCAGCGTGCGCCGCAGCAGCTCGAGGCGAGTGGGTGTCGCCATCACCCGGCGACCGGGGCCGCGCCCCCGCTCCGCGCGGCCTCGAGCCGGCCTGCGTGCAGCGTCCAGACCTCGTCCGCGGCCGCCGCGAGCTCGCGGCTGTGGGTCACGTACACGAGCGCGCTCCCCTCCTCCCGCGCCACCTCGAGGAGGAGCTCCATCACGACCTGCCCGCTCGCCTCGTCCAGGTTCCCGGTGGGCTCGTCGGCGAGGAGCAGCGTCGGCCGGCGGAGGAGGGCGCGGCAGAGGGCGACCCGCTGCATCTCGCCGCCGGAGAGCTTCTGGACCGGATCGCCGCCCCGCCCCCCGAGCCCGACGCGCGCGAGCAGCGACCGGGCCCGCGCGCGGGCGGGGCCAGGCGGATCGCCGGCGACGAGCGCCGGCACGAGGACGTTCTCCTCGGCGGTGAGGTGCGGGAGCAGGTGGAAGAACTGGAACACCAGCCCGATGCCCTCGCGGCGCGCGAGGGTCCGATCCCGATCCGAGAGCCGGCCGAGCGAGCGGCCGAGGAGGAGCACCTCGCCCGAGTCCGGCGCGTCGATGCCGGCCGCGAGGTGGAGCAGCGTGGACTTGCCCGAGCCGCTCCGGCCGGTGATCGCCACGGCCCGGCCCGCGGGGACCTCTCCCGAGATCCCGCGCAGCACCGGGAGCTCGCCGCCGGCGGTCCGGTAGCTGCGCGCGACGTCACGAAACGCCAGGACCGGCGGCATGGGGACCTCTTTCATGCCCCCGGCCGGCGTCGATTTCAACGATCGCGGCGCCCTGCCGGGGGAGGCGGAGCGCCGCCTCCCCCAACCCCCACCCGCCTACCGCGCGCGGGCTCCGGCTCGCAGCTCCTGACGCGCGGCACTAGCCGCGGCCGAGGCGCGCCTCGATGGTGCCGAGGCCGCGCGCCACCGCGGCCGGCGCGAACACGATCGCCGCGATGGCGGGGCCGCAGAACGCGAGCCCGAGCACGATCGCCGCCCCGAAGTTCTTCCCCGCCGCGAGCGACTCGCCCTGGACCGCGAGGAACGTCCCCGCGACCACGAGCCCGAGGGCGAACGAGGCCGCCCACCGCCGCCAGCCTTCGAACGCGGAGGCGAACGTGGCGGCCACGCCGAGGAGCGCGTACGTCGCGCCGAGCTCACGCTCGACGAAGACGAAGGAGGTCGCCACCCAGGTGAAGACCGCGGTCGCGAGCAGGCCGCCGACGAGCCGGCGCTCCTCGCCGGCCCGATCGAGGATCCAGGGCAGCACCGCGAGGAGCAGCCCCAGCTTGAAGACGGCGAACCGCCCCAGCCCGAGGCCTCCCCATACCTGCGCGTCCTTCACGTCCAGGACGCGGGCGATCACGCCGCCGGCCAGCTCCTGGCACGCGACGAGCGCGAGCGCGCCGACGGCGCTCGCGGCGAGGAACAACGCGATGGTCTTCTCCGCCTTGGTCATCCGGCCCTCCTGGGGGGCCGGCATTGTACCCCAATCGGGTCACCGACAAGCGTGACCAGGAGACGCGGGAGCCGCGATCCAGGACGTGTGACCGGGTTGACCGGGTGCGCGTTCGCGCGCGGGCAACCTGCATCGATCGCCACCTGCCGCAAGCGCCTGAAGGCCCTAAGACGCGATGAACCCGGCGCGGGCGAGCAGCGTCGCCTCGTCGAACCAGAGGCTCCGCGCGAGCGCCGCCGTCGCCCCGCGATCGACCGTGACCAGCGTGGAGCCCGCCCAGTCCCACACCTGGTTCTGCACGTCCCAGAGGTCGAGCTCGAGCCCGAGCCGCTGCGCCAGCCCGAGGATCTGCGTCACCTGGGTGGCGCTCTCCGCGGCCGAGGGCCCGGCGAGGAGCGCCTCGAGACGGCTCTCGACGAGCGCCTGCACGTCGCGCCGGACCGCGGCGAAGTGCAGGTGCGCGCCGAGGCGGCGCGCGAGCTCGGCCGTGCTGGTGAGCTCGGCCTCGGCCCGCGGGAAGTCGACGCTGCCCGCCCGCGCCGCCGCGGTGACCTCCAGCACGCGCCGCGTGAGCGTCACGTCCGCCGCGACCCGGAGCGGCCCCGGCACCGGCGAGTCGATGTCGCGCAGGAACTCCATCAGCCGCAGGTTGTCCTCGAAGATCTCGAGGTAGTCGTCCTCGTACCGGCGCATGGTCCCCTCGAGGAGGACCCCGGCGACGGCGCGCCGCTCGTCGAGGAACAGGTCGCCGAGCGCGTAGTCGCGGCCGGGGAAGTGCCGGTCCACCGCGCGGAGGAGGTGGGCGAGCGATCGCGGCCCGCCAGGGCCCAGGAGCGCCTCCTCCACGTCGCGCAGGTGCTCCGGCCCCTGGTACGGCGCGAGGCCGCAGCGGAAGTCCGCCGCGCCGAAGTGGAGCACGCAGCAGAGCGCGTCGAGGGTCTCGCGGGTGAGGGCGCTCTCGAGCTGGAGCCGCCCGAGCGCGATCGACACCGGTCCGGCCTGCGACTTGCGGCGCCCCTCCAGCCGGTATGCGTAGCAGAAGGTCCGGCCCTCGTCCGCGAGCGGCCGGACCGAGCCCGCGATGGCGAGGTGCGCGCCGACGCCCTCCAGCGTCACCACGCTCGGCTTCACGAGCGCCCGGTACACGCCGCGGCCGTCCCGGAGCTCGGGGACGTTCGACGGCGCCCGCGCCAGCGCCGCCTCGAACTCGGGCTCCAGATCGACGTCGACGAGCTCCCGGGCGAGCTGGATCGCCCGCGCGGCGTAGCGGAGGATCTGCACCGTCTCGATCCCGGACACCTCCGAGAAGAACCAGCCGCAGCTCGTGAACATGAGCTGCGCGTGGCGCTCCAGCTCGAGGAGCCGCAGCGCGCGCCGGACCTCCTCCTCGGCGAGCGCCCGGCCCGCCTCGCGCCGGAGGAGCTCGCCTGCGTCGCGCCGCTGCGGATCGAGGAGCAGGTCCACGTACCGATCGCGCGTGCTCCAGGGCTCCGGGAAGAGCGCCGCGGCCTCGCGCTCGAACACGGCGTCGAGCCGCTCGCGGAGCGCGTCGAGCGCCTCGCGGAGCGGCGCGCGCCACGCCTGCTTCCACCCCTCCGGCCCGCCCGCGCGGCACCCGCAGTCGGAGCGCCAGCGCTCGATCCCGTGGGCGCAGCTCCAGGAGGACCCCTCTGCGATCTCCGCCTCCCACTCCGCCGGGACGCGGTCGAGCGCCTGCCCGAGGTTCACGATCTCGAGGTCCGGGCGCCGCACCGCCGTCCGCAGGGCCGCCGCGAGGGTCTCGTCGCCGCCCTTCCGGTGGTGACCGAGGGTCTCGCCGTCGAACGCGACCACCAGGACCTCGTCGTGGTCGCGCCCCGGATCGAACCCGCCCTCGAGCCGCGCGAGGAGCTTCTCCGGCGAGGACAGCGCGTCCCCGAAGGCGATCTCCCGGGCGATGTGGCCGTCGTAGAAGAAGGCCACGATCTCGCGCTCCCCGAGCCGCACGCGGTAGGGCCGGGTCGGGTCGAAGCGCGCGCCCGACGCGTCCTGCCACTCGCCGTCGGGGGGGCGGACCCGGACCGCCTGGTAGGGCGAGAGGATCGTGAAGCGGATCCCCTCGTCGGCGAGCGCGGTGAGCGTCGCCACGTCGGCGGCGGTCTCGGGGAGCCAGAAGCCCTCGGGGGCCCGGTGGAAGCGGCGTCGGAAGTCGGCGATGCCCCAGCGGATCTGGGTGCGGCGGTCCCGCGGGGTGGCGAGCGGGAGGATCGAGTGGTTGTAGCCCTGGGCGATGGCGTTGCCGTGGCCGCGCCCCTCCAGGCTGCGCGCGTCGGCCTCGAGGACGTGGGCGAGGACCTCCGGCCGGCGGCGCTCGAGCCAGGCGAGCAGCGTCGGGCCGAAGTTGAACGACAGGTGGAGGTAGTTGTTTGCGATCTCGACGATCCGATCCGCCGCGTTCTTGATCCGCGCCGCGCCGTTCGGCCCGTAGCACTCCGCGGCGATCCGCTCGTTCCAGTCGTGGAACGGCTCGGCCGAGTCCTGGACCTCGATCTCCTCCAGCCACGGGTTCTCGCGGGGCGGCTGGTAGAAGTGACCGTGCAGGCAGATCAATCGACGCGTCATCTCCCCTCATCCTAGGACGTCGCGGCGCGCCGCGGCCTGCCCGGACAGGGCCCTTGCCCGGCAGGCCCGTCCGTCGAACGCCAGGCCGCCGACGGCGGCTGCGGCGGCGATCCCCGGCTCGCGTCGCCGCGGGAGACGCCGCGCGCCTTTGCGCAGGCGGCGGCCGCGGCTTAGGCTCCGTCCGCCCATGCCGCCCCTACCCCCCGCCGCCGTCGAGCTTCGCGACCGCCTCGTCTCCGCGGCGGAGCGCCACGCGGGTGCGGGGCTCCGCGACGTCGCCGCCCTCCCCAGCTCCGCGGCGGCGCTCCCGGCGGATCTCGTCGCGTTCCTGTGGCGGGCGCGCGGGCCGCTCGCCGCCTGGCTCGAGGAGGCCCTCGCCGCACCGGCGGGCGACGGCGCCTGGGAGCGGGATCCCGCGGGCCACCTCACCGTGCGGGCGGTGCGCGCGCTGCAGCGCTCGAACCAGTTCGCCTTCGGGCCGGACGCGGTCCGGCGGCTCGACGGGCTCCACGCGCGGGCGCTCGCCGGCCTCGCCGGCGCGCTCCGGGATGGGGCCTCGGAGCAAGCGCTGGCGGCGCACGCGCGCACGATCGCCGCCGAGTACCTCGCCGGGCTCTCCGCGCTCGCCCGCGCCGCCCTCGCGCCGGGCGGCGCCGCGCTCCGCCTGGTCGCGAGCGCGGAGTACGGCCCCGAGCTGCAGCTCAGCGTCCTCGGCCTCGATCCCGGCGCGCTCCTCGCGCCCGTCCTCGACCTCGGCTGCGGGGCGGAGGCCCGCCTCGTCCGCCACCTGCGCGCGAGGGGGATCGACGCCCGTGGCCTGGACCGCGCCGCGGAGCCCGGCGAGGGCGTGCGCCGGGGCGACTGGCTCGTCGAGCCGCTCGCCCCCGCGAGCCTCGGGACGGTGCTCTCGCACCTCGGCTTCTCGCTGCACTTCGTCCACCAGCACCTGAGACCCGGCGGCGACGCGCTCCGCTACGCCCGGCGCTACATGGAGATCCTCCGCGCGGTCCGGCCCGGCGGCGTCTTCGCGTACGTGCCCGGCCTGCCGTTCGTCGAGGAGCACCTCCCGCCGGCGACGTGGGACGTCACGCGCCTGCCCGTATCGATCCCGGCGCCGCCGGGGGCCGCGGCGACGATCCCCTGGTACGCGACCCAGGTGAGGCGCCGCGCCTGACAGCCCCACCCGCGTCGAGCGCCCAGGACGCGGCGCCGTGCGCCACGCCGGGCGGGCGCGCCGGATCCCCTTCACCCACCGCCAACGTAGGCGCGAAGACCACCGTGAAGCGCAAGCCAGACACACGACCCGGGGACTTGCACGCCCCGGATCCGTTCTGGTCTTCTCCGGCAATCTTCTGCTTCGTCCCGCACCGGAGGAGAGCTCATGCCCAAGCCGTGTATCGCCGCCGCTCCGCTCGAGCTGGAGTCGCTCCGCGAGGAGCTCTTCGTCCGCGCGGAGTGCTTCCTCGAGGCGCTCGACGCCGGGCGCCGCGCGGAGCTGCCGGGGTTGCTGCAACGGCTCACGGCGGCGGCCCGGGCCCAGTTCGTCGCCGAGGAGCGGCTGCTCGCGGAGACGCGGGCGCCGAGCCTCGTCCGGCACGCGCAGGAGCACGCGAAGTTCCTCTCCGACCTCGAGGTGCTCGCCGATCACGCCGGGCGCGAGGGGGCGGAGGGGCTCGACGCGCTCCGCCCCGCGGCGTGGCTCACCGCGTGGCTCGCCGCGCACGGCGGGACGGACCGCGAGCTGCCCACCCGGCCTCCAGCCCCGTCGCCGCGGATCCGGGTCGTCCTGTAGCGTCGCGCGCCGGCCGCGGCGCGGGCGGCCCGCGCCGTCCCCCGATGGGCGGCGCCGTCGCGCACGCCCGCGAGCTCGCGCCCCGGCCGCGGGGGCCCGCCGGTCGGCCCGGCGGGCCTTCGCCGCGAGCAGAGCGGCTCACCTCCCGAACAGCCCCTTCAGCCGCTTGCGCGCCTCCTCCTCGACCCGCTTTCGGGCGGCGGCGGCCTCGTCCCGGGCCTTCGCCTCGGCCTCGGCCTTCTTCTTCGCCGCGACCTCCGCCGCGCTCCCGCCCTGCACGCCGAGGGCACGGCCGATCGCGCCGGTCGCGGCCTCCTTCGCGATGGCCTCGACCGCGGGCCCGATGGAGAGCCCCTCCAGGCGCGGGCTCGTCGCGGGGCCGACGATCCGGAACGCGACGGGGATGGGCGCGCGTGGCTTCGCGCGGCCGCCGGTCAGCCGCGCGACGAGCTCCGGCGACAGCGAGAACGTGGCCGGCATCTCGAGCGTGCCGTCGAGCCGCGCGCCGCCCTCGACCGCGAGCGCGCCCTGGCCGGTGTCGATCTGGAGCGGCCTGTCGAGGCGCACCGCGCCGTTCGCCACGTGGAGCGCGAAGGGGAGGTCCTTGCCGAGCTTCGTCGCCTTGCCCTCCGGCAGCCGGCTCGCCGCGAACGGCAGCTTCGCCGCGATGGGCTGCGTGACGGCGGCGACGAGGTCCTTGCCGTAGAAGGTGCCGCCGCGCAGGTCGCCCTGCAGCGTGCCGGCCAGGCTCTTCTCGATCTCCGGGAGCTTCAGCCCGGTCCCGTCGAGCTGCACCGCCGCGTCGAGCGTGCCCCCGAGCACCTTCTGCTTCGAGAACAGCCGGAGCAGCTCCTCCCCCTGCACGCCCTTCAGGTTCGCCACCACCTTGAACGGCGCCTCGGGGTGGGCGAGGCGGAGGTGGGTCCCCTTCGCCGAGACGCTCCCGCCGAACGCGACGAGCCGCGCCTCGTCGAAGGTCACCGCGTCCTCCTCGACGCGCATCGTGACGAGCACGTCGGTGGCGGTGACCCCCTTCATCCGCAGCGCGCCGAGCTTCAGCCGCGCCACCCCGGAGAGCCCCGCGAACGCCTTCGGCTCGAGCGGCTTCGACGCCTCCTTCGGCTTCTCCTTCGGCGTCGGCAGGAGGAGGCGATCGAGGTCGAGCCGCGCCCCCGAGACGTCCGCGTCGAACCGGGTGGTCGGCTTCGCGGGCGTGCCGGCCATCGACACCTTCGCGCGCCCGCCGAGGCGGTCGCCGAGGAGGTTCACGTCCACGGTCGAGACGTCCACGTCCTTCGCGCCGGCAGACCCGCGGTAGGTGCCGGCGAGCTTCACGGTGAGCGGATCCCCCGGCTTCTTCGCCACGGTCCCGCCGGGCCGCAGATCCACGCCGCCGAGGTCGAGCGCCGCGTCGAAGCGGACGCGCCCCCCGCCCTGCGCCGCCTCCGCCCGCGCGACGAGCGACGTGGGCGCGCCGGCCGCCTTCTCGAGCTGCTTCGGCACCGAGAGCCGCACCGGGCCCAGATCGACCCGGAGCTCGAGGGACTGCGCCTGGCCGGTCCCCGAGCCCTGGAGCGAGAGCCCGATCGGGCCCGCGACGACCGCGCCCCCGAGCTGCTTCCGGAGGGGCGGGTAGTAGGCCTCGAGCACCGCGGGATCGAGGCCGTGCGCGACGAGCTGGAGCCCGTCCACGCGCGGCGCGTCGCCCTTCAGCCCGGTCGCGCGGCCGCGGCCGGTGACGATGACCGGCCCCGCCGTGAGCTCGAGCTTGCCGATGGAGAGGTCCCCCGCGGCGGCGTCGGCGTCGAGATCCGCGGCGAGGGTCACGTCCAGCTTGCGGCCGCCCTCCTGGCCGGCGAAGGCGAGCCCGGTCGCCTGGAAGCCGCCCTTCACGCGGGTCTTGCCCTTCCCCCCGGGCACCGCGGCCCCGAGCGCCGCCTGGAGATCCGCCGCGAACCGGCCGCCGCGGAACCCGGTGCTCGCCGGGAGGAACGGCGCGAGCGGGTCGAGGTCGATGGGCTGGACCTTCAGCGTGAGCTCCTCCACGGTCGGCTGCAGGGTCGCCGGGAGCGGCGCCGCCTTCACGCGCAGCTCGAAGTTCTCGGCATGGGCGAGGACCGCCGCCTTCACCACCAGCTCGAGCGGCTTCCCGGCGCGCAGATCGCGGACCTCGACGCCGAGGTGGTCCACGTACAGCTCCTTCGCGCCCGGGAGGCTCCGGTCCACGAAGGCGATCCGCGCGTCCTCGACCGCCGCGCGGTCCACCCGGAAGCGCGAGAGATCCGCGGGCTTCTCGGGCTTCTCCTCCGCCGGCTTCGGCTGGCGCGCGGCCCGCTCCGCGAGCGCCTTCGAGAGCCGCTCGACGTTGGTGGTGCCGTCCGGCAGCTTCACCACGTTCACCCGGAGGCCTTCCAGCACCGCGTCCCGGACCACGATCTCCTTGCCGCCCGAGAAGAGCGCCCGCAGGAGGCCCACCCCGACCTCGGCGCGGCGCAGCTCCAGGAGCGGCGCCCCCTCCCCCGGACCCGCGCCGATGCCCACGCCGGCGACCTTCACCCCGAGTCCGCCGAGGATCCGGGTCTTCACCTCGTCTACCGTGATGGGGCGTCCGAGCTCCTGCGAGAGCGCGTCGGTCTGCTTGCGCACCTGCGAGAGGAGGATCCGGTCGAGCGCCAGGACGGCGACCACGGCGACGACCACGAGGACGGCCAGCACGCCGAGGAGGATGCGCGACCTGCGACTCGTCACGAAGGGTCCGGGCATGCCGCGAGGCTATGTCACGCCGCCGCGGTTGTCAGCGTCCTCGCGAAAAGGCCCGCCGCGGGTCTTGGCGTCGCGCCCCGGAAGCGGCAAGCTGCCGACCGGTCACGCACGGTGCACGCACGACCTGACCCGTGTGGACGGAGAGGCGGGGCACCGCCCGTCGCCCATGGAGGCACACCCTTGGCTACCCTGCTCGCCTCGCTCGCCGCGTTCGCCCTCGCCGCCGCGCCGGCCGGCTCCGCCGCGTCCGGCGCCGCCCCCGACCGCGCGAAGATCCCGGACAAGTACAAGTGGAAGCTGACGGATCTCTTCCCGTCCGACGCGGCGTGGGCCGCCGCGAAGGAGGCGCTGGCGAAGGACCTGCCCGGCTTCGCGCGGCACCAGGGCCACCTCGGCGACTCCCCGAAGGCGCTCGCCGACGCGCTCGACGACATGGCCGCGCTGCAGCTCCGGCTCGAGCGGATCTTCGTGTACGCGTCGGCCCGCACCGACGAGGACACGCGCCAGCCCGGACCGCGGGCGATGCGGGCCGAGGCGGAGCGGCTCGCGGTGCAGCTCGACGCCGCGACGTCCTGGGTCCGGCCGGGCATCCTCGCGCTCCCCGCCGAGCGGATCCGCGGCGCCATCGCGGCGGAGCCGCGGCTCGGGGCCTGGGACTTCTACCTGGAGGACGTGATCCGCTGGAAGCCCCACACCCTCTCGGCCCCCGAGGAGCGGATCGTGGCGATGACGGGCGATCTGAGCGGCGCCGGGCGGAGCGTCGACACCGTCCTCATGAACGCCGACCTGCCCTATCCCACCGTGACGCTCTCGACCGGCGAGAAGGTCCGGCTCGACCAGGCCGGGTACCAGCGCGCGCGCACCGCGCCGCGCCGGGCCGATCGCGAGAAGGTGTTCCAGGCGTTCTTCGGCGCGCTCAAGGGGTACGAGCGGACCGTCGGGACGGCGCTCTACGCTCAGGTGAAGGCGCACCTCTTCGAGAAGGACGTCCACCGCTTCGGCTCCTCGCTCGAGTCCGCGCTGTTCACCGACGAGATCCCGGTCGAGGTGTACCGCCGGCTCGTCGCCGACGTGAACGCGAACCTCCCCACGCTCCACCGGTACCTCGCCCTCCGCAAGCACATGCTCGGCCTGAAGCAGCTCGGCTACGAGGATCTCTACACGCCCCTCGTGAAGGAGGTCGATCGCCGCTACACGATGGACCAGGCGATCGCGATGACCCTCGCCGCGGTGGCCCCCCTCGGCGCGCCGTACCAGGCGCAGCTCGCGAAGGGCTTCGAGACCGGCTGGACGGACTTCCTGCCCGCCCAGGGGAAGCAGGCCGGCGCGTACTCGACCGGCGTGTACGGCGTGCACCCGTACCAGCTCCTCAACTTCAACGGGCAGTGGGACGACGTGTCCACCCTCGCGCACGAGGCGGGGCACTCGATGCACACGGTGCTCTCGTACGAGCACCAGCCCTACTCGAAGTCCGCGTACGCGACCTTCGTCGCCGAGGTCGCCTCGACGCTGAACGAGAACCTGCTCTTCCGCAAGGCGCTCGCCGACGCGAAGACCGACCCGGAGCGGCTCGCGCTCCTCGGCCAGCACCTCGAGACGCTCCGGACCACCCTCTTCCGCCAGACGATGTTCGCGGAGTTCGAGCTCGCCTACCACGAGGCCGCCGAGCGGGGCGAGGCGCTCACCGGGGAGAAGCTCTCGGAGATGTACCTCGCCATCGTGCGGCGGTACTACGGGCACGACCAGGGCGTCTGCAACGTCGCCGCGCTGTACGGCGACGAGTGGAGCTACATCCTCCACTTCTTCAACTACCGGTTCTACGTCTACCAGTACGCCACCAGCCTGGTGGCCTCGACCTCCCTCGCGAAGGCGATCCGCGAGGACGAGGCGCACGGGCGGACCGACGCCCGCGACCGGTACCTCGCGCTGCTCGAGTCCGGCGGGTCCGCGTACCCGGTGGACCTCCTCCGGAAGGCCGGCGTGGACATGACCACGTCGGCGCCGTTCGCCGCCGCGATGGAGGAGATGAACGGCACCATGGACGAGATCGAGGCGATCCTCGCGCGCCAGCAGGGCGGACGGGCGGCGCCGGCGCGCGAGCGCAAGCGCTGATCGGCCCGGTGCGCGGGCGGGGGGGCGCGCGCCCGCCTCCGCGCCCGGTGCACGTCCGCGGCGCCCGCCGCGGGGCAGTGGCGTACCCCGCGCGTGACGGGCGCTCGCGCCG
>NZ_JALCZA010000069.1 GCF_022690765.1 Anaeromyxobacter oryzisoli | reverse complement strand
CGCCGGGATCGCCCGCCGGGTGGGCGCCGCGCCCCCGCGCGGCCCGGGGCTCCCGCCCGAGGTCGCGCCGGCGCTCGACCTGCCGCCGGCGGCGCTCGAGGCGTTCCGACGGACCAACGTCCGCGCCCAGCGCCAGGCCGGGTTCGACGCGGTGACCGTGGCGACGCCGCAGGGCGACGTCACCGCCGCGCAGCTCGAGGTGCTCGCCGATCTCGCCCTCGCCCACGGCGACGGCACGGTCCGGCTCGGCCCGGACGGCCAGCTCCACCTCCGGTGGATCCCGCACGGCGAGGTCCCGGCGCTCTTCGCCGCGCTCGCCGCCGCGGGGCTCGTCCGGGCGGCGGGGACCGCCGACGACATCGTGGCCTGCCCCGGCGGCGAGCTCTGCCGGCTGGCGGTCACGAGCCCGCGCCCGATCGCCCGGCTCGCCGCGGACCGCCTGCGGGCCGCCCTCGGGCGCGACGGGCTCGCGGAGCCGTTCCCCATCCACGCCTCGGGGTGCCCGAACGGCTGCAGCCAGCACCACCTCGCCGCCATCGGGCTCCAGGGCAGCGCGCGCCGTGTCGGCGATCGGTCGGCGCCGCAGTACTTCGTCCTGGTCGGGGGGAGCGTGAGCGACGCGGGCGCGACCTTCGGGCGGCTCGCCGGGAAGGTGCCCGCGCGGCGCGCCCCCGAGGCGATCGAGCGGCTCGTCGCCCTCTGGCGGGCCGAGCGCCAGCCGGGCGAGGCGCCGGGCCCCTTCTTCGCGCGCGCCTTCGAGCGGGCCCAGGCGGTGCTCGCGCCCCTCGAGGCACTCGCCCCGGCGGACGCGAAGCCCGAGGACTTCGTCGAGCCGGGCACGACGGAGCGCTTCCAGGTGGACGTGGGCGAGAGCGAGTGCGCCGCCTGATCGACGGCGGGCGGCCGTATCCGCGATTTCGGACGTTTCTCCGCTCGTCCGCTTGACAGGAATCCCGTCCGCTAACTAGGATTCGCACGCTCCTCGCCGGTGGCGCCGGCCCGGAGCGACGACCCAGCCCGTGGCGATTTGCGCGTATTGCGGCCACGTGAAACCAACCGCTAAAAAGCTCCCCACCGCGGCGCGACGCCGGGGCGGGGGCAAGGAAGCCATCGATGTCCTCCTCCGCGACGGCGCGCGCCGATGCGCAGCGCCGTGGTCCACGCCTCGCTCCCCTCACCTGCCGCCTGTGCGGCGCCCCCTCGGCGCCCTCGGCGGTGGCGGTCTGCGAGCGCTGCCTCGGGCCGCTCGAGCCCGCGTACGACCCGCACCGTCGGCTCCCCACCCGCGCGGAGATCGAGGCGCGCCCGGAGACGATGTGGCGCTATTTGGAGTGGCTCCCGTTCCTCGACGCCCCCGTCGTCTCCCTCGACGTGGGCTTCACCCCGCTCGTCGACTCGCCCGCGCTCGCCAGGGCGCTCGGCGTCCACCGCGCGCTGGTGAAGAACGACGCCGCCTCGCACCCGACGTTCTCGTTCAAGGATCGCGTCGTCGCCAGCGCGCTCAACGCAGCGCTCGGGCTCGGCCTCGACACCGTGGGCTGCGCGTCCACGGGCAACCTCGCCAACGCGGTGGCCGCCCAGGCCGCCCGCGCCGGCCTCGCGGCCTGGATCTTCATCCCGGAGGACCTCGAGATCGGGAAGATCGTCGGGACGGCGGTCTACGGCCCGAGGCTCGTGCGGGTGAAGGGCACCTACGACGACGTGAACCGGCTCTGCGCCCAGGTGGCCGACCGGTTCGGCTTCGGCCTCGTCAACCTGAACCTCCGCAGCTACTACGGCGAGGGCTCGAAGACGATGGCCTTCGAGATCGGCGAGCAGCTCGGCTGGCGGACGCCGGACGCGATCATCGCGCCGATGGCCGGGGGCTCGCTCGTGACGAAGCTCGACAAGGGCTTCCGCGAGCTGCGCACCGCCGGCCTCCTCGACGGTCCCGCCCCGCGCGTGTACGGCGCGCAGGCCACGGGGTGCGCGCCCATCGTGAACCTGGTCGAGAGCGGCGGCGAGCAGATCGTGCCGGTCCAGCCGCGGACCATCGCGCGCTCGCTCGCCATCGGGAACCCGGCGGACGGCCGGTTCGCCGCGAAGGCGATCCGCGAGTCCGGCGGCGCCGCGGCGGCCGTCACCGACGAGGAGCTCGTCGCGGGGATCCGCCTCCTGGCCGAGACCACCGGCGTGTTCGGCGAGACCGCCGCCGGCGTGACCGTCGCGTCCGCCCTGAAGCTGGCCCGGGCCGGCGCCCTCCGGCCGTCGGACGAGCTCGTCCTCTGCGTCACCGGAAACGGGCTGAAGACCGTCGAGGCCGTCCTCCCCGCCCTCCCCGAGAGCCCGGTCGTCGCGCCGAAGCTGCGCGAGGTCGCGGCGCTGGTCGAGCGCTCGCGCTAAGAACTCCAACCAAGGAGCGAACCCCCATGCCGGTCACCCTCAGACTCCCCACCGTGCTCGCCAAGTCCGCCGGCGGCCAGACCGTCCACGAGGCGACGGGCGGCACCGTCGGCGCCGTCATCGACGACGTCACCTCCCGCCACCCCGAGCTCGCGTCGCGGCTCCGCGGCCCCGACGGCAAGCCGTACCCATACGTGATCTTCTACCTCGACGACGAGGACATCCGGTTCCAGCAAGGGTTCGCGACGCCCGTCGCGGACGGCGCCGAGATCGTCGTCGTCCCCGCCATCGCCGGAGGGTAACTCGTGTCCATCGGTCGTCCCGCCTCGGAGCTCCCCTCGCTCGACCAGGAGGAGATCCTCCGCTACAGCCGCCACCTCATCATCCCCGACGTCGGCGTCGAGGGGCAGCGCCGCCTCAAGGCCGCGCGGGTCCTCATGGTCGGCGCGGGCGGCCTCGGCTCGCCCATCGGCCTCTACCTCGCGGCGGCCGGCGTCGGCACGCTCGGCCTCGTCGAGTTCGACGTGGTGGACGTGACGAACCTGCAGCGGCAGGTGATCCACGGCACCAAGGACGTGGGGCGCAAGAAGGTCGAGTCGGCGCGCGACCGGATCCACGACGTGAACCCGCACGTGAAGGTCGTCCCGTACGACACCCAGCTCACGAGCGCGAACGCCCTGGACATCGTGAAGGACTACGACCTGGTGGTGGACGGGACCGACAACTTCGCGACCCGCTACCTCGTGAACGACGCCTGCGTCCTCCTCGGCAAGCCCAACGTCTACGGGTCGATCTTCCGGTTCGAGGGGCAGTCCACCGTGTTCTGCACCACCGACGGCCCCTGCTACCGGTGCCTCTACCCCGAGCCGCCGCCGCCCGGGCTCGTCCCCTCCTGCGCCGAGGGCGGCGTGCTCGGCGTGCTCCCCGGCCTCCTCGGCCTCGTCCAGGCGACCGAGGCGGTGAAGCTCATCGTCGGCGCGGGCGAGCCGCTCGTCGGGCGGCTGCTCCTGGTGGACGCCCTCCGGATGAGCTTCCGGACGGTGAAGCTGCGGAAGAACCCCGCGTGCCCGGCCTGCGGCACCCACGAGCTCAAGGGGCTCGTCGACTACGTGCAGTTCTGCGGCCTGCGCGGGCAGGAGGACGTGACGGACGGGATCCCGACCATCACGCCGGCGGAGCTGGACGAGCGCCGGCGCCGCAAGGACGCGTTCGATCTCATCGACGTGCGCGAGCCGCACGAGTGGGAGATCGGCCGGATCGAGGGGGCGCGCCTCGCGCCGCTCTCGTCCTTCGCGGAGACGCTCCGGACGCTCGACAGCGCCCGGGACGTGGTCGTCTACTGCAAGAGCGGCGTGCGGAGCGCGAAGGCGGTCCGGCAGCTCCAGGCCGCCGGCTTCAAGCGGGTCTGGAACCTCGCCGGCGGGATCCTCCGCTGGAGCGAGGAGATCGATCCCACCGTCCCGCGGTACTAGCACTGCTCCGCACGATGGGCTCTCCCCCTCCTCGCCCGCGCGCCGCGCCCCCGCTCGAGAGCATCCTCGAGGCGGTGGGCGGCACGCCCGTGGTGCGGCTCCGCCGCGTCGTGACGCCGGACGCCGCCGCGGTCTACGCGAAGCTCGAGTCGTTCAACCCGGGCGGCTCCGTGAAGGACCGGATCGCGGTCTCGATGATCGAGGCGGCGGAGCGGTCCGGCCGGCTCCGCCCCGGCGGGCGCGTCGTCGAGGCCACGAGCGGCAACACCGGCGTGGGGCTCGCGCTCGTCTGCGCGGTGAAGGGCTACCGGCTCACGCTGGTGCTGCCCGACTCGACCTCGATCGAGCACCGGCAGATGCTCGAGGCGTACGGCGCCGAGCTCGTGCTGACCCCGGCGGAGGAGGCGATGACGGCGCCCGTCGCGCGCGCCCGGGAGCTCGCGGCGCGCGAGGGGGCCCTCCTGGTCGAGCAGTTCGCGAACCCAGCCAACCCGGACGCGCACCGCGCGCACACCGGCCCCGAGCTCGCGGCCCAGCTCCGCGCGCTCGACCTGGCGCCGGACGCGCTCGTGGTCGGGGTCGGGACCGGCGGCACGCTCACCGGCGTCGCCGAGGTGCTCCGCCGCGAGCACCCCCGCGTCGCGGTGATCGCGGTGGAGCCCGCGGCGTGCGCGGTCCTCTCCGGCGGTCCGCCCGGCCCGACGCGGATCCAGGGGCTCGGCCCCGGGTTCGTGCCGGCGGTCCTCGACCGCGCGGCGTACGACCGGGTGATCGCGGTCGGGGACGAGGAGGCCTGGGCGATGAAGGGACGGCTCGCGCGCGAGGAGGGGCTGCTGGTGGGCGTCTCGAGCGGCGCCGCGGCGGTCGCCGCGCTCGCCGTGGCCCGGGAGCTCGGGCCGGGGAAGGTGGTCGCGACCTTCTTCGCCGACACCGGCGAGCGCTACTTCTCCTTCGCGGAGTGGTTCGAGGGGGCCCGGTCGTGATGGCGACCCCCACTCGCATCGAGCTGCTGCGGCGCAAGCGGGTGGCGCCATGACGCCCGCCTTCCGCCACGGCCCCGCTCCCGCCGACTCCATCGCCCGGCTCGTGGGGAACACGCCGCTCGTGCGGCTCCGGCGCATCGGGGCCGACCTGCCCGGGATCCGGATCTACGCCAAGTGCGAGTTCGCCAACCCGGGGGGCTCGGTGAAGGACCGGGCGGCGCTGCGGATGATCGAGACCGCGCTGGCCGCCGGCCGCCTCGGGCCGGGGAAGACGCTGGTGGACTCCACCAGCGGGAACACCGGCGTGGCCTACTCCTGGATCTGCGCCGCGCTCGGGCTCCGCTGCGCCCTCGTGATGCCCTCCAACGTGAGCGCCGCCCGCAAGCGCATCACCCGGGCGTTCGGCGCCGAGCTGATCTTCTCCGATCCGCTCGAGGGCTCCGACGGCGCCATCCGCAAGGTCCGGGCCCTCGTCGCGGCCGACCCGGCGCGCTGGTTCTACCCCGACCAGTACGGCAACGAGGAGAACCCCCGCGCGCACACGCTCGGCACCGCCGTCGAGATCGCCGAGGCGCTCGACGGCCACGTCGCCGCCTTCGTCGCCGGCATCGGCACCGGCGGCACGGTGATGGGGACCTCGCGCGGGCTCCGGGCGCTCTCTCCGGGCGTCCGCTGCTACGCGGTGGAGCCGGCGGAGCCGCTCCACGGCCTCGAGGGGCTGAAGCACATGGCCAGCTCGATCGTCCCGGCGATCTACCGGGAGGCGGAGCTGGACGGGAAGATCTCCATGCCCACCGCGGAGGGCTGGGACATGGCCGAGCGGCTCGGACGCGAGGAGGGGCTCCGGGTCGGACACTCCGCGGGCGCGGCGGTGGCGGGCGCGCTGCGGGTCGCGCGCCGCATGGCCGAGGCGGGCGAGGCCGGCAACGTCGTGACGGTGCTGCCCGACCGCGCCGATCGCTACTTCGAGCCGCGCCGCTTCGAGCGGAGGATCGCCTGGTGACCGGCGCCTACGCTCCGCCGCTCCTCGCCACGCTGGACGCGCTCTGCGAGGCGGACCCCGACCGCGAGGTGTGCGGGTTCGTGGTCCGGCGCGGCGGCGCCCTCGAGGTCGTGCCGGTGGCGAACGTGGCGGACCGCTACCACGAGCGCGATCCGGAGCGCTTCCCCCGCACCAGCCGCACCTCGTACCTCATGGACCCGCGGGCGCAGCTCCGCGTGCACGAGTCGCTCGCCGACGGGCGCGGCGAGCTCGTCGCGGTGTGGCACTCGCACGTCGAGGTCGGCGCGTACTTCTCCGAGAAGGACCGCGCCGACGCGCTCGTGGACGGGCAGCCGCTCCTCCCCGGCGTCGAGTACCTCGTGCTGGGGGTGCGCGGCGGGAAGGTCACCGAGCGGCGACGCTACGTCCTCGAGGGCGGCGCGTTCGTGGAGCGGTCCCTCGCTGGTGCCTGACCCGCGGCGGGGACGCGCGCCCCACCCTTGACGGAGGTGCATCCGTTATCTAGGATGCATCCAATCCGTTATGTCAGAGGCTCATCCACACCCCCGGCGCACGCCGGCGAGGCGCCGCCCGCCGCGCGGCGCGAGGTCCTGATCCGTGTCGCTCGCGAAGAGAGAGGCGCTCTCGCACCTCGACTGGCTGGAGGCGGAGGCGATCCATGTCCTCCGCGAGGTGGCCGGGCAGTGCTCGAACCCGGTGCTCCTGTTCTCCGGGGGCAAGGACTCGATCTGCCTCCTGCGGCTCGCCGAGAAGGCGTTCCGGCCCGCCCGCTTCCCCTTCCCGCTCCTGCACGTGGACACCGGGCACAACTACCCCGAGGTCGTCGCCTTCCGCGATCGCCGCGCGGCGGAGCTCGGGGAGCGGCTCGTCGTCCGCTCCGTCGAGGACTCGATCCGGGCCGGCAAGGTGGTGCTCTCGCACCCGCTCGAGCCCCGCAACCGGCACCAGTCCGTGACGCTCCTCGACGCCATCGCCGAGTTCGGCTTCGACGCCTGCATCGGCGGGGCGCGCCGCGACGAGGAGAAGGCGCGGGCGAAGGAGCGGATCTTCTCGTTCCGGGACGAGTTCGGGCAGTGGGACCCGAAGCACCAGCGCCCGGAGCTGTGGAGCCTCTACAACGCGCGGATCCACAAGGGCGAGAACATCCGCGCGTTCCCGATCTCGAACTGGACCGAGCTCGACGTGTGGCAGTACGTCGCCCGCGAGGGGCTCGAGCTGCCGTCGATCTACTTCGCCCACCGGCGTCCGGTGGTCCGGCGCGGCGCGGCCCTCATGCCGGTCACCGAGCTCACCCCGCCCCGCGCCGGCGAGGTCGTCGAGGAGCTCTCGGTCCGGTTCCGGACCGTCGGCGACATCACCTGCACCGCGCCCGTGGAGTCCACCGCCGCGACCGTCGAGGCGATCGTCGCCGAGACCGCGGTCACCACCGTCACCGAGCGCGGGGCGACCCGGCTCGACGATCAGACCTCGGACGCCTCCATGGAGCAGCGCAAGAAGGAGGGCTACTTCTAGATGTCGCTCCCCGCCGAACGCCTCGAGGCGCCGCCCGACCGCGGCCTCCTCCGGTTCACCACCTGCGGCAGCGTGGACGACGGGAAGAGCACCCTCATCGGGCGGCTCCTCCTCGACACCAAGTCGATCCTCGCCGACACCCTGCACGCCATCGAGCGCACCTCGCGCCGCCGCGGCCTCGAGGCGGTGGACCTCTCCCTCCTCACCGACGGCCTCGAGGCCGAGCGCGAGCAGGGGATCACGATCGACGTCGCCCACCGGTACTTCTCCACCGGGACGCGCAAGTACGTCATCGCCGACGCGCCCGGGCACGAGCAGTACACCCGCAACATGGTGACCGCCGCCTCGACGGCGGACCTCGCGATCCTCCTCGTGGACGCGCGCAAGGGCGTGCTCACCCAGACGCGGCGCCACTCGTACATCGCCCACCTCGTCGGCGTCCCGCACCTCGTCATCGCCGTCAACAAGATGGACCTGGTGGACTGGTCCGCCGCGGTCTTCGAGCGCATCCTGGCCGATTACCGCGCGTTCGCGGAGAAGCTGGGGATCCGGGACGTCCGCTTCCTCCCGCTCTCGGCGCTTCGCGGCGACATGGTCGTCGAGCGCGGCGCGCACCTCGACTGGTACCGCGGCCCCACCCTGCTCGAGCTGCTCGAGGAGGCGCCGGCGGCTCACGCCGCCGCGGACGTGCCGTTCCGGTTCCCGGTCCAGTGGGTCTGCCGCCCGCACACGGACGCGCACCACGACTTCCGCGGGCTGGCCGGTCGGGTCGAGTCCGGCACGATCGCCGTCGGCGACTCGGTGCGGGTCCTCCCCTCGGGCCTCGTCACCCAGGTGAAGGAGCTCCGGCTCGGCGACGTCGCGCTCCGCGAGGCCTCGAGCGCCCAGTCGGTGATGATCCGGCTCGCCGACGAGATCGACGTGGGCCGTGGCGACCTGCTCGTGAAGGCCGGCGAGGGGCCCGAGCCCACCCGCGCGGTGGACGCGATGGTCTGCTGGCTCTCGGAGCGGCCGCTGTCGCGGTCGCGCCGCTACGTGGTCCGCCACACCACCCGCGAGACGAAGGCCCAGGTCGCCGAGATCGCGTGGCGCGTGGACCTCGCCGCGCTCGAGCAGGTGCCCGCCGACGGGCTCGCCCTGAACGACATCGGGCGGGTGTCGCTCCGGCTCGCCCAGCCCATCGCCGCCGATCGCTACGCCGACAACCGGGCGACGGGGGCGTTCATCGTGGTGGACGAGGCGACCAACGACACCGTCGGCGCGGGGATGATCCTCTAGCCATGAGCACGAACGACTTGCAGGACTTCGAGGCGCTGGCCGCCCGGCTCGAGGGGCAGGCGCCCGAGGAGATCCTCGCCGCCGCCGCCGCGCGCTTTCCGGGGAAGATCCAGCTCGCGTGCAGCTTCGGCCCGGAGGATTGCCTGCTCGTGGACGCGATCGCCCGCGCGCGGCTGCCCGTGGGCGTCTTCACCATCGACACCGGCTACCTCTTCGCGCAGACCTACGCGCTGTGGACGCGGCTCGAGGAGCGCTACGGGCTCCGCATCCAGGCGGTGAAGGGCGACGCGCCGGCCGTGCCCGCGGGGACGCCGCCGTGGGAGGCCGATCCGGACGGCTGCTGCCACGTCCGGAAGGTCCTGCCGCTCCGCCGCCAGCTCGCCGGCCTCGCCGGCGCGGGCGCCTGGGTGACCGGGATCCGGCGCGACCAGACCCCGGAGCGCGCCCACGCGCGCGTCGTCGAGTGGGACCCCCGGTTCGGGCTCGCGAAGGTGAACCCGCTCGCGGCCTGGACGAGCGCCCAGGTCTGGGAGCGGCTCCGCCGCCTCGAGGTCCCGACGAACCCGCTCCACGACGAGGGCTACCCGAGCATCGGCTGCGGGCCGTGCACCTCGCCGGTGAAGCCGGGCGAGGACCCGCGCGCCGGCCGCTGGCGCGGGCAGGAGAAGAAGGAGTGCGGGCTGCACGTGGACCGCCACGGCGCGGAGCGGCGGGGACGATGAGCCGCGCCGCGCGCCGCCGGCTGGGCGTCCTCCCCGGCTTCGGCCTCTCCACCGGCTTCACCGTGCTCTACCTCTGCGTGATCGTGCTGGTGCCGCTCTCGGCCCTGGCGCTCCGCGCGACGACGCTCTCGTGGGCGCAGGCCTGGAGCGTCGTCGCCTCGCCGCGCGCGCTCGCCTCCTACCGCCTCAGCTTCGGCGCGTCCCTCGTCGCCGCCGCGGTGAACGTGGTCTTCGGCGTGCTCGTCGCCTGGGTCCTCGCGCGGTACCGGTTCCCGGGGCGATCGCTCGTGGACGCCGTCGTGGACCTCCCCTTCGCCCTCCCCACGGCCGTGAGCGGGATCGCCCTCACCGCCGTGTACTCGCGGACCGGCTGGATCGGGCGGTACCTCGAGCCGCTCGGGATCCAGGCTGCGTTCAGCCCGCTCGGCGTCACCATCGCGCTCACCTTCATCGGCCTGCCGTTCGTGATCCGGACGGTCCAGCCCGTGCTCGAGGACCTCGATCCGGAGGTGGAGGAGGCGGCGGCGGTCCTCGGGGCCGATCGCTGGCAGACGTTCCGGCGGGTGCTCCTCCCGGCCATGGTGCCGGCGGCGCTCACCGGGTTCGCGCTCGCCTTCGCCCGGGCGCTCGGCGAGTACGGCTCGGTCGTCTTCATCTCCGGGAACATGCCGCTCCGGACCGAGATCGCGCCGCTCCTCATCATGACCCGGCTCGAGCAGTTCGACTACGCGGGCGCCTCGGCGATCGCCGTGGTGCTCCTCGCCGCCTCGTTCCTGCTCCTCCTCGGGATCAACCGGCTCCAGGCCTGGACCCGGGCCCGGACGGGGCTCGCATGATCGGCGCGTTCGACCCCGTGACCGCGGCGCGCGCCCCGGCGACCGCCGCGGCGTCCGAGCCACCGGCCGCACCGGCGGCGGCAGCGGCGCCGTCCGTCCGGGTCCGCCGTCCCGCGACCCCGCGGCGCCCGACGGAGGATCCGCCGGTCGTCGAGTGGGCCCTGATCGGCCTCGCGCTCGCGTTCCTTGGCGCGTTCATCCTCGTCCCGGCGTCCGTCGTGGTGCACGAGGCGCTGAAGGACGGGCTCGCGCTCTGGAAGGAGGCGATCGTCGATCCGGACGCCATCGCCGCGATCGAGCTCACGCTCCTGGTGGCGGCGATCTCGGTCCCGCTGAACGCGCTGTTCGGCATCGCCGCCGCCTGGTCGATCACCCGGTTCCGCTACCGGGGCAAGGGCGTGCTCGTCTCGCTCATCGACCTGCCCTTCGGCGTATCGCCGGTGATCTCCGGCATGATGGCGGTCCTCCTGTTCGGCGCGCACGGCTGGCTCGGCCCCTGGCTCCTCGACCACGGGATCAAGATCGTGTTCGCGGTGCCGGGCATCGTGCTCGCGACCGTGTTCGTCACCTTCCCGTTCGTCGCCCGCGAGCTCATCCCGTTCATGGAGGCGCAGGGCGTCGAGGAGGAGGAGGCCGCCCACGTGCTCGGCGCGAGCGGCTGGCAGATCCTCGCGAAGGTCACGCTCCCCAACGTGAAGTGGAGCCTGCTCTACGCGATCATCCTCTGCAACGCGCGGGCGATGGGCGAGTTCGGCGCGGTGTCGGTCGTCTCCGGCCACATCCGCGGCGTGACCAACACGCTCCCGCTCCACGTGGAGATCCTCTACAACGAGTACGCGTTCCGCGCGTCGTTCGCGGTCGCGTCCCTCCTGTTCGTCCTGGCGCTGGTGACCCTCGTCGCGAAGAAGGCGCTCGAGTGGCGGCAGCGCCGCGCGATCCGGGAGGCCGCCCGGCGCGGCGCCCCCGCGGGCGCCTGAGGCCATCATGTCCATCTCGATCCGCGGCCTCAGCAAGGCCTTCGACGGTCACCCGGTCCTGCACGACGTCTCCCTGGAGATCCCGGAGGGCGAGCTGGTCGCCCTCCTCGGCCCCTCCGGCTGCGGCAAGACCACGCTCCTCCGCATCGTCGCCGGCCTCGAGGTGGCGGACGCGGGCGAGGTGCACCACGACGGCGAGGACTTCTCGTCCCGGAGCGCGCGCGAGCGCAACGTCGGCGTCGTGTTCCAGCACTACGCGCTGTTCCGGCACATGACGGTGGCCGAGAACGTCGCCTTCCCGCTGAAGGTCCGCAGGCGGCCGCGCGCCGAGATCGGCCCCCGGGTGGACGAGCTGCTCTCGCTGGTCCAGCTCGACGGGCTGCGCGGCCGGTACCCGCACCAGCTCTCCGGCGGGCAGCGGCAGCGCGTCGCCCTCGCCCGGGCCCTCGCCACCCGCCCGCGGATCCTGCTCCTCGACGAGCCGTTCGGCGCGCTCGACGCCCGCGTCCGGCAGGAGCTCCGCCGCTGGCTCCGGCGGCTGCACGACGACCTCCACGTCACCAGCGTGTTCGTGACGCACGACCAGGAGGAGGCGTTCGAGGTCTCGGACCGGGTGGTCCTCATGAACGCAGGGCGCATCGAGCAGGTCGGCACGCCCGCCCAGGTGTTCGAGGAGCCGGCGAGCCCGTTCGTGATGCGCTTCCTCGGCGCGGTGAACGTGTTCCAGGGCCACCTCGAGGGCGACCGCGCCTACGTGAACGACCTCGTCTTCGCCGCCCCCGGCGCCGGCCAGGCCCGGTCCGCCCACGTCTACGTCCGCCCGCACGAGCTCGAGATCCACCGCGCCGCGGTGAAGGGCAGCTTCGCCGCGCGCGTCCTCCGCCTCGTCCCGCTCGGCGCCGCCGTCCGCGTCGAGCTCTCCGCCCCAGGCTTCGGGAACGCCGTCGAGGTCGAGCTGGACGTCCGGAAGAGCGAGGCCCTCGCCCTCTCGCCCGGCGACGCCGTCCACGTCTCGCCCCGCAGGGTGCGCGTCTTCCCGGCGCACGAGGCCGCGGCGCAGGACAGCCTCACCGCGAGCGGGCTGTAGCCCGACCGCGCAGCGCTTCCCCTCGAAGGACGAGCGCGCGCGACTCACGGCGGGCGCTTGGACGGCGGCTTCTTGGCCCGGCCATGGGGCGCTCCCGGCGGCACCGCGGGACGGTAAGCTCGAGCCCGAGCACGAGCTCGTGCTCTCGCATGAGGCTCCAGTCGTTCGGCCCGCTTCACCTCGCCATCGTGGCGTGCGTCCCGCTCGTCGGCTGGGGCCTCGCCGCGTGGGGCCGCCGGCGGCCGGGAGCGGCGCGCGGCATCCGCCTCGCGCTGGCGACCGCGATCGGCGTGAACGAGCTCGTCTTCTACCGCTACTCGGCCGCGCGCGGGTGGCTCGCGCCGCCGCATGGGCTCCCCCTCGACCTCTGCGACGTCGTCCTGTGGCTCACGGTGTACACGCTGGTGAAGCCACGGGCGTGGGCCCTGGACGCGATCTACTACCTCGGCCTCGCGGGCTCCGGGATGGCGGTCCTCACGCCCGACGTCGGCGAGCCATTTCCGTCCTACCCCGCGGTGAAGTTCTTCCTCGCGCACGGAGGCGTCGTCGCCTCGATCCTGTTCCTCGTCTGGACCGGCGCCTTGCGTCCACGCCGCGGCTCCTGGTGGCGCGTGCTCCTCGGCGTGAACGCGTACGCCGCGGTGGTCGGCGTGGTGGACGGACTGTTCGGGACGAACTACATGTACCTGCGAGCGAAGCCCGAGTCGTCCACGCTCCTCGACCTGTTCGGACCGTGGCCGTGGTACCTGCTGGGCGCCGAGGGCATCGCGCTCTGCCTGTTCTGGCTGCTGCACCTGCCGGTGCGGCGCGTCGCGGGCCGGACCTCGTCCCAAGCGTGAGAGACTCGCAGCACCCGCGACTGAAGCCTGGGGGGCTTGGAGCTCGGAGCCGAGTCATGTCGCTCGAGGCCCGAGGCATTTTCGGATCCCGCAGGAAGCTCGCGTGAGGCGGTTCCGTGAGCACGAGTGGCCCCGGCGCCCGCGCCAGCGAGCTCCGGGGCCCGGTCCCGGCCCCTCCCCCTCGTGTTCCTCGCGCGCGCGGGCCGGCCGCGAACGCGCCTAGGAACGCGCCTACGTCCCCGGCGCGTAGATCTGGTCGAACACGCCGCCGTCGGCGAAGTGCGTCGCCTGCGCCTTCTGCCAGCCGCCGAACACGGCGTCCACCGTCACGAGCTGGAGCTTCGGGAACTTCGCGGCGTACCTCGCGGCGACCTTCGGGTCGCGCGGCCGGTAGAAGTTCCTGGCCGCGATCTCCTGGCCCTGCGGCGTGTAGAGGAACTCGAGGTACGCCTGGGCGACGGCGCGGGTGCCGTGGCGGTCCACGTTGCGGTCCACCACCGCGACGGGCGGCTCGGCGAGGATGCTCGTGCGCGGGACCACGATCTCGAACTTGCCCTTCCCGAGCTGCTCGACGGCGAGGAACGCCTCGTTCTCCCAGGCGAGCAGCACGTCGCCCAGGCCGCGCTCGACGAAGGTCGTCGTCGAGCCGCGCGCCCCGGAGTCGAGCACGGGGACGTTCCGGTAGAGCGCCTTCACGAACTCCCGGGCCTTCGCCTCGTTCCCGCCGCTCTTCCGGAGCGCGTGGGCCCAGGCGGCGAGGTAGTTCCACCGCGCGCCGCCCGACGTCTTGGGGTTCGGGGTGATCACCTGCACGCCCGGCCTCACGAGATCGTCCCAGTCGTGGAGGCCCTTCGGGTTCCCCTTCCGCACCAGGAACACGATCGTGGACGTGTACGGCGACGCGTTCTGGGGCAGCCGCTTCTGCCAGTTCGACGCCAGCAGCCCGGACTTCGCGATCGCGTCCACGTCGTAGGCGAGGGCCAGGGTCACCACGTCCGCCTCGAGCCCGTCCACCACGGACCGCGCCTGCTTGCCGGACCCGCCGTGCGACTGCTTCACCGTGAGCTGCTGGCCCGTCTTCGCGAGCCACTGCTTCGCGAACGCGGCGTTCACCTGTTCGTACAGCTCGCGGGTCGGGTCGTACGACACGTTGAGGAGGTGCGCCGCCTTCCCGTCCGCCGCCCGGGCGGGCCCGCCGGCGACCGCGACCAGCGCCGCGATCCCGAGGACGAGCCCCCTGCCGATCCCTGTCGTCATGTGCTTCCTCCGAGGCAGCGCCGCCAGGCGCTGCATCCGTTTTAACGGAGGAGAACACTAGATTACGGACAGGCCTCCGGTCAAGCGGATGAGGCTCCGCTCCATTCATCCACGAGGTCCAGGCCGTGCGCGGTGCCCGGGACCGGACCCTGCGTCCGTGTCCCGGCCGCTCGGGGTCCGCTTTACGCGGTTCGCTTCGTCGAGCCGGGCCGGGCCCGGCCCGGCCCGGCCGCGGGAGCCCTGCGGCTCATCGATCAGGCGACGGTAGTTCCCTCGGACTTGCGCGCCACGAGGACCGAGCACGGCGCCTCGCGCACGACCTTCTCCGCCACCGACCCGAGAAGCGCGCGCGCGACCCCCGTCCGCCCATGGGTCCCGATCACCACCAGGTCGCTCCCGTCCTCGCGCGCGAACGCGATCAGCTTCTCGGCCGCGTCGCCGGACAGGATCCGGGACCGCACCGGCGCGCCGCACACCTGCGCCGCCTCGTCCACCCACGGCGCCATCCGGGTGTCCATCTCCTCGAGCCGCTGCTCCGTCACCTCGCCCGCGGTCGGCGAGAGGACGTCGGACGAGATCATCGACGCGTGCGTCTTCGGGATGACGTGGACGAGGGTGAGCTCCGCGCCGGCGGCCCGCGCGCGCTCGGCCGCGTGCAGCATCGCAATCCGGGAGAGCTCGGAGAAGTCCACTGCGCACAGGATCTTCTTCCACTCCGTCATGGCGCACCTCCCGCGGCGCGCGCCGCGACGCCCGGTGCCGCCGCCAGCGAAGCCGCGGCCGGTTCCTCGTGCACGCGCTCCGCCCCACGCAATGGTACGCCCCGGTCGCACGACGCGAGCGGCGCAGCACGGGTCGCTTCGGAAGGGGTCCCCTGCGAAGGGCGAGCGGGCGCCCGGACGCCGCGATCACTTCGTCCCGGGCGCGGGCGCCAGGGCGGCGGCCCGCCTCAACGCCTCCCGCTCCGCCGCCCGGGCGACGGCGAGCGCCGCGTCGCGCTCCCGCAGCTCCCGCTCGAGCGTCCGCAGCCGCGCCTCCGCGTCGGAGAGCCGCCGACGCGCCTCGTCGCGCTCCCCGAGCGCGCGGCCGGCGTCCTGGCGGGCGACGGCCTCCCGCGTCGCCCCGTCCTCGCGCGCCGCGCGCTCCCGGGACTGCGCGTCGGCGAGCGCCTCCCGCACCGCCGCGACCTGCGCCTCCAGGGCGGCGACGCGGAGGGCGGCCTCCCGGGCCTCGGCGTCCCGCTGGGCCAGGGCGGCCTCGGACCTCGCGGCCTCCTCCTTGGCGGCGCCGAGCGCCTGCTCGAGCCGCGGGAGCTGCTGAAGCCGCGACTCGGTGCGCGCGAGCTCCTTCTGCTTCGACTCCGCCGCGCCCTCGAGCCGCGCGACGTCGCGCTCCAGGTCCGCGCGCGAGCGATCGAGGGTCTGGATGCGCCCGTGGAGCCGGGCCTCGCCGGCGGCGAGCTCCCCGACGCGCCCGGCGAAGAACCGGTAGCCGGCCACGAACAGGGGCAGGAGGAGGGCGAGCACCACCGCGACGGCGGCGAGCTCGCGGGCGTGGCGCCGCGCGAAGAGCAGGACCCGCCGCGACACGGAGCGGCGGTCGTGCCAGGTCGGCTCGAGCGCCCGGAAGCGGCGCAGCTCGTCGGCGAGGGCGGCCGCCGAGGCGGGCCGGTCCTCCGGCCGCGGCGCCAGCGCCCGCTGCACGATCTCGCGCAGGCGAGGCGGCACGCTCGCGGGCAGCGGGCGCGGCGGCGCGTCGGCGCCCACCTCGCGGCCGGCGTGCGGGGCGACGCCGGAGAGGAGGAAGTAGAGCGTGCCGCCGAGCGTGTAGACGTCCGAGGACGGCGACGGCGCGCGCCGGTCGCGCCACTGCTCCGGCGCCATGTACGCGACCGTGCCGATCGGCGCCGACTCCGGCGCGACGCTGACCGCGAGCGAGGTCGCGATCCCGAAGTCGGCGAGCATCACGCGGTGGGTCTCGGGGGTGAGGAGCACGTTCTCCGGCTTCACGTCTCCGTGGACGATCCCCGTCCGGTGCGCCGCGTGCACCGCGCGCGCGAGGTCCTCGACGAGCCGCGCCGCCTCCCCGGGGTCGAGCCCGGGCTGCGCCTCGCGCAGCGACCGGCCGATCCGAATCGAGCCCGGGCTCTCCTCGTCGGGATCGGCGCAGACCGCCATCTCCACGTAGAACGGCCCGCCCTCGATGCGGCCGGCGTCGAACACCGGCACCACGTGCGCGCTCGGGATGCGCCGCGCCCGCCCGGCCTCGCGCCGCACCTGCTCGACGAACTCGCTCATCCCGGGGCCCGGGCGGAGCAGCTTGAGCGCGACGAACCCGTCGAGCGACGCCCGGCGGGCGAGGTAGACCTTGCCGTGCGCCCCCGCCCCGAGCTCGCGATCCAGCGTGAACGGCCCCAAGGTGACCGGGTAAGGTCCCTCCGGCAGCGGCGAGTCCGGCCGGTCGTAGTGGGCGAGCAGCGCGCGCACGAGGGCCTCGAGCTCGGCGTCGCCGCCGCAGAGCTCCGGGACGATCCGGGACCACTCGCTCCGGTCGTGCCGCAGGGCCACCTCGACGATCAGATCCGCGCCCATGCCCTTCACGCCTCCACCTCCTCCCCCACCCCGCGCCGCTTCGCCTCGCGCGCCGCGACCCACGCCGCGAACAGGCTCAGGTCGCGCTCGACGCGCTCGGGGGTCGCGCCGAGCGCGGCCGCGATGGCCACGCGCGGCTCGCCGCCGACGTAGAACCGCCGCGCGACCTCCCCGATGGTCTCCCCGCGCGTGAGCCGCCGATCGGCGGCGATCTCGGCGGCGGCGCGCTCCACGAGCGCCAGGTCCGGCGCCACCGCGAGCCGCGCCCACGCGAGGAAGAACGCGATGCGCTGCTGCACCATCGCCTTCGACTCGCCGAGCACCTCCGCCGTCTCCGCCTGCGTGAACCCCGCCACGAAGTGGCACTCGACCGCGCGCGCGATCCGCCGGCGCCGCGCGACGTGCCGGTCGGCGCGGAGCCGGTCGAGGAGCTCGAGCACGGTGAGCGCCTCCTCGCGCGCGGGCGCGATCGGCTCGCCGGCGACGAGGGTCAGCACGGGGAGGAGCGCCGCCGCCTCCCGCCGGGTCCGGCGCGCGGTGGCGCGCCAGCGCGAGATCCAGAGCCGGCGGATGAGGAACAGGCAGTACGCGGTGAAGTGCCGGCGGTCGCGGAACGTCGTCCGGCGTCGGAGGATCTGCTCTAGCGCGGTGTGCAGCCCGGCGGTGCCGGCCAGGGTGGGCGGCGCCCCCCGGCTCATCAGGCGTACGCGCTCCCTCAGCTCGTCGTAGGCCTCGGCCACGAGTTGCTCGACGCTCGCCTGCTGTACGATGCCGTGTTCCGCCACCGGTAGAGGGCGCAGCCTACGCCAGGCGGGACCCGGCCTGCACGCGGTGCGTCGCGCACGGTGTGGCGACGATTTTTTCGTGAGTGTTCGCGAGTGGTTGAGTACAGTTCGGCGGGCGCTCGAGTAGCCGGCCGGGCGTTCGGTGGCGCTTCTCGCTCGAGGGGCGTTGCTCGCTCCCCGGAGCTCTACGACATGACCACCGAACTCGCACATCTCGTCCCGCACTCCTCGCGGACCCGCGCCGACGACGCCGCCCGCTGGGCCGCGCTCTCGCAGCACGCGCGCCTCGCCGCCGCCGCGGTCCTCCGCCTGCCGGTCACGCACCCGGACGTCGAGGACCGGGCGCAGGACGCGCTCGTGGCGTTCCTCGCCTCCGGGCTGCCTCGCTTCGACTCCGCTCGCGGGACGCCCGAGGCGCTCCTCGGGGTGATCGCCCGCAACGCGGCGCTCTCCGAGCTGCGCACCCGGGCCCGCCACCTCCGCCTCGCCGATCCCCTGCGGTCCGCGGAGGGGACCGACGCCGACCGGCGGCGCGCCGAGGCGCGGAGCGATCTCGCCCGGATCCTCCAGGCCCTCCCCGCGGGACAGTGCGACGCGCTCGTGGCGATCGACCTCGAGGGCGAGCGGATCGCCGACGTCGCGCGGCGGCTCGGGCGGACCTACACGGCCGTCAACGCGCAGGTCGGCCACGCCCGGGCCCACGCACGGCGCGTGGCCCGGGCGCTCGCCGCCTGACCGTCACTTCTCGGGGACGACGCTCCCGTCGGACCGCTTCTCGCCGGGGAGCCGAAGCTCGGCGCGGCGGTTCTGGGACCAGGCATCCTCGCTGGAGCCCTGGGCGACCGGGTACTCGGCGCCGAACGACACCGTCTCGAGCTTCGCCTTGACGCCGAGGTCCTTCAGGTACTTCTTCACGGACTCGGCGCGGCGGGCGCCGAGCGCGACGTTGTAGGCCTGCGTCCCGCGCTCGTCGCAGTGCCCCTCGACGAGCAGCTCCTTCGACTTCCGATCGGCGACGCACTTCGCGCTCGCGCGGAGCGACTCCAGGTCGGCGGCGCCGAGCTGGGCGGAGTCGAAGGCGAAGTGGACCCGGGCCGGCTCGCACTGCACGGCGGCAGCCGGGGCGGCGACGCACTGGTTGTCGGTGCAGACCTGGCCGGAGGCGCAGTCCCCGTCGGAGCGGCAGACCCCCTTCTCGGCGGGCGCCGGCGCGGCGGCGACGGGCGCAGGCGCCGGCGCGGCGGGAGCCGCGTCCACGACGTCGGTGCTGGGCTTGACGGCCTTGCTGTTGCCCGCGCACGCGGCGGCGCCGAGCGCGAGCGCGGCGAGGGCAAGCTGACGACAAGAAGACATTAGGTGTGACCTCCAGGGAGGCGTGTGGTGCCTCGTACCCCTCCTACGCGCGGCGGGGCCTTCTCTCTCACCCTACCCAGAAGGGTCCTCCAGGCGAGGCAACCCCGCGACCTCCACGGCCAACCGCCGGGCGGGTCGCTCCACGGGGGTGCGGACTCGCCTCCCGGTGGCCAGCATCGGATCGGAACGGGTGCCTCCCCGACCGACGTGGGCGCCCGCCCCCGGGCGCGCGAGGATCCGGCCGCACGCCCGCCGCGCCGCCGGAGGCCGCATGACGCCGTTGTCCCCGTCCCTCGTCCGCCTGGACGCCTCGCCGAAGGGCAAGCGCGAGGCCATCGCCGAGGCCGGCCGGATGCTCGTGGAGGACGGCGCGGTGGACGCCGGGTTCGTCCGGAGCCTGCTGGCGCGCGAGGACCTGGCGAGCACGTACCTCGGCGCGGGCGTCGCCTTCCCGCACGGCCTCGCGCAGGACCGCGCCCTCGTCCGGCGGACCGCCGTCGCCGTCCTCCAGATCCCCGCCGGGATCCCGTGGGACAGCGGCGAGGTGGTCCGGCTGCTGGTCGCGATGGCGGCGCGGTCGGACGAGCACGTCGAGCTGCTCGCGCGGCTCACGCGGCTCCTCGACGACCGCGAGGCGCTGCGACGGCTCGCGACGACCCCCGACGCCGAGGAGATCGTGGTCGCGCTGGTGGGCGGCGCCGCCGCCCCGCGCGCCGGGCCCGTCCCCGCCGCGGAGGACCTCGGCGAGGGGTTCGCCCTCGCCCTCGACTACCCGGCGGGCCTGCACGCGCGGCCGGCCGCGCGCTGGGTCGAGGCGGCGAACGCGTTCGAGGCGGAGCTCCAGGTGCGGGTCGGCGCGGCGGCGGCGAGCGCGAAGAGCCTCGTCGCGCTCCTGCAGCTCTGCGTGAAGAGCGGCCAGGTGCTCCACGTCTCGGCGCGGGGGCCCGACGCGCGGGCGGCCCTCGAGGCGCTCCGGCGGGCGATCGTCGCCCTCGTCCCGGAGGAGCGGGCGCAGGCGGCGGTGGCGCGCGCGGCGCCGGCGCCGGCGCCGGTCTGGCGGCCGCGGGCCTCGCCGGTGGTGATCCCGGGGCTCGCCGCGAGCCCGGGCCTCGCGGTGGGGACGCTCCGGCGGCACGTCTCGCGGCGCCTCGAGCCGGAGGACGAGCCCGCGGGGACGGAGGAGGACCGGCGGCGCCTCGAGGCCGCCCTCGCCGCGGTGGAGGACGAGCTCGAGCGGCTCGCGATCGACACCGGCGAGCGCGTCGGCGCGGCCGAGGCGGCGATCTTCCGGGCGCACCGGGAGCTGCTGCGGGACCCGGAGCTCACCTCGGCGGTCGCCGCGCGGCTCGCCGAGGGGCACGGCGCGGCGTGGGCCTGGCGGCGGACCCTGGACGCGCAGGTGGAGACGCTGCACCGGGTGGACAACCCGATCCTCGCCGCCCGCGCCGCCGATCTCGCGGACGCCGGCGAGCGGGTCCTCCGCCAGCTCCTCGGCGTCGCCTACGACGGCATCGAGGTGGACCCGGGGACGATCCTCGCCGCCGAGGACCTCCGCCCCTCGGACACGGCGACCCTGGATCCGGCGCGGGTGGTCGGCCTCTGCACCGCCCACGGCGGCCCCACCTCGCACACCGCGATCCTCGCCCGCACGCTCGGCGTCCCGGCCCTGGTCGCGGGCGGCGACGCGCTCCTCCTGGTGCCGGACGGCACGCTAGCGATCCTCGACGGCGACGCGGGCCGGCTCTACGCCGCGCCGGCGGCGACCGACGTCGAGTCCGCCCGCGCCTGGCAATCCCAGGAGGTGGAGCGGCGGGCCCGCGACGCCGCCCGGCGCCTGGAGCCCGCCGTCACGCTGGACGGCCACCGGATCGAGGTCTCGGCCAACGTGAACCGCCCGGAGCAGGCCACGGCCGCGATCCAGGTCGGCGCCGACGGCGTGGGGCTGATGCGCACGGAGTTCCTGTTCCTCGAGCGGCCCCGCGCACCGGACGAGGAGGAGCAGTACGCGATCTACGCGGCGATGGTGGCGGCGCTCGGGGGGCGACCGCTGATCGTCCGCACCCTCGACATCGGCGGCGACAAGCAGGTGCCCTTCCTCGGGCTCCCGCACGAGGAGAACCCGTTCCTCGGCGTCCGCGGCGCCCGCCTGTGCCTGCGCCGCCCCGATCTCTTCGAGCCGCAGCTCCGGGCGCTCTACCGGGCGGCGCGGCGCGGGCCGCTCTGGATCATGTTCCCGATGGTCTCCACCCTCGAGGAGGTCGAGCAGCTCCGCGCCTTCGCCGAGCGGGTCCGCGACGCGCTCGGCGCGCCGCCCGTCCCGCTGGGCGTGATGATCGAGGTCCCGAGCGCGGCGCTGCTCGCCGAGGCGCTCGCGGCCCGGGTGGACTTCTTCTCCCTCGGCACGAACGACCTGACGCAGTACACGCTCGCGGTGGACCGGGAGCACCCGGAGCTCGCGGCCATGGCGGACAGCCTCCACCCCGCGGTCCTCCAGCTCGTCGAGCGGACCGTCGCCGGCGCCCGCGCGCACGACCGATGGGTGGGGGTGTGCGGCGAGCTCGCCGCCGATCCGCTCGGCGCGGTGCTGCTCGCCGGCCTCGGCGTGGACGAGCTCTCGATGAGCGCGCGCGACGTGGCGGGGGTGAAGGCGAGGCTCCGCGCGACCCGGATCGAGGACGCCCGCGCCCTCGCCGCGCGCGCCGTCGCGTGCCGGAGCGCGGCCGAGGTCCGCGCCCTGGAAGGCGCGCCCTGACCGAGGGTGTCCGCGCGGGCGAGCGGTGGGTGATCCGGGGCAACCCACGAGGCCGACACGCGGCGCTCGATCGGGACGAGCGCCCGGTCCGCCCTGCGCCACAGCCATTTCCCGCGAGCCCCCGGCGCGCGTGAGCCGTGCGGTCCAGCGCGCGCCGGGTGTCTCGATGAGAGGACCCATCATGAGAGGCTAGGCGGGCGAGCGGGTGGACCCTTACCGTCCCCCTCATCGACACCCGATGGTCCGTATTCACGGACAGTGCTCGATGTTCGGCCGGCCGGCCGAGGGAGATAGTCATGTCGAGGTGGATGGCGCTGTGGAAGGACGAGGAAGGCGCGACCGCGGTGGAGTACGGGCTGATGGTCGCGCTGATCGCGGCGGTCATCGTCGCGATCGTCAAGACGCTCGGGACGCAGGTGGATGCCGCGTTCGACACGGTCTCGGGCAACCTGCCCGCCGCGTAGCTCACTCCTGGCAGGCCCGGTCTCGCGCCGGGCCTGCTTCGCGACCTCGAGACCGCGAGGAAGCCGAGGGGGAACTTGGCCTATCCGACCGACCTGTCCGTGATCTGCACCGTCCTGCTGATCGCGGCCGCGCTGTCGGACGCGCTGCTGCGGCGCATCCCCAACGCGCTCTGCGTCGCGCTCCTGGCGACCGGCCTCGCCGCTCAGTGGATGGTGCACGGCGGCGCGGGGGTCGCGGCGGGCGCGGCCGGGGCGACGATCGCGGGGGGGCTCCTTGCCGTGCCCTGGTCGAACCGGATGATCGGGGGCGGCGACCTCAAGCTCGCGGCCGCAGCGGGCGCGTGGGTGGGGATCGCGGGGTTGCCGGTGTTCCTCCTGGCCGCGGCGCTCGCGGGGGGCGTCGTCTCGGCCGTCGTGCTGTTCACGCGGGCCCGCGAGGTCGTGCCGCGCGCGCCGGCGACGCCGCTCACCGCCGCGCTCGCGGAGCGGTCGGCGACGGCGCGTCGGGGGATCACCGCCCCGTACGGCGTCGCCATCGCGGCCGGGGCCCTCGCGGCGCTCGTGGGGGTGCCGTGATGCGCGCCGGCGGACGAGGGCGGGGGAGCGGCGCGCGGGGCGCCGCGGCGGTGGAGTTCGCCATCGTCCTGCCGGTGCTGCTGCTGGTGGTCCTCGGCGCGATCGACTGGGGGTACTACTTCTTCTGCCGCGAGGTGGTGGTGAACGCCTCGCGCGAGGGGGCGCGGGCGGGCTCGGTCATCCCGCCGGGCAGCGATCCGCGGCCGGACGCCCAGGCCGCGGCCGAGAATTACCTCACCCGCGGCGCGCTCGACGTCGCGCGCGCGACGGTCACGGCGAGCGAGGGGACCGCCTCGGTCATCGTCGTGATCCAGTACAGGACCGGCTCGATCACCGGGTTCCTCGCGAGCGTGATGCCGTCCAGCGTGGTCGCGAGGGCCGAGATGCGGCGCTAGCCGCGGCGTGCAGGGGGGACGAGATGAGCAGCGACGTCCAGCAGGCTCCTTCGATGAAGGATCGACGACGGCGCCGCAAGGCGGCGCTCGGGATCGCGCTCATCGTCGTCGCGATCGGAGCGGCGCTGGCCGCCGCGTCGCTCCTCACCCGCTACATGGACCGGCGGGTCGCGGAGGCGCGGGTGCCCGTCGAGAAGGTCGCCGTCGCCCGGGTGGACATCCCGGTGGCGAGCCCGATCGCGGCGGACTGGATCGCGCTGGTGGACTGGCCCGCCGCGGCGCGCCCGGTCGGCGCCGTGACGAACCCCGCGACGCTCGTCGGGCGGGTCGCGCTGGTGCCCATCGCCAAGGGCGAGCCCGTGCTGCCGGGCAAGCTGGTCGAGGCGGGGGCCCGCGCCGGGCTCGCCACCCTGCTCGCGCCCGGGGCGCGCGCGGTGGCGGTCCGGGTGGACGACGTGGTCGGGGTGGCCGGGTTCCTCCACCCCGGGGATCGCGTGGACGTGATCGCGACGATGAAGCCCCGCGACGAGGCCCCCTTCGTCTCCAAGATCATCCTCCAGGACGTGAAGGTCCTGGCGGTCGGCAAGGACCTCGAGCAGCGCGCGAAGGACGCCGAGAAGGCGAAGCCCGCGACGGTCGCGACGGTGATGGTCACCCCGGAGGAGTCCGAGCGGCTCGCCCTCGCGGCCACCAAGGGGCAGCTCCTGCTCGCGCTCCGCGGCATCGGGGACGAGGCGCCCATCGCCACGACGGGCGCCGTCCCGGCGCGCCTCCTCGGCGCGGCGCTGCCGCCCCCGCCCCCGCCACCGGCGGCCCCGGTGGTGGCGCGCGTCGCCGCCGTGCGCCGGGCCCC
>NZ_JALCZA010000068.1 GCF_022690765.1 Anaeromyxobacter oryzisoli | reverse complement strand
CGGCCGCGCCGCGACGCGCCGTTCCCGGCACGGCAGGGGCGCCCGCGCCCGTCCGCGGCCCGGCCCGCCCGGCGCCGGTCGTCGCCGCCGGAGCCCCCGGCTCGCTCGCGGCGCTCCGCTCCGAGCTCTTCCTCGGGACCGGCGAGCTCCCGCCACCGCTGCGGCCGCAGGTGTTCCCCGCCCGGTACACCGAGATCGACGGCGTGCTCACGTTCCGCGGCGGCCCGGCGCGGGACGGCGGCGCGACGGGCGCGCGCCGCATCTCGGAGCGCCGGCTCGAGGTCGCCTGGAGGTTCAAGACGGGCGCGGGGACGGCGCGCTGGGGCGGCGGCGCGGGCTGGACGGGGGAGCCGGTCGTGGTCCGCTGGCCGGACGTGGTGCGCTACTCGATGCCGGCCCTCGGGCCGCGGCGAGCGGATCGCGACCTCGTCGAGGTGATCCAGGGATCGCTCGACGGGAACGTCTACTTCCTCGACCTCCGGACGGGCAGGCCCACGCGCCCTCCCATCCGGACCGGCAACCCCATCAAGGGGAGCGTCTCCCTCGATCCTCGCGGCTGGCCGCTCCTCTTCGTTGGCCAGGGGATCCCCGCGAAGCGGCCCATCGGCCTCCGCGTCTACTCCCTCGTGAGCGGCCGGGAGATGTTCTTCCTGCCGGGCCGCGACCCCGCCGCGCGGCGCCGCTGGGGCGCGTTCGACGGCTCGGGCCTCCTGAACCGCGACACCGACACGTACCTCGTCGGCGGCGAGAACGGGATCGTCTACCTCCTCGAGCTCCACACCGACTTCGACCCGCTCGAGTTCAGGGTGAAGGTCGCGCCGCGGGTCCTCCGCTACCGCTTCCGCGATCCGCACACCGTCCGCGAGGGGATCGAGAACTCGGTCGCCGTACACCGGAACCTCGCCTTCTTCGCCGACAACTCCGGCACGATCCAGGCGCTCGACCTCGCCACGTTCCGGCCGGTCTGGGCGTTCGAGGCGGGCGACGACACGGACGCGAGCCTCGTGCTCGACGAGGAGCCCGGCGGGCCGGTGCTGTACACCGCGTCCGAGGTGGACGAGCAGGGCGAGCGCGGCTTCTCGCGCATCCGCAAGCTCGATGCCCGCACCGGCGCGGTGCGCTGGAAGAAGGACATCGCGTGCCGGGCCGACCACACGAGCGCGCACCCGACCGACGCGGGCGTCTTCGCGACGCCCGTGGTCGGGCGGGGCGACCTCGCCGACCGGGTGGTGTTCACGCTCTCGCGGTGCCCGGATCGCGGCGCGATGCTCGCGCTCGCGAAGGCGGACGGGCGGGAGCTGTGGCGCCGGCGGCTCCGCACCGACGCCTGGTCCTCGCCGACGGCCGTCCGCGACGAGGCCGCCGGGAAGACCTGGCTGCTCCAGGCGGACCGCGGGGGGCGGCTCCTCCTCGTCGATCCCGCGGACGGGGCCGTCGCGTTCACCCTCCCCCTCGACGGCACCGTGGAGGCGTCACCCGCCGTTTACGACGACCTCGCGGTGATCGGCACGCGCGCCGGGACGATCTACGGGATCCGGCTGCGCTGACGCTGCGCGCGCGGCCGGAGGGCGTTAGGAGAACCGACTCCGTGACCATCGCCGCCGCTCTCCTGGCCGCCGCGCTCGCAGCCGCCCCGGCGCCCGACACGCCGGTCGCCACCCTGGCGGGCGGGCCGGTGATCGCCCCGTCGGCCGGCCAAGTTGCCCCGTCCGCTGGCCACCAACTGCCGCTCTTCGACCTCGGCCTGGGCGTCCACCTGGACGGCGGCCCGCCGGGCCCGGGCCTGCCGCCCCTCCGCCTGGACGGCTCCACGGCTCCGAGCATGCCGACGACGCCCGCGCCGACCCCGGAGGCGCCGGCTCACCCGGCGGCCGAGGCGGCCGCCGCGGCGACGCATCACGACTCCTGGTTCGCCCTCCCGGTCCTCTTCTGGCTCCCGGAGACCAAGCTCGGCTATGGCGCGACCGGCGGGCTGCACTTCCAGCTCCGGGACGCCGAGCGGCCGTCGAGCGTCTTCGGCGCGGCGGTGTACACGCTGCAGCGGCAGGGCTCCCTCGACGTCGCCGGGGACCTGTACCTGCCCGGCGGCGCCCTGGTCTCGGGGCGCCTCCGCGCCATCGACTTCCCCGACGAGTTCTACGGGCTCGGCCCGGACACCCGCACCTCGCAGCGCGAGAAGTTCACCCGGCGCGAGGTCGAGGCGGTGGTCACGGGCGAGCTGCCGGTGCCGGGCGTGCCCGGGCTGCGCGCCGGACCTCGGCTCGACCTCCGGGCCGAGGACATCCGCGGCGTCCAGGCGGGCGGCGCGCTCGCGTCGGGCGACGTCGTGGGCGCGCGGGGCTTCTCCGCGGTGAGCGCCGGCGCGAGCGTCACCTGGGACACCCGCGACAACGCCTTCTGGACGCGGCGCGGATCCCTCGCGCAGGCGTGGTACGTCTACGCGCCGAAGGGGCTCGGCCACCACGATCCGTTCGGCCGCGGCGTCCTCGAGCTGCGTCACTTCCTGCCGCTCGGGGGCGGCCGGGTCCTCGGGCTGCAGGGCTACTTCGAGGGCGCCCACGGCGCGACGCCGTTCACGCTCCTGCCGAAGCTCGGGTCTACGCGGTTCCTGCGGGGCATCCGCGAGGGGCGCTACCGCGACCAGCTCGACTGGGCGACGCAGGCCGAGCTGCGCGTGCCCCTCCGCGGGCGCGTCTCCGCCGCGACGTTCCTGTCGATCGGCGACGTCGCCCACTCGTTCCGCGACCTCACGCTCGCGAACCCGAAGGTCGCGGGCGGCGCGGGGCTCCGGTTCAGGCTCACCGACGCAGGCGCGAACATCCGGGTGGACGGCGCGTTCTCGGGGGCGGGGCCGGAGCTGTACGTCCTCGTCCTCGAGGCGTTCTGAGCCCGGCGTCCGCCTCCGGACGCTCCCGAACCCGCACGCGCACCCGAACCCGGCTTCTCCGTGCCCCGTGCCCGTCCTCCCGTGGCCCGCGTCCCATCCCCTGCCCCGCGTTCCGCGGCACGGCGGGGCGCGCCAGGGACCGCGGGCCACGGCGAGGCGCGGCGGAGCCCCCGAGCCGCGGCCCCTCCCCCGAGGCGGTAGCCGGACGGCCGGGGCTCCTACGCCATCGCCTCGTTCGCGCCGTGGCACTTCTTGTACTTCTTGCCTGAGCCGCACGGGCACGGATCGTTCCGGCCCACCTTCGGCTGCGTGCGCACCACCGTCTCCTGCTTCGGGCGCGGACGCTCCTCGCCGTCGCCGCCCTCGGAGTGGCTCTCGGTGATCCGCTGCAGCGCCTTGCGCTGCAGCGCGAGCCGCTTCGCCTCGATCTCCTCGGCGGTCTCCTGGCGCACGACGTGGAGCCGGAGCAGGTTGCCGACGACCGCGCTCTTCACGCGCCAGGTCATCTGCACGAACATCTCGTAGCCTTCCTTCTTGTACTCCTGCTTCGGGTCCTTCTGGCCGTACCCGCGGAGCCCGATGCCCTGGCGCAGGTGGTCCATCGAGAGCAGGTGGTCCTTCCACTGCTGGTCGATCGCCTGGAGGTACAGGTACTGCTCCCAGCGCCGCAGCACCGGCACGCCGTCGGGATCCTTCCCGAGCTCCTCCTCCTTCGCCTGGTACACCTTCTCGACGACGTTGAAGACCTGCTCCTCGATCCCCTGCCGCGCGTCGGCGGCGCGGCCCGCGGGCGGCGCGAACTTCATCTCGACGCCGAACTGGTCCTTCACCATCGCGGCCAGCCCGTCGAGGTTCCAGTCCGCCATGCGGTTCGGGCAGCTCGCGCCGACCATGTCGATGACCAGGTCCTCGATCAGGTCGAGCACGTGCTCGTGCGCGTCCTGCCACGTGAAGACCTGCTCCCGGCGCGTCTTCTTCCGGGTCTTCGCGTCCTCGTCGTACTCGACGACCGGGACGCCCGCGCCGAAGCCCAGCACCATGCGCCGGAGCCGGTAGATCGACCGGCGCTGCTGGTTCATCACGTCGTCGTACTCGAGGAGGTTCTTCCGGATGTCGAAGTTGTGGGCCTCGACCTTCCGCTGCGCCCCCTCGATCGCCTTGGTGAGCCAGGGGTGCTCGATCTGCTCCCCGTCCTTCATCCCCATCCGGCTCATGAGCCCCTGGATCCGCTCGGAGCCGCGCCGCGACGCGCCGTTCCCGGCACGGCAGGGGCGCCCGCGCCCGTCCGCGGCCCGGCCCGCCCGGCGCCGGTCGTCGCCGCCGGAGCCCCCGGCTCGCTCGCGGCGCTCCGCTCCGAGCTCTTCCTCGGGACCGGCGAGCTCCCGCCACCGCTGCGGCCGCAGGTGTTCCCCGCCCGGTACACCGAGATCGACGGCGTGCTCACGTTCCGCGGCGGCCCGGCGCGGGACGGCGGCGCGACGGGCGCGCGCCGCATCTCGGAGCGCCGGCTCGAGGTCGCCTGGAGGTTCAAGACGGGCGCGGGGACGGCGCGCTGGGGCGGCGGCGCGGGCTGGACGGGGGAGCCGGTCGTGGTCCGCTGGCCGGACGTGGTGCGCTACTCGATGCCGGCCCTCGGGCCGCGGCGAGCGGATCGCGACCTCGTCGAGGTGATCCAGGGATCGCTCGACGGGAACGTCTACTTCCTCGACCTCCGGACGGGCAGGCCCACGCGCCCTCCCATCCGGACCGGCAACCCCATCAAGGGGAGCGTCTCCCTCGATCCTCGCGGCTGGCCGCTCCTCTTCGTTGGCCAGGGGATCCCCGCGAAGCGGCCCATCGGCCTCCGCGTCTACTCCCTCGTGAGCGGCCGGGAGATGTTCTTCCTGCCGGGCCGCGACCCCGCCGCGCGGCGCCGCTGGGGCGCGTTCGACGGCTCGGGCCTCCTGAACCGCGACACCGACACGTACCTCGTCGGCGGCGAGAACGGGATCGTCTACCTCCTCGAGCTCCACACCGACTTCGACCCGCTCGAGTTCAGGGTGAAGGTCGCGCCGCGGGTCCTCCGCTACCGCTTCCGCGATCCGCACACCGTCCGCGAGGGGATCGAGAACTCGGTCGCCGTACACCGGAACCTCGCCTTCTTCGCCGACAACTCCGGCACGATCCAGGCGCTCGACCTCGCCACGTTCCGGCCGGTCTGGGCGTTCGAGGCGGGCGACGACACGGACGCGAGCCTCGTGCTCGACGAGGAGCCCGGCGGGCCGGTGCTGTACACCGCGTCCGAGGTGGACGAGCAGGGCGAGCGCGGCTTCTCGCGCATCCGCAAGCTCGATGCCCGCACCGGCGCGGTGCGCTGGAAGAAGGACATCGCGTGCCGGGCCGACCACACGAGCGCGCACCCGACCGACGCGGGCGTCTTCGCGACGCCCGTGGTCGGGCGGGGCGACCTCGCCGACCGGGTGGTGTTCACGCTCTCGCGGTGCCCGGATCGCGGCGCGATGCTCGCGCTCGCGAAGGCGGACGGGCGGGAGCTGTGGCGCCGGCGGCTCCGCACCGACGCCTGGTCCTCGCCGACGGCCGTCCGCGACGAGGCCGCCGGGAAGACCTGGCTGCTCCAGGCGGACCGCGGGGGGCGGCTCCTCCTCGTCGATCCCGCGGACGGGGCCGTCGCGTTCACCCTCCCCCTCGACGGCACCGTGGAGGCGTCACCCGCCGTTTACGACGACCTCGCGGTGATCGGCACGCGCGCCGGGACGATCTACGGGATCCGGCTGCGCTGACGCTGCGCGCGCGGCCGGAGGGCGTTAGGAGAACCGACTCCGTGACCATCGCCGCCGCTCTCCTGGCCGCCGCGCTCGCAGCCGCCCCGGCGCCCGACACGCCGGTCGCCACCCTGGCGGGCGGGCCGGTGATCGCCCCGTCGGCCGGCCAAGTTGCCCCGTCCGCTGGCCACCAACTGCCGCTCTTCGACCTCGGCCTGGGCGTCCACCTGGACGGCGGCCCGCCGGGCCCGGGCCTGCCGCCCCTCCGCCTGGACGGCTCCACGGCTCCGAGCATGCCGACGACGCCCGCGCCGACCCCGGAGGCGCCGGCTCACCCGGCGGCCGAGGCGGCCGCCGCGGCGACGCATCACGACTCCTGGTTCGCCCTCCCGGTCCTCTTCTGGCTCCCGGAGACCAAGCTCGGCTATGGCGCGACCGGCGGGCTGCACTTCCAGCTCCGGGACGCCGAGCGGCCGTCGAGCGTCTTCGGCGCGGCGGTGTACACGCTGCAGCGGCAGGGCTCCCTCGACGTCGCCGGGGACCTGTACCTGCCCGGCGGCGCCCTGGTCTCGGGGCGCCTCCGCGCCATCGACTTCCCCGACGAGTTCTACGGGCTCGGCCCGGACACCCGCACCTCGCAGCGCGAGAAGTTCACCCGGCGCGAGGTCGAGGCGGTGGTCACGGGCGAGCTGCCGGTGCCGGGCGTGCCCGGGCTGCGCGCCGGACCTCGGCTCGACCTCCGGGCCGAGGACATCCGCGGCGTCCAGGCGGGCGGCGCGCTCGCGTCGGGCGACGTCGTGGGCGCGCGGGGCTTCTCCGCGGTGAGCGCCGGCGCGAGCGTCACCTGGGACACCCGCGACAACGCCTTCTGGACGCGGCGCGGATCCCTCGCGCAGGCGTGGTACGTCTACGCGCCGAAGGGGCTCGGCCACCACGATCCGTTCGGCCGCGGCGTCCTCGAGCTGCGTCACTTCCTGCCGCTCGGGGGCGGCCGGGTCCTCGGGCTGCAGGGCTACTTCGAGGGCGCCCACGGCGCGACGCCGTTCACGCTCCTGCCGAAGCTCGGGTCTACGCGGTTCCTGCGGGGCATCCGCGAGGGGCGCTACCGCGACCAGCTCGACTGGGCGACGCAGGCCGAGCTGCGCGTGCCCCTCCGCGGGCGCGTCTCCGCCGCGACGTTCCTGTCGATCGGCGACGTCGCCCACTCGTTCCGCGACCTCACGCTCGCGAACCCGAAGGTCGCGGGCGGCGCGGGGCTCCGGTTCAGGCTCACCGACGCAGGCGCGAACATCCGGGTGGACGGCGCGTTCTCGGGGGCGGGGCCGGAGCTGTACGTCCTCGTCCTCGAGGCGTTCTGAGCCCGGCGTCCGCCTCCGGACGCTCCCGAACCCGCACGCGCACCCGAACCCGGCTTCTCCGTGCCCCGTGCCCGTCCTCCCGTGGCCCGCGTCCCATCCCCTGCCCCGCGTTCCGCGGCACGGCGGGGCGCGCCAGGGACCGCGGGCCACGGCGAGGCGCGGCGGAGCCCCCGAGCCGCGGCCCCTCCCCCGAGGCGGTAGCCGGACGGCCGGGGCTCCTACGCCATCGCCTCGTTCGCGCCGTGGCACTTCTTGTACTTCTTGCCTGAGCCGCACGGGCACGGATCGTTCCGGCCCACCTTCGGCTGCGTGCGCACCACCGTCTCCTGCTTCGGGCGCGGACGCTCCTCGCCGTCGCCGCCCTCGGAGTGGCTCTCGGTGATCCGCTGCAGCGCCTTGCGCTGCAGCGCGAGCCGCTTCGCCTCGATCTCCTCGGCGGTCTCCTGGCGCACGACGTGGAGCCGGAGCAGGTTGCCGACGACCGCGCTCTTCACGCGCCAGGTCATCTGCACGAACATCTCGTAGCCTTCCTTCTTGTACTCCTGCTTCGGGTCCTTCTGGCCGTACCCGCGGAGCCCGATGCCCTGGCGCAGGTGGTCCATCGAGAGCAGGTGGTCCTTCCACTGCTGGTCGATCGCCTGGAGGTACAGGTACTGCTCCCAGCGCCGCAGCACCGGCACGCCGTCGGGATCCTTCCCGAGCTCCTCCTCCTTCGCCTGGTACACCTTCTCGACGACGTTGAAGACCTGCTCCTCGATCCCCTGCCGCGCGTCGGCGGCGCGGCCCGCGGGCGGCGCGAACTTCATCTCGACGCCGAACTGGTCCTTCACCATCGCGGCCAGCCCGTCGAGGTTCCAGTCCGCCATGCGGTTCGGGCAGCTCGCGCCGACCATGTCGATGACCAGGTCCTCGATCAGGTCGAGCACGTGCTCGTGCGCGTCCTGCCACGTGAAGACCTGCTCCCGGCGCGTCTTCTTCCGGGTCTTCGCGTCCTCGTCGTACTCGACGACCGGGACGCCCGCGCCGAAGCCCAGCACCATGCGCCGGAGCCGGTAGATCGACCGGCGCTGCTGGTTCATCACGTCGTCGTACTCGAGGAGGTTCTTCCGGATGTCGAAGTTGTGGGCCTCGACCTTCCGCTGCGCCCCCTCGATCGCCTTGGTGAGCCAGGGGTGCTCGATCTGCTCCCCGTCCTTCATCCCCATCCGGCTCATGAGCCCCTGGATCCGCTCGGAGCCGAAGATGCGCATGAGCTCGTCCTCGAGGGACAGGTAGAAGATCGACGAGCCCGGGTCGCCCTGCCGGCCGGCGCGGCCGCGGAGCTGGTTGTCGATGCGGCGCGACTCGTGCCGCTCGGTGCCGACGATGTGCAGGCCGCCGAGGCCGACCACCTCGTCGTGCTCCGCCGCGGTCTGGGCCCGGAGCTCCTCGATCCGCTCGTCGAGCCGCCGCGCCCACTCGGCCTTCCGCGCGAGGAACACGGCCTCCTCCTCGCCCTCCATCGGCGCGTCCGGCTCCGGCCCCACCTCGTTCTTCGCCATCATCTCGGGGTTGCCGCCGAGGATGATGTCGGTGCCGCGGCCGGCCATGTTGGTCGAGATGGTCACCGCGCCCTTGCGGCCGGCCTGCGCGACGATCTCCGCCTCGCGCTGGTGGTGCTTCGCGTTCAGGACGTTGTGCGGGACGCCGCGCCGCTTGAGGAGCGAGGACACCACCTCGCTCTTCGCCACCGACACCGTGCCGACGAGGACCGGCTGCCCCTTCGCGTGCCGGTCTCCGATCTCGTCGCAGATGGCGTTGAACTTCTCGCCCTCGGTCTTGTAGACGACGTCCTCGGAGTCCTTGCGGACGTTCTTCTTGTTGGTCGGGACGACGACGACGTCGATGTTGTAGGTCTTCGCGAACTCCTCCGCCTCGGTGTCCGCGGTGCCGGTCATGCCCGCGAGCTTCGAGTACATGCGGAAGTAGTTCTGGAAGGAGATCGTCGCGAGGGTCTGGTTCTCGTTCTCGATCTTGACGCCCTCCTTCGCCTCGACCGCCTGGTGGAGGCCGTCCGACCAGCGCCGGCCGGGCATGAGGCGGCCGGTGAACTCGTCGACGATGACCACCTCGCCGTCCTTCACCACGTAGTCCACCTCGTTCCGGTAGAGGTGGTGCGCGCGGAGCGCCTGCTCGACGTGGTGGAGGGTCTCCATCTCCTCGGGCGCGTAGAGGTTCCGGACCCCGAGCTTCTTCTCGATCTTCTCGACGCCCGCGTCGGTCATCACGATGGTCCGGGACTTCTCGTCGACGGTGAAGTCGACGTCGCGGATCATCGCGGGGATGACCAGGTTCACCTTGTAGTAGAGGTCCGACGACTCGTCGGACGGGCCCGAGATGATGAGCGGCGTCCGGGCCTCGTCGATGAGGATGGAGTCCACCTCGTCCACGATCGCGAAGTTCAGCTCGCCCTGGACGTAGTCCTGGAGCCGGAACTTCATGTTGTCGCGCAGGTAGTCGAAGCCGAACTCGTTGTTCTGACCGTACGTGATGTCGGCGCCGTACGCCTGCTGCCGCTCGGCGTCCGTGAGGCCGTGCACGATGACGCCCGTCGAGAGCCCGCAGTAGCGGTAGAGCCGCCCCATCCACTCGGAGTCGCGGCGCGCGAGGTAGTCGTTCACCGTGACGACGTGCACGCCGCGGCCGGAGAGGGCGTTCAGTACGCAGGGCAGCGTGGCGACGAGCGTCTTGCCCTCGCCGGTCTTCATCTCGGCGATCTTGCCGGAGTGCAGGACCGCGCCGCCGATGAGCTGCACGTCGAAGTGGCGCATCCCGAGGGCGCGCACGCCCGCCTCGCGGACGAGGGCGAACGCCTCGGGCATGAGCTCGTCGAGCGGGCGGCCCTTCCGGACCTGCTCCTTCCACTCGGCGGTGAGCCGCGGAAAGTCCTCGGGCCGGAGCGCCTTCATCCGGGGCTCGAGCTCGGCGACCCGGGCGACGAGCGGGCGGATCCTCTTCAGCTCCCGCTCGTTCTTCGTCCCGACCACCTTCTTCATCACGTAGTTGAACATGTTCTGCTCGAATCTCCGGTTCGCGGGTGCCCCGAGGCGCGGGCGCCGCGCCGCGCCCCTCCAGACGAGAACAGGCGCCCGGCCGGACGCGTTCCGCCGCCGCGACGCCTTCCCTGCCGTTCATGGCCTCCGGAGCTCACGCTCCGCGGGCCTCCGGAGCTCGCGCTCCGCAGGGCCGCCGAGGCTACCTGCTTAGGTAACTCCGCGCCAGATGAAAGCAAATGAGAGCACCTTCGCACACCTGGGCGAGGTTTTGACAGCCGGGGCCCCTCTTCTAGAGTGATGGGGTGGCCCGCGTCCTGGCGCTCGCCTTCCTCGCCGCCCTCCTCCTCGCCTGCGCCGGCGCTGGGCGCGCGGCGCGCCCGGCGGACGAGGAGGTCCTCGCGGAGCGCCTCGTCGCCCGCGCGAGCGGCCTCGTCGGCCCCGCCCGCCCGTTCACCGTGGACGGCGCCAGCTTCCGCCCCGACTGCGTGGGCTACGTGGAGGCGGTCTACGAGGCCGAGGGGATCCCGCTCCGCCGGCTCATGCAGCGCGTCGCGCCCGGCGAGACGTCCGGCGTCACCGCCGCGTTCAAGGCCGTCGAGGCGTACGGCGCGGTCTTCGGCGGCGGCGGCGAGTGGCCACGCCCTGGCGATCTGGTCTTCTTCCACGACACCTGGGACCGCGACCGCGACGGGCGCGCCGACGACGGCCTCACCCACGTCGGCGTCGTCGAGTCGGTCGCCCACGGGACGGTGACGTTCCTCCACGTCGGCCACCGCGGCGTCGCGCGCGGCCGGCTGAACCTCGACCGGCCGGACGCGGCGCGCGGCCCGGACGGCGCCGAGCTGAACACACCGCTCCGCGTGAAGGCTCGCTCGCAGCCCCCCGGGATCCCGCTCCTCGCCGGACAGCTCTTCGCGGGCTACGGGCGGGTGGATCTCGCCCGGCTCCCGCGCTGAGCACCGGATCAACGCGAGGCCTGCGCGGGCGGGGCGGGCGGCGCGAGGGTCCCGTCGTCGGCGATCCGCACCGCCGCGGCGCCGAAGTCCTCGAGCGAGAGGCGCCGCACCATCGGGACGATCGCGCGCGCGGGGTCGAGCCGCGGTCCGCCGGGGCGCTCCTGCCGGCCGGCGTGGAGCCGACCGCCGAGGAAGGTGCCGTCGGGCGCGAGCCGCGCCTCGAGGAGGACGGTGAGGCCGTTCGGGCCGGACAGGTTCATCCCGCCGTACGTCGCGAAGTTCCCGAGGGAGTAGGCGACGAGGCGCCCCCGGTAGACCTCGAGGCCGCGGACCACGTGCGGGCCGTGCCCGAGCACCAGGCTCGCGCCGGCGTCGATCACCGCGTGGGAGAAGGCGCGCAGATCGCCGCGGTCCTCGCCGTAGAACGACTCGGCGCCCGGGGGCACGTGCTGGTACGCCGCGCCCTCGGCCCCCCCGTGGAACGAGACGACGACCAGGTCCGCCTGCTTCGCGAGGTCGCCCACGATCCGGACCGCGCCCGGCAGGTCGCGGAGGTCGTTCGTGCCGGCGGACACCGAGAACGCGACGAGCGCGATCCGGGCGCCGCGCACCTCGAGCCACGCCACCTCGCCGGGCGCCCCGGCGTGACGGATCCCGAGCCGGTCGAGCGCCGCGCGGGTGGACCGCCGTCCCTCGTCCCCGAAGTCGCCGGCGTGGTTGTTCGCGAGGCTCACCACGTCGAAGCCGGCGTCGCGGAGCCGCTCCCCGTACCGGACCGGGACCCGGAACGCGTAGCAGCGGCCGCTCTGCGAGCCCTTGCACTTCTCGCTCATGCCGCCGTCCAGGAGCGGGCCCTCGAGGTTGGCGAAGGCGACGTCCGCCGCGGACAGGATCGGCGTCACCTCCGCGAGGAGGCGCCTGCCGTCGTCCGGGGGGAGCTGCCCGCCGGTCTCGTCCGGGAAGGTCGAGCCGAGCATGACGTCCCCGACGGCGACGAAGGTGACGGGGAGGTCGGATCGGGGGGCGCGAGCCTCGCCGGGCGTCGCGCCCCGGGCCTCCGGCTCCGTGCTCGGGGAGGTCGGCGCCGTCACCGCGGCCCGAGGCCTGGCGCCCGGGGCCTCGCCCTCCGGGGCCTCGCCCGCTCGCCCGCCCGTGGCGTGCGCGCACCCCGCCGCGAGCGCGACGAGCAGCAGGAGCGTCGTGGTCCTGGTCACGGGGATCCGGGCGGCGCGCACGCGCGCGACGAGGCGCCGGGCGCACTACTCGAGGATGAACTTCCGCGGGTTCTCGGGGATTCCGTTCACGCGCACCTCGTAGTGGAGGTGCGGGCCGGTCGATCGCCCGGTGTTGCCGACCGCCGCGACCCGGTCGCCGCGCCGGATCCGATCGCCGAGGTGGACGTAGATCGCCGAGAGGTGGCCGTAGCGGGTCTTCACGCCGTAGCCGTGGTCCAGGACGAGCACGTTGCCGTAGCCGGACTCGGTCCCGGCGAACACGACCGTGCCGTCCGAGGGCGAGTAGATGGGCTGGCCGTGCGGGGTCGCGATGTCGAGGCCCTGGTGCATCCGCCGCTCGGCGGTGTACGGGTCGATGCGGGTGCCGAAGTCGGAGGTCACCCAGCCGCGCGTCGGCCAGATCGAGGGGGTCGAGGCGAGCAGCGACCGCTGATCGTCGAAGTACTCCTGGAGCTCGCGGAGGCTCTGCTCCTGCCGGGAGGCCTCGGTCTCGAGCGAGGTGAGCTTCCCGGGGAGCGCCGAGAGGTTGCCTTCCGCCGCCACCGCGGGGCCGGGGATCGCCACCTCCGCCTCGGGATTGCCCACCGGGCCGATCGCGAGGTTCCGCTCGGGATCCTGGAGCTGGGTCACCGCGGTGCGGAGCTTCGCGTCGAACCGCTCGACCCGATCGAGGGTCGCCGAGATGTGCGCCACCTTCTCCTGGACCAGGAGGATCTGCGAGCGGAGCTGGGCGTTCTCCTCCTTGAGCACCGCGTTCTCGGAAGAGGCGCCGAGGAGGGAGAAGTAGTGGCCGACCACGAGGAGGCCGAGGAGCAGGACCCCACCGCCGACGTAGGCACCGTTCTGCAGCCACTTGCGAGGCAGCCGGAATTTCCGGACGGCCTGCGAGTGGTCGCTGACCACGATGACGGTGAATACCTGGCTCTTGGGCGGTACGGCCATTCCGTCGTTCGCTCCGAGCTTTCATCCGTTCGTCGCGCCGGAAGGCTATCGACCGCGACCGCGGGTGTGAACGCCAGTCCCGGATACCGGGGGGCGGACCTGGAAGCGACCAGACGGGTAGCAGACGGTCAAGTTGCCTGTCAAGAAAGGGCTTTGCGCCTCCCGCCCCGATCGGGAGCCCTTACGGGCGCTTGCAAGCTGCGGCACGTAGTCGCACGCGCACGGGCGGTGCGAACCGGGGCTTCGACCGATTTCAGCTCACGCCTGTGCGGAAGCGCGCGCTCGGATCACGATGACGGTGATGTTGTCGTCCCCGCCGCGCGCGTTCGCGAGCGCGATCAGGCGAGCGGGAGCGTCGTCGAGCGAGGTCTCCTCGACCACCTGCAGGATCTCCGGATCGTCCACGAGGTTCGACAGCCCGTCGCAGCAGATGACGAGCGCGTCGTCCTCCTGGAGCTCGACGCCCATCAGGTCGACCTGGACCTTCGGCTCGAAGCCGACGGAGCGGGTGATGATGTTCTTGAACCGGCTGTGCTTCGCCTCTTCGGCGCTGATGGCTCCGGCCTTGAGCTGCTCGTTGACGAGCGAGTGATCCTCGGAGATCTGGTAGATGCGACCACCCCGGACCAGGTAGCAGCGCGAGTCGCCGACGTGCGCGACGTACGCGCCGGCCCCCTCGACCAGGGCAGCCGTGACCGTGGTCCCCATCCCGGTCAGCTCCGGTTCCGCCTGGGCGGTCTGGAAGATGCGCTCGCAGGCCGCCTCGACCGCCCGGCGGAGCACGTCCGGGATGGGGCTCTCCTCCACGCCCGCCGGGCTCTCGAAGAGCCGAGGATCACGTTCCCGCGCCTGCCCGACCGCCTCGCGGATGGTCTCGACCGCCAGCCGGGAGGCGGTGCCTCCGCCGGCATGCCCGCCCATGCCGTCGGCGACCACGAAGAGCTTCAGGTCGGGATCGACGAGGTACGCGTCCTCGTTGTGATCGCGCCGCTGGCCGACGTCGGTCTGGCCGCTCGCCGCGATCGTGAGAGCTTGCGTCCCCGCCACGTATGGAGCGTAACCTCGCGAACGGCGGAGGGTCAACGCAGCCTTTCGCCCACCCCCGCGACCTCGGCGCACGCTCCCTCCCCGCGCGGCAGGCTCGTCCCCGCGCTGCTCGGTCCTCCCGTGCCCGCCCTCGGCGACGGCTCGCCGGAAGCGGGCGACGCCGTCCTCACCCCGCCCTGAGCCGGCGCGCCGCGGCCCGCGCAGGGACCGCCCGCCGCCCCTTCTCGACCGGGAGCGGCGGGAGCCGGGCCGCCTGGATCAGCGCGGCGGCGTGCTCGATGGCGGACGCGGTGACGGTGACCCCCGCCATCATGCGCGCCACCTCCCGACGCCGGTCCTCGTCCGCCTCGAGGAGCGAGACCGTCGTCTGCGTCCGCCCCCCCGCGACCCGCTTCTCGACGCGATGGTGCCGGTCGGCGAACGCGGCGACCTGCGGCAGGTGCGTGACGCAGATGACCTGACGGCCCTTCGAGACGTCGGAGAGGACACGCCCCATGGCCTCCGCGACGGCCCCTCCGATCCCGGCGTCCACCTCGTCGAAGACGTAGGTCGCAACGGGGTCCCGCCGCGCCAGCGTCCGCTTCACCGCGAGCAGGACGCGCGACAGCTCGCCGCCGGACGCGATCCGCGCGAGCGGGCGCGGAGGCTCGCCGGGGTTCGGGGCGATCAGGATCTCGGCGCGCTCGGCGCCGTGGGGCCCGAGGACCTTGCCGCCGAGCTCGATCCCGCCCTCGGGCGGCAGCAGCTCGACCTCGAGGCGACAGCGCCCCATGGCGAGCCCCTCGAGCTCACGCCGCACCGCCGCGGCGAAGTCGCGTGCCGCCTCTGCGCGAGCGCGCGTGAGCGCCCCGGCGAGGCGAACGGCCTCCTTGCCGCGCGCCTCGATCTCCCCGGCGAGCTCCTTCAGCCGATCGCCGCCCCCCGAGAGCCGCGCGAGCTCGGCCTCCATCTCGGCGCGCCGCGCGATGGCGCTCTCGAGCGACCCCCCGTGCTTCCGCGCGAGCGCGCGGAGGTGCTCGTGACGGTCCTCGACCTCGGCGAGCCGCTCGGGGTCGCCGCCCACGAGCTCGGCGTAACGCCCCAGCTCGCGCCCGGCCTCCTCGAGCTCGACCGCCGCCGAGCGCAGCAGCCCGAGCGGCGCCTCGAGCCGGCGATCGAGCAGGGACGCCTCGGCGAGCGCGCGCGCCGCCTGCCCCACCCGCTCGGAGGCGCTGCCCTCCTCGCCGTAGGCGAGCCCCTCTGCGGAGTGCGCCGCCTCGCGGAGCTTCTCCGCAGACGCGAGGACGCGCCGCTCCGACTCGAGGGCCTCGAGCTCGCCGGGCCGAGGATCCGCCGCCGCGAGCTCCTTCAGCTGGAACCGGAGGTAGTCGGCCCGCCGCGCCCGCTCGCCCTCGTCCGCGACGAGCGCGTCTCGCTCGCGGACGAGGGCGGCGAGCGCCGCGTGGACGGCGCGGTACCGGAGGAGGGTCGGCTCCGCGTCGCCCATCGCCTGGGACTCTCCGTCGCCCGGCTCGGCCGCCCCGTCCCGCAGGGCGAACGCGTCGAGCAGCTCGAGGTGGGTGGCCGGATCGAGCAGGGAGACGTGCTCGTGCTGGCCGGAGATGTCCACCACGCCGCGGAGCGCGGTCTCGAGCATGGAGACGGTGCAGAGGGAGCCGTTGACGAACGCGCGCCCGCGCCCGCCGCGCGCCGCGACCCGGCGGACGAGCAGCTCGGCGGTCTCGCCCGCCGGCCGCGGCACCCCGGCCGCCTCGAGCCGACCGAAGACCGGGTGTGACCCGGGGAGCTCGAAGAGCGCCTCCACCAGCGCCTCGTCCGCGCCCTCGCGCAGGATGTCCGCGGTCATCCGCCCGCCGAGCACGAGGTGCAGCGCGTTCACCAGGATGGACTTGCCGGCGCCGGTCTCGCCGGTGAGGACGTTCAGCCCGGGGCCGAACCGGACCTCGACCGCGTCGACGACCGCCAGGCCGGAGATGCGCAGCGTCGTGAGCATGCGGCCATGATCCATGGGCCTCCGACACTGATCAAGTTTTCAGGTGTCGCACGTTCAGGGCGCGGCGCGCGCATCGGATGCCGGCCCGTGATCCGTCACCGTCACCGTCACCGGCCTCTCCGTGCCCCGTAGACGGCTTCCCGTGGCCCGTGGCCCGATCCCCGTGGCCCGATCCCCGTGGCCCGACCGCACCGTCGGATCACGGATCACGGGGCGACGGGCCAGGGGACACGGGAGTCGGGCACGGGGCACGGGGAACGGTGACGGGCACGGGCACGGGCACGGGCACGGGCACGGGGGACCAGCTCCCCGCGCCGGCCGCCTCGCGACCGACGCCCTACCGCTCACCCCACCGCAGCTTGGCCCGGAGGATCCCGAAGAAGTCGATCTGAGGGTTCCGCACGAGGAGGACGCGGTTGTACGACTGCTTCACCTGGACCCGGTCCCCGCGCTCGAGCTTCAGCCCCTTCTGCCCGTCGAGCGTGAGGTACACCTCGCTGTCGTTCACGAGGAGGATCTCGATGTTCTCGTCGTCGGGGACGACCAGCGGGCGCTGGGTGAGCGTGTGGGGGCAGATCGGCGCGACGATGACGCCGCGCATGGTCGGGTAGACGATGGGGCCGTTCGCGGCGAGGGCGTAGGCGGTCGAGCCGGTCGGCGTCGCGACGATGATCCCGTCCGCCTTGTAGGTGGTGACGTAGTTCCCGGAGATGCGCGTGTCGAGCTCGACCATGCGCGACAGCGCGCCCTTGGCGAGCACCACGTCGTTCAGGACCTCGGTGTCGAGCGCGCGGTCGGGGCTGCCGCTGCGGTGCAGGTGCACCCTGAGCTTCATCCGCTCGGAGAGCGCCGCCCGGCCGGCGAGGACGCTCTCGAGCGCGTCGTACATGCTCGACTGGGGGACCTCGGTCATGAACCCGAGGCTGCCCATGTTGACCCCGAGGATCGGCACCGGGCGGCCGTCGAGCACGGTCGCCGCGTGGATGAGCGTGCCGTCGCCGCCGAGGACGACCACGAGCTCGGCGACCTTCGCGATCTCCGCCTCGTCCTCGGTGACCTCGACGCCCTTCGCCCGCAGGAACTGGGCGACGTAGAGCGCGGTCTCGGACGCCTCCGCGCTCGACACCTTGTGGATGATGCCGATGCGGTGTGGCACCGGGACCGGATGGCCGTCCATGCGGGGCATTATATTAGCCCTCCCCATGGACCTGTTCGATCGCGCCGCGCAGGAGGACCCTTCCGGCAAGCCGCTCGCCGAGCGGATGCGCCCCCGTCGCCTGGAGGACTACGCCGGTCAGGAGCACGTGCTCGGCCCGGGCACCGCCCTCCGCCGCGCGATCGAGGCGGACCAGGTCCCGTCGCTCATCGTATGGGGGCCGCCCGGGACGGGGAAGACGACGCTGGCGCGGATCGTCGCCCAGCGCACTGGCGCGGACTTCGTCCCGTTCAGCGCGGTGCTCGGCGGGGTGAAGGAGATCCGCGAGATCGTCGCCGCGGCGCGGGATCGCCGCAAGCTGCACCGCAAGCGCACCATCCTGTTCGTGGACGAGATCCACCGCTTCACGAAGGCGCAGCAGGACGCGTTCCTGCCGCACGTCGAGGACGGCACCGTCATCCTCATCGGCGCGACCACCGAGAACCCGTCGTTCGAGGTGAACGCCGCGCTCCTCTCCCGCTGCCGCGTCGTCACGCTGCGCGCCCTCACCGAGGAGGAGCTCGGCGCCCTCGTGGACCGCGCGCTGAGCGCCAAGGAGGGGCTCGCCGGCGCGGTGGCGCTCGCCCCGGACGCGCGCGAGGCCATCGCGCGCGCCAGCTTCGGCGACGCGCGGCGCGCCCTGAACGCGCTCGAGGTCTCGGCGGCGGCGGTGCGGCTCGCCGGCCGCGCCACCATCGAGCGCGCCGACGCGGAGGACGCGCTCCAGGCGAAGACCATCCTCTACGACAAGGCGGGCGAGCAGCACTACAACGTCGTCTCGGCGTTCATCAAGTCGATGCGCGGCTCGGATCCGGACGCGGCGGTCTACTACATGGTCCGCATGCTCGAGGCCGGGGAGGACCCGCGCTTCGTGCTCCGCCGGATGGTGATCTTCGCGTCCGAGGACGTCGGGAACGCCGACCCGCAGGCGCTCCAGGTCGCGGTGGCGGCGCTCCAGGCCGTGGAGCTGGTCGGGCTGCCCGAGGGCGTGCTGCCCATGAGCCAGGCCGCGATCTACCTCGCGCTCGCGCCGAAGTCGAACGCGGCGCTCACCGGCTACGGCAACGCCCGGCGGCTCGTGCGGGAGCGCGGGCCGCTCCCGGTGCCGCTCAAGCTCCGGAACGCGCCGACGCGCCTGATGGAGGGGCTCGGCTACGGCGCGGGCTACCGCTACCCGCACAACTTCGAGGGCAACTACGTCGCCGAGCAGTACCTCCCGGACGCGATCCGGGGCGAGGAGCTCGTGAAGCTCTCCGGGAACGGCCTCGAGCGGACCCTCGCGGAGCGGCTCCAGGCGCTCCGCGCCGCGAAGCCGCGCTAGACGCGGCCCGGTCCGGCCGCGGGGCCGTCAGGGCGACCCGTACACGGGGTAGAAGAGCGGGTCCGCCGCGATCGACGCCGGCGTCACCAGGCGGCGGTTCCACGGGATCCGGCCGCCGTACCGGGCGGCCAGCGCGGCGCGGAGGGCGCCGAGGCGCAGGTCCCGGAGCCGCTCGCGCTTGCCGACGGCGCGGCCCGCGCCGGCGAGGTACGCCTTCGCGACGAGCTCCGAGCAGTAGAGCCGGTCGTCGCCCCACTCGAACCGGGGGTCGTACGGCCGCCCGAGGAAGCGGCCCGCCGCGGCGACCGCGCGCGCGCGCGCCGCCGCCGGCAGCCGCGCCCGGAGCACGAGGATCCGGCCGCTCCGACCGCGCGCCCGCCAGGCGCGCCACGGCGTGCGCGACACGTGGCCGATCGCCTCGATGACGTACGGGCCGTCGGCGCCCACGTCCACGATGCCGACGTGCGACCATGGGCTCGCGGTCACCTCCTGGATCGCGAGCGACTGCGCCGAGCGCGACGTCTGGAACACGACGTCGCCCGGCTCGAGCGCGGGCTCGGCGCCGCGTGTCCCGGCGGACACGGCGAGGACGAGGGCGACGGTACACGCGCGGGCGAACGGAAGCGTCATGACGGCTCCTCTCCGATGATGCCGGGGAAGAGAGCACGCGGCGTGCCGCGGGCGACTCGGTTAACCTCTCCGCGTGCTCCTCTACCTCCACGGCTTCGCCTCCGGCCCGTCCTCCAGGAAGGCGCGCGTCCTCTCGGACCGCTTCGCCGCGATCGGGGTCCACCTCGTGATCCCCGATCTCACCCCGGGGGAGGACGGCTTCGAGCGGTCCACGCCGTCCTCGATGCTCGCCGTCGCCGAGCGGCTCCTCGCCGCCGCCCCGCCCCCGCACGCGATCATCGGCAGCTCGCTCGGGGGCTACCTGGCGGCGGTCGCCGCCTCGCGCGACCCGTCCATCGAGCGGCTCGTGCTGATGGCGCCGGCGGTGCGCCTCTTCGAGCGCTGGGAGCGCCGGCTCACCGACGCGGACCGCGCCGCGTGGAAGGCGAACGGGCTGGAGGTGGACCACCTCGCGTCGGGGCGACGCCGCCGGCTCGGGTGGCCGTTCCACGAGGACGCGCGCGGCTGGCCGGCCTTCCCCGAGGTCCGGGTCCCCACGCTCTGCGTCTCCGGCCGGCGCGACGACACGGTGCCGTTCGAGGACGTCGAGGCGTTCGTGGCCCGCACGCCAGCGGCGCGGCTCGTACCGGTGGACGACGGGCACGAGCTGGCGGACTCGCTCGACCTCGTGTTCACCGAGGCGCGCGCGTTCCTCGCGCCCTTCGCCGGCGCACGGTAGGAAGGCATCAGGCACGGGTTCGCGTTCGGGGTCGGGGACGTTCCGTTATCCGTGCCCGTCACCGTCACCGGCTTCTCCGTGACCCGTGAACCGGGTCGCGTGGCCCGTGGCCCGGTACCCGTGATCCGACGGAAACACGGGCCACGGGAAGCGGGAGGCGGGAGGCGGGCACGGATACGGGAACGGTCACGGTCACGGTCACGGGTACGTTCGCGTTCGGGCTCGGGGACGTTCCGTTATCCGTGCCCGTCACCGTCACCGGCTTGTCCGTGACCCGTGAACCGGGTCGCGTGGCCCGTGGCCCGATCCCCGTGATCCGACCGAAACACGGGCCACGGGAAGCGGGAGTCGGGAGGCGGGCACGGATACGGGAACGGTCACGGGCACGGTCACGGTCACGGGTACGTTCGCGTTCGGGCTCGGGGACGTTCCGTTATCCGTGCCCGTCACCGTCACCGGCTTGTCCGTGACCCGTGAACCGGGTCGCGTGGCCCGTGGCCCGGTCCCCGTGATCCGACGGAAACACGGGCCACGGGAAGCGGGAGGCGGGAAGCGGGCACGGATACGGGAACGGTCACGGGCACGGTGACGGGTACGGGTACGCGTTCGGGGTCGGGGACGTTCCGTTATCCGTGCCCGTCACCGTCACCGGCTTCTCCGTGACCCGTGAACCGGGTCGCGTGGCCCGTGGCCCGATCCCCGCGATCCGACGGAAACACGGGCCACGGGAAGCGGGATGCGGGAGGCGGGCACGGATACGGGAACGGTCACGGTCACGGGTACGGGTTCGCGTTCGGGGTCGGGGACGTTCCGTTATCCGTGCCCGTCACCGTCACCGGCTTCTCCGTGACCCGTGAACCGGGTCGCGTGGCCCGTGGCCCGATCCCCGCGATCCGACGGAAACACGGGCCACGGGAAGCGGGATGCGGGAGGCGGGCACGGATACGGGAACGGTCACGGGCACGGTGACGGGTACGGGGTCGCGTTCGCGTTCGCGTTCGGGTCACCCCCCGTGGACCGTGCCCCGGCCTCCCCGAGCCTTTCCCCCCGGTCACCCTCCCTTGTGCGCGTGCGCCCTCGGGAGGAGCGAGGCGTCCGCCTTCGCGCCGTGGCACCTCCGGCAGAGCGAGACGTCCGGCGTCACGAGCCCGGCCGCCGTCGCCCTCGCGCGATCGCGCATCACGCTCGCGTTCCAGTAGTCGCCGCCGTTCCCGTGGCAGCCCTCGCAGTCGAGCCCCTTCGCCTGGTGGGGAGACGCCGCCCAGGAGTCGTACTGGACGCGGTGGCACATCTTGCACTTCTGCGGGCCGACCTTGGCGTGCGCCGCGGCGGGGGCCGCCTCCGCAGGGCTGGACGGCGCCGCAGCCGGGGCGGGCTCGGCGGACTTCGCCGGGGCGGGCGTCGCGGGCTTCGTCGCGGCGGTCGGGGCCGCCGGGGCGGGCGCGACCGGCTTCGCCGACTTCGCCGGCTTGGGCGCCTCGAGCTTCGCGGGCTCGGCCGGCTTCGCCTCGGCGGGCTTCGCCTGCGGGACCGTGGGCGCGGCGGGCTGCTCCGCGGGGGCCGCGACCGCGGGCGGCTCGGCGGGGGCGGGCGCGGCCTGGGGCGCCTGCTGCGGAGCGGGCTGGGCGGATGGCGGCGGGGGCTGCTTCTGCCCGCAGGCGACCACGGTGACGACGCCGAGCGCCGCGACGAGGCAGCGAAGATCGAAGTTCACGTTTCCTCCTTGTTCGATGGAAGGGACGCCACTCTAAACGAGGTTCGCGATTCGCGAACACCTTCGGTGTCGCGCCTCGCGCCCTCGTTTAGCCATGTTACACGGGGGCTGCGCCCCCGCCCCGTCGAGCGAAGCTCGCCGGGGCCCCACCCCTGCTCCGCGGGGCCCACGCGCGCTGGCGCGCGCTGTCCCGCGGGGAGGGGCGCTGCCCCTCCCCACCTGCGGTGGGGCCCCTCCCCGCTGACCGTTCTCGAATCATGGTCGGCCGTTTTAGCACCCGCGGCGCCGGGCGGAGGCGATCCCGCGCCCGCGCGCGGCGCGCCCGGCGCGCGCTACACTCGCCGGGTGCTCGTCGAGGTCGCCGTCGCCGCCGCGGTCCGCGGCCGATTCACCTACCGCGTCCCGCCACACCTCGCGCCCGCGATCTCCCTCGGGCAGCGGGTGGTCGTGCCGTTCGGGAAGAGCCGGCGGGCGACGGGCTACGTCGTCGGCTTCCCGGAGGCGCCGCCGGCCGGCGTCGAGCTCCGGGACGTGGTCGAGGTCCTCGATCCGTTCCCGCCCTTCACCCCGGAGCTCGTCGAGCTGCTCCGCTGGGCGGAGGACTACTACCTCGTCCCGCCCGGCGAGCTGCTCCGGGCGGCCCTCCCGCCCGGCCTGAACGCCCGGGGCGGAGAGGCGGGGCCGACCCGGCGCGGCGTCGAGTACGCGGCGCCCGCCGAGGGGGCCGACCGCGCCGCCGCCGATCCGAAGGCCCTCGCCCGCGCGCCCGCCCAGCGCGCGGTGCTGGGGTACCTCCTCGCCCGGGGGCGGATCCCGGTCGAGGAGCTCCGCGCCGCCTTCCCGAAAGGACGCGCGGCCCTCACCGCCCTCGAACGGCGCGGGCTCGTCCGGCTCGAGACCGAGACGCCGGTGGCGCAAGGCGGCGTCCTCCCCGCGGCGGCGACCGCGCCCGCGCTCACCCCCGCGCAGGCCGCGGCGGTCGCCGCCATCGACGGGGCCGCCGGCGGGTTCCAGGCGTTCCTCCTCCACGGCGTCACCGGCTCGGGCAAGACCGAGGTCTACCTCCAGGCCATCGCCCGCGCCCGCGCCGCCGGCAAGGGGGCCCTCGTCCTCGTCCCGGAGATCGCCCTCACCCCGCAGCTCTCGGGCCGGTTCCGCGCGCGGTTCGGCGACGACGTGGCGCTCATGCACTCGGGGCTCTCCGGCGCCGAGCGGCACGCCGAGTGGCTCCGGCTCCGGCGGGGCGACGCGCGGATCTGCGTGGGCGTGCGGAGCGCGATCTTCGCCCCGGTGCAGGACCTCGCCATCATCGTGGTGGACGAGGAGCACGACCCCTCCTTCAAGCAGGAGGACGGCCCCGCCTACCACGCCCGCGACCTCGCGGTGGTCCGGGCGAAGCGCGAGGGCGCCGTGCTCGTGCTCGGCTCGGCCACGCCCTCCCTCGAGAGCCTCGAGAACGCGCGGCGGGGCCGGTACCGGAAGCTCGACCTGCCCGGGCGCGTGGACGACCGGCCACTGCCGCCGGTCGAGCTCGTGGACCTGTCCCGCCTGCGCCGCGGCGGCGACATCGGCCTCCCCGGCCTCCTCGCGCCCGAGCTCCGCGAGGCGATCGGCCGGACCCTCGAGGCCTCCCAGCAGGCGATCCTGTTCCTGAACCGCCGCGGCTACGAGACCCTGGTGACGTGCGAGGTCTGCGGCGAGGAGGCACGGTGCACCGAGTGCGCCGTGTCGCTCACGCACCACGCGCGGCGCGGGATCCTGCTCTGTCACTACTGCGGCCGGACCGAGCGGGTGGACGCGCGCTGCCCGGCGTGCGGGGGCGTCCGCTCCGGCGTGGGGGTCGGGACCGAGCAGGTCGAGGAGGCGGTGCGCGCGCTGTTCCCCCGGGCGCGCGTCGCGCGGCTCGATCGCGACGCGGTGACCTCCGCCGACGAGACCGCCGCGGTGCTCGCGCGCTTCGCCCGGCGCGAGCTCGACGTGCTGATCGGCACGCAGATGGTCACCAAGGGGCACGACTTCCCCGGCGTGACCCTGGTCGGCGTCGTGCTCGCCGACACCGCGCTCGCGCTCCCGGACTTCCGCGCCGCCGAGCGGACGTTCCAGCTCCTCGCCCAGGTGGCCGGGCGGGCCGGGCGCGGCGCGGAGGCGGGGCGGGTCGTCGTGCAGACCTTCAACCCGCGCACGCCCGCGATCGCCCTCGCCGCGCGCCACGACTATGCCGCGTTCGCCGAGGGAGAGCTCGAGCGGCGCCGGGCGCTCGGGTACCCGCCGTTCACGCGGATGATGGCGGCGCGGATCGAGGGATCGGAGGCGGGCGCGCGGCGCGCCGCGGAGGCGCTCGCGGCCGCCGCGCGGCCGGCGCTCCAGGGCGAGGTGGCGATGCTCGGGCCCGCGCCGGCGGCGATCGAGCGGCTCCGCGGGCGATACCGCTGGCACCTGCTGTTCCGGGCCGAGGCGCCCAAGGCGCTGTTCCGGGTCCACGCCGCGCTGGCGAGGGTCGCGCTCCGGCCTCCGGGCGGCGCGACGATCCGCTTCGACATGGACCCCTACTCGATGATGTGAACGCCTCGACCTCCGGCCGCCCACGGGGCGGAGCGGTATCGGGTGGGTGGAGGACCGACGTGCGCCCGCCCGCCTGGCCCCTCGCGCGGGGGCGATGCATAATCGCCGCGCGTGGCCCGCATCCTCCTGGTCGACGACGACATCGCCGAGATCTCCGCCGTCAAGCGCGCCCTCGCGCGAGCCGGCCACGCGACGGTGCTCGCCACCAACGCCTCCGACGCCGGCACCGCGAGCGAGACCGCGCGGCCGGACCTGGTCGTCGTCTCCACGACCTGCGACGGCGGCGCCGCGCTCGGGTTCGCGCTCCAGCTCGCCGACGAGGGCGGGGGGCTCCCGATCGTGCTGCTCGGTGAGGCGCCGCGCACGCCCGCCGGGGCGCGGATCCTCCCGCGGCCGGTGGATCCCACCCAGCTCCAGGAGGAGGTGGGCGCGCTGCTCGCGGTCCCCCCCGCCGCGAAGGGAGCGCCTGCGCCGTCCTCGGCGGTGATCGCGCTCGGGCCGCCCGACAGCCAGCCGGGGCCACGTCCCGCCGCTCCTGCCGCCGCCCGCGCCGTCGCGCCCGCGAAGCACGCGGCCGCGGCGTCCCCGAAGCCTGGTGCGCGGGGCGCGCCGGTGAAGCAGGCCGTCGCGGCCACGCCCGGAGCGCGCGCC
>NZ_JALCZA010000067.1 GCF_022690765.1 Anaeromyxobacter oryzisoli | reverse complement strand
CGCCGCGAGCGCGCCGACCCGCCCGGCGACGTCCTCCAGGCGGCCGCGCAGCGCGGCGCGGACGCGGCGGAGGGACGCGGTCGCGAGCCCGCTCAGCACGGCGCACCCCCCGCGCCAGCGAACCGCGGCATGAGGACGTGGTTCTCGAGGTGCACGTGCCTGAGCACGTCCGCCTCGAGCGCCTCGAGCTCGTGCATCACGACCCGGTAGGTGTTGCAGCCCCACTCCGGGGTGGTGAAGCCGTCGGTCAGCTCGCGCAGCCGGGCGAGGAGGCCGCCCACCGCGCGGTGGTCGTCGAGCATCTCGTCGAGCTCGCGCCGCACGGTCGCCGCGTCCGGCAAGGGCGCCAGGAGCGCGGGGAAGACGACGGCCTCCTCGTGATCGACGTGCGGCCCGAGCGTCTCCGCCAGCTCGCGGAACGTCTCCTCGACCGCGACGAGCTTCGCGTTGCGGCCGCCGTGGACCGACGCGACCTTCGCGACGAGCGGCCCCAGGTAGGGGAGCTGGCTGCGGAGGTACCCGTGGTGCCGCGCGACGATCCGATCGATCAGGGAGGCGGTCGGGAGCGCGCGCGGATCCCCCGCGTCCTCCCGGCCGTCCGCCGGGAGGATCGCCTCGAGCTCGGCGAACACCGCGTCGGGGTCGAGCCGGCGCTCGCGGCAGGCCTCGGGGACGGTGACGTTGCCGTGGCAGCAGAAGTCGATCCGGTGCTTCTGGAAGACGCGCGCGGCCACGGCGTGAGCGGTGACGATCTGGGCGACGGTGGCGCTGCGGTCGAGTCCGGTCATGTTCCTTGTCTCCTCTGGCCGGAAGACCAGAGCACGTCGCGTGCCACCCCCCGGAAGCGCTGGTTCGGCGGGTTGTGACGGGCCGCCGCGCCCGTTACGCATCAAGTTGGAACAGCATGGAACGGCGCGACGCCACCCCACCCCACGCCTGCGAGGTCTGCGGCCTCGGGACCGTCGTCGAGCGGATCAGCCGCTCGACCCACCTCGTCGCCGAGAGCCCGGCCATGCAGGCGGCCCTCCGCCGGGCGCACGACTTCGCCGAGTCGGACGCCCCCGTGGTGGTCCTCGGCGAGAGCGGGACGGGCAAGGAGGTCGTCGCCCGGGCGCTGCACGCGAGCAGCCCGCGGAGCGCCGGCCCCTTCGTGCCCGTCAACGTGGCGGCGCTGCCCGCGGAGCTCCTCGAGTCGGAGCTCTTCGGCCACGTCCGGGGCGCGTTCACCGGCGCGACCGCCGACCGGGCGGGGCTCCTCGAGGCGGCCGACGGGGGGACGCTCTTCCTCGACGAGATCGCCGAGATGCCGCTGCCGCTCCAGGCCAAGCTCCTGCGCGCGCTGGAGGACGGGGAGCTCCGCCGGGTCGGCGACACGCGGCCGTTCGCCGTGGACGTCCGCTTCGTCTGCGCGACGCACCGGGACCTCGAGCGCGAGGTCGCGGCCGGCCGCTTCCGCGAGGACCTCTACTACCGGCTCGAGGTGCTCGTGCTGCGCCTCCCGCCGCTCCGCGAGCGGCGCGAGGACATCCTCCCGCTCGCGCGGCGGCTCCTCGCCGCCGAGCGGCGGCCCGCGGGCGGCCTCGGCGCGGACGCGGCGCGGCTGCTCCTCGCCTACCGCTGGCCGGGCAACGTCCGCGAGCTCGGCAACGTGATGCGCCACGCCGCGGCGCTGGCGCACGGCCGCGAGATCCTGCCCGAGCACCTCCCGGAGAGCGTCCGCGCGGACGCCGGCGTGCCACGCGGGGGCGGCGGGGGGGAGCTGCGGACGCTCGCCGAGGTCGAGCGCGAGCACGTGCTCCTCGTGCTCGAGCGCTGCGGCGGCTCGCAGACCGAGGCGGCGCGCGTGCTCGGGATCGGCCGCAACACGCTGTGGCGCAAGCTCCGCGCGCTCGGCCGGGACGACCCGCGGCGGCCGTGAAGGCGGGCGGGGCCCGTCAGCGGGGCGCGGTCTGCCCCCGACCGACGTCCGCCGCGGCGGCCTCCTCCTTGCCGGGCCGGTAGGCCGACAGCTCCGCCTCGGCGCGCCCGATGGCGAAGTCGGTGCTCAGGCGCACCACGATCCGCCGCGCGTCGTCGCTGAACCAGACGTACGTCGGGTTCTTCTCGCTGAACTTCCCGGTGAGGCCGGTGGGCACCCGCACCTTCACCGTGGAGAACTCCCCGGCGGGCGTCGACACCTTCTCGCGCCCCTCGACGGTCGCGGTCACGCGCGACACCTTCCGGCCGAACAGGACCGGGAACACGTGGTTCGTCCCGGGCTCGAGCGAGCGCGTGCGGAGCTGGAAGACGAGCGCGACGAAGTCCACCGTCCCCGGCGGCACCGTGATGTCGTACGTGTTGTCGTACTTGCCCTTCTCCCGGACGGTCGCCCGGTTCGACTTGCGATCGAACCGGGCGGTGTCGGTGTGGCGGTACCCGGGCTCCACCGCGTCGAGGGTGAAGAGCCGCGGGAGCCCGGTGTTCACGTCGAGGACGCTGGAGAGCTGCTCGCGCACGTCGATCACCGCGGCGGCGCCGGTGGTGCGGGCGAGGAGCATCACGGGCAGGAAGCCGCCCTCCGGCCGGCCGACCGCGATGCGCGCCCGTCCCATCGTCACGCCGAGGTAGTCGATGGAGAAGTCCATCTGCTCGTCGGGCGCGTAGGGGACCGCCGCGGCGAGCGAGAGGGTGAGCGCCAGCATCGATCCGAGCACGCGAGGGACCTCGAGCCTGCGGACCGGCCGGGAGCGCTCGACGGAGCGGCGCCGGCCCGCGATTCGGGAGAGCCTAGCCTGCCGCCGGGAGAGTCGCCACTCGGCATTCTCCGCTCCCTGTAGCTCCCTGGACCTCGCGCCCCGGAGAGCGGAGCGCTGCGCGAGCGCGCCTCGCCTCCTCGCGCACCGCGCCCGCACTCCGACCACACCGCCCCTCCGCCTGCGAGGGGCCGGCCGCCGGCTGTGGCGCGGCGTCTCGTCTCCCCTCGTGGGACCATTTCTCTTTCGCCCGGGTCCGGTATGGTGCACGGCCACTCTCGGCATGACCAACGGCGCCCCCATCCTCGTCGTGGACGACGACACCGACCTGCGGGAGACGCTCGGCGAGCTACTCTCCGAGGAAGGGTACGAAGCCGTCCTGTTCGGCAACGGGCGCTCCGCGCTCGAGTTCCTCCGCGACGGCGGCGAGCCCCGCCTCATCCTGCTCGACCTGATGATGCCGGAGATGAACGGCTGGCAGTTCCGGGAGGAGCAGCTCAAGGACGAACGGCTGCGGGACATCCCGGTGGTGGTGATGACGGCGGGCCGTGGCTTCGACCTGAGCCCGGTCACCGCGCGAGAGGTCCTCTTCAAGCCCATCGGCCTGGGGCAGCTCCTGGACGCGGTCGAGCGGAACGCGCGCTGATCGCCTCTGATCGCCTCCGCACGGCTCGCGTGGTACGACGCGGGCGTGCCGGAGCTCGAGCTCGCGCGAATCGCCGTCCTCGCCGCCGTCGCCTTCGCCGCGGGCACTATCGACGCCGTCGCGGGCGGCGGCGGGCTCCTGACGCTCCCCGCGCTGCTGTGGGCGGGGATCCCACCGCACCTCGCCCTCGGGACGAACAAGGGGCAGTCGGTCTTCGGGGCGTTCGCCGCGCTGGCGCGCTTCGCGCGCGGGGGGATGATCGACGGGGCCCGCGCCCGCGTCACCTTCCCCCTCGGTCTCGCCGGCTCGCTCGTGGGGGCGACCCTGGTGCTCGCCGTCCCGCCCGCGGCGCTCCGGCCGCTCGTCCTCGCGCTGCTCGCCGCCGCGGCCGCGTTCGTCGCCTTCCGCCGTCCGGGCGCCGCCCGCTTCGCCGACGCCCCGCCGCCGCCACACGCGGCGCTGCGAGCCGCCGGGATCGCCGCCGTGATCGGCGGCTACGACGGCTTCTTCGGCCCGGGGACCGGCACCTTCCTCATCGTGGCGTTCGTCGCTCTCCTCGGCGACGGGCTCGCCCACGCGTCGGCGGACGCCAAGGTCGTGAACTTCGCCTCGAACCTCGCCGCGCTGACCCTCTTCGCGACGCGCGGCACCGTGATCTGGCGCGTGGCGCTCCCCATGGCCGCCGCCCAGCTCGCGGGCGGCTGGCTCGGCGCGCACCTGGCGATCCGGCGGGGCGACGCGCTGGTCCGGCGCGCGGTGGTGGCGGTGTCGCTCGCGCTCGCCGCCAAGCTCGCCCTCGACCTGCGGTGAGGACGCGCGACCGCGCGCCACTCGACCGGCGGCGGCCCTCGTCATCATCAGGCTCGAGGCTGCGGGGCCGGCGGCACCCCGGCCGACGGCCCCCTCGCGCGCTCCCGTCCGGCTTCGCGCAGCGCGCCCTCGGCGCGGCGCTTGAGGTTGGTGAACTGGCGGGTCTGCATCACGAAGTGGGCGGGCTCCCAGAAGAGGAACCCGAGCACGGCGGCGAGGAGCCGCGGCCGACTGACGCCATGGACGGTGGCGATGAGCCGCGTCCGACCGCCAGGCAGCTCCTCGAGCTGGAACGCCCACACCGAGTCGGTGAAGGAGCGTGGCCGCGGCCCCGCCGAGTCGCACTGGCGACGGCCCGACGTGAGCACGCGCAGGGCGAGGAAGCGCTCGGGCTCGACCGCGGCGACGTCGAACCAGTACCTCCCGTCCGGAGTGGCCGGCAGGCGCTGGCCGACGGAGAGCGACTGCCACTCCGGATGGATCCGACGCGCGCTGGGCTTACCGAAGTGATCGAGACGATCCCAGCTGTACCAGCCCGCTCGGCCGTACCCCATCTGCACGAGCCACGGCCATACCGCCGAGGGCGGGGCGTCGATGGTGACGGCCATCGTCGAGCCGCGCTTGGCGTCCGGGATGATGTCCGCGCCCGGGAACCGTCCCCGGATTTCATCCGGCGTCGCGCCCCATCGGAGCATGCGCGGGCGGACGAGCAGCGCGTACGCCACCGTGGCCAGACCGAACCCCATGCCGAGCTTCGCCGCCATCAGGACGGGCTTCACGCGTGTGAGGATGCGCACCCCCTCCCGACCTCGGCACTGGCCGCAACGCGAGGGCTGCATCGACCGGGTGCGCGCCGGCTCGCGCTCGGGCACACCCGGACGGCGGCACCGCATCCTGCGCCGAGCGCGCGTGCGGAGACGGTCCTCCCCGTCCCCGGGCTGCTTCAGGCGCTCGTCAAGTACGCGTGGGCCTCCTCCAGCCGATCGGGGATGGCGATCGACTGCGGGCACATCGACTCGCAGGCGCTGCAGCGGGTGCACTGCTCGGCGCTCCCGCCCGTCCTCACCACGAAGATGTCGTAGTGCGAGGCGCCCAGCTTCCTCGAGTCGAACATCTTGGCCGAGTTGAAGGCGGAGAACGTGCCGGGGATGTCCACGCCGCTCGGACAGGGCAGGCAGTAACCGCAGCCGGTGCAGGGGACCGCCATGCGCGCCTTGTAGAACGCCTTCACCTCGTCCACGCGGGCGAGGTCCTCCCGTCCGAGCGGAGCGGCCGTGCTCGCGGAGGCCACGTTGTCGCGGAGCTGCTCGACGGTGCCCATCCCGGAGAGGACCGTCACGACCTCCGGGAGGCTCCAGACCCACCGCAGCGCCCAGCTCGCGGCGGACCACCCACGCTGCGAGCGATCCCAGATGGCCTGGACGGCCGGCGGGACCCTCGCCAGCGAGCCGCCGCGGACCGGCTCCATCACCACCACGCCGATCTTCCGCTCCGCCGCGTAGCGCAGCCCGGTGAGGCCCGCCTGGAAGCTCTCGTCCAGGAAGTTGAGCTGGATCTGGCAGAACGCCCAGTCGTACGCGTCGACGATCCGCTCGAAGTCGGCCAGGGCGCCGTGGAAGGAGAACCCCAGGTGGCCGATGCGGCCGTCGGCGAGCGCGCGCTCGAGGTTCCTGGTCGCGTGGAGCCGCTCCATCTCGGCCCAGCGGTCCCCGCTCAGCGCGTGCAGCAGGTAGAAGTCGATCCGATCCGTCCGGAGCCGCTCGAGCTGGGCGTCCAGCAGCCGGTCGAAGTCCGACTCGGCCTTGACGTCCCAGACCGGGCACTTGGTGGCGAGCTGCACCTTCTGCCGCCATCCGCCGCTCAGCGCCCTGCCCAGGAACTGCTCGCTCTGGCCCGAGTGGTAGACCCAGGCGGTGTCGAAGTAGTTCACCCCGGCGTCGATGGCCTCGCGGGCCATGACGGTGGCGGCCTCCTCGTCGATGCGAGCCGGATCGCCGCCGATGACCGGCAGGCGCATCGCGCCGAAGCCGAGGGTGGAGATGCGCAGGTCAGGGAACTTGGGGAAAGAACGATATTGCAAGCGAGGAGCTCCGGTGCGGTGCGGCCCCGCGCTGATCGCGGAGCTGCGCGGCTCGAGACGTGTTCATCGACGATCGCACAGAGTACCCGAGTTTCCGCCTCTCCTCGGGCTCGGAGAGACGATCGGGACGCGGTGCGGCATGCCACGTTCTACGATCGAGGAGGTGGGCTCCGAAACGAGCGGAAAACGCATGGGCCGTTCGGGAAATCTTCACGATTCCGAGGATCACCTCTCCGCCTCCAGCGCCCGCGCCAGTGCGCGGGCGTGGTCCGCGCATGGGCGGGGACTCTTCCTGTCCGTCTCGGCGAGCGTGTTGGAGAACCACATCACGCAGCTCGGCCGCACGCAATGGCCCAGCCCGAACGTGTGGACCAGCTCGTGGACGGCCTCGGTGCTGGCGCGCCGCTGCAACCGGCGCGCGTCCTCCGGTCCCACGTGCAGACGAGCCGTCGAGAAGACCGCCACCCCGCGCTCCGGGTCGGCTTCGCCGAACACGAAGTTGAGCTGCGGCGCGTACAGATCCACGCCGACGACGCCCAGCAGGCGCAGCCACCCCGGATCCTTCACGGCGGCGAGCTCGTCCAGGATCGCCGTCGCGCGGAGCTGGCCGCGCCGCCGCGAGAAGCCGTGCGCCGGGAGCGGGAGCCCCTGCGCGAAGACCACGCCGCGCCCCAGCGCGGCTCGGATGGGATCCGCGAGCGAGGTCATGAGCGCCGCGTCGACGTCTCCGACGGCGGCGAGCGCGATGGGGCGGAGGCGCTGCGCCCCGGAGCTCATCGCGACACCTCCTCGATCGTCGAGGCCAGTCGATCCAGCGTCACCGGCTTGCGCACGACGCGGCACCACGGCCCGGCAGGCTCCTCGAGCAGCGCATCGGCGAGCAGGAGGGCCCTGGCCCGCTCGTGCCTGGAGAGCAGGAGAGCGAGGAGGCGGGCCCCGGGCTCGTCGAGCGCGTCCTGGTCGATCAGGATCGCCTGGACCGGGGCTCGCTCCCGCTCGACCGGGCGGTACAGGAAGGCGGTGGGCACGTCCGGGGCCCCGACGGCGTCGTAGCCCCGCTCCAGCAGCTCGGCCCGGAGCAGCACCCGCAGCCAGTGATCCGGCATGACGAGGAGGACTCGGGGCGCCGGCGATCCGCCTGTGGCGGGTCGATCGCTTTGCGGCTGCGGCTGGCGGCCGGGGAGCACGATCCATCATTCGACACGCGAGCCATCGTCGCCAGCCGCCGCGACGGCGGCCGAGGGGCACCGCGCCCTGACCACGCGGCTCGCGAGGCGCTCGCGGCCACCGCTCGCCGGGCACTCGCTCGAGGCGACGACTGCTCACGGTGCCGAAGACGCGGGCCGACGATTCATGGCGCCACCCGCTTGCGTTGAGCGTCGCGAGGCACACGATGCCGTCGCCGAGCGTGGGCACACGACGACCGAGCAGCGCAGGCGTGCCTGTTGGCACGTCGAGCAGCACAGGGAGGAGTCTGCCCCGCGCAGGCAGGCAGCGTGCGCCGCAGCAGCTCAATGCGAGTGGGTGTCGCCATCAATCTCCCTCCCACGGGGCCGTTTGCGTCTGGCCGAACACGACGAATGCGAGCGGGAACCGGATCGCGGCCCAGTCCGTCGGCTGTAGCCAGAAGCCAGTCGTGCCCCTCGGGTGAAGAGTCCGTTGGATGGCGAAGTAGTCGTAAGTGAACAGGCCGTGCAGCAGCACCCGGTCGCCCCTGAACCCGCCGCCCTGGGCGAGGGCCTTGTCAGCGTCACTGGGCGCGAGCGTGTACAGCTTGAGCGTGACGATCGACTGACCGTCCGCGCTGACCCTCGCGATCGCCGAGTGTCCATCCCCGACGTCCCGGATCGTCTTCGCGAGAAGGTTCTGGACCTCGACGATCGCGAAGTTTCCACAACGACCGCCCTCTTCGCGGAATACGTACAGCTTCTGTCGCTGGTCGTAGCGAACGAAGAGCTTGCGATCGCCGATGCACGAGGCCGCGGTGGACGGAGAGATCGCGCGCATCCCCGGGTACACCGTGAGCATCGATCCGAAGTCGAGTCGGGTCTGACCGCAGGTCATCCCCGTCGCCGGATGGACCTCGAACACGTGATTTGGGTTCGACGCGCCCGATGCACCGGATGCATGCTCGGTGAAGATCCGCGGGTATCCCCGTATGTCGCATGTCGATCCCACGACCCCATCGAACAGCGACATCCAGTCGCCCCGGCCCCCCGCAGCGCTCGGCGCGTTCTTGCAGACGTTCGGCGGCTCCGACACCACCGCCTCCGGCCACCCCAAGGTGCCGCGCTCGAGTTGCCCGGCGACATGCAACTCGCAGTCATCCGATAGCTTGTGCACGCCCGAGTGATCTCCGAGCTTCAGCCTCAGCGTTGGCTGGATCGAGTGGCCGCTCTCCAACCGCTGCAAGAACTCCGGGGAGATCGCGAAATCATATGCCGCGCCCTCGGCGTCCGTGGGCGCCGCCGGCTCGCTGGCGACGGGAGCCGTGCTCGTTCGCTCTGCGCCCACGAACGTGATCGCGTCGAGCATCCGCCGGTACGCGGAGTACCAGTCCTCTGCGATGGCCTGCTGCGCGTCCACCAAGGACATGACGCCATCGCACACCTGCCTGTGCAGCCAGTTCTCGAGACGATCCTTCTCTCGAGCTCCGGGCTTGGGCTGGTACGGCTGCGGCCACAGGTTCGCCGGGTCGTTGGATCCCCCGAGCTCGAGCGAGATCAGGTGATCGATCTCGACGTACGCACCGGTGCATCGTTCGGCGGGGACCCTGTACTCCTCGCAGACCTGCTTCTTCACCGCGGCAGGAACGTTCCTGACGGTCCTCGTGTACCCAGGCGTGCAGAGCTCTCCGATGCTCACCGAGAGCGTAGCGCCTGGAGTCGTCGCGAGATCGTTCAGGTTGGCGGGGCCATCCATCCGGTACTCTGCTGCTCGTACCGCCATTCCGAGCATCGCGAAGACGATCGAGACGTGAAGCCTGCGCATTCGCGACCTTCCTTTCCGCTCGAGGGCCTCCGATCACGCGCGCATGTTGTTGGTGCCCCGACCTGTGACGGCCTCCGCGACCACCGCCTGAACCTACGGAGCTCGTAGACAAAGTCCTCGTGCCAGCTGCTCGAAATCGTGGGCTCGCGCGGAAGCGGCAGCCGGTGCGAGACGCCCCGCCCTCGTCGTCGCCGCGGCCTACGCCCTGACCTGAACGACCGTCACCGCTACGGGGTCCAACGATTTCTCTTTTGCGTGGCGGCTCGAGCTGCGGCCCCGCGTCAGCGCGCGTGTACCCCCGCCCCGATGGCGACACCCACTCGCCTCGAGCTGCTGCGGCGCACGTCCTGCCTGCGCCGGGCAGACTCCTCCCTGCGCTGCGCGCGTTCGACTCCCCGCGGCTCCGCGCGCCGGAGCCTGTCGTGAGCGGAGCCGCCGCCCGGGCGCGGAGTCGAACGGAACGGAGCTTCACCCTCGGCGCCGCCGCTCGCGCAACAACCGGCGCAGCTCCTTGGACACCGGCTTCCACCGCGCGCGCTCCGCCCGCGCCGCGCCGCCCTCGCGCCGCTCCGCCTGCCGCGCGAGCTCGAGCGCGAGCTTGCGATGGCTCTCGACGCGCGCGGCGTCGATGCGCCCGTCGGCGATCGCCTCCCGGACGGCGCACCCGGGCTCGGCCGCGTGCGAGCAGTCCCGGAACCGGCAGCGCGCCGCGATCGCGGCGAGGTCCTCGAACGTCGCGTCGAGCCCGCTCGCGTCCCAGAGCCGCAGCTCGCGGATCCCCGGGCCGTCCACCAGCGCACCGCCGCCGGGCAGAGGGAACAGCTCGCGGCCCGACGTCGTGTGGACGCCGCGGTCGTCGGAGGCACGCACCGGCGCGGTGCGCTGCGCCTCGCGGCCGAGGAGCGCGTTCGTGAGGGTGGACTTCCCCGCGCCGGAGGGGCCCACCAGGACGCCGGTCCGGTCCGGAGCCAGGAGCGCCGCGAGCGCGGCGACGCCCTCGCCCGTGAGCCCGGACGCGACCTCGACCTGGACGGCGGGCGCCGCGGCGCGGGCCTCGGTGAGCGCGGCGGCGAGGTCCTCCGCCCGGTCCGGCTTCGTGAGGACGATCACCGGCTCCGCGCCGCCCGCATGCACCGCCGCAACCGTCCGCTCGAGGCGGCGCGGGTTCGAGCCCTCGTCGAGCCCCTGCACGACGAACACGACGTCTACGTTGGCGACGAGCACCTGCTCCGCGGTCGCACCTCCCGCGACGTTCCGGGAGAGCCAGGTGCGGCGCTCGAGGACGCGCGTGACGGTGCGATCGAGCCCGGGGCTCGCGACGACGAAGTCGCCCACCACGGGGAAGGCGCCCTCGGCGCGCAGCCGACCCGGGACGACGACCAGATGGTCGCCGTCCGGGAACCGGACGAGGAGGCCGCGCCCGCGATCCGCGACCGCGCGGCCGACGAGGGAGGACCCGAGGTCCTCGAGGGAGAGCTGGGAAGAGAAGAAGGGACCGAAGCCGATGAGCTCGGGATGGACCACGTCGTACCTCGAAAGCGCGAGTGACGAACGGGATCCGCGCCCCTCGACGGGGCTGACCGGATCCGGACGGGCGCGTCACCTGCCGTTCGGCGGGCGGACGCGACGACTCGGGCTAGCGGGCACGATCCACACGTCCGGAATAGAACGAAACCGGATGCGCGGGCAAGCGGCGCATGCGGAACGCCCCGACCGATACCCGACACCGGATCGAGGCGTCCTGCCGGAACAGCGAGCCCTTCCCTGACGTCATCTCGAGCTGCAGCAGACGGCGCTCGTCTCGAGGGACCCGAGCCGCGTCACGTGCATTTGCTCACCGTCACGCAGGGCGGAGAGGTCACCGCGTTCACGGTCGAGAACCCGTGCCTCGTCTGCATCATCGCAGCGTGAATCGCGAGGGCGCTCGCCACGTGACGGATCGCACCTTGCGCCATCCGCCGCCGCCGGGTACGTGACGTCGTTGGGCCGGCAACTTCGGCCCGAGAGGAGTCCATGCCCGACCTGCATCGTGGGATCGCCGCCGCGCTCGCCCTGTCCTGCGCCTGCGCGCACGTCGCGCGCCCGACCCCGCCCGCCGCGGCAACGCCCGCGCCCGGCGCGGCGGCGGCGCTCTCGCCCGTCCACCACGACGTCCAGGTGACGCTCGTCCCGGAGCGCGGGCTGGTCCTCGTCGAGGACGCCGTGACGCTCTCCCCCGCCCTCCGCGCCCGCCTGAGCGACCGCGTCGTGTTCTCGCTGCACGCCGGGCTCTCTCCAGAGCGCGTCGGCCCGGGGGAGCCGCTCGGCCCGGCGCCCCACGGTCCGGCCCTGCGCGACGGCGGCGAGGGCGCCGAGGGACCGTCGCCGGTCCCCGTCGAGCACTTCGCCGTTCCCCTCGCGCCGGGGGAGCGGCGCTTCACGGTGCGTTACGGCGGTCCCATCGCGCACCCCGTCGAGGAGCGCGGCGAGGAGTACGCCCGCAAGATGGCCGAGACGGCCGGGCTCGTCTCCCGTGACGGCGTGATCCTCTCCGGCGCGACGCGCTGGCTGCCGCTCCTCTCCGACGATCTCGTGACGTTCACCCTCGACGTCCGCGTCCCGCCCGGCTGGGAGGCCGTCTCCCAGGGCCGGCGCGCGCTGCACGAGCGCGGCCCAGGGGAGACGCGGGTCCGGTGGGACAGCCCCCAGCCGCAGGAGGAGGTGGACCTGGTCGCAGGCCCGTACGTCGAGCGGACGCGCACGACCCCGGGCGGGGTCGAGGTGATGACCTTCCTGCACGAGGACGACCCCGCCCTCGCCGATCGGTACCTCGCCGCGGGAGTCGCCGACCTCGGCCTCTACGACCGGCTCCTCGGACCGTACCCGTACGCCAAGTTCGCCCTGGTCGAGAACTTCTGGGAGACCGGCTACGGGATGCCGTCGTTCACGCTGCTCGGCCCGCGCGTCCTCCGCCTGCCGTTCCTCCTGCGCTCCAGCTTCCCCCACGAGATCCTCCACGACTGGTGGGGCAACGGCGTGTTCGTCGATCCGTCGCGCGGGAACTGGAGCGAGGGGCTCACCGCCTATCTCGCCGACCACCTGTTCGCGGAGGCGGACGGTCGCGGCGCCGAGTACCGGCGCACGGCCCTCCAGCGCTATGCGGACTACGTCGGCGAGAACCGCGACAGCCCGGTGCGCGCCTTCCGGGAGCGCCACGACTCGGTGACCCAGGCCATCGGCTACGACAAGGTGCTGATGATCTTCCACATGCTCCGCCTGCGGCTCGGCGACGATCGCTTCGTGGCGGCGCTGCGGAGCTTCTACGCCGGATACCGGTTCCGGGAGGCGAGCTTCACCGAGCTGGCCGGGGCGATGAGCGCCGCCGCCGGGGAGGACCTCGCGCCGTTCTTCGCGCAGTGGGTGGACCGGGCCGGCGCCCCGACCCTGCGCGTCGAGGGGGCCCGGCTCTCCGGGGAGGGCCGCTCGCGCGCCGTCGAGCTCACCCTCGCGCAGACGCAGGCCGGCGAGCCCTTCGAGCTCGAGGTGCCCGTCTTCCTGACGCTGCCGTCCTCGCCGGAGGCGGTCCGCCGCGTCGCGCGCCTCTCGACGGCGCGGGCGAGCGTGTCCATCCCGATCGCGGAGGCGCCGCTCCGGGTGGACGTCGATCCGGAGTTCGACGTGTTCCGGCGGGTGGACCCGGCCGAGCTCGCGCCCGCCCTGAGCGGCGCGTTCGGCGCGGCGCGGCGCGTGCTCGTGCTGCCCTCCGGGGCGCCGCCCGCGCTCGCCGCCGCCTATCGCGCCCTGGCGGAGAGCTGGAAGCGAGCCGGGACCGAGATCGTGTCCGACCGGGACCTCGCGGCCGTGCCGCTCGGAAAGTCGCTCTGGGTCCTCGGCTGGGAGAACCGGCTCCGGCCCCTGGTGGCCGAGGCGCTCGCGCCGCACGGCGTCGCGCTCTCGGACCGGGAGCTGCGCGCCGGCCGGCTCGTCCTCGCGCGCGCCGATCGCGCCGTTGCCGCCGTGGCCCGCAGCCCCGCCGATCCGGAGCAGGTGATCGCGTTCCTCGGCGCCGACCGGGCCGCCGCGCTGCCCGGGCTCGCCCGCAAGCTCCCGCACTACGGCCGCTACGGCCTCCTCGGGTTCGAGGGCGACGAGCCCGACAACGTCGCCAAGGAGACCTGGGCCCCGCTCGCCTCGCCGATGGCGGTCGGGCTCGCGCCCGGCGGCGCCCTCCCGGCCCGCGCCCCGCTCCCCCCGCGCGCGCCGCTCGCCATGCCGCGGTGAGCGGGGGGGGGGCGCACTTCGACGGCGCGCTCGAGGCCCACCCGGACGGCTTGGTACGCGATCGGGACTTTCACGGCGCCACCCGCTTGCGTCGCGAGGCACACGATGCCGTCGCCGAGCGGGGCACATGACGATCAAGCAGCGCAGGCGATTCGAAGCCCCGTTCGCCCTGAGCGTAGGCGCGCGCTGCGCGCCGGAGTCGAAGGGCGAGCAGCGCAGGGAGGAGTCTCCCCGCCCAGGCAGGCAGCGCGCGCCGCAGCAGCTCAAGGCGAGTAGGTGTCACCATCAGGCAGCGAGGCGCAGGGCCGCCGCCGCGGCGGCGGCCCTGACGCTGCCCTGGACGCCCGGTCCTACTTCGGCGGCGGCGGCACGAGGCAGAGCTCGCACCCATCCGCGGAGCACACCAGGAGGTCGCCGCTCGCCTTGATGTGGAACTCGACGGCGCCACCGTTGACGTTACCCGAGCCGTTGTTGCTCCCCATCGGCGTCACCGTCGGTGTTCCGACGCCGTTCGCCTCCGTGAACTTGATGAGCGTGCCGTTCGCGAACGTGGACGTGCCGATCTGTTGCGTCGCGCCGCACACGAACTCGCCGTCCTCGAAGGTGATTCCCGTGCAGCTGAACAACGTGACGTCGAGATTCCCGGCGAGGCAGACACCGGCCGCATTGCGCGTGCCGACCGCGAAGAACCCGTCCGGGTTGAACCCGGCGTTGCTGGCGTTCGTGGTCGGGAGCCGACCGAGCGTGCACGCCTCCGCCGATCCCGCCGGCGGAATGACCTGTCCGTGAGGGTTCACGCACTGGACGCAGCATCCAGGATGGGCGGCAGCCGGTCGCGCCGCGACGAGCAGGGCCGCCGCCGCCAACGCGGCAAGAAAGGAGCCGAGCCGGGTCCACCCACGGCTGGATGAGACGTTCCGTGTCCGAGACAGAATCATCGCATTCCCCCCAGTAAACGCAGCGCGCACGTGGCCCACCATGAGCCGCGGAATGTACGCTAAGCGTGAACCGCCGCGCCGACACGTCCTTCGACGAGGTAGACCGTTGGCGTGGAGCATCCGGTGCGAACCCGGATGCGTCGCCCGCCCCGCCTCGCATCCCAGCCGACCGAAGGGGGACCGACCCTGAACCATCCCCTCGTTTGAGCCCCAAGGCTTCACGGTGGATGTGCTGGAACGACGCGAACGGCGGCGCTCTTGGGAGCGGCGACAGTGCTCCGCCTCCAGACCATCGTCTCCCGCGAGCTCGCGAGCGAGGCCGCCGTCGTCACCGTGGGCGCGCACGGCGTGACCTGGACGACGACGCGGCATTTCGCACGGCTGCACGCCCGCTCCCCGGGCGCATAACCGGGTATTCACGCTCAGCTCGGCGCGACCCGATAGAACGCCCCCAGGATCCCGCCGAAGACGAGGTGCGCCGCGAGCGCCGTGAGCGGCGTTCGCACGCCGTAGTTCAGCGCCAGGAACCCGGGCGGCTCGAGCTGCCGCGTGACGCTCGGCCCCTGCTCCTCGCTCGCCATGCGCGGATGGAGCCCAGGCAGGATCCGCATCCCGGCGGTGAGCACGAACGTGGCGTGCACGAAGCCGATCGCGGCTCCCAGCCAGAGGGTCGCCCTGCCCCACGCCTCGAACGCGGCGACGTACAGGAGCGAGAACATCCAGCCGTTCACGACGTGCACGGCGAATCCGAGGAGCTTCGCCCTGTCTCGGCTCGGCGTGAACATCGTGCCGAGCATGTACGGCAGGTTCATCCGCGTGAGCCGCAGGCCTTGGCTCGCCGCCATGATCGAGGTGAGCACGAGGGTCGCGACGAATCCCCACAGCAGCCAGCTTCCGAAGCTCATCGCCGGACCTCCGCAGCCTCCCGCGTCTCGCCGATCTCGCGCGAGAGCGGCTCCTCACCCCTGATACGCTGCTCGAGCGAGAGCGCCGCGTTGATGAGCCCCACGTGCGTGAACGCCTGCGGGAAGTTGCCGATCCCCTCCCCGCTCTCCGGGTCGATCTCCTCGGCGAACAGCCCCACGTCGTTCGCGAACCCGCACAGCCGCTCGAACGTGGCCTGCGCCTCGCCCGCGGACCCGGCGCCCAGGGCCAGGACCTCCGCTCCCCAGAAGCTGCAGATCCCGAACGCCCCCTCTCCCTGAGAATCGCCGCTGCGGTACCGGAACAGGAGCCCGTCCCGCGCGCCGAGCCGCTCCCGGATGCGCCGGTAGGTCGCGCGCATCCGCGCCGAGCCGGCATCCTCGTACCCGTACCAGGGGATGAGGAGCAGCGCCGCGTCGAGCTCCGCGCCGCCGAGGCGAGAGGCGTAGCTCCGGAGCTCGGGGTTCCACGCGCGCTCCTCGACCTCGCTGCGGATCGCGGCCCGGTTCCGCTCGAAGTGGTCGACCGGCGCGCGCCCGATGTGTCCCTTCCGGTGCAGCTCGAGGAGCCGGTCGAGGGCGGTCCAGCACAGGACGCGCGAGTGGGTGTTGTGGCCCGTTCCGGAGCGGGGCTCCCAGATCCCCTCGTCCGGTCGCTGCCAGTTCCGGCACACGTACTCCCCGAACGCGCAGAGCATCCTCTGGGTCTCTCGATCGAGCGTCCCCCCGCTGCGTACGAAGTGAGCGACCGCGTCGATCACCTCGCCGTAGACGTCGAGCTGCAGCTGTCCCGCGGCGCCGTTCCCGATCCGGACCGGCCGAGAGCCGCGGTGGCCGGCGAGGTGCGGGAGCGTACGCTCCGGCGACGGCTGGTTGCCGTGCACGTCGTAGAGGACTCTCAGCTTCGGCTGGGTGAGGCGCGTCGAGTGGAGGAGCCAGCTCACGAACGCGTCCGCCTCGTCGCGGAACCCGAGGCCGAACAGCGCGCGGATCGTCAACGCCGCGTCTCGGAGCCAGCAGTACCGGTAATCCCAGTTCAGGTCCCCTCCCACGCGCTCGGGGAGCGAGGTGGTCGGCGCCGCGACGACCGCGCCCGAGGGCGCGTAGACGAGGAGCCGGAGCGCGAGCGCGCTCCTCACCACGGCGTCGCGGGCCGGACCCTGGTAGCGGAGCTGCGCCGCCCAGCCGCTCCACCAGCGGATGGTGCGCTCCAGGGCCTCGCGCGAGGGCACCCCGAGCGGCTGAAGGATCGTAGGCCACTCGCTCGCGAGCGTCAGCGAGAGCTGGCACTCGTCGCCCGCTCGGAGGAGGATCCTCCCGGCCGCGCGCCCGCGCTCCTCCTCGATGCGGAGCGCCAGGCCGGCCAGGAGCGTGAGGAGCCCCGCGCGAGTCTCGACGCGGACGCCGAGCTTGCCCGCGTCACGGAGCCGAGGCCGCTCCCGGCCGTAATCGGGTCGCGGCTCGAAGACCGTCTCGACCTCGACCTCGCCGCGCTCACAGGTGGCGATGCGGAGGATCGCGTGGTCGGGGAGGAGCAGGCGCCGCCGCTCCTCGTCGGACGCGACCGGCATGAAGTCGGTGAGCACCATCGTGCCGGAGGGCGTGACGAAGCGTGTCTCGAGCACGTTCGTGTCCGCGAGGTACCGGCGCTCCGACCGGAATGGCGACGCGGGCGCCACCGTCCAGCGGCCCGCTTCGTCGTCGAGGACGGCCCCGAACACGCTGGGGCTGTCGAAGCGCGGCCAGCAGAGCCAGTCGATCGAGCCGCGCCGCGACACGAGCGCCGCCGAGCGCCCGTCGCCGATGATCGCGTGATCGTGGATGCGCTCCACGCACCCTCCTTGGGGGTCGGCGCCCTGCCTCCCCGAATATCGGTCTGGCGGCACCGCGGTTCATCATGGTCTCCGCCCAGCCAGCGTGCCGCCGTTCGCTCCTGAGGCCAGCCGCGCAGGGCGCGGGCGTCCGTGATCCGCCGCGGCGCTGCGAAGACATGTCTGGCGGAGGACGACTCGTCGTAAGTTCGGCCGCGCCTGAGCGTCTTCCCGTGCTGTTACGAGCCGCGCGGGAGCCCGTCGAAAGGGCGAGTGGGCGACGGGTTGCGTCTTCGCCTGGGCGACCCCATGCTTTCGGGGTGGAGGTCCCATGGCGGATCGTCCATGGCGCCTGGCGCGCAGGATCGGGCTGGTTGTCGGGGCCCTGGCCGGCGCTCTGGTCCTCCTCCTCATCGCCCTCGTCCTGCTCGTCGACTCGGGCGCCGTCACCCGCCGGGTGACGGAGCTGGTCCTGCCCCGTGCCTCGGCAGCGCTCGGCCGCGACGTGACGGTGCGCGGCGCGCGGCTGGGCGTGCTGCCACACCCGCACGTTCGCTTCGACGGCCTCCGGGTCGCCGGCCGGCCGGGCGAGCCCGCGCTCGCTGAGGCGGAAGCGCTCGACGTGGAGGTGGGGTTCTGGCCGCTCCTCCTGTCGCGCGGCCGCGAGGTCGACATCCGCGCCGTCTCGCTCGTTCGACTCACCGTGAATGTGGTGCGCGCCGCCGACGGGAGCTGGAGCTTCGAGGGGCTGGGTGCGCGCGCCGCCGGCGCCACGCCCCTGGAGACGAGCGGCGGTGGTCGGGATACGGCGGTGGCGGTGCGCGAGCTCCGGATCGAGGACGGGATCGTCCGGGTCGTGGATCGGAGCGCCGGCGCGGAGGCAGCAGTGGCCGCGCTCACCAGGCTCGAGCTGCGGGCGAGCGGCATCGGCGCCGGTCGGCCGCTCAGCCTGCGGTTCGCGGCAGCGCTCGCGAGCGACGTCCAGAACCTCCACGCCGACCTGAAGGTTTCGGCGCTGCCGGCGACGGTGCCGGGCGCCGTCGTCGACTGGCCCGCGGTGGAGGGCTCCCTGCGCCTGGTCGGGCTCCCGCTCGAGCGGATCCGCGCCCTCCTCCCTGGCGCGCTCGGCCACATCGTGCGCGCCGGCAATGCCTCGCTCGATGCGACCGTCACCACCGCCGAGGGCGCCTGGCGGCTCGACGGCCACGGCGACCTCGCTGACCTCTCGCTGCGCGGCCAGCCCGCCTCCGGCCACTTCCGGGCCGCGGCGGCGCTCCCTCTCGCCCGCCTGGCGGGGGGTCGGATCGACCTGACCGACCTGGTGGTGCGCGGGCCCGGGGTGGAGCTCGGAGGTCACGCGCGGGTGGAGCTCTCGCCACTGCGCGTTTGGTTCGTCGTGACCGGGCCGCTCCTCGACCTCGACGCGGTGATGGGGATCCTGCCGGAGCAGCAAGCCGCGCCCGCGGCTCCGGGGTCGGGCGACGGCGGGCTCCTCCCCTCCTCGCTGCGGCGGCAGGTGGCGGCGGCGCAGGCGAGCGGGACGGTGGAGGTCGGGACCCTCCGGGCCGGTCGGGTGGAAGCCACGCACGTCAAGGCGCGCGCGACGCTCCGCGGCGGCGTGATCGTCCTGGAGGACTTGCAGGCGGCTGTCTTCGGCGGGCGCATCTCCGGCGCGGGGACGCGGATAGACCTCGCCGCACGGGAGCCGGCCTGGCGGCTCGTGGGCCGGTTCTCCGGCCTCGACCTCGCCGCCGCCACGAAGGCGCTCTCCGGCGACTCCCCGCTCGCCGGCGCGCTCGGCGGCACGCTGGACGTGAAGGGAACGGGGACGGCGTGGGCGAAGGTCCGGGAGAAGGTGAGCGGGCTCGTCGAGTTCGCGATGAAGGAGGGCGTGCTCACCAGCGGCGACCTCGGCGCGCCGGTGCTCGCGGCGGTGGCCCAGGCCCTTCACCTGCCCGGTCGTGGCGGCGCGGCCGGGCAGGTGGCCGGCGGCGGTCGCACGCCCATCCACGACCTCGCCGGGAGCTTCACCGTGCGGGACGGCTTCCTCACCACCCGCGCGCCGGTCCGATTCCGGGCGTCCTTCGGCGACGTCCATCTGGGCGGGCGGGTCGGGCTCGCCGGCCAGCTCGAGCTCTCGGGCACCGCGGCCGTGCCCTGGAGCGCGCTCACCGGCCAGCCCGCGGCCGCAGGACGGCCGGCGACGCTGGACGTGCCGCTCCGGGTGGGCGGGACGCTCGAGTCACCCTCGGTGAACGTGGATGTCAGGGCGGCGCTGGCGGGGGCCGCGAGCGGCCAGGCGAAACGCGCCACGGGGGCGGTGCAGGGCGCGGCAAAGCGCGCCGGCCGGCGCGCGCTCGACGTGCTGAAGGGGCTCGGCGACCGGTTGCGGTGAGGGCACTACACCGCGCGACGAATCCCCAGGCTCCGTCGAAGGGCGGGCTCGAGCACCGCTGCAGCTCGTGGCAGGCGCGAGCGCCGCCCTCGACCGCCTCGCCTACGACGCCCACCAGATCGCCATCGCCGGCGAGAGCTACAAGAGCGATAGCGAGCACGCCGAGGACGGAGGCTCAAGCCGAGTCCTCTGCCGACCAAGGGCAATTTGCGCGAGCCCGACGATCTGCGCGTCGTGCTCGCCGAGGAACGCTGGCTCGCGCAGGCCTTCGGCGCGAACGCGGGCTCGATCCCGAGGCGGCTCCCGTGGTGAAGCACGCCAGGCGGGCGGGACAGGTGAGCCTCTCGCCGGGCGGGGCGGGCGAAGGGTCCAGGCACATCCGCGGCATCGGGGCGCCCTGACAAACTGACAACGCCGTGGACTTCTCCGCGCGCTCGATTGCCAAGGTGGCAGCAACGGCGCGCGCCGCGCGCGGCATGTAGCCGGGCCCGCAGTCATTCACGCATGTTCTCCGACGGTGAACACTGGCACCCCCGTTGCAGCAGCGGCGTGCAGGAGGAAACAAACGATGCGACGTTTCGCCGCTCTCGCTGTGCTCGCGTTCACACCAATCGCCGCCGTTGCCCAGCCCGCCCCGCCCCCCGCAGCCGCCGCGCCGGCATCGGATGCCCGGTGGTCCCTCGGCGCGGGTATCCAGCTCTTCACCTTCATGACGACCGCGCCCATCTCGGCCAGCATCTTCAGCCCGAGCGCAGACATCCCGGTCGTCAACGCGTCGCTCGAGCGGCGGCTTTCGGAGCGCACCTGGCTCGCGATCGGCGTCGCGGGAGCGTTCGAGCGCCGCCGGGCGGACGTACCCGACGGCACGGCAGGGATCAGCCGCGTGGACGGTCGCCAGGTGTTCCTCACGACCGGGATCCGCCACGTCGTCACCGCCCCGGGCGCCCCGGTGGACGTGTCCGTGGTCGTCGCCGCCGAGGGGGGGTACGCGACCGTCGACGAGCGCTTCGTCTCCTTCCTCACGCCGACGAAAGAGGAGCTCATGGCCTGGCAGGTGGGCACGAACGTCGGGATCGCGGTCGATCGCGAGCTCACTGGCGGCCTCTCGCTCCGCGTGGCGACCCCGCTCGTCGGTGCCACCTACCAGCGAAGCCGGACGCGGTTGAACGGGGAGCCGAGCCGGACCGGAAACGATCTGTCCGCGCGCGTGCTCCTCGCCCCGCGGCTCGAGCTCCGGCTCGCGTTCTAGGGCGCGGCCGCGCCGGCGACGACGAAGAATATTCCGGGTCCGGCGGACACCGCGCCGCGCAGGCGGGCCGTTGCGGGAGCGGCGTCGCCTGAGCCCAGGTGGACCTGTCGAACGCGCCGGTCGCGCTGGTCGCGTTCGGCAGCCTCGTTCACCGAGACGCCTCGCGGTGTTCGCGGTCCAATCGTCTGCGACGACGGTGGAGTGGTTCCCGCCGAGCGTGAAGAGGTAGGTCGTCGTGACGCGGCTCGGATCCTTGATCGGCACGACCACCGCCGCGAGCCGCTGGGCCGCGGCGGGGAGCGCTTGCCCGGCGCTCCAATCGATCTTCGCCGGGCTGAAGGTCACGCCCCCGAGCACGAGGAACGGCGTGGGCGCTTGTCCCGCTCGGCGTGGTCGCCTTCACGTTGTACCGTGCGGATTCCGGCCAAGCCGAGCGAGCTTCAGGAGCCTGGCGAGGACCGGCGGCGCAGACAGGGACGCCCTCGATATGATCACGCACCCGAAGCCGGTGACGGGCCAGTTCTACTGATGGTACGAACTGATGGGGCCGCACATGTGCGAGGCCGTGCGCGCGATCGGCGCGGCGGCCTGGACCGCGGCGACGGAGGCCCCGCTCCCGCCGAGGTTACAACCAGGGTGACGGTCGAATGGACGACCAACGAAATACCCCCGACAACTCTGGAGTTGTCGGGGGTCGAACTGGAGCGGGAAAAGGGATTTGAACCAGGCGTAATTCCTGGGTTTTCGCGGCTCCACGAAGCACCGGACTTACACTCACAGAGCTCCACAGACGCTCGCCGCCATTCACGGACACGAGCAGACGGGGCTCGGGTCAGCGCGCGAGGTGGACGAGTACCACGTGTCGCCAAACCTCATCCGCCAGCTGCACCAGGGATACGCCGTCGTCCAGATGAACGCGCCGGCGACGCTCGACCTGGTGAGGCTCGACCATCTCGAAACCTCCAAGTTCCCACCGTACTCGCCGCCGCTGCAGGACCACGCGCCGTCGACGGGGCTCGACCTCAGGAGGCGCGCTGCTCGGCGCGGGCCGAGTTCGCCGAGCACGAGCGCGCCAGCGATGATGTCGTTCGAGGGGGCCTAAGAGCGTCTAACAAAACTGCTGCCGAAGATCGCTGCGCGGGTGGACGGGCTCCTACACGGCGTGATGCGGCCCTGTTGAGGAGGCGCTCATCCAGAATGACCGGCTCTCGCGTCCCAAGTACGCGGATTCGGATCGAGTCCCGGCAGGGTCGATGTGTGCGCCGTGACGCTCCGCGACGACGGCCGCGCTGAGTTGTGCGCCGCCGGTGCGGCCTCATCAACCACCGAGCGCGTACGTCGATCCCACCACGCTCGGCCCATAGCGCCCGGGCGCGAAGGCCTGCGCCAGCGCCGCCTTGGCGCGCCAGCCCGTGCAGTGACCCGGGGCGACGAGGCGCGGCCGGATGCCGTCCCGCAGGTCGCGGACGGTTGCCTCGATGCGCGTCTCCATCGCCTTGCCGCTGAGGTGATACCCCCCGAGCACCACGTCGATGGGCGCGCCCGGGAACTGGGCCTGCGCCCCGAGCGCCACGTTGACGACGCCGGCATGCGAGCACGCGGAGAGCACCGTCACCCCTCGATCGCGCACGTGGGCAGCGACGAAGCGCTCGTCCAGGATGAGCGGGTCCTCGCGCCCCGCGTCGCCGTGGAACGAGTGGTGGCCGACGAGGCCCGTCTCGTAGGATGTGACACGGGCGATCGCCCCGCTCGCGAGGAAGAAGCCGTCGCAGAGCGGGTGCGGGTCGGCGCGGCGAGCGATGCGGCCGCCCGCGGCCTCGATGGCCTCGAAGGTGGGCTCGGGAGGGAACATGATCATCGTTCCTCCCGGCAGGAGGATACCGCGCTGATCGGGGCGGTCGGGGTGAAGATCGACGAGCGGAGGCGGGGCCCCGGCGCTGCGCCTTGCCTCGGCCACAGCGGCGACGACAGCGGGAAGCGCGCCGCTGTGGTCGAAGTGCCAGTGCGACAGGAAAAGGAGTTCGATCGCCGCCAGATCCACGCCCAGGCGCGCGGCGTTTCCTAGCCACAGGTCGGCATACGGGCCGACGTCGAACAGCATGGTGCGCTCCTCGCCGGCGCGCCGACCGGTGACGAGCACGGAGAACCCGTGGCCAGCGCAGCAAAGCCGGTCGAACACGACCTTGCACGGGTGGCCCTCGTGGGTGCGGCTCGTAGGCACCCGGGCCAGGTGGTGCACGGCCTCCGGCATCTGCGGCACGCCCTCGGCGACGCTCGACAGCGTGTCTGTCTCGTTGTCGACCATGATGAGCAACTTCAGATCGTCCAGCATGGCTCACCCCGCGTGTGCGGAGGACCGCCGCGGCCCCCGCTGCTGCCCTACTTAGAGAGGTTGACAGAACCTCTCCACGAATTTGAACGAGATGAGCGCGCAGCCGATGCGGAGGAAGGCGCGGTGGATGTCGGGCCGGCGCTCGTAACGGACGGCGAGGCGGCGGAATCGATGAAGCCAGGCGAGCGTCCTCTCCACGACCCAGCGATAGCGGCCGAGTCGCTCGCTCGACTCCACCCCGCGTCGCGCGATCCGCGAGGCGACACCCCGGTCCCGGCAGGCCCGTCGGCAGCGCGGGAAGTCGTAGCCTTTGTCGGCGTGGAGCTTCGTCGGCCGCTTGCGTGGAGGTCCACATCGACCGCCCACGGGCCGCACGCTGTCGAGCAACTCCTCAAACCGCTTGGAGTCGTGCTCGTTCGCCGGGCCGAGTTGGATCGCGAGGGGAAGCCCACGCGCGTCTACCAGCACATGGTGCTTCGAGCCCGGTTTGCCGCGATCGGTTGGATTCGGGCCGGTCTCGTCGCCCCCCTTTTTGCCGGCACGCTCGAGGCGTCCAGCGCGGCACGCGACCAGTCGATGGCCGATGCCGCGTTCAGTTCCTCGAGCAAGACCTGGTGCAGCTTGCGCCACACCCCGGCCTCGTTCCAGTCGCGCAGCCGACGCCAGCACGTCATGCCGCTGCCGCAGCCCATCTCCTGGGGTAGCATCTCCCAGGGGATGCCGCTCCTGAGAACGAAGAGGATGCCGGTCAGAGCCGCTCGGTCCGGAACCGGAGGCCGCCCGCCCTTCGGACTGCGCCGCCGCTTCGGGAGCAGCGGCGCGATCCGCGCCCACAACCCGTCGCCCACCAGCGCCGCCGCCACGTCTCCCGTGTACAACGGTGCGATCTCACGTCCAGTTTCAGGCTGCGGTTTTGTTAGACGCTCTAAGTCAGCCCACGAATCCGATGAGCGACGACCCGGGCCAGGCGGCTCACGCGGAACGATGGCGGCTCGCCCCGTGGACCGCCGTCCTCGGCACGCGCGCCGCGACGACGCTCCCCTTCCCTTTCGCCGCCGCCCGCTTCCTGAGAGCATGCCAGAGGTCGTAGTCGGCCTGGAGCCCCATCCAGAACTCTGGCGTCGTATCGAGCGCCTCCGCGAGGAGGATGGCCGTCTCCGCGGTGATCCCCCGCTTCCCGTTGATGATGGTGTTCACCCGCTGGATCGGAACGCCCATCCGCGACGCGAGCTCGACCTGCGTGACGCCGCGAGGCTTGAGAAATTCCTCGAGCAGCATCTCGCCGGGGGCAGTCGGGGGTCGGTTCTTCGGCAGCATGGTGGTCCTCACCTCAGTGGTAATCGACGATCTGGACGTCGCGCGCATCGCTGCGCTCGAAGCGGAAGACGATCCGGTACTGGTCGTTGATCCGAATGCTGAAGTACCCCGCATAGTGACCCTTCAGGGCCTCCAGCCGGTTGCCCGGCGGGTCGGCCAGTTCCCGCGGCTCCCTCGCCCGGTTGAGTCGGTCGAGCTTCCGTCGCGCCGCGGGCCACAGCCCCGGAGGCAGGCAGCGGCGTGCCGCCTTGCTCCGGTTGCCGTGGAAGATGTCCTCGGTGGCCTCGTCGGCGAAGTCGAGGATCATGGGCACTTATACGTCTTGCACGGGTACTGTGCAACCGATACCCAGCCATGGCGTCTTCCGGCAGTAGTCGCTCCGGACGCGAAATCACGTCGTCCCGATTCACTCTCAGAGCGACGTCGGATAAGCGAGCGTGGACTGAGATGGGACGGGTCATGAGACGCACCAACGGACGTCCGTCGGCTACGGTAGAACGGTTGTAGGTTGTAGCAAGGTCGCCGCGTCCGACGATGATCGCGGTGGCTGGCTGGAAACGAGCTACTCAAACCGGCTCTCACTATCAGCTCCACCGCCGCGACGCACGATGGTGCCGTCGGGACCGGGCACCCACTCGTCCCGGAGGAAGGGAAACGCTCCTTCTCGAACCCGGTCAGGCATGAATGGGTTGTGGACGAAGACGATGTCGTGCCCAGTCTGCGCGGGAGCATTCCAGATCCCCGACTCGCTGAAGAACACGCCGACGAGCGATTTCGCGACCGGGTGCTTCTCAAGCAACGTCGTCGCAACCGGCGATCCTCCCGTCGAGCAGCGTGGCGTAGACCTGGGCAGGCGCGAGCTCCGCAAACCGGGGCTCGTGCAGGACGTCGATCACGGCGCGTCGTTCCGCGGCGCCGAGCGCGCGGTGGCTGCTCCTCTTCGCGCGCGGCGGGCGCGGCTTGAGCGCGCGGTAGTAGGTAGCCTTCGGCAGTCCCAGCGCGGCGCACGACGACGCGATG
>NZ_JALCZA010000066.1 GCF_022690765.1 Anaeromyxobacter oryzisoli | reverse complement strand
GCGCCCGCGCCGCGGCCGGCCTCGCCGCGCCCGCGGCCGCCCTGGCCGCCCTCTTCGTCGCGGCGGCGACCTGGCGAGCGGACCGGGCCGGCTCCCGGCTCGCCGAGCTCCGCGCCGTCGCGGCGAGCGCGCCCGGCGCGCTCGTCTCGGAGGACCCGCTCGTGCCGCTCCTCGCCGGGGCTTCGCCGGTGATCGAGGATCCGTGGATGCTGCGGCTCGCGTCCGAGCGCGACCCCGCCCTCGCGCGCCCCTTGCTCGACGCGCTGCGCGCGCGCCGCCCGGCGGCGGTGGTGCTCTTCGAGGATCTCTCCTCGCCCGCCGCCGACGTTTGGTACGGCCACGGCGGGAACTTCGGCCCGCTCCTCGTCTCCGAGATCCGGCGCGGCTACCGGCTCGAGCGACGGATCGGGCGGTACTACGTGTACGTCCCCGCGCGCGAGGCCTCGCCGGCGGTCGCGCGCCCGGGCGGGAGCGGACCCGCCGCGGCGGGCAGGGGCCTGGCCTCCGGGCTCCCGCGCTGACGGGGATGCCGCTTCGACGAGGCGACGGTGGCCCACGACGCTGGGCGCTCCGCCCACGCCGGGTTAAAGTCCCCGCCGCATGCGCGAGCCCTCGCCGCAGGAACACCCGCCGCTGCAGACCCCCGCGCCGCACCGCGAGCTGACCCTGCGCGCGGTGCTCGTCGCGATGGTCGTCGCCGCGCTCATGGGCGCGGCCGAGCCCGCGGTGGTCCTCCGCATCGGCTACGGGCCGAACATGTCGGTGGTCTCCGCCTTCCTCGGCTTCATCGCGATCTCGCTCGTCGGCCTCGTCACCCGGGTCCGCGCCACGCGCTGGGAGAACAACCTGGTCCAGACCGCCGGCACCGCCGCGGGCTCCGGCGTCGGCTTCATGGCGGTGGTCCTCGCCGCCATCGACATGCTGGACGCGCGCGGCCTGCTCGACCTGCACCTCTCGCCGCTCCAGATCTTCGCCTGGCTCGCCCCGTCCGGCCTCCTCGGCGTCCTCCTCGCGGTGCCGCTCCGCAAGCACTACATCGACCAGGAGGACCTCCCGTTCGCGGACGGCACCGCGGCGGGCGAGACGCTGCTCGTCCTCGACCAGGGGCCGCAGCAGGCCGGCCCGCGCGTCGCCGCCCTCGGGATCGGGGGCGCGCTCTCGGCGCTCATCGTGCTGCTCCGGCAGCACTTTGCGTGGATGCCGCGCTGGACCTGGCTCCGCGACGAGATCGCCTTCACCTTCCTCACGCCCCACGCCCAGGCCCTCCGGGTCGGGAGCGAGCTCGGCGTCCTCTCGCTGGGCGCGGGGCTCCTCGTCGGGCTGCGGATCACGCTCTCGATGGCGATCGGCCTGATCCTCGCCTGGATCGTCGCGCCGGAGCCGCTCCTCCGCGCGGGGCTCGTGCCGGAGCTCACCTTCAACGCGGTGCTGCAGCGCTGGATCATGTGGCCGGCGACCGGCCTCATGGTGTCCGGCGGCCTCGCGGCCCTCGCCCTCAGGTGGAGGGTGATCGCGCGGACGTTCCAGGGGCTCTCCGGGAAGGATGCGTCGGACGGGGGCGACTTCCCGATGCGCTGGGTGGTCTGGGGCGCCGCCGGCTGCGCGATCGTGCTCGCGGTGGTCCAGAAGGTCTCGCTCGGCTTCCCGATCTGGCTCACGCTCGTCTCGATCGGCCTCTCGATCGTCCTCATGCTCGTCGGGATCCGGGTGCTCGGCGAGACCAACTGGGCGCCCATCAGCGCCATGGCGAACGTGATGCAGGCGGTGTTCGCGGTGCTCGCGCCGGGCCACGTGCCGATCAACATGATCGGCTCGGGCATGAGCGGCTCCGTGGCGGCGAACGGCGAGCACCTGATGCAGGACTACCGGGCGGGCCGGATCGTCGGCTCGACCAACCGGCACCTCACCTACCTGCAGCTCCTCGGCGTCCCGATCGGCGCCGCCGCCGTGGCGCTCGCCTACCCCGCGCTCCGGGCGAAGTACGGCGTCGGCGGCGAGGGCGGCCTCTCGTCGCCGATCAGCGTGAAGTGGGCCGGGTTCGCGGAGCTCCTCGGGGAGGGGTTCGGCGCCCTCGCGCCGAGCGCGCTGTGGGCGCTCGGCCTCGCCCTCGTCCTCGGCGTGGTCCTCACCCTCCTCGAGGCGAGCCCGCGCTTCGGCCGGCACGTCCCGTCGCCGACCGCCATCGGCCTCGGCATGCTCATCCCCGGGTTCGCCATCGTCCCGATGGTGATCGGCGGGATCGCCCAGGACCTCTGGAAGCGGCTCTCCCCTCGCACCGAGGGGGCCTACGTCGCGCCCCTCGCCTCGGGCTTCATCACCGGCGAGGCGCTGGTGCTCCTCTTCCTCGCGCTCGGGTCGGCGCGGGAGATCTTCCGATGAAGCGTGCAGGTACGGACGGCGGAGATCCCTTCACGCGCGAGCGCTCCCGCGCGCTCGCGGCGCGGAAGCTGCTGCCCTGGGTGGTGGCGAGCGGCGCGGGCGCCGCTGCGCTCGTGAAGGTCGCGGGGGCGACCTGGGGAGGGGCGGCGGGGTTCTTCGGCGCGGGTCTGCTCGCGGCGGTCTTCGTCTGGACCCTCTCGATCGCGCGCTGCCCGTTCTGCGGGAGGCCGCTCCCACGACCGGGCGCGGCGCGCGCGGCGAGCCGGGGCGCGAGAGGGTGCGAGCGCTGCAGCGGCGCCTCAGGGGACGCCGCTCGCGCTGAGCGGTCGTGACGCGCGGCGCGGGATCCCGCCGTCGCGCGCCGCGCCCCTGCCGGCCCTCGCGCCCGTGCTTCAGCGCACGAACTCGACGTGCGGGCTCAGGTGGCGGGCGAGCGGCGAGCGGGTGAGCAGGGTGAGCGCGCTCTCGAGCTTCTTGTCCCCGATGCCCGGGACGGCCTCGTAGGCGGCAGAGATCAGATCGCCCAGCGAGATGACGATGCGCCTGGAGGCCCTCTTCACGCTTCTGCGGTGGAACCGGGTCGTCATGCTTCCTCCGGAATTGGCGGTCACGAGCGTGTTGTTAGCAATCCGCTTGCCTTCGATCCATGGCCGGGGTTACAGGGGCTTGGGCGCCTGCCCCGGGCGGGATCCTGTAGAGAATTCAGCCTGAAACTGTAAAAATCGACGACAGGTGTCCAGAACATGGACCCCTGTGCCCAGGACGCACACCGCGCCATGCCGACGAAGCCCTCCCGCGAGCTGCAGACGTTCCCGAACCCGAGGCCCGGTCGCCCGTTCGTGATCGCGATGGACTGCCCGGAATTCACGTGCGTCTGCCCGATGACCGGACAGCCCGACTTCGCGACGATCCGGATCCGGTACGTGCCCGCCGAGCGGTGCGTCGAGCTCAAGAGCCTGAAGCTCTACCTGTGGAGCTTCCGCGACGAGGGCACCTTCCACGAGGCGGTGACCAACCGGATCTGCGACGATCTCGTCGCGGCGATCGCACCCCGGTGGATCGAGGTCGTGGGCGATTTCGCCGTGCGCGGGGGCATCCACACCGCCGTCACGGTCCGCCACGGCGAGCGGCCGGCGGACGTCTGACGGACCGAGCGGCCGGCGGGCGGACCCCTGGCGCGGCTTCGGTGCCCTTCAGCGAGGCGCCACCCGTCCGGGGCACCGCACCGGACCTGTCCGAGAGAAGTTCGCGCGCCACCTGTCCGAGAGAATTCGGATTGCCTCGATAGCGGTGGGTGTCCGCGGCCCCCTGAAAGCAAGCTTCGAAGTCGATCGAAAGAAATTTTTCGACAGTCCGAAACTACTCTCGGTCGGGTTGGCGGGTCGCCGATCGGATCGGCGAGGGCCTCCTCGAGGCCGCCTTTCCACACGCTCGAAGCCCCCCTCCCCCCCCGTCCGGCCCGCTGGACGCCCCTTTCCGGCTTCCCCTTCACCCGCCTGGTCCGCACCTTGAGCGCGGAGGTCTGCATGCGGGGGGAGCGACTCTCGATCGCGTACGTCCACTACGGGGCCCAGAGCGGGGTGACCGCCGCGATGTCCGACGCCCTCGCGCGGCGGGGGCACGACGTCCTCCTCGTGGCGGCGACGGGATCGCTCGAGCCGCGTGATCCGGTGACGCGCCGGCTCCGCCCGGCCCCCGCCGTCGCGCTGCACCTCGCCTTCGCGGCGGCCCGCTTCGGACGCCTCGCCCTCGCCCACCGCTGGAACACCCCTTACGCGTGGGATCGCCACGCGCGGCGCGCCGGGGAGCTGCTCGCCTCCATCCGGCCCGCGCCCGACCTGGTCCTCCAGAACGGGGCGCTCTTCTCGCCCGGCCTCACGCCGCGCCTTCCGTATGCGCTGCTCCTCGATCACACCCGCGCCCTCGCCGTGCGGAGCCCGCCGTGGCCGCGCCTCGGCCTCGAGCCGCCGTCCGACTACGGCCCCGCCTGGCGCGCCCGCGAGACCGCCTTGTACCGGGGCGCGCGCCTCGTCGCGGCGTTCTCCGAGTACGTCCGCGGATCGCTCGTGGACGACTACGGGGTGGACCCGTCCCGGATCGCCGTCGTCGGCGCGGGCGCGAACGTCTTCCCCGAGGAGCCGGCCCGGCGCGACGACGGACGGACGGTGCTCTTCATCGGCAGGGACTTCGCGCGGAAGGGCGGCCCGGTCCTCCTCGAGGCGTTCGTCCGGCTCCGCCGCTCCTTCCCGCGGGCGCGCCTCCTCGTCGCCGGCCCGCCCGCGCCGCTGCCGCTGCCGGAGGGGGCGTTCCACCTCGGCCCGGTCGCGCCCGAGGAGGTCGTGGGGCTCATGGCGCAGGCGACGGTGTTCGCGCTCCCGACGCTGCGCGAGCCGTTCGGGATCGCCTTCCTCGACGCGATGGCGTGCGCGGTGCCCTGCGTCGGGACGCGGATCGAGGCGATCCCCGAGATCGTGCTGGACGGCGAGACGGGGCTCCTCACGCCGCCCGCCGACGCGGTGGCGCTCGCCTGCGCGCTCGAGCGGATCCTCGACGACCCGCTCCGCGCCCGGGCGATGGGCGTCCGCGGACGCGCGCGCGTCGCCGGCCGGTTCCGCTGGGCCCGCGTCGCGGCGCGACTCGAGCGCGCGCTCCTCCGCGGCGCCTCGCGCGGGGCCGCGGCGTGACGGCCACGCCGGTCGCCTCACGCTGAGCGTGAAGTTTTTCACTCCCGTTCCATCGGCGCGACGCGGGCGGTCGCGAGGCAGCGAGCTCCAGGGGGACCCGCGCGGACACGCCGGAGCAGATGCACCTCGCGGAGCGCCCTTGCTGCCACCAGGTGGGAGCGGGTGCGCGTCGGGTGATCCGGGGGCGTTCGGCCGGGCGGGAGGCGGGTAGAATCGGCGCAGTGTCTGGAACCTCACCCGCGTTCGAGCCCGAGCGCCTCGTCGGGATCACGCTCGACGATCGCTACGAGCTCGTGTCCCATCTCGCCACCGGCGGGATGGGGGCGGTGTTCCGCGCGCGACACGTCCACCTCCGCAAGGACGTGGCGGTGAAGGTGCTCCGCAGCGACCTCTCCTCCTCGCCGGACATCGTCGAGCGGTTCCGGCGCGAGGCGGAGATCGCGAGCGCGCTCGAGCACGAGAACATCGTCCACGTCACCGACTTCGGCCGCAGCGCCGACGGGCACCTGTTCCTCGTGATGGAGCTGCTCGCCGGCGAGAGCCTCTTCGATCGGCTCCGGCGCGAGGGGTTCCTCCCGCCGGAGGAGACGGTCCAGATCCTGTGGCAGGTCTGCGCCGGCCTCGAGGCCGCCCACGCCCTCGGGGTCGTGCACCGGGACCTGAAGCCCGAGAACGTCTTCCTCGCCCGCACCGCCTCGGGGCGCGAGGTCACGAAGATCCTCGACTTCGGCATCTGCAAGATCGCCGACCCGCCGAGCGGGATGGCCACCCAGGCCGGGATGGTGGTGGGCACGCCCGAGTACCTCTCGCCGGAGCAGGCGACGGGCGGCGCGGTGGACGCGCGCGCCGATCTGTACACGGTGGGTCTCATCGCCTGGCGCATGCTCGCGGGCCACCACCCCTTCAAGGCCGAGGACGCGCGCGGGCTCCTCATGATGCAGGCGACCAAGCCGGTCCCCCCGCTCACCGAGCCGCGGCCGGACCTCGCCGCCTGGCCCGCGCTCGTCGCGACGGTCGCGCGGGCGTGCGCGAAGGACCCGGCGCAACGGCACCCGAGCGCCGCCGCGCTCCGGGACGACCTCGCCGCCGCGCTGGGCCCCGCGTTCGTGGTGCCGCCGGGCGCGACGCCGGCGCCGCCGCCGGCGCTCTCGCCCGCGCCCGTCCGCTCCGCCGTGCGCCCGCCCCCGCTCGACCTCTCCCGCTTCGCCGCGCGCGGCGTCTTCGGGACCCCCGTCGCCGCGACCCCGGGCGGCGCCTCCGCGGCCGCCCCACCCGTCCCGTCGGGGACGCTGGAGGCCGTCGAGGGGACCGTGACCGGCATCGCGCTCGCCCTCGCCCGGGTTCGCGCCGGGTGCGAGGCCGTGATCCGGCGCGTCGTCACCTCGGCCCGGGCGCACCCCCGCCCTGCCGCCCTCGTCGCGGCGGTCCTCGCCGTCGCCCTGGCCGCCGGCGCGGTCGCGGCCTGGAACCGCGGCCGAACCGCCGATCGCGTCCGGGCGCTCCTCGCCGCGGACCGCCCGGTCGAGGCGCGCGCCGCCGCGGACGCGGCGCTCCGCCGCCGCCCCGGGGACGCCGAGCTGCTCCTCCTCCGCGCCCGGGCGCTCCACCGCGCCGGCGCCGGCCTCGTCGCGCTCGACGCGTACGAGACCGCGCAGCACATCGCGCCGCTCGACGACGCCGCGCTCGCGGAGATCGCCACGGACCTCGCGCGGGACCAGCGGCTCGCCGACCGCGCCGCCCGGCTGCTCCGCGACGCCGGCGCACGCGCGGTCTCGCCGGCCGTCGCGGCCGCGGAGGACGGCAGCGGGGAGGGCCGCCTCCGGGCCCTCACGCTGCTGCGCGATCTCGGGGCCGAGGAGCGCGTGGACCGGACGAAGCTCTACGGCTCGCTCCTCGCCGACACGGAGTGCGAGCTCCGGCGGGCGGCCGCCCGCCGGCTCGCGGAGATCGGCGATCCGGCCGCGCTGCCCCGGCTGCGCGAGGCCGCGGCGGCCATGACGACGCGGCGGGGGCTCTTCGGCATCCCCACCCGCGAGCGCGCCTGCGGCGCGATCGACGCGGAGGAGGCGGTCCAGCGCATCGAGGCGCTGCGGGTGCCCGCCACGCGCCCGCCCGGGGCGCGGCCGAAACAATAGCCGCGGCGCGGTTTCGTGCTAGGACGGGCGTCTTCCACGCGCGCCGGGCGGCGCGCGCCGTATCCGCGCCGTATCCGATGGAGGACGCGTCATGGCGAAGGGCACCAACGGGATCGCGGTCCGGGCGTCGGGCGCGCCGGCGCTCGAGATCGAGGCGGACCTCCTCGCGCTGCCGGTGTTCGAGGACGAGCTCCGCGGCGGCGGCGCCGGCCAGGTGAGGGCGCTCGACGCGCTCCTGGACGGTGCGGTCCGCGCCGCGGCGAAGGCGGAGCGGTTCGAGGGGAAGGCCGGGCAGGAGCTGCGGCTCGACGCCAACGGGAAGGTCCCCGCCGGGCGCGTGCTGCTCCTCGGCCTCGGCGCCCGCGCGAAGGCATCCGAAGCGCTCGCCGCGAGCGGATACGAGCCGCTCCGCGCCGCCGCCGGCCAGGCGGGGCGCGCCGCGGTGAAGCTCGGCGCGAAGGCGCTCGCGGTGGCGATCCCGGAGCTCGGCGGCGGCGACGCCGCGCTCGCCGCCCGCGCGAGCGCCGAGGGCGCGCTCCTCGGCGCGTACGCGTTCCGCCGCTACAAGACCGACGACCGCCCGCCCGCCCTCGCGGCGCTGATCGTCGGCGTGCCCGCCGGGGCCGAGCGCACCCGCGCGGTGAAGGACGCGCTCGCCCTGGCGCAGGAGATCGCCGGGGCGGTGACCTGGGCCCGCGACCTCGTGAACCTCGGCCCGGCGGACTGCACCCCGACGCTCCTCGCCGAGACCGCCGCCGCCCTCGCGAAGCAGGCGGGGCTCCACGTCGAGGTGCGCGGGCCGAAGGAGCTCCAGGCCCTGAAGATGGGGATGTTCCTCGGGGTGGCCCGGGGCTCGGCGGAGCCGCCGCGGCTGGTGCGGGTGAGCTGGATCCCGCGCGGCGCCGCCGCGCGCAAGCGCCCGCTGGTGCTGGTCGGCAAGGCGCTCACCTTCGACTCGGGCGGCCTCTCGCTCAAGCCCACCGACAGCATGGTGACGATGAACACCGACATGGCGGGGAGCGCCGCGGTGCTCGGCGCGATGCGGGTCGTCGCCGCGCTCGAGCCGCCGTTCCCCGTGCACGCGGTGCTCGGCGCCTGCGAGAACATGCCCGGCGGGCGCGCCTACAAGCCCTCCGACGTGCTCGTCTCGTACGCGGGCAAGACCGTCGAGATCGTCAACACCGACGCGGAGGGCCGGCTCGTGCTCGGCGACGTGCTGGCGTGGGCCGCCGAGACGCTCGCCCCCGCGGCGATCGTGGACGTCGCCACCCTCACCGGCGCCTGCATGGTCGGCCTCGGGCTGACCACCGCCGGCCTGTTCGGGCCGGAGGGGCCGCTCGTGGACCAGGTCCTCGCGGCGGCGCGCGCCGCGGGCGAGGACGTCTGGCGGATGCCGATGACCGAGGCGCTCGAGGAGCAGCTCAAGAGCGACCGCGCCGACCTCAAGAACACCGGCGAGCGCTTCGGCGGGGCGATCACCGCCGCCCACTTCCTGCACGCCTTCGTGAAGGACGTGCCCTGGGCCCACCTCGACATCGCCGGCCCGTCGCACGCCAGGAAGGAGCGCGGCTACGTCCCGAAGGGCGGGACCGGGTTCGGGATCCGGACCCTCGTCGAGCTCGTCCGACGGTACGATGCGTGAGTCGCGCTATGCCGGCCCCTCGGTCGGCGCGGCCGGCGGCGTGACCGGCGCGGGCGCCTCGCCCTCCGCCTCTCCCTCCGCCGGCCCGGTCCGATCCGGCGTCGCGAGGACCTGACGCGCCCGCGCGAGCTCGTCCGGGGCGACGAGCAGCACGAGCCCGGCGTTCGCGGCCGCGACCGCCGGCAGCAGCGACGCGAGCGGCTCGTCCTTCAGCACCGCCTCGATCCCCTCCGCGTCCAGGAGGCCCCGCGCGAACTCCGCCTCCGACAGCGTGCCGAACGTCGCGACCGGAACGAGATCCAGGTCCTCGGCCATGGCCGCCTCCTCGCCCGCCCTGCGACGCGCGGGCGCTCTCGCATCATGGCACCTCGCGCCGGCGCGGCAGTGCGCCGCCCCCGATGGGATCTCGGTCCGATCTCGCGCAACCGCCGGCTGATTTGGGCGCCGTTCACCCGCCCCTTATGGGACTCCATGGGAGATCGGATTCGCAACGCATGCCGAGCGCGCGGGTGCCCGGCGTCGGATTTCCTCGAGATAACGATCAATTTGACCGCCCCGGCGGCGCGAGCCTCGGGCCTTGCGCCGTGATGCATGCGTCACGGCCGCCACCGGGGAGGCCCTGGCAACAGGCACGTTTCGTCGCACGCAAGGACACGCCGCGCGCGCCTTCTCTTGCCCCGCGGTCGCGCGTGATCGCGAGGCGCGCGCGGTAACGATGGAACCACGTCGGCCGCGCGACGCGATTGCGCTTGCGCGCGAGGACGACCGCGTGCTCCACTTGACCGTGGGTACTTTTGACGTTGCGTATTTGGCGCGCGCCCGACTGAAAGGAGCCCATGTCTCCTCGCGATCGATCGACGTGCTCCGGGCCAGCTCTCGCGGAAACGGCGGTCCACAGTCCTGTGGACGCACCGACGACTGCACCGAGGGGAACGACAACGGGAACATCGAGGCCGAACGCCACGCCGACTCCTCGGGCTTCCTCGTCCGGGCCGTGGATGAGGAAGGCAGGACCACGACCTTCGTCCCCGATGGCCTGAGCCGCGTCCGCGCCGTGCAACGGTCCGGAGTGGACGCGCAGGGCTCGCCCGCGTCGCTCGACGTCGCGACGTACCTGTACGGCGTCAGCAGCGACAACCTGGCCGCAGTGACGGATGGCAGCAACCGTTCGACCTCCTATTCGTACGACGACTTCGGCCGAATCGAGCGGCTCACCTCGCCGACCCTGGCCCTGGGAGGCGCGCGCTGGTTCCGCTACGACGCGCGCGGGAACGCCGTGCAGCGGGGCGACTCCACGGTCACGGTGAGCTACGCCTACGACGGCCTCGATCGCCTCCTCGCGCTGTCCGCCGCCAACGTGGCGGACGGCTCCACCGTGAGCTACCAGTACTTCTACGACGAGGGGTCCTTCCCCGGCCAGCTCACCTCCATCACCGAGCCCGACAGGATCGTGACCTTCACCTACGACTGGGCCGGGCGGCTCGCGATGGAGTCGGTCGCCGAGAGCGGGATCGCGACGCCCCTGGTGACCGAGTACGGCTACGACGCCGACGGGGCGCTGGTTCGGCTCGGCTACCCCTCGGGCCTGGTGGTCTCGCTCGTGCGCGATCCCGCCACCGGAGAGGTCTCGAGCATCACGAACGCCGCCGACGGGAAGCCGTTCGCTTCCGGCGTCACCCACGTCCCGGGTGGACCGCTCGCGTCGCTCACCTTCGGCAACGGCCGCACGCTCTCCCAGACGTTCAACCGTCGTCACGAGCCGCGCTCGCTGATGAGCGGCCCGCTCTCCTTCACGTACACCCCCACGCCCGCCGGCGACGTCGCCTCCGTGACCGACGGCTCCGAGGATCCCTCCGGCTGCCTCCACGGCGTGAACCGCAACTTCTCCTACGACCTGCTCGACCGCCTGGTCGCCTGGAACGACTCGGTGACCGACGGCACCAACCGGTGCCCGGCCGAGACCATCGGCGAGCTCGCCGCGGGCTTCACCTATCTCGACGGCACCGACCTCCTCTCGGCCCAGTGGACTCCAGACGCCGCTGGCCTCCCAGCCTACTCCTTCGGCTACGACTATCAGGGCAACGTCTCGGCCGTCGGCCAGTACGACGGCACCGGCACCAGCATCGCCCTCGCCCTTTGCCTCCGCCATGACGCCCTGGGACGCCTCGCCCAGGTCGGCTACACCAGCAGCGCCCTCTCGAGCGGCGCCCCCGCGTGCGTCACCGACCTAGACGTCACGAGCCCTATCGCCCAGTACCGGTACGACTCTCGAAACCGCCGCGTCGCCCGCAGCGACGCCGGAGGGTGGACGTACTTCGTCACCGACGCGAGCGGGAACCTGCTCAGCGAGCTCGCCCCCACCGGCGACCCTGCCACGCCGTGGGCCAGGGTGCGCGACTACGTCTGGCTCGACGGCCGGCCGCTCGCGCAGATCGAGTACGACACCAGCGGTCCGTACGTCTACTACGTGCACTCCGACCACCTCGGCACCCCGCGGGCGCTCACCAACCAGGCCGGGCAACTCGTGTGGAGCACCTACCAGCGCCCGTACGGCGAGGTCGGCGAGAAGACCGTCCCCGACCCCCTCTCCGGCCTGACCGTCGTGACGAACCTCCGCCTCCCCGGCCAGTACGACGAGCGGGTGTTCTTGCACGCCGGGCTCGGCCTCCAGGGGCCGTACTACAACTGGAACAGGTGGTATCTGCCGGGGGTGGGGAGGTATCTGGAACTGGACCCCATCGCGATGGCAGGTGGGTTCAACGGTGAGTTTGGGCCGGATTGGTACGGGTACGCGAATCAGAGTCCATTGAACAGCATCGACCCAGAGGGTTTGAGCGGGTCCCGTCCCGGCGGGCCCTACCATCCACCAGACAACGTTACGCTCAAGTGCACGCCGCTTGACAGTTGCAGGATATTGGTAGCCAAGATGGACCAATTCAAGCGCATGATTGATTCGCACACTGGATGGGACCAGAACAACTGCAAGCCCAACGGCGGAAACCGCCACATTCTTGAGATAGACGACTTGTGGAAGGGCTATGCGAAGTGCCAGGCTGAATACGAGTCGCGGTGCGGCGGAGGCAGCCCAGTCTGGTTGCCTGTGCCCTCGCCGTTCCCTCGCCAGGACCCGACTCCGTATCCGGTCCCGGGTTATCCGCGAAATCGCCAGCCCATCGGCCCGCCGCCCGCGATGGCACCGGCCCTGTTGCTGCTCTTCGCGCTCGGCATCTTCGTTTTCATATAGCCATGGCGACCATTAGCGAGATTCATGCCCTTGCTACTGACCCGAACCCGGCAGCCGTGCCGCTGGAATCGCTCCGGGCATGGTTTGCGGACTCGGACGCCGAGATCCAGGGCGCTGCGTTCGCGCTCGTGACGAACCGTCCGAGCTTTCCATGGGCGCCGTCCCTGGATGTTGCCATGCTCGACGGCCTCGCGCGGACGTACTTCGAGCGGCGCATACGCAACGATGACGGTGGACGGTGGGCCCACTCGCGCTACGAAGCAGCGTGGGACCTGGCTGGTTGGGTGGCCCGCTACTGGTTCGGTGATAAGCCCCCCCCCGCCAAGCGAGAAGCCGTGGTGGACTGGCTGGGCGGGCTGTACACGAATGGTGATGCTGAAGTGCGCCGCGCCGTTGTCGATGGCACGCTCGAGCATCTGTTCGAGCGCAAGGACATCAAGTCAGCGTTCAAGAAGTGGAAGAACGAGCCTGAGTTGGGCACAGCCTACGCCGAGGCGAACCAGTGGGCAGCGGGTGGAGGTTCGTCGCCGATGGTGCGCGCCAAGCCCGGGCAGGCCAAGCGGAAAGGATAGCCATCGTGGCGGCCGAAGGCGTCCGCGCGGCTCACGCCCCGGCGTACGCGCGCCGCAGGCCGGCGATGTCGAGCTTCTTCATCCGGAGCATCGCCTCCATCACCCGCCGGGCGCGCACGCGGTCGGCGTCCTTCATCATCTCGCCAAGCGCGGTCGGCACGATCTGCCAGTACACGCCGTAGCGATCCTTGACCCAGCCGCACTGCTCGGCGGCGCCGCCTGCCGAAAGGGCGTCCCACAGACGGTCGACCTCGGCCTGGTCGTCGCAGCTCACGACGAACGAGATGGCGTGGTTGAACGGGTCGAGGGGCCCGGCGCCGATCGCCAGGAATCGCTGACCGGCGAGGGTGAACTCGACGACCTGGACCGAGCCGGCGGGGCCGCTCGGGGTGTCGGCGGCGATGGGGGTCACGTTGTCCACGCGCGAGTCGGGGAACAGCGAGGCGTAGAAGCTGGCCGCCTCGGCGGCCTTCTCGGCGAACCACAGGTGCGGGACGATCTTCGAGGGTCTGATCGCGGGCATGGAGGGCCTCGTGGATCCACGGTCCGAGCAAGCCGACATGGATGGTTCGAGCTCTGTAAACGGCGCTCGAGCCGAGCGCACCATCGGACGCCGCAACACCCCGACCGAGCATGCCTTGGAGGTTCGAGCGCACGGCCGGAGAGAGAGCTCGACAGGGGGACGGCGCAAGCGCCGGGCCCGCAGCCGCGCGGACGCCAGGGCCTCGCCCGCAGCGGCGAGGCAGGTTGAAGGACGATCCAGCGTCCGCAGCGTGCACCGACTCGCGGTGTGGCACACGGGACGGACGGGGGCCGGGGCGCCGAGCGATCCGACGAGCCTTCGTCGAGCGCCAGCGAACGCCGCGCGGTGAAAGACGTGCCGCCGCTCCCCTTGCGGGTTTCCCCCCGGATCGCTTTGCCATCCGTGGGGCCGCGACGCATGCATACGAAATGGTGGACCTCGCCCGCCTGCCCGCGCGCGATGAGCAGGGAAACGTCCGCGTGGTCATCGAGTCGCCGCGCGGCGCGCTGGTGAAGATCAAGTACGACACGGCGCTCGGCACGATGACGGTCTCGCGACCGCTGCCGCTGGGCCTCTCCTATCCGTACGACTGGGGCTTCGTCCCGGGGACCCGCGCGCCGGACACCGATCCGGTGGACGCGCTGGTCTACTGGGACGTGCCGACCTTCCCGGGCGTGGTGATCCCCTGCCGTCTCATCGGCGTGGTCCGGCTCGAGCAGGACTCGAAGTCGAACGGGCGGGTGCGGAACGACCGCATCCTGGCCGTCCCGGTGAAGCACCCGCGCGGAGACGACGTGAAGCGCCCCCAGGACCTCCCGGCGCGGGTGCGCGACGAGATCGCGCAGTTCTTCCTCTCGGCGATCTTCTTCGAGCCGAAGAACCCGCAGCTCCTCGGCTGGGGCGGGCCGGACGAGGCCGACCTGCTGGTCGACGGCTCGCGAAGATGAGCCGGCACGGATCGCCCTGCGGCCCCGCTGCGCCCGCCCGGTCGCCGGGCTACGCTTCGAGAGCGTGACCCCGGTCGACACCCTCGCACACCTCCTCCGCCCGGCGGGCGGCGGCATCTATCTCGTCTCCACCGGGAGGGCCGAGCAGCTCGCGCTCCAGCGGCGGCTCTACGGCGCCTCGAGCGACGCCGAGGTGCAGGCCCGCTGGCGCGCGGACCTCGCCGCCGCCCTCGACGCGCGCGGGGTCCTCCTCGGCATCCCCTCCGACGTGGGCGCGGGGCTCGAGCGCGGCGCGAGCCTCGGCCCCGCCGCCATCCGCGCCCGCCTCCTCGAGGACGAGCCCGCCGGGCTCGCGCGGAGGCGGGGCGCGGGGCTGGTGGACCTCGGCGACGTGTTCGTGGTCCCGCAGCTCCTCCACGACGAGATGCTCTCCGCGGCGCAGCTCGCGGCGACGCGGGCCGCGCTCTACCCGGACCTCCCGGCGGCGGAGGCCGCGGCGCTGCCGGTCTCGCCCCTCTCGATCGCGGAGCGCGCGCTCGCGCTCGTGCTCGCCGAGAACCCGCGCGCGAAGGTCTTCGCGATCGGCGGCGATCACTCCACGGCGTGGCCGGTGGTGAAGGCGCTCGCCGCCGTCCGGCCGGGGCTCGGGATCGTGCAGGTGGACGCCCACACCGACCTGCTCGCGGAGCGGCTCGGCGTCCGCTACTGCTTCGGCACCTGGGCGTACCACGCGAACGAGCTCGTGGGGCGCGGCGGCCGGCTCGTGCAGGTCGGGACGCGCGCGTCGGCCCGCGACCGATCGCACTGGGAGTCCACGCTGGGCGTGCGCCAGCTCTGGGCCGCCGAGGTGGCGCGCGATCCGGCCGCGGCGCTCGACGCCATCCTCGCCCAGGTGAAGGGGGCGGGCGTCTCCGAGGTCTACTTCACGAACGACATCGACGGCACCGACGCGGCGTTCGCCGACGCGACCGGCACCCCGGAGCCAGGCGGGCTCGCGCCCGGGTTCGTCTCCGCGCTCGTGGCGCGGCTCGGGCGCGAGGTCGGGCTCGCCGGCGGCGACGTGATGGAGGTCGCGCCGCACCTCGCCCGGAGCGCGGGCGGGGGCGAGCGCACGGTCGCCCTCGCGGCGCGCTATCTGTCGGAGACGATCGAGGCCGCGCTCGGGTGAGGGCGGGAGCAGGAACCTGAAAATCACCTGCGCGCGGCCCTCTATCCGTCCCGACGGACGACTTGACACCGTTTCTGCTTTAACGGATATTGCCCGGTGGAGGCTGTCTCCATGAGCGCATCCGCGGCGGTCGTCGTCGATCTCGAGAGCTACCGGCAGGCGCGCCGCGCGCGCGCCTCCGCTCCGGCCCCGACCCGCCCCGCGATGCCAGGGCCTGCGTCGGCGCCCCGGGTCGTCCCGGTCCTCGTCTGGTGGGTTCCCGTGTGGCCCGTCGCCTGACGAGCGTCCGGTCGCTGGACGACGGCGCGGCGCGCGACCGCCCCCGGCCGAGCGCGGCGCCCCGGGCCCGGGACACGCGACGAGCCTAGTGGCTCGCCTCCCCGCTCGACATCATCATCATCGGCATCCCACCGCACGCCATCATCGCGGGCATGCCCATCGCCATCATCCCCATCATCGCCTGACACCGCTCCTTCAGCGCGCCCAGGCTGGCGGCGTCCATCGGCGTGATGTTGCAGGTCATCCCCTCGTTCGTCAGCTCCATCGTCATCCGGCACATGAGCGGCATGGGCATCATCATCATGCCGCCCGGCATCCCCATGCCCATCCCCGGCATCATGCCGGGCATCATCGAGCCCATCGGCATGGCCATCGGCATCATCTGCATGGGCATCGGCATGCCGCCCATCATCCCCATCGGCATCGGCGCCATCATGGACATGGGCATCGGCGCGGGGGCGCCGGACATCATCGGCATCGACATCGGCATGGCGGTCATCGGCGCGCTCCTGCCCGCGGGTCGGCGGGCTCGACTGGATCAGCGCGAAGCATGAGATCGCCCCCGGGGAGCGGCGCGCCCTCGACGGGGCCGAGCGCGCGCTTTCCTCCGCGCGAGCGGACCGACGTCCGCGCCTCCGCGACAGCCGTCAGCGGCCCACGAACAGCACCGGCACGACGCGCAGCGCGGCCCGGGAGACGGGGGAGGCGAGCGGCGGGACGGGCGGAGAGCGAAGGCGCCACGCCGATCGAGAGAAGGAGCGCCGCGGCCATCCGCCCGGCCACCGTGAAGACGAGCCCCGGGATCCTCGCGGGCCCGGGGCTCTCGGATGGCGGACGGGACGCTTCCGCGATTCGCCGCCGCTACGCCTTCTCGCGCGCGGCCTTCTTCGCCGGCGTGGTCACCCGGAGGAGGGCGCCCACCGCCGCGCCGGCCGCCGCGCCGGCGACCGCGAACAGGGACGCGACCGCGACGACCCCGAGCACCATCCCGAACACGATGAGCGCGCGGACCGCGAGGGTCGCGCCGACCGGCGCCCCGAAGATGCCGCTCGCCAGGAGGACGCCCGCGTAGCCGCCGTAGAGGAGCGACGGGAGCATGGCCACGGCGAGGAACAGGGCGAGGCCGATTCCGGCACCGATGAGAGCGGGGACCTTGTTCGTCATGACCGTCTCCTTCCTTCGACTCGGGGCCGTCCATCCGGCCACCCGCCTTCTCGAGCTGCATCGCCCCTGCCACGCGGCCGCGCCGGGAGCTCGCGGGCTTGCGAGGATCGGCGTCGGGAATTCCGGACGGGCCGCCGGGCCCGGCCGACGCGGCGGTGCGGCGTTCGTGCTACCTTTTCGCGCGTGAACGCCTTCAAGCCACACCTGTCGAACGTCGCCGATTACCCGTACTCGAAGAACGAGGCGCGGGTGAAGCTGGATCAGAACGAGAGCCCGGAAGACCTCCCCCCCGAGCTCAAGGCCCGGGCCCTTGAGCGGCTCGCGCGCCTGCCCTGGAACCGCTACCCGGAGCTGCACGCCGAGGACGTGCGCGCCGCGGTGGCGCGCCACGAGGAGTGGCCCGAGGCGGGGGTGGTCCTCACCCCGGGCTCGAACATGCTCGTCCTCGCCCTCGCGAGCGCGGCGCGGGCCGTGGTCGACACCGTCCCCTCCTTCACCTACTACAAGGGGAGCGCGGCGGCGGCCGGCACGCCGTGGCGGGGGATCCCCCTCGGGGAGGGGTTCGCGCTGCCGAAGGCGGAGCTGCTCGCGGCGATGGACGGCGCGGGCGGGGTCCTCTTCCTCCCGAACCCGCACGCCCCCACCGGGAAGCTGTTCGAGCAGGGCGACGTCGCCGAGCTCGCCGCGCGGGCGAAGGCGCGCGGCTGGCTCCTCGTCGTGGACGAGGCCTACCACGCGTTCGCGGGGAGCGACGCGCGAGCCCTCGCGCGGGCGAACGGGAACGTCGCCGTGCTCCGGACCTTCTCGAAGGCGTGGGCGCTCGGCGGCATCCGCGCGGGCTACATGCTCGCCTCGCCGGAGGTCGCCACGGTGATCCGCGCCTGCGTCCCGCCCTTCTGCATCCCCGCGCACACCACGGCGATCCTCCAGACGGTGCTCGAGTCGCCGGGCTACAAGGACGCGCTCGTCGCCCGGATCCGCGCCGAGCGCGCCCGGGTCGCCGCGGCGCTCGCGAAGCACCCGCGGTGGAAGGCCTACCCGAGCGCCGCGAACTACCTCCTCGTCCGGACGCCGGACGCGAAGGCCGCCTTCGAACACCTCCTCTCCCGCGGGCTGGTGGTGCGCCGGCAGGACCACTACGCCGGCCTCGAGGGCTGCATCCGGATCACCATCGGCACGCGGGAGGAGAACGACCTCCTGCTCGCGGCGGCGGCGGACGCTCCGTAACCACCGCGGCGCGCGCTGCCTGCCTGCGCGGCGACGGCGGCGTATGCCTCGACGCCACGGCAGCGGCGTCAGCCGGCGTACCGGAACGTGATCGGCACCTGGACGTCCGGGTGCAGGCTGCGCATGACCGGGCAGCCGCGCGCGATCTCCTCGAGGCGCGCGCGCTGCTCGGGGCGGACCTCGCGCGGCATGTCGATGACGACTGCGAGCTCGCCGATCCGGCGCGGCGCCGCGGTCATCCGCTTCTCCACCGAGGCGCGCGCGTCGCCGAACGCGAGCCCCTCGCGGCGCGCGACGAGGGCCATGGTGGTGAGGGCGCAGGAGGCGAGGGCCGCGCCGACGAGGTCGGTCGGCGAGAAGCAGGCGCCCGTCCCGCCGTTGTCGGCGGGGGGCTGCGTCTCGATCCGGGCGCCGGAGGGCCCGTGGGTGAGGGTGCAGCCGAGCCCGCGCAGCTCGATCGCCATCGGGACGCCTGGCATGTCCACCTCCGCTCGAAAGAGATCCGAGCATACGACATGCGGCGGGTCTATCGTCGGCGCATGCTCGAGCCGACCCGCGCCCGCGCCTGGGCGCTCCTGTGCGAGTTCACCAGCACGCAGCCGCTCCGCCGGCACGCGCTCTCGGTCGAGGCCTCCATGCGCGCGCTGGCCCGCCGCGCCGGCGTGACCGAGCCGGCCGAGCTGGAGGCGTGGGGGGTCGTGGGGCTGATCCACGACTTCGACTACGAGCGCTTCCCCAGCCTCGACGATCACGTCTGGCGCGGGATGGAGATCCTGCGCCAGCGCGGCTGGCCGGAGCGCATCGTCCGCGCCGTCGGGGCGCACGCGAGCTACACCGGCATCGCGCCCGAGGCGCCCATGGAGCGGGCCATCGTCGCGGCGGACGAGCTGTCCGGCTTCGTCGGCGCGTGCGCGCTGGTGCGCCCCTCGAGGAGCGTGCGCGATCTCCCGGCGGCGTCCGTGCTGAAGAAGATGAAGGACAAGGCCTTCGCCCGCTCCGTGGACCGCGGCGAGATCCGCCGCGGCGCCGAGCTGGTCGGCATGCCGCTCGGGGAGCTCGTCGCGCTCGTCATCGCGGCGCAGGTTCCCGTCGCCGACGCGCTCGGCGTGGGCGGCGTCGCGCCGCCGGACCTGCCCGACGACCCGGTGCCGCCGGTCCCGCCGGAGCCGGCGTCGGACTGATCATGAGCGCCCGACCGGGTCGGCCTCGAACCCTCTAGGAGCTCCTCGGCGCGACGAGCCGCTGCACCTCCGCGGTCGCGAGGACCACGGGCCTGGGCGCGACCTTCCGGAGCGCGAAGCCCGCCACGAGGTCGCGCGGCGCGACCCGCGCGCCGGCGGGGGCGAGCCCGGACAGCGCGGCGAGCAGGCCGGTCACCGCGGCGGCGTCGGCTCCCCGCGCGCGCAGCTCCCCGAGCGAGAGCGCGCCGTGGCGCTTCGCGAGCCGCGCGCCGTCCTCGCCGGTGACGAGCGGTACGTGGGCGAACCGCGGCGGGGTGAGGCCGAGCGCGCGGTAGAGGAGGAGCTGCCGCGCGGTGGACGGGAGCAGGTCGTCGCCGCGCACCACCTCGGTGATGCCCATCGCGGCGTCGTCCACGACCACCGCGAGCTGGTAGGCCGGGATCCCGTCCGCGCGGGTCACGACGAAGTCCCCGGTCTCGGCGAGCACGTCGTGCACGCACCGACCGTGCACGGCGTCCTCGAAGACCACCGGCCCCGGCGGCACCCGGAACCGCCACGCCGGCCGGCGCGTGGCGGCCCGGCGCGCCACCTCGGCCGCGGAGAGATCGCGGCACGTCCCCGGATAGCGCGGCCCCTCGTCGGAGGGACCGTGCGGCGCCTGCGACGCGGCGGCGACCTCCGCGCGCGAGCAGAAGCACGGGTACGCGAGCCCGGCCGCGCGCAGCGCCTCCAGGGCGGCGGCGTGGCGGGGGCGCCGCTCCGACTGCCGGTAGGGCCCGGCGGGGCCGCCCACGTCCGGCCCCTCGTCCCAGTCGAGCCCGAGCCAGCGCAGCTCCTCGAGGATCCGCGCCTCGAGCCCGGGCCGGACGCGCGGGCCGTCGAGATCCTCGACCCGCATCACGTACGCGCCGCCCGCCGCCCGCGCGGCGAGCCAGGAGAGGAGCGCGGTCCGCGCGTTGCCGAGGTGCAGCGGACCGGTGGGTGAGGGCGCGAAGCGGCCGCGGTAAAGGCTCACGGAGTGGGGGCCCCGGAAGGACGTGCCGGATGGGCGCTCGTCTGATATCCCGGTGCCCGGTCGCGTCACAAGCCGAAAACTTGTAGGCGCGCCGGAACCCCGACACGGTGAGCATCATGTCCCGCCAGGCAGGCGTCCTCCTCCCGCTGTTCTCCCTGCGCACCGCCTCGGACTGGGGAGTCGGCGAGATCCCCGACCTCGTCCCGTTCGCGCGCTGGTGCCGCGACGCGGGGTTCTCCGTGATCCAGCTCCTGCCCGTGAACGAGACGTCGCGCGGGGAGACGAGCCCCTACGGCGCGCTCAGCGCCTTCGCCCTCGATCCGGTGTACCTGGCCCCCTCGGCGCTCGAGGACTTCGAGGCGGCCGGGGGCGAGGGCGCGCTCGACGACGCCGAGCGGCGGCGGCTCGACGCGCTCCGCGCCTCGCCGCGCGTGCGGTGGGGCGAGGTCAGGGCGCTCAAGGCCCGCGCCTTCGCGCTCGCGTTCGACCGGTTCGTGCGCGAGGAGTGGAGCCGCAGGACCGCCCGGGCGCGCGCCCTCGAGGCGTTCGCGCGCGCCGAGGCGGACTGGCTCGACGCCCACGCGCTCTTCGTGGCGCTCCACGACGCCGAGCAGGGCGGCCGCCCCTGGATGGAGTGGCCGGCGCCGCTCGCCGGGCGCGACGGCGACGCGCTCGGCGAGGCGCGGGCGCGGCGCTCCCGCGAGATCCTCTTCCAGCGCTGGCTCCAGTGGCAGGGCGAGGAGCAGTGGCACGCGGCCCGGCGCGCCGCCAACGCGGCGGGCGTCCAGCTCGGCGGCGATCTGCCGTTCATGGTCTCGATCGACTCGGCCGACGTCTGGTCCCGGCGCGGCGACTTCCGGCTCGACGCGCGGGTCGGCGTCCCGCCCGACGCGTTCAGCGCCACCGGCCAGGACTGGGGGCTGCCGGTCTACCGCTGGGACGCGATGGAGCGCGAGGGGCACCGCTGGCTGCACGCCCGCGCGCGTCGCATGGCCGACCTCTACGATCTGTACCGCGTGGACCACGTGGTCGGGCTGTACCGGACCTACTTCTTCCCGAACGACGGGAGCAGCCCGGCGTTCGTCCCCGACACGGAGCCCGCCCAGACGCGCAACGGCGAGACGGTGCTCCGGATCCTCGGCGAGGGCGCCCGCGTCATCGCCGAGGACCTTGGCGTCGTGCCGGACTTCGTGCGGGCGTCCCTCGCGCGGCTCGGGATCGCGGGCTACCGCGTGCAGCGCTGGGAGAAGGAGTGGAACGCGCCGGGGCAGCCGTTCCGGGACCCGGCGCGCTGGCCCGCCACCTCGGTCGCGACGACCGGCACCCACGACACCGAGTCGGTCGCCGACTGGTACGAGGCGCTGCCGCCCGACGAGCGGCGGCAGCTCCTCGACGTGCCCGCGCTCGCCGGCCTCCGCGCCCGCGCGCCGGAGCGCTTCGACGAGGGCGTGCGCGACGCGCTCCTCGAGATGGTCTACGGCTCCGGCTCGGACCTGCTCCTGCTGCCGTTCCAGGACGCGTTCGGCTTCCGCGAGCGGGTGAACGTGCCGGGCACGGTGAACGACGAGAACTGGACGTACCGCATCCCGGTGGAGCTCACCGGGCTCGCGGCCGATCGCGCGGCGCGGAGACGGCTGCGGGACCTCGCGGTCCGGTCCGGGAGGGCGAGCGGGTAGCGGCGCGGCCCGCCGGGGGTCGGCCGCCGCCGGGGTGCGTGGGAGGAGCGCGTGGCGGCGTCGGTGAACATCGCGCAGGTCGAGGCGCTCGTGGCCGAGCTCGCCGGCGCCCTGGCGCGGGGCGAGGGCCTGACGCGCCGCCCGGCCTCCACCTACCGGCTCCAGCTCCACCGCGGGTTCGGCTTCGACGACGCCGCCGCGATCGTGCCCTACCTCGCCGACCTCGGGGTCTCCGGCCTCTACCTCTCGCCGGTGCTCGCCGCCGCGCCCGGGTCGATGCACGGCTACGACGTGGTGGACCACGGCCGGCTCAACCCCGAGCTCGGCGGCGCGGAGGGCTTCGCCCGGCTCGCGGCGGCGGCCGCCGCGAACGGGATGGGGATCCTCCTCGACTTCGTCCCCAACCACATGGGCATCGGCCCCGACAACCCGTGGTGGATGGACGTCCTCGAGAACGGGCCGTCGTCCGTGCACGCGCCGGCGTTCGACGTGGACTGGGCGCCCCTCAAGGCGGAGCTGCGCAACAAGGTCCTCGTCCCCGTCCTCGGCGATCAGTTCGGGCGCGTGCTCGAGCGCGGCGAGCTCCGGCTCGTCCGCGAGGGCGGGGCCCTCTTCGTCCGCTACTTCGACCACGTCTTCCCGCTCTCCCCGCGCTCGACCCCGCTGCTCCTCCGCCACCGGCTCGACGCGCTCCGGGAGGAGCTCGGGCCGACCGACCCGGGCGTCCAGGAGATCGAGTCGATCGCGACGGCCCTCGAGAAGCTCGCGCCGCGGACGGAGACCGCGCCCGAGGCGGTGGCGGAGCGGGCGCGCGAGAAGGAGGTCGCGAAGCGCCGCCTCGCCGCGCTCTGCGAGGCCCGCCCGCGGATCCGCGACTTCGTGGACGAGAACGTCCGGATCTTCAACGGGACCCCCGGCGAGCCGCGGAGCTTCGATCTGCTCGAGCGGCTCCTCGACGGACAGGCGTACCGGCTCGCCTTCTGGCGCGTCGCCGGAGAGGAGATCAACTACCGGCGGTTCTTCGACGTGAACGGGCTCGCGGCGATCCGGATGGAGGACCCCCGCGTCTTCGCCGACGCGCACCGGCTCGTGCTCGGGCTCGTCCGCGACGGGCGGGCGAGCGGGCTCCGGATCGATCACCCCGACGGCCTCCACGCGCCCAGCCAGTACTTCCGCCGGCTCCAGGCGGCCCACCTGGTCGAGCGCGCGCGCCTCCTCGTCCAGGCGCGGGGCGAGGCGCTCGACGCCGCCACCGAGGCGCTCCTGCTCGAGCGGCTCGTGGGGGAGCTCGACGCCGAGCACCTCCCGCGGCGGCCGCTCGAGGTGGTGGCCGAGAAGGTGCTCGTCGCGGACGAGCGGATGCCGGCGGGCTGGGACATGGACGGCAGCACCGGCTACGAGTTCCTCGCCGCGCTGAACGGCGCGTTCGTGGACCCCGGCGCCGAGCGCGCCTTCGACCGGCTCTACGGCCGGATCGCGGGCACCCGCGAGGACTTCCGCGAGGTCGCCATCGCGAAGAAGCGGCTGGTGATGGAGTCCTCGATGGCGAGCGAGATCAACATGCTCGCCCACCGGCTCGCCCGGATCAGCGAGACCGACCGGCGCACCCGGGACTTCACCCAGCGCGAGCTCACCCGGACGCTCGTGGAGTACGTCTCGCTCTTCCCCGTGTACCGGACCTACGTGAGCCCCTCCGGCGAGGTGGAGGATCGCGACCGCCGCACGGTGGAGGCGACCATCGCGCGGGCCCGGCGCCGGAGCCCGGTCGTCGATCCGTCCATCTACGACTTTCTCCGCGACGTGATCCTGCAGCGGTACCCGGACGGCCTCTCCGACGCGAACCGCCGCGAGTGGGTGGAGTTCGCGCTGAAGCTCCAGCAGGTCACCGGGCCGGTGACGGCGAAGGCGGTGGAGGACACCGCGTTCTACACGTACGTCCGGCTCGTCTCGCTCAACGAGGTCGGGGGCGAGCCGGATCGGTTCGGGACGCCGCCGGAGGCGCTGCACGCCCTCCTCGCCGACCGGCAGGCCCGGTTCCCCGGCTCGCTGTCGGCGACCTCGACGCACGACACGAAGCGGAGCGAGGACGTCCGGGTGCGCATCGACGCGCTCTCCGAGATCCCCGGCGACACCCGCGCGGCGTGGGCCCGGTTCGCGCGCCTCAACCGGCCGCACGTCACCCGCCTCGAGGGGCGCTCCGCGCCGGACCGGCGCGACGAGTGGCTCCTCTACCAGACGCTGCTCGGGACCTGGCCCGACGGGGGGCTCGCCGCCGGCGCGCCGGCGCTGGCGGGCTACGCCGAGCGGATCCAGGCGTACATGGCGAAGGCGCTCCGGGAGGCGAAGGTCCACACCAGCTGGACCCACCCCGACGCCGAGTACGAGCAGGGGGTGCGCCGGTTCGTCGAGCGGATCCTCGCCTCGCCGCCGTTCCTCGACGAGCTCTCGAGCCTCGCCGGGCGGGTCGCCCGCGCCGGCCGGATCTCCTCGCTGGCCCAGGTCGCGGTGAAGTGCGCGGCGCCGGGCTTGCCGGACGTCTACCAGGGGACCGAGCTCTGGGACCTGTCCCTCGTGGACCCCGACAACCGCCGCCCGGTGGACTTCGACCTCCGCCGCCGCGTCCTCGCGGAGCTCCGCGCCGAGCGCGCGAAGGGCGCCGACGCGGCGCGGGAGCTCGCGCGCCGGCTCTCGGCGCCGGACGCCCTCGCCGACGGCCGGGCGAAGCTCCTCCTCCTCCACGCCGCCCTCTCCTTCCGCCGCGAGCGGCCCGGCTTCTTCCTCGCGGCCGGGTACCACCCCCTCTCCGCCCAGGGGCCGCACGCCGCGCACGTGCTCGCGTTCGCGCGGGTGCGCGGCGATCGCGCGGTGCTCTGCGCGGTGCCCCGCCTCGTCCTCCGCCTCCTCGAGATGGGCGGCGGCCGGATCGCCTGGCAGGGGACGCTCCCGCTGCCGGCGGGGCTGCCGCGCCGGTTCCGGGACCTCGTGACCGGCGCCGTGCACGGCGCCGAGGCGCCCGCCCTCGCCGACCTCTTCGCAGACTTCCCCGTCGCCCTCCTCGCCTCGGAGTGAACATGATCCCCACCCGCGTCTACCTGGTCCGCCACGCGAAGGCCGAGCCGAAGCGGACCGACGACTCGCTCCGCCGGCTCACGCCGGAGGGGCGGGCGCGCTTCGAGGCGCACGTGAAGGCGCTCGCGCCGCGGCTCCGCGTCGCCCGCATCCTGACGAGCCCCCTCGCGCGGGCGCGGGAGACGGCGGAGGTCCTCGCCGCCCGGACCGGCGCGACGGTCGAGGCCACGGACGAGCTCGCCTCGGGCCGGTCCGACGGGAGGGCCATCCTCGCCCTGGCGCAGGAGGCCGCCGACGGTACGGCCCTGGTCGGCCACAACCCGGAGCTCGCCGAGGCGATCGCGCGCGCGGCCGGGCGTGACGTCGAGGTGAAGCCCGGGGCGATCGCCGCGCTCGACGTGGACGGGCGCGAGGTGCGCCTCGCCTGGATCGAGGCGCCGTGACGGCGGGGCGGGCACCTCGAACCGGGTGACGCGAACCGCGTCGCGAACCGCCCGCTCGCCTGGCTCGACCTCGGCGCGTCCGCGCTCGTCGTCGGGGAGGTCCGCGCCGGCTGGAGATCACCCGTACCTTGTTGGCGCAAAGCCGGGCGGCTCGTCCGCTGCGCGCCGATGACACGGCCGGCGGTAATGAACCGCGGGCACGGCTTGCGCGGCTGGTCGTCGGGTTCGTGCGCCCGCTCGAAGCACGGCAGAATGGCGCAGCTGCGCGGGCGGTCCTCGTCGTATGCGTCATTTGTAAGTCCTCGCCGCTCCCCGTGTTGACGCGAGCGCGCGTGGCGCAGGATCAGGGCTGAGAGACGACTGCTTCCGCCCACAGCGACGCTTCACCGTTGTCCCGGAACGTGAGCTTCCAGTCGCGCAC
>NZ_JALCZA010000065.1 GCF_022690765.1 Anaeromyxobacter oryzisoli | reverse complement strand
CGGCGCGCCCGGTGGGTGGTAATGGCGTGGGAATGAGAAGAAGAAGGGGAATCCAGCTTTCGCCGAATTCCCCTGTGTTTCCGAGAGGCACCGGGCGGATTCGAACCGCCGAATACGGGTTTTGCAGACCCGGGCCTTACCACTTGGCGACGGTGCCGGGAGCGCCCTTCTTACCGGAGGTCCACGGCGGCGTCAACGCGCCCGTCGCGCAGGCGACCGGCCGCACGAGGGGTCTGCGGAACGAGCCTGGACGGTCGCCCGCGCGACGCGGAGCCCGCGGGCGCGGAGAGCGGCGACGAGGCCGGGGAGCTCCGCGGCGGCGGCGCGCTCCAGGGCCGCGGTAGGACGGAGCGTCAGCTCGATCCCTCCGGCGGCGGCTCGCAGGTCCACCCCGAGGGCCGCGCCGAACGCGAGGGTGACCTGGCCCCCGCTGGCGACGCGCGCGGCCTCGACCGCGGCGGGCAGCGCCCGCACGGCGGCGCGGAGCGCGTCGGCTGAGGCGGTGGCCTGGACGTCCGCGGAGGCGCGCTGCGACGCGACCTCCGCGACGCCCCGCGCCGGGAGGTCCTCGGCGCGTGCGGTCTCGCCCCCTTCGCGCGCTGGCTGGGGCTTCCCGCGCCGAGCCGTGGCGCCGGCGCGCTCCGTCGGCCCCGCTCCGCGCGAGGTCGCGTCCCGCGAGGTCGCGCCGTTCCGCCGCGCGTCCCGGAGCGCCTCGGCGAAGCGGGCCTTCGCGCGCGCGGGCGAGCCGGTCTCCCGGCCGGCCTCGGCGCCTCGCGCCCGCTCGATCATCGCGCGTCTCCGGCCCGGGCGAGCGCGCCGCAGCGGACCGCGGCGTCGAGGGCGTCGGCGAGCGGGACGTCGCAGCCGTGCAGCGCGGCGAGCGCGGCGCGCGCGGCGACCCGCTCCCCCGCGAACCAGAGCGCCTCCGCGTGGAGGGCGCGGGTGAACCCGTCGTCGGGATCGGCCGCGAGCGCGCCGCGGTACGCCCGGACGGCCAGCCCGAACCGGCCCTGCGCGAACAGCGCGGCGCCGACGAGGCGGAGCCCCGCGGGGCAGTCCGGGGCAGCATCCGCGGCGCCGCTCCCGACCAGCTCGGCCTGCGCCGGGCGCCCCTGCCCCAGCGCCGCGTGGCCCGCGGCGATCGCGCCACGCAGGCCGATCGCCCGGAACGGCACGGTGGGGACCGGGACCTCCGGGCCGGGATCGAGGAGGCGCGCGGCTATCCGGAGTCCTCGAGCCGCCCGGCGGAGCGCGTCACCCCGGAAGAGCGGCTCGTTCGTGGCGCGGACCTCGAGGGCGTCCGCCTCCCGCGCGCACGCCGCGCCTGCGCCTGCGCGCCCGAGCGCAGCGGCGAGGCTCGCGAAGGTGTCGGTTTCGGTGGGAGTCATCGACCGCGGTGTTGCACGACCGATGCCGCTGCGAGCGTCGCGGCGCGCGGCGCGCTGAGCGGGCCTCCGCGGCCGGGAGGCGGACCGGGCGGGCGCGCGGCGGACGAGGGAACCGGGGGCGTCCCCTGCCCGCCTGACCGGGCGCCATCAGCTCCTGTAGTCCGCGTTCTCCGTCACGTACTCGTGCGAGAGATCCGCCCCGAGCACGGCGCACGACTCGCTCCCGATCCCGAGATCGACGTCGATCTCCACCCGGCGCTCGTGCGGCGGCCGATCGACGGCCGGCCGGAAGCTCACGCCGTCGGCAGGGGGCGCGCTCGCGTACAGCTCGGCGAGCTTCATGTGGCGCACGAGCCGCTCCTCCTTGCCGGGATCGAGCCGCATCGCGCCGCCCTCGAGCACGGTCTCCCCGCCGACCTTCATCACCGCCCGGGCGGGGTCCACCGCGATCCCCGCCGCGCCGGCCACCTTGCCGACCGCGCACAGCAGCCGGCCGACGTTCGGGTCGTTGCCGTTCACCGCGGCCTTGAGGAGGGGCGAGTTCACCACCGCCTTCGCGATGGTCCGCGCGGTCTCGAAGCTGGGGGCGCCGGTCACCCGGACCCGCATCACGTGATGCACCCCCTCGCCGTTCCGGACCACGTCCTCGGCGAGGTCGCCGCAGACGCGCGCGAGCGCGGCGGCGAAGTCGGCGAGGGCGGGCGCGGGGCGCGCGCGCGACGACACGAGCGCCACGGTGTCCGACGTGCTCGTGTCCGAGTCGATGGAGATGCAGTTGAACGTCGCCTCGACCGCGGCGTCGAGCGCCGCCCGGAGCGCGCCACGCGGCACGTCGAGGTCGGTGAGGATGAAGACGAGCATGGTCGCGAGGTTCGGCTCGATCATGCCCGCCCCCTTCGCGAACCCGACGATGCTCCCCCCGCCCAGCTCCGCCCGGCGGATCTTCGGGTAGAGGTCGGTCGTCATGATCGCCTCGGCCGCGGGCAGGACCGAGCGCCCCTGCAGCGCGCCGTGGGCCTGCGGCAGCGCCTCGACCATCTTGTCCACCGGCAGCCGCCACCCGATGACCCCCGTCGAGCACGGCAGCACCTGCTCCGGCGCGAGCCCGAGGAGCCGCCCCGCCTCCGCGCAGACGCGCTCCGACGCCTCCACGCCCCCCGGCGCGCAGACGTTCGACACCTTGTTGTTCACGACCAGCGCCCCGAGGGACTCCCCGTCGAGCCGGCGCCGCCCGACGATCACCGGGGCGCCGGGGAAGGCGTTGCGCGTGAACTTCGCCGCGAACGCCGGCGACGGCCGATCGAGGGCGACCAGGGTGAGGTTCATCCGCCCCGGCTTCGGGACCTCCACCGGGACGAAGTCGAAGGCGCAGGTGCCCACCCGGAACCCCTCCGGGAGGGCCGCCTGCGACTCGAGCCAGGCGCGGTGCTCCGCCTTCGACGCGAACGTGAGCGAGGTGCTGGGCATGGCGCGCGTGTATCGCGGAGGCGCGGGCGCGTCAACGCGAGCGGTCACTCCCGCGCGAGGTGCTTCTCGCGCAGGGCCCGCTTGTTCACCTTCCCGACGCTGGTCTTCTCGATCGCGTCCACTACGCGCACCTCGAGGAGCAGCGCCTGCTTCCCGAGCATCCCCTTGTCCACGTAGGTCTTCACGTGCGCGTGGAGCGCACGCTCCGCCGGCACCTGCTGCCCGGGGCGCGGCACGACGAGGGCGACCGGGCGCTCGCCCCACTTCGGGTCCGGCCGGCCGATCACCGCGACCTCCGCGATGGCGGGGTGCGCCGACACGACGTCCTCGAGCTCGAGCGACGACAGCCACTCGCCGCCCACCTTGATGACGTCCTTGCACCGGTCCACGATCTTCACGAACCCGCGCGCGTCGCGCCACGCGACGTCGCCGGTGTGCAGGACGGCGCCCTCCCAGAGCTTCTCGGAGGCCTTCTCGTCCTTCAGGTACCCGGCGGTGAGCCACGGCGCGCGCACGACGATCTCGCCGGTCGTGCGGGCGTCGGCGGGGACCTGCGCCTGCCCCTCGTCGACCACGCGCAGGTCCACGAGCGGGAGCGCGCGACCGGTCCGGGTCCGGAGCTCGGCCTGGACCTCGGCCGGGGCCGCGAGGTCGGCCGGATCCAGGTGGGAGATGCTGAGGATCGGGCAGGTCTCGCTGAGCCCGTACCCGGTCACCACGTCGATCCCGCGGGCGAGGGCGGCCGCGGCGAGCGGCCGCGAGAGGCTCGCGCCGCCGATGATCACCTTCCAGCGCGAGAGGTCCACCGCCTCGCCGCCGGGGGCCTTGAGGAGCATGTGGAGGATGGTCGGGACGCAGTGCGAGAAGGTGACGCCCTCCCGCGCGATGAGGCGGAGGAGCACGTCCGGCGCGTAGCGGCCCGGGTACACCTGCTTCACGCCGAGGGTCGTCGCGATGTAGGGCAGGCCCCAGGCGTGGACGTGGAACATCGGCGTGATGGGCATGTAGACGTCGCCGCGCCGGAAGCTCGCGTGGTGCGCCGTCCCGAGCGTCGCGATCACCCCGAAGGTGTGCAGCACGAGCTGACGGTGGGTGAACCAGACGCCCTTGGGCAGGCCGGTGGTGCCGGTCGTGTAGAAGGTCGTCGCGCGGGTGTTCTCGTCCAGGTCCGGGAAGTCGTAGCGCGGCGGCGCGGCCGCGAGGAGCGCCTCGTACTCGCCCGCGAAGCGGACGGGCCGGGGATCGGGCACGCCGTCGTCGGTGAGGAGGACGTAGGTCCGGACGGTGTCGATGCGGCCGCGGATCGTCTCGAGGACGGGGAGGAAGTCCGCGTGCACGAGGAGGACGTCGTCCTCGGCGTGCTCGATGGTGAAGAGGATCTGCTCCGGCGACAGGCGGAAGTTGATGGTGTGCAGCACCGCGCCCATCATCGGGACCGCGAAGAACGCCTCCAGGTAGCGGTGCGAGTCGTAGTCCATCATCGCCACCGTGTCCCCCGGCTTCACGCCGAGCGCCGCCAGCGCGCCGGCGAGCCGGTGCACGCGCTCCCGCATGTCGGCGTAGGTGTGACGGCGGAGGTCGCGGTAGACGATCTCCTGGTCCGGAGCGTCGACGATCGGGGTCTCGAGGAGGCGACGGATGGTGAGGGCGTCGCGCGGGACGCCTTCGAACGGGATGGTGGGCTTGACCATGAAGACTCCTGTCGCCCGGACCGACGGCGACCCGGGGCCGGGTCGTGGATTCGCCACCCGGCCCGGGACGGATAGAATGCGTCGGTGTCCACGGTCAACCCGGTCGCGCGCGAGATCTCCGCGAAGATCGTCTATTACGGCCCCGGGCTGTCCGGGAAGACGACCAGCCTGCGGCAGATCCACGCCGGGGTCCGGGCGGACGCCCGGGGGCAGCTCATCAGCCTCTCCACCGAGGGCGACCGGACCCTCTTCTTCGACTTCCTGCCCCTCAAGGTCGAGCAGGTCCGCGGCCTGACGCTCCGGCTGCAGCTCTACACGGTGCCCGGGCAGGTCTTCTACGACGCGACCCGGAAGCTCGTCCTGAACGGCGCCGACGGGGTGGTCTTCGTCGCGGACTCCCAGCCCGCGGCCGTGGACGCGAACCTCGAGTCGCTGTCGAACCTCGAGACGAACCTGTCCGAGATGGGGATCGACCTCGCCTCGTTCCCCTTCGTCATCCAGTACAACAAGCGCGACCTCCCGGGCGCCGTCCCGGTCGCCGAGATGCGGCGCCGGCTCAACCCGCGCGGCGTCCCCGACATCGAGACGGTCGCGTCCAGCGGCGAGGGGATCCTCGTCGCGCTGCGCGAGATCACCCGGCTCGTGGTGCGCGACCTGAAAGCGCGCCAACCCCGGCGCGCGCCGGCTCCGACCGCCGACCACGGCGGCTCCGAGCTCGCCCGCGGGATCGCCCGCGCCGCCCACGCGACGCCGGCGCCGATCCCGGCGAAGACCCCCGCTCCCGCCCGCGCCGCGACGCCGCACGGGCGCTTCCTGGCGGTGCGGCGCGACGAGGCCATCGCCGCCGTGGCGCCGCCGCGGGATCGCGGCCAGCTCGTCACGCTGTCGTTCGCGCGGCTCTTTCCGGGAGAGGGGACCGCGGTCGCCGAGGTCGAGCTGGAGATCCGCGAGCGCGCCTTCGGGCCGGCGGTCCGGCGGGCCGCGGAGGCGGTGACGGAGATCCTCGCGTCGCTGCCGACGTCCGAGGAGACCACGACCGCGCGGGCGGCGCTCCTCGGCGTGGACGGGCGGGAGCTCCTCCGCCTCGGGAGGCTCGCCGCGAAGCCGGACGTCACCTCGACCGAGCAGGACGCGCTCTTCGCGCTCTACGTGCTCGTGGCGGCGATGGTGAAGGCCGAGCGCATCTGACGACGACGCCGGCCCCCATGATCAGTGAATGAGGAGCACCGCCTGGGCCGCGACCGCGAAGTGGAGCCCCGCCGCGGCGATCACCATGGCGTGGAAGACCTCGTGGTACCCGAACACGCGGGGGAACGGATCCGGCCGGCGCGTGGCGTACACCACCGCGCCGAGGCTGTAGACGACGCCACCCGCGGCGAGGAGCGCGACGGCGCCGGTCCCGATCGTCTCCCGGAGCGCGGGGAGGACCGGCAGCACCACCCAGCCCAGCGCGACCGAGATCGCGGCGTCCACGACCTTCGGCGCTTTCGGCCAGAGCACCGCCCGCGCCGTCCCGAGCAGCGCGCCGCCCCAGGCGATCGCGAGCAGCGCGCTCCCGACCGTCCCGCCGAGCAGGAGGCAGAACGGCGTGTACGTGCCGGCGATGAGCACGAAGATCGCGGAGTGGTCGAGCCGGCGCATCGTGAGCCTCGCCCGCGGGGACCAGGTCGGCCGGTGGTAGAGCGCGCTCACGGTGAACAGGGTGAAGAGGCTCGCGCCGTACGCGGCCGCGGCGAGCCGGGCCCGGTGCGACGGCGCCGCCGCGACGAGCAGGATCCAGGCGGCGAGGGCGATCCCCGACGCGATCTCGTGCGAGACGCCGCGCAGGAGCGGCTTGACCGGCGTGGTGGTCTCCGTGACGGCGTGCATTGCGAGCCTCCAGGCTGTCCCTCGGCTTAGCCCCCCACCGTCACGCGCGTGTCATGGCTCGCGCGGGCCTCGGGGCGTCGCCCCTTCCGCCTACGCCCCGAACCCGAACCCGAACCCGCACCCGCCACCCGCCTCCCGCCTCCCGCCACCCGCCTCCCGTCTCCCGTGGCCCGTCTTCTCCGTCGGATCACGGGAATCGGGCCACGGGCCACGCGACCGGGGCCACCGGTCACGGAGAAGCCGGTGACGGTGACGGACACGGATCACGGGGGCCTGCCCGGATCGCCGGATCGCCCGGCGGGCACCGGGCTACTCCGGGCGGCCGGTCTCCACCAGCTCCACGAGCCCCAGCCGGAGCAGCTTCCGGAGCGCCTTCAAGGTCTCGACCTCGCGGAGCGGGCAGGACAGCGCGATGCTGGCCACGTCCCACGAACCGTTCACCCGCGCCGCGACCTCGCGGTCGGTCATCGAGAGCCGGCGCCCGACCGGCGAGTCGAGGGCGTTCGTCGCGCCACGCAGGGTCGGCACGGCGACCGGGGAGAGCTCCTCGTAGAGCGCCGCCACCTGCTCGCGCTCGGCCTCGCGGAGGAGGTTGCGAACGCGCCGGTCCGAGGGGTCGGCCGCGAGCAGGCTCTTGAAGACGATCGCGGCCTCGTCGAACTGGCGCTCGGCGACGAGGGCCTGCGCCTTGTCGATGAGGGTGGAGACGGGGTCGGCGTGCGGCGCGACGCCCTCGACGTGGGCGAGGCCGAGATCGCGGAGCGCCTCGACGCGCCGCAGCAGCGCCGGCCGGGAGACGTGGAGCCCGAGCCGGGCCTCGGCGATCGAGACGCGGCGGCGGGCCGCCTCGAGCAGCGCGCGCTGCCCGGGCGTGCGCGGGCGCCCCGCGCCGTCGGCGCAGAGGAGCGCCGACTCGGAGGGGTAGCGCCGGTCCAGCCCCGGCCACTCGTCCAGGCGGCGCAGCCCCTCCAGCGTCACCTGGGCGACGGCGAGGTCGAGCGGCACGCCGTCGTCGAAGCCGGCCGCCCCGTCCACGAGCGTGAACCGGCCGCCGGGCGGCGCGAGGAACAGATCCACGATCCGGTCCATGCACGCCTCCGGCCAGAGCGCCTCCTCCGGCCCAGCGTGCGCCCAGCCGGCGAGGCTCCCGAGGCCCGCCTGCCCGGCCGGTGGGCGAGCGGCCGCCACGACGCGACGGTCGTGCACCTGGATCCAGAACGGAGCCCCTTCCCCCACGTCGATCTCGACCACGCCGGAGCGCCGGCTGTTGTCGATCCACTGGAAGAGGTCTGGGAGCGGGAAGGTGAGGAGATCGCCCTGGAGCACGGGGCCGATTGTGTCACGCCGCGCAAACACGCGCGAGCCGGCGAGCGCTCACGCGGCCCGATGCATGAGCCCGAACCGCGCGATCCCCCCTCCGACGGCTTGGCGCCGGGGGGCGCCCGGAGCAGGTTTCCAGCGGCGCCTGTGCCCGACACGCGCACGCCCGATCGGGCGAGAGCCGGACGGGCGATGACGTGGCGTCACGGTGCGGAACGGCCCGCCCGGGAGCGGGGAGGCGAGGTGGCGATGGCGGCGGGGCGTTGGGTGGTGTCGAGCGTGCTGGCGGCAGCGCTCGCGGCGTGCGGTGGCGGGAGCTCTCCGGCACCCGTCTCCGGCGGAGACGGGAGCGGAGGAGGCGGCGGCGGGAGCGGCGGCGATGGCGGCGGGAGCGGGGACGGCGGCGGAGGCAACGGCGGAGGGAGCACCCCCACCGTGAAGGCGCCGGTGAAGCTCGGGGACTTCCTCTTCTACTCCACCGATCAGGGACTCACCGCGGAGCTCTCGGACGCCTCCCCCGACGAGGGCGGCAACGTCTACGTCGCAGGCGGCTCGGCGGTGTTCGCGAAGCGGCGCGACGACCAGGACTTCAAGCGGTTCGACCTCGCGACCGCCGGGCTCACGGCGAACTGCTGGGATCCGAGCGAGATCGCGAACCCGAAACCACCCGGCCCGCCGCACACCTGCCCGGTCATCTCGGTCGCCGGCGCGGCGCCCGGGAAGGCGGTGGTCGGCTTCCAGGGCGTGGGGATCGACTACGACTACGACGCGCCCTGGGCGCTCGACTCGGGCGGCGCGGACCTCGTGACCTTCGACGGCACCACGCTCGCGAAGGAGCGCCACGTCTTCATCGCCTCCCCGCCCGGCGTCGTCTGCGAGAACTGGGCGAACCCGCCGCAGAACACCGTCTGCAACGAGACCTGGAGCGACTCGACCTGGATGAGCGGGCGCAAGAAGGCGCGGCAGGTGAGGCACATCGTGGTGAACCACGACCAGCGCCGCCCGCTCTCCTACGGCGACGTCCTGTTCGGCGCGACGCACGCGGTGATCTCGATCCTCGTCGCGCACCCGGACGACCGCGGCTGGATCGACTCCACCAAGGGTGATCCGGCGTGGGCGGAGACGAAGGGCGTCTGGGAGCACGAGCACCCCGCGCTCTCGGCCCCGGACGGCCGGTTCCTCTCCGGCGAGTCCACCGCGCTCGCGCTCGACCCGACGACGAACATCCCCTGGTTCGCGAACGAGGTCCGGACCGCCAGCCTCCCGGGCTACGTGACGATGAGCCACCCGACTTGGAACGGGTGGTGGGGGGAGATGTCGCCGGTCCGACCGTTCATCTCCTTCTGGCACGACGCCGCCGACGCGACGCAGTGGGACCTCGTGACGGGGATCTCGTTCTGCGACGACGGCACGATGTGGGTCTCCTCGTACGCGAACGGGCTGAAGCGCGTCTCCCCGAACGGCGCCTGGACGCAGGTGGACCTGCCGGCAGGCTTCGGCGACAGCGCGAGCGCCGTCGCCTGCGATCCGTCGGACGACTCGGTGTGGGTGGGGCTCGGCTACGGCGGCTTCGCGCGCTGGGCGAACGGGTGGCAGGACGTCTTCCCGCCGCCGGGCGCGGGCTGGCCGGGCTTCGCCTCGAACCCGGTCACCAGGATCCAGATCGACCGCTGGTCCTCTCCGCGCGTGGTGTACCTGACCCACGTCGCCTCCAGGAAGCTCGGCGCCGGAGGGCTCACGGTGTACGCGGGGCGGTAGCGACAGGCCCGCGCTCGTTTCACGTGTAGTCCATCATCACGATCTCGCCCGGGCGGGGATCGGCGGTGAGCAGGCCGAGGGCGTCCATCAGGATCCACTTCTGCAGCGCCACGTCCCGGGCGCGCCCGAGGGAGTGGCCGGCGACGAACCCGCGGGGGCAGAGCGCCCGGGGCGGGCGCGCCTGGAGCGTCTCCTCCGGCTCGACGGTGATCACCACGGTCGGGATGCCGACGAGCTCGATGTTCCGCTGCACGGTGACCACCGTGCGGTGGCAGAGCCGTCAGCCGCCGGTGAGGAGCACCGCCCCGGGCCGCTCCCGGTCGATCTCGCGGATCAGGGCCGGGATCGTCCGGTCCCGGAGCTCGCGGAGGGCCTGCGTGAAGCCGAGCGAGAAGTGACGGGCGGTGAGCCCGCCGAGCCGCCGCTCGATCGCGAGCTCCCTCACCCGATCGATGGGGAAGACGCAGTTCAGGTCGCGATCGACGCACCCGTGGTCGTAGTGGGTGTCGTCGTAGCGCAGCTCGCTCGCGTTCGCCTCCGACGAGATCACCCGCCAGCTCGTGTCACCCTCCGTGTCGAACGGTCGGTCGTCGGCCTGCCGGACGGCGGCGGTGGTGACGAGGCAGATCTCGGCGTCCTCGAGCTTCCCCTTGAACGGCGTGAAGGGGACGCAGTAGCGCGACAGCTCGAGCTTCTGGCCGCTCGCCTCGGCCATGGGGGCGCCCCCTACCTCTTCAGGCGATCCAGCGCCTGCATGATCCGATCGGTCGGCGGCTGCTCGTTGATGTCGTGGATGTCCACGTAGGCGATCTTTCCCTCCCGGTCGATCACGAAGATCGCCCGCTCGCACTGCCCCGAGTCGCCCCGGAGGACGCCGTACAGCGCGGCCACGTGTCCGTGCGGCCAATGGTCCGAGAGGAGCGGGTACGACAGCGTCCCCATCGACTTCGCCCACGCCTCGTTGGTGAACACCTGATCCGTCGAGATGCCCAGGACCTGGGCGTCGCGCCGCTCGAACTCGGAGAGATCCTCCTCGTACGAGGGCATCTGGACGGTTCAAACGGGGGTGAACGCCGCCGGGTAGAACACCAGGACGACGCTCTTCTTCCCCCGGTAATCGGAGAGCTTGATCTTCCTCCGGGGGGTGCCGCGGCCCGCCGCGTCACCGGTGGCCATCAACTCGAAGTCGGGCGCCTGCTCGCCGACCTCGACCTTCCAGATCGCCTTCGCCATCGGTCTCTCCTCTCCTCCTGGGCAATTCGACGCATCCGCTCGTCCGGGAAGGTCCCAAAGCTATTCATCGGCGCGTCCTCGGTGCGTAAAGGGACGGATGTCACTCACAGTAGCAGGACGGCCGGGTGATGCCCCGAAAAGGACCGAGCCGTCCAGGGGGCCCTTTGCTAATCGTTCGTTCATGGATCTCTTGACGCGCTTCGCCGGAAACGTGCGGCGCCTCCGCTCCAAGAAGAAGCTTTCGCAGAAGGCGCTCGCAGACAAGGTGGGGATCTCGGTGTCGTACGTGTCGATGCTCGAGCGCGGACAGCGTTCGCCACCGCTCGAGACGATCGAGAAGATGGCGAAGGCGCTCGGCGTCCCGCCCGCCTCGCTGCTCGGCGGCCGGTAGCGCCCGCGTCCGGCACCGCGTCCCTCCACCGCCCGGCCTTCACCGGCCGTCGGCACCCCGTGTCGAGGGCCCTCGCGCCGGCGCCTCGATCGCCCGGCGTCGTCGAGCGGCGCGACGTCCGCTCCGCGCGCAGCGGCGACGCCCTCCCCCGTGCCGCACGAACGGACGGCCCCCCGCTCGTGGAATCGCCGCGCGGGGGGCCGCGTTCCAGCTTTGACCGGCGCCCGGGCGCCGGGCGACGGAAGGGACGGCATGGATTCCATCGGGCGGAGGAGCTTCCTCAAGGGCGCCGCGCTGCTGGGGGCCGCGGGCGCGCTCGGCACCCTGCCTGCCACCACCGACGCCCAGCACCCGACGCCGGAGGCCGAGCGCGTCACCTTCGCGGTGCCCGGGCTGGATCCGGCGCACGACGGCCTCCGCGTCGCGCAGCTCTCGGATCTCCACGTCGGCCCTCGCACTCCCCCCGAGCTGATCCGCACGGCGATCGAGGAGGCGAACGCCTTCCGGCCCGATCTCGTCGTCCTGACCGGCGACTACGTGTGCCGTCGTTCGCGCGAGATCCAGGCGGTCCGCGAACAGCTCGGCGGCCTCGCCGCGCCGACGATCGCGGTGCTCGGGAACCACGACGTGTGGGTCGATCCCTCCGGCGTCGCCGCCGCGCTCCGGGGGCTCGGCTACGAGGTGCTGGACAACGCCTGGACGGCCGTCCGCCTGCGCGGCGCCCCGCTCTCCGTCGTCGGGGTCGGGGATCGGCTCACCCGGCGCGACGACGTCCCGCGGGCCACGCGCGGGCTCCCCGCCGGCGCGGCGCCCCTGGTCCTCGCGCACGGGCCGCGCTCCGCCGACCGCCTGCGGGCGCTCGGCCGGCCGCTCCTCTGCCTGTCCGGCCACACCCACGGCGGCCAGATCAACCTGCCGATCCTCACGCCGCTGTTCCTCCACGGCCTCGTGGGCGAGCCCTACGTCCGCGGCCCTTACCGCCTCGGCGAGGTGTCGCTGTACGTGAACCGCGGGATCGGGATGTCCGGGATCCGGGTCCGGATCAACTCGCCGCCGGAGGTGACGCTCGCGACCCTCCGGCGCGCCGAGCCGCGCCGCGCCTGACGGGCGGCGCCTCCCCCCGACGTGACCGGGCGCGGAGGGGCGGATCTCGCCTACCCTTGGTGGAGAGAGGCCCTCATGCCCGCCGCCACGTCCGCCCCCACCGCGACCCCACCACGCCACCTCGACGAGGCCCTCGCGCGCCTGCGCGACGCCGCGCCGAGGTGGGCGCGCGCGACGCTGCCGGAGCGGATCGCGCTGGCGCGCGCGATGCTGAAGGGCGTCGAGCGGACGGCGGCGCGCGTCGTCGAGGCCGCGTGCGCGGCGAAGCGGATCGCGGTGGACGCGCCGCAGGCCGGCGAGGAGTGGCTGTCCGGGCCGTACGTCATCGCGCGGATCCTCCGGCAGCTCGCGCGATCGCTCGCGCTGCTCGCGCGCAACGGCAACACACCGGTCGGCCCGACCGGCGAGACGATCGACGGCCGGCTCTCCGTCCGGGTCTTCCCGGCGAGCCGGCTCGACGCCGCCCTCTTCCTGGGCGTCCGCGCCGACGTCCACCTCGAGGCGGGGGTGGACGAGCGCGCGCTGCACGCCTCCCGCGCGCGGTTCTACAAGGCGCCGGATCACGCCGGCCGGGTCTGCCTCGTGCTCGGGGCGGGGAACATCAACGCGATCTCCCCCGCCGACGTCGCGACCAAGCTCTTCAACGAGGGCAAGGTCTGCATCCTCAAGATGAGCCCGGTGAACGCGTACCTCGGCCCGCTCCTCGAGGAGGCCTTCGCCGACGCGATCGCGGCGGATCTCCTCGCGATCGTCTACGGCGGCGCGGACGAGGGGAGCTACCTCGCCACCCACCCTGCGGTCGACGAGGTGCACGTCACCGGCGCGGACCGGACGCACGACGCGATCGTGTGGGGTCCGCCCGGGCCGGAGCGGGCGGAGCGGATGGCCCGCGGCGCCCCGCTGCTCTCGAAGGAGATCACGAGCGAGCTCGGGAACGTCTCGCCGGTGCTGGTCGTGCCCGGCCCCTGGGACGCCGGGAGGCTCCGGGCGCAGGCGGAGAGCGTCGCCGGGATGGTGACGCACAACGCCTCCTTCAACTGCAACGCCGCGCGGGTCCTGGTGACGCCGCGCGGCTGGCGCCACCGCGACGCGTTCCTCGCCGCCGTGGAGCACTACCTGGCGCTCGCCCCGGCCCGCCGGCCCTGGTACCCCGGCGCCGTCGAGCGCTACCGCAGCCTCACCGAGGGGCGCGCGGGGATCCGGCGGGTGGGACAGGGCGAGGGGGCCCTGCCGTGGACGATCGTCCCCGGCCTCGACCCGGACGCGCAGGACCCCGCCTTCACCACCGAGCCCTTCTGCGCGCTCCTCTTCGAGACGTCGGTCGGGTCCGAGGACCCGGACGAGTTCCTCGCGCAGGCGGTGGCCTTCGCGAACGACCGGCTGTGGGGCACGCTGTCCGCGCAGCTCGTGGTGCACCCGCGCACGCTCGCCGATCCCGTCGCCGGCGCCGCCGTGGAGCGCGCGATCCGGGCGCTGCGCTACGGCACCGTCGCGGTGAACTGCTGGGCCGGGTACGGCTTCGCGTTCGGGACCACGCCCTGGGGCGCCTACCCGGGCTCGACGCTCACGGACATCCAGAGCGGCCGCGGGTTCGTGCACAACACCTTGATGCTCGAGCGGATCGAGAAGTGCGTCGTCCGCCACCCGGCCCGCACCTTCCCGAAGCCGCCCACGTTCCCGAGCCACCGGACGGCGCACGTCCTCGGCCGCCGCCTCGCGGCCCTCGACGCGACGGGGAGCTGGCTCCACCTCCCCGGCGTCGTGGCGGCCGCGGTACGGGGCTGAACGAGCGATCGTGTTTCACGGTGGAGGGTCACTCACCGTCACCGTGACCGTTCCCCGTGCCCGCCTCCCGCTTCCCGTGTCCCCTGGCCCGTGAGCCGACGGCATCGGACCATGGAGATCGGGCCGAGGGCCACGGGACCCGGTTCACGGGTCACGGAGAGGCCGGTGACGGTGACGGTGACGGATCACGGGGACCATCGGGCGTTCGCGAGCGCTGGGCAATCGGGGCCACCCTCACCACACCGCGCACCGCGTCGCCGGCGGCCGCACCATCGGGCTCCCCTCCTTGCAGGAGAACGCCGCCGCGAACTCGGGCAGGTTCGACAGCGGGCCGTTCACCCGGAAGCGCGGCGGGGAGTGGGGGTCGGTCACGACGCGAAGGCGGACGTCCTCGTCCCGGAACTTCGCGCACCAGGACTGGGCGTAGCCCACGAAGAACTGCTGCGCGGGCGTGAAGCCCTCGACCTCGGCCGGCGCCGGCGCGCCGCGCCGGGCCGCCTCCATCGCGGCGTACGCGAGCTTCAGCCCGCCGAGATCGGCGATGTTCTCGCCGAGGGTGAGCTTCCCGTCGAGGTGCAGGCCCGGCAGCGCCTCGTAGGCGGAGAACTGCTCGACCACGCACTGCGCGCGCTCGTCGAACGCCTTCGCCACCGGCGGGGTCCACCACTCCTTCAGGTTGCCGTCGCCGTCGTACTGGCGCCCCTCGTCGTCGAAGCCGTGCGTCAGCTCGTGCCCGACGACCATCCCGATGGCGCCGTAGTTCACCGCCTCGGGGGCCGCCTTGTTGAAGAACGGCGGCTGGAGGATCCCGGCGGGGAACGCCATCTCGTTCATGGACGGATCGTAGTAGGCGTTCACCGTGGGCGGGCTCATCAGCCACTCGGTCCGGTCGAGGGGCTTGCCCACCTTCGAGAGCTGGCGCGTCGTCTCGAACCGCCCCGCCGAGAGCACGTTCCGGAAGTACGACTCCCGCTTCACCGTCATCGACGAGTAGTCGCGCTCCCGGTCGGGGTAGCCGATCTTGTTCGCCACCTTGGCGAGCTTCTCGAGCGCCCGCGCCCGCGTCTCCGCGTCCATCCAGGGGACGCCGCCCAGGTCGGCCTCCATCGCCCGCTCGATCTCGGTCACCAGCCGCGTGGTCCGCTGCTTGCCGTCCGGGCCGAAGTGGCGCTGCACGTAGAGCTCGCCCAGCGCGAACCCGATCGCCCGGTCCGTCGCGTCCACGCACAGCTTCCACCGCGGCCGGAGCGCCTTCGCCCCGGTGAAGGACGCGCTCTGGAACCGGAAGTTCTCCTCCACGAAGGCGCGCGGCAGCGCCCGCTCCCGCGCCATGGTGATGAGGAGCCGCCAGCGCAGGTAGGCCTTCCAGCTCTCGAGCGGGGTGGACTCGAACATCGCGCCGACCTTCTCGACGAAGCGCGGCGTGCTGACGCTCACCGCGTCGAGATCCGCGCGGCCGAGCCCGTCGAACAGGCGCGCCCACGGGAACGCCGGCGCGAGCCGCGCGAGGCCTGCGCGATCCACGCGGTTGTAGAGCCGCGCCGGCTCGCGCATCTCGGTGCGCGTCCAGTGCGTCTCGGCGAGCGCCCGCTCGACCTGGGCAACCGCGTTGGCGTTCGCCTCGACGTCCGCGGACGGCAGCCCGGCCAGGGCGAACATCTTCCGGAGGTGCTCGGCGTAGCGCTGGCGGATCTCCACGTTCCGGGCGTCGTCGGCGAGGTAGTAGTCGCGATCCGGCAGCGTGAGCCCGCCCTGGTAGACGAGCAGGATCACCTTCGTCGCGTCCCGCGCGTCCTGGCCGGCGCCGAGGTTCAGGGGGACGTCGAGCCCCGCCGCCTCGAGCCGCGCGACCTCGTCGGCGAGGACGCTCCGGTCCTGGATCGCGTCGATGCGGGCCCACTCGCCCTGCAGGTCGGCGAGCCCGCGCGCCTCGACGGAGGCCTCGTCCATGCAGGACGCCCAGTAGTCGCCGACCTTCTTCGCGAACCGCTCCTGGCCGCCGCCCTTCCCGGTCCCCTTCCCGCCGCCCTTCCCGCCGGCGGCCGCGTCCAGGATCCGCCGGAGCTGGCGCGCGTTCCGCTCGGAGAGCTCCGCGAACCCCCGGCTCCACGAGGCGCGATCGGGCGGGATCCGGGCCCGGACGCTCCAGCCGCCGCAGGCGAACTGGTAGAAGTCCTCGCAGGGCGACGTCGAGCGATCGAGCGCGGTCGGGTCGACGGGCGGCAGCGGCGCGTCGCGATCCGCCTTGACCGGCGCCGTCCGGCAGGAAGCGAGGGCGAGGGCCGAGATCGCGACGGACGCGGCGAGCAGAAAGCGGCGCACGGAGGGGCCTCCTCGGAGGTCGGGCGCACCGGGCGCCCGGAAGAGCGCCGGCACTATGGCGCGCGCCCTCCGGTCGCTCAAGGAAAACGAGTGCTCGTCCCCGTCGCGCGGGACCCGCGCTCGCGGCAGCCGCCCGGGCCCCGCTCCGCGCGCCGCGCCTCCCGGCGGGCCTTCGCCTCCTCCTCACGCCGGCGCTCCTCGTCGGTGGTCACGGCGAGCCGCGGCACCCGGGTGGGCCGCCCGTCCGGTCCGATGGCGATGAAGGTGAGGAACGCGTCGCAGCACGTCCGCCGCTCGCCCGTGAGCGGGTCCTCGGTCACGACGTCCACGCCGACCTCCATCGACGTCCCGAACACCGCGTTCACCTGCGCGGTCAGGATGACCATCTGCCCGATGCGGATGGGGGCGAGGAACGACAGCCGGTCGATCGACGCGGTCACCACCGGCAGGCGGGAGTGGCGCATCGCGGCCATGCCCGCCGCGAGGTCGGTCCACTGCATCACCATCCCGCCGAACGCGGTCCCGTGGACGTTGGCGTCGCTCGGCATCACGAGGTGGGTCACCTCGACGTGCGAGGCGGAGGCGGGCTTGGCGTCGGGCATGGCGTCCTCAGTAACACGCCCGCCGACGACGGGCACGGCGCGCGGCGGCCCGGCGTAGTATGAGATGCGCCTCGGAGCCCTCCATGCCGCTCGAAGTCACCCTGATCGACCACGCCCGCGACCCGCTCCAGAAGCTCTACGGAGCCTACCGGACCTGCTACACGCCGAAGACGCCGGCCGAGGTGTGGGGCGAGATCCGCGCCGGCCGGATCACCCCGGAGGCGATCCGCGAGTTCGTCGCCGAGCGGCTGAAGACCGGCCACGCCTCCCCCCTCGAGCAGGTGGTCTTCTGGTTCGGGGTCTCGGGGGTGTCGCGCGCGCTCTCGCACCAGCTCGTCCGGCACCGGATCGGCATCTCCTTCGAGCAGCAGTCGCAGCGCTACGTGAAGTACAAGGAGGAGCGGCTCGACTACGTGATGCCGAGGTCCTGGGCGAAGGTGCCCGGCATGGCCGCGGAGTACGACCGGCTCATGCGGGAGATCACGCGGGTCTACGAGGACGCGCTCGCGAAGGGGATCCCGGCGGAGGACGCCCGCTTCGTCCTGCCGAACGCGACCCCGACCAACTTCCAGATCATGGTGAACTTCGCGGAGCTCCTGCACATCGCCGATCTCCGGCTGTGCTGGCGCGCGCAGTGGGAGATCCGGCACCTCGTCGCGCTCATGCGGCGCGAGGTGGCGAAGGCGATCCCGGAGCTCGGCGCGTACCTCCAGCCGAAGTGCGGCGACCGGCGCCTCGGGTACTGCGACGAGCCGCGCAAGGACTGGGAGCGGTGCCCGCTCGGGAAGGTGCGACCGCACAAGGAGCAGCTCCTCGAGGTGTTCCGCGCGCACCGCGGCGGTGACGTCGCCCCGCTCGACGAGGCGCACCTCCGCGTCGTCGAGGACGCGGGCAACGAGGAGTGAAACGTAGTCGACCCGCCCGGTCTCGCCCGCGACGGGCCGTCTCCCGCTAGAATCCCCGCGGGAGCCTCGCGACATGACGACACGCTTCGTGAACGCGGCGGCCGCCGCGGCCATCCTCCTCGCCGCGCCCGTGGCCCGCGCGCAGGTCTGGAGCGCCACGCAGCGCGCCGCCGGGATCCCCGCCGGCATCGCCGTCCCGGCCTTCGGGGTCGCCGCCGCGGAGGACCCGGCCGGGCTCTCGAGCACCCCGGCGGCGCCCGGGTTCGTGGACGGCCTCGCGCTCCAGTACTTCCACGAGGGCGACGTCACCCCCGACGCCGCCGCCGACGGGCTCTACGGCGCGGGCCGGCTCGGTCCGCTCGGCGTCGGCCTCTCCCTGGAGTGGATGCGGCCCGGCGCCCCCGCGCGGCGCTACCGTCGGACCCGCCTCGGGCTGGGCCTCGGCGACGGCCGGGCGGTCTCGGCGGGCGTCGCCTGGACCTGGCTCTCGTCGCCGGATCCCGCGGTCGAGCGGCTCGGCGGGTGGGATCTCGGGCTGACGGTGCGCCCGACCCGCTGGCTCTCGATCGGCGCGGCGATGCTCGACCGCGACGCCGGCCCGGGCGTCCCGGTCCGCTACGACCTCGGCGTCGCGACCCGGCTCTGGGACGACGGCCTGACGCTCTCGGCGGACCTCCTCGCCGACGACAGCCTGAGCGACGACTTCCGCGCGACCCACGTCGCGCTGGGGGCCGCCGCCGAGACGCCCGTCGGGCTCGCGCTCGGGATCCAGGTCCAGGTCCCGCTCCGGACGCAGCCGGGGCCGGCGGGCGACGTGACCGGGCTCCTCGCGGTGGCCTGGAACGGCCCGCACTCGGGCGTCGTCACCGGGGGGAGCGCCGTGGGCGGCCAGCGGGGCTGGCTCGCGGGCCTGCGCCTCTCCTCGGAGCGGTACCGCGCCGCGCCCTCCGACGCGCGGGCGGCGACGGTGGACGTGGACGACGAGCTCGCGCGCCGCCGGACGCTCTTCTTCGACCTCGAGCCGCGGGATCCCTACGGCGACCTGCTCCGCCGGCTCGAGCTGGCGCGCGACGACGCCGACGTGGGGGCCATCGTCCTCCGGATCGACGACCTGCCGGTCGGCGCCGGACGGACCGAGGAGCTGCGGCGCGCGATCGCGTCCATCGCCGCCCGCAAGCCGGTCGTCGCGTACGTCACCGGCGGCGGCACGCGCGCGTACTGGCTCGCGACGGCGGCCACCGCGATCGTGGCGCCCCCCGGCGCGCCGCTCTTCGTGAACGGCATCGGCACCTCGCAGCTCTACCTCAAGGACGCGCTCGCGCGGCTCGGCGTCACCTTCGAGGTGGTGAAGGCCGGCGCGTACAAGAGCGCGACCGAGCCCCTCGTCCGGACCGAGCCCTCCCCCGAGGCGCGCGAGGCGACGAACGCGGTGCTCGACGACGTGTTCGGCCGGATCGTCGCCGACGTGGGCGCGGCGCGGCGGCTCGCCCCCGAGCGCGTCCGGGCGCTCGTCGATCAGGGGCTGTTCACCTCGGAGGAGGCCCGCGACGCCGGGCTCCTCGACGCGGTGCTCTGGCCGGACGAGCTCGAGGGCTTCCTCCGCCGCCTCGCGGGGCGCTCGCTCGAGGCCGGCGGGCGGTATCGCCCCGAGCCCGAGCGCACCGCGCAGCGCTGGGGGCTGCCGCCGGTCGTGCAGGTGATCCGGGTCGAGGGGATCATCGCGCCGGGGAAGAGCCGCGACCCGCTCGGCCGCGACACGATCGCCGGCGCCGAGACCGTCTCCAGGGCCATCGCCCGGGCGGCCGAGGACGGGCGCGTCAAGGCGATCGTGCTCCGGATCGACTCGCCCGGCGGCGACGGGCTCGCGTCGGATCTGATCTGGCGCGAGGTGATCCGGGCCCGGCAGAAGGGGAAGCCGGTGGTGGCGTCGCTCGGAGACCTCGCGGCGAGCGGCGGCTACCTCGTGGCGGTGGGCGCGGAGACGATCCTCGCCGAGCCCTCCACGCTCACCGGCTCCATCGGCGTGTTCGCGGCCAAGCCGGACCTCTCCGGGCTCCTCGGGAAGCTCTCCATCCACCGCGCCGCGTTCGCCCGGGGCGAGAACGCCGAGATCACCTCCCTCGCGCGCCCCTGGAGCGCCTCCGAGCGCGCCGTCCTCGAGCGGCAGATCCAGGCGTTCTACGAGATCTTCCTCGACCGCGTGGCGACCGGCCGGAAGCTCTCCCGCGCGGAGGTCGAGCCGGTGGCGAGCGGCCGCGTCTGGACGGGGCGGCAGGCGCTCGAGCGGCGGCTCGTGGACGGGATGGGCTCGCTCCAGGACGCCATCGCCCTCGCGCGGGAGCGGGCCGGGCTCCGCGCGCGCGAGTGGGTGGAGCTCCGGACCGACGACGGCGAGCGCGGGGTGCTCGCGCAGGCCGCCACGGGCCTCGTCGCCCGGGCGGTGGACGAGCACCCGCTCGCGCGCGTCGTCGCGGCGCTCCCCGAGCTGTCCACCCTCGCCGTGCTGCGCGAGCTGGGGCCGGTGATCGCCCTCCCCGTGGACTGGTTCCCGGTGACCTCCCCCTGACCACGGAGGAGCGGCCCCGTTCGAGCAACCGCGAGGCTTCCGCTCCCCGAGCTTTTTTGCTATGGATTCGGTTGTCTCCCCTCCGCGAGCGAAGTAGGTTTCAGCGGCGGGGAGGCCGACCCTCGGTCGACCGGCTCCTGGCAGCCACGAAGTGAAAGCCGCGCGATAGGACGCGCGGCGCGCCAGTGACGGGTCCGGGGGGCAGGCGGTTCGCGGACCAACCAAATCCGTCTCCGCGGACGCAGCGCCGATCCAGCGACAGAAGGACCGCAGGGGGCCGATCAACCGACCGCCGCGGCCGGAGCAACGACAGCATGAGCGAGAATGAGCAGACCCCGACCCCGGGTGAGGGTGGGGCCCCGCAGAATCCCCCGGCGCAGGGCAGCGCGCCGGACGGCGCCGAAGCGCAGGGCCAGAACGGCCAGGCGGGTGGTGCGCCGGGGCAGGGCGCAGGCCGGCGGCGGCGTCGCCGTCGCGGGCGCCGCGGGCGCGGCGGTCAGCCGGGCGGCGGGGGCGCCCCCGGACTCGCCGGACCGGGCGGACAGCCCGGGTCCGCGCCGGGGATGAACGGCGCACCCGCGCAGCAGGGCCAGCCCGGCGCGGCGCCGCAGCCGGAGGCGACCGAGGAGGTCGAGGGCGTCCTGCAGTTCGAGGGCAAGGGGAACGGGTACCTGCGCGATCCGAAGCGGAGCTACCTGCCCCAGCCGTTCGACGTCGAGGTGCCGCGGTGGATGGTGGACCGCAACCACCTCCAGCCGGGCGTCGCCGTGAAGGGGCTCGCGGTGGTGCGCAACATGAAGCGCGTCCTCACCCGCCTCGACACGGTCGAGGGGACGGACCCGGTGGCGGTCGCGCGGCGGACGAACTTCCACAACCTCACCGCGACGGATCCCACCGAGCGGCTCGTGATGCAGACGCGCCCCGACGAGATGATCGGGCGGGTCCTCGACCTGATCTCGCCGATCGGCCTCGGCGCGCGCGGCCTCATCACCTCGCCGCCGAAGGCGGGCAAGACCATCATGCTGCAGCGGATCGCCCAGGCCATCACGGCGAACCGCCCGGACGTGCACCTCACCGTGCTGCTCGTGGACGAGCGGCCGGAGGAGGTCACGGACATGAAGCGGAACATCAAGGGGGAGGTCATCGGCTCCTCCAACGACCGCCCCACCGAGGAGCACATCCACGTCGCCGAGATGGTCCTCGAGCGCTCGAAGCGGCTCGTCGAGGCCGGCAAGGACGTGGTGATCCTGCTCGACTCGATCACCCGCCTCTCCCGCGCCTACAACAAGGAGGTCGAGTCCTCCGGCCGCACGCTCACCGGCGGCGTGGACTCCCGCGCCCTCGAGCGGCCGAAGCGGCTGTTCGGCTCCGCCCGCAAGGCGGAGGAGGGCGGCTCGCTCACCATCATCGCGACCGCCCTCATCGACACGGGCTCGCGGATGGACGAGGTGATCTTCGAGGAGTTCAAGGGCACCGGCAACATGGAGGTGGTGCTGTCGCGGCAGCTCGCCGAGCGCCGGATCTTCCCGGCCATCGACATCGGCGCCTCCGGCACCCGCAAGGAGGAGAAGCTCTTCGGGCCGAAGGAGATCGAGAAGGTCCGCCGCCTCCGCGGCGCCCTCGCCTCCCTGAAGCCGGTCGAGGCGATGGAGCGGCTCCTCAAGAAGCTCTCCGAGTTCGACACGAACGAGGAGTTTTTGCAGAGCTTTTGAAACGGGGGCTGCGCCCCCGCCCCGCCGAGCAGAGCTCGTCGGGGCCCCAGCCCTGCTGCGCGGGGCCCGTGACCGCTCGCGACCCCCGCTTCGCGGGGGATCCGCTCGCGGTCCCCGCGCGGAGGGGCTGCGCCCCTCCCCCCGCCTGCGGCGGGGTCCCTCCACCCCGCGTGACGGCTTGGGGCTGCGCCCTCGAACGCGCACGCGAACCCGTGGATCCCTGCCTGGGCCCCCGGCCCCGGATCCCTTGTCCCGTGGTCCCCCGCCCCCGGGTCCTTCCTCGGGCGCGGGGCACGCGCCACGGGCCAGGGGACCTGGAACAGGGGTCACGGGCACGGAGAGCGGGTTCGCGTTCGGGTTCGGGTTCGCGTTCGGGTTCGGGTTCGGGTTCGGGTTCGGGTTCGGGTTCGGGTTCGGGTTCGGGTTCGGGTTCGGGTTCGCGTGTCGATCGGGGCCCGACTCCTGCTGCGTCCTGCTGCGCGGGGCCCGCGTCACGGGCGCGGTCGTCTTCTTCGCAGCCTGGTTTCCCGTGGATCGACGCGCCGGGTTCGTCACCGCCCGCCGGCCCGGCGCACCGCGGCGATCGCGAGCCGGACGTGGCAGTCGATGGGATCGATGAGCGGGATCGCCGGCGTGACCAGATCCATCAGATCCGTACACGCGACAACGAGGGCGTCGAGCCTGGCCCGCGAGGCCATATCGGACACGATCGCGCGCACCTCGGCCGTCATCGCCTCCGTCTTCGACCCGGACGCGAGGGGGCCGAAGATGAGGTCGTCGAGATAGGCGATCCCCTTCGCGTCCGGCACCTCGACGCCGATCCCCGCGGCCTCGAGGCCGCCCCGGAAGAACGCCTCGGTGAGGGTGGCCCTCGTGCCGAGGAGTCCGACGGTCCGATGGCCGGCCGACACGATCTCGTCTCGCGTCGCCTCGACGATGTCGATGAGGGGGATCGGGGACGCCTCCCGGATCTTGGCGAGGAACTTGTGCGGGGTCACGGCCGCGATCATCGCGAGGTCGGCGCCCGCGCCGCGCAGTCGCCCGACCGACGCCGAGAGGAGCGACACGATGTCGTCCCTGGCTCCGGCCCGGAGCAGCGCCGCGAAGCGCTCCATCCAGACGTGATCGACGACGACGCCCGGTCTCCCGACCTCGAGGGGGATCGACGACAACTGCCGCGTGAGCTTCCTGTAGTAGTGGACCGTGCCCTCGGGCCCGAGCCCACCCACGATCCCGATCGTTCCCGGCATGAGATGCTCCATGGAGGCCGATTCAACCACGAGCGCACGGGCGGTGACACGCCGAAGGCGATGCGCGAGCGTGCGATCTCCGTCCAGCCGTTCGCGATCCGCCTCCCCGCCCTCGACCCTCAACCCCGAGACCCGACTGCGACCCCGCACCGTCATCCCTGCTGTCATCCGTATTCCTCCTTCCCGTACCCCTGGCCCTTCGTCTTCGGCATCCGGCCCCTGGTCGCGCTCGGCGAGCCCCGGGGATCGAGCTCGTGCATTCCGCGGGGGACGCCGCACTGCGGCGCCGGTGCATGTGCTACCCCTCTCCGGTCGAGCCGGGTCTGCGTCCTGGAGGCGGCGCCGCGGTGACGGAGACCGGGCACGCCCTACCGCACCAGTCCGGTGAGCAGCGCGACCAGGCGGTCCGCGATCCGGGCGACCTCCTGCGCCGCGCTCGCCGGCGCATCTCCGCACAGGGCCGCGATCTCGACGGCAGCGGCCGCCTCGACCGCCTCGGCGCGGGCGATGCCGAACGCGCGTGCCTTGTCCGCGCGGCTCACTCGGCCCGCGCCCTCGGCGGTGTTCAGGCACGCCGACTTCGCCGAGCGGAGCGCCTCGTCCCGGAGCTTCGGATCCCGAATCGCGCAGCGGATCACCGCGAGCAAGAAGTCCCGGGCGACCCCGTAGGCGATGAGCTTGTGATGAGGGAGGACGGGGGAACGAGCAGGAGAGGAAGACGGAACCTTGGAGTCATCGACGCGGTGGTTGGAGGACATGCGCGGCTCCTTTCGAAGAAAGGCAAGGAGCCGCGCAGGTCCGACCCGCGACGTGAGCCCGGTCCCGCGAGCGAACGGCGGCCGTCGAGCGCGGCACGCGCAGTGACACGCCGGAGGCGTGGCGCGAGCGTGCGATCTCCATCCAGCCGTTCGCGCCCCCTCGACCTCGACCTCGACCCCGACCCCGACCCCGACCCCGACCTCGACCCCGACCCCGACTCGACCCCGACCCCGACCCCGACCCCGACCCCGACCCCGACCCCGACCCCGACCCCGACCCCGACCCCGACCCCGACCCCGACCCCGACCTCGACCCCGACCCCGACCCCGACCTCGACCCCGACCTCGACCTCGACCCCGACCCCGACCCCGACCCCGATCCGGTGCCTCCGCCCCCTCCGGTCCCGGTGCGATCCGCGCGCCGCCGCCTTAGATCCGGCGGCCGATGGATCCTCGCCTTGCACCCGCCGCGACCGCCTGCTCTACTCCCGCCATGTCCGCCGACCGGGTGCTGATCGTCGACGACGACGAGCTCATCCTGAAGGCGCTCTCCCGGATCCTGGAGGCCGCCGGCTTCGAGCCGCGCTGCTACCTCTCCCCGGACGACGCGCTCCACGCCATCGACTCGGACGCGCCGGTGGTGATCATCTCCGACTACATGATGCCGGGGATGGACGGCATCACGTTCCTCAAGGCGGCGCGGGCGCGCTTCCCCGGCGCGGTCCGGATCCTGTGCACCGCCGCGGAGGACTTCCGGGTGGCGCTCCAGGCGGTGAACGCCGGCGAGGTCTTCCGGATCATCTCCAAGCCCTGGCACCAGCAGGAGTTCCTCGCGACGGTGAACCAGGCCGCGGAGGCCGCGCGGCTCCGGTACGAGAACGAGCGCCTCACCGCCGAGGTCCAGCGCCAGAACGGCCAGCTCCGCGAGATCAACCTCCGGCTCGAGGAGATGGTCCGCCACCGGACCCAGGCGCTGCTCGAGGGGCTCATCGCCGCGCTCGACTACCGGGACGCGGAGACGCAGTGGCACTCGCGACGCGTGTCGCTCTTCGCGCGGCGGCTCGCGGCCCAGCTCGGGATCCGCGAGCCGGAGGTCACCGTCATCGAGCACGGCGCGCTGCTGCACGACATCGGCAAGATCGGCGTCCGCGACCGCGTGCTCCTCAAGCCGGGGCCGCTCACGGCCGACGAGTGGATCGAGATGAAGCGCCACCCCGAGCTCGGGTGGGCGCTCCTCCAGCGGGTGGACTACCTGCGGCCGGCGTCCTCGATCGTGCTCCAGCACCAGGAGAAGTGGGACGGGAGCGGCTACCCGGCCGGCCTCGCGGCGGAGGAGATCGTCGTCGGGGCGCGCATCTTCCACGTGGTGGACACGCTCGACGCGATCACGAGCGACCGCCCGTACCGCAGGTCGAGGCCGTTCCAGGAGGCGCGCGAGGAGATCCTCCGCTGCCGGGGGACGCAGTTCGACCCGGCGGTCGTGGACGCCTTCCTGTCCGTGCCCGCCGAGGACTGGGAGCGGATCCGCCTCGACGTCGAGACGGTGGCGGTCCTCGCCGCCGATCTGGCCGAGGCTCCCCCCGCGTCCGGCGACGAGCTGCTCGGCGCCCTCGAGACGGCGCTCCGCGCGTAGCGCCCGGTCTCGGCCGGAGGCCGGCTCGTGGGCGCGGCCGTGGCCGGCCGGCTCCGCTCCTATTCCAGCTCGACCCCGAGCAGCTCCGAGACCTCGCCGGGCTGGATCTGCACGGTCGCGCGGGTCCGGTGGCCGTCCTCCGTCCGGAGCTCGAGCCGGTGCTCGCCGGCGCCGAGGGTCACCTGGCGCGTCTCGCCCGCGCCGAGCCGGGGCACGAGGGGAACGCCGTCGAGGACGAGGATCGCGGGGGTGCGCGCCTGCACGCGCAGCGTGCCGGTCCCGGTCGCCGGAGCCGGCGCGCGATCCACCATGGGCGCCGCGCCCGGCGGCGCCACCGCGGGGCGCTCCGGGCGGAAGCCGGCGGCGAGGACGCCGAGGCCCGCGACGAGCCCCGCCGCGCCCGCGACCCACGCTCGCCAGCGGCGACGCCGCGCG
>NZ_JALCZA010000064.1 GCF_022690765.1 Anaeromyxobacter oryzisoli | reverse complement strand
CCGGCCGCGACCCCGCGCGCGGGCGGGGTCGCTCCTCGCGGCCGCCTCCCGGGGAGCCCCGGTCGTCTCCCGCGACCTCGCGTCCGCCGCCCGCCGGCCTCGGCGTGGGAGGCGGAGGCGGCCCGTGCCCGTGCCGGCGCGCCGCCTTCGGCAGCATCGCCGCGGCGGGGCCGGGAACCGCGGTGCCGCTCGCGAGGCCGACGCGCTGCCGGAGGGCGTGCACCTCGCCGGCGGTGAGGGCGCGGAACGTCCCGGGCCGGAGCCCGTCCACGGTGATGCCCCCGAACTCGGGCCGGAAGAGGCGCTGGACCTGGAGGCCGACCGCCTCGCACAGCCGCTTCACGAGGTGGAACCGCCCCTCCCCGACCACGACCCTGATCCAGACGTTCTTCTCCGCGTGCTCGTGCACCGAGACCTCGAGCGCGCGCGCCGGCCCGTCCTCGAGCCGCACGCCCGACTTCATCCGCTCGAGCGCCTCGGCCGCCGGATCGCCCTTCACCTTCACCAGGTAGACGCGGCGATGTCCGTAGCGCGGGTGCGCGAGCCGGTTCGCGAGCTCGCCGTCGTCCGTGAGCAGCAGCGCGCCCTCGGCGTCGTAGTCGAGCCGGCCCACCGGGAAGACGCGCGCCCGGACGTCGCGGAGGTACTGGAGCGCCGTCGGGCGCCCCTCGGGGTCCGCCGCCGTCGTGACGCAGCCGGAAGGCTTGTAGAGGAGGTAGTAGGCGCGCTCCTCGGGGGCCGAGACGAGCGCGCCGTCCACCGTCACGAGATCCCGGTCCGGATCGATCTTGGTCCCGAGCGTCGTGACCCGCTGCTGGTTGACGGTGACGCGCCCGGCGAGGATCAGCTCCTCCGCCTTGCGGCGGGAGGTGACGCCGGCGCCGGCGAGGAACTTCTGGAGCCGCTGCTCTGCCATCCCTATTCCCCCTCGCCCGACGGGCGCTCGGGGTCGGGCGCGGCATCGGCTACGGGTACGGCGTCGGCTGCGGGTACGGCGTCGGCTGCGGGTACGGCGTCGGCTGCGGGCACGGCGTCGGCTGCGGGCACGGCGTCGGCTGCGGGCACGGCGTCGGCTGCGGACGCGGCAGCGTCCGGCTCCTGCTTGCCGTCCCCGAGCGCGGTCCGGGCCGCGCGGGTCTTCTCGTCCGCGGCGACGATGGCCCGCTCGAGCTCCTCGAGGGCCGCGTCGGCCTCGGCGCGCTTCGCCTCGAGCTCGGCGCGGAGCGCCGGGTCCTCCAGGTCCGCGACGATCCCTTCGATGCCCGACGGGGCCTCCTCCTGCGGCGCGTCCTTCTCGACGATGGAGCGGTTCTCCTGCGACAGCTCGTGGAACTCGCGCAGGGTCGGGAGCGAGGCGAGGTCCTTCAGCGCGAAGAACTCGAGGAACTCGCGGGTGGTGCCGTACAGCATGGGCCGGCCCGGCTCCTCCTTCTTGCCGAGGATCTTGATCAGCTTGCGCTCGAGGAGCGCCTTCACCACCGCGCCGCAGTCCACGCCGCGGATGTCCTCGATCTCGGGGCGCGTGACCGGCTGCCGGTAGGCGATGATCGCCAGCGTCTCGAGCGCCGCGCGGGTGAGCCGCTGCGGCTTCACCTTGAGGAAGCGCCGCGCGAAGTCCGAGTTGTCCGGCGAGGTCCGGAGCTGCCAGCCGCCCGCGACCTCGTGGAGCACGATCCCGCACGGCCCCTCGCGGTAGTGGCCGGAGAGCCGGTCGAGCGCCTTCGCGATCCGCTCGACGTCCACGCCGGACGCGAGCCGGATCTCCTCGACCGTGAGCGGCTTCTCCGCCAGGAAGAGGAGCGTCTCGACGACGGTCCGGACGCGGTCCGCGGACAGCCGCTTCGCCGCCGCGGCGAGCTTCTCGAACGGCTGCTCCTTCTCCTCGGCGACGTCGATGTCGGCGGACTCCACCTCGTCGAGCGACGGATCGCCGGCCTTGGCCTCCTCGGCGGCCTGGAGCGCCTGCAACTCCTCCGCCGACACCGAGGGCGCCGCCGGGGGCGCGGGCGCGGCCGCCTCGTGGTCCTGGACGGACGCCTCGAACGGCGCGTCGGGTGCGTCTGGTGCGTCTGGTGCGTCGGACGGCACGGGCGGCTCGGACGCGCTCGCCGCCTCCGCCGCGACGACGCCGTTCGCCTCCGCCGCGGCGACCGCGCCGCTCGCCGCAGGCGCGACGTCCCCGGAGACGGCCTCCTCCGCGGCCTCCCGCTGTTCCGTGGGATCCGCCGTCATCGATATTCCTCCTGCTCCGTGGGCACGTCGTCGCCGAGCGTTTCCTTCGCCTCGACGATGATCTCCGCCCCCGGTCCGGCCTCGTCGAGCGCGGCCTGGTAGATGCGAATGAGCTTGAGCTTCGCCATCTCGAGGATGGCGAGGAAGGTGGCGATCACGTTCGCCTTGGTGTTCCGCCGCTCCGGCGGTCCGGTGAGCAGCTCCTCGAACGTCGCCCGGCGCTGCAGGCGCAGCACGTCGGCCACCCGCGCGATCGCGTCGCTGATGGTGAGGCGGTCGGTGACCACCTCGTGGGTGTGCTCGGGCTTCGCGTGCGCGAGGGACCGGTCGAGCGCCTCGATGAGCTTGAACACCGAGACGTCCGCGAGCCCCTCGGGCCCCTCCGGCAGGGCCGGCCGCTCGGCGCGGGCGCGCCGGGCGAAGACCGTGCGATCGAGGATGTCCCGACCGCCGAGCTCCTCGCCCGCGGCCTTGTACTTCTGGTACTCGAGGAGCCGCTTCACGAGCTCCGCGCGCGGATCCTCCCCCTCGTCCTCGGCGCTCGGCGCGTCCTCGGCGACCTCCGTGCGCGGCAGGAGCAGCTTGCTCTTCATGAGCACGAGCTGCGCCGCCATGTGCAGGAACTCGCCGGCGACGTCGATGTCCAGCTCGCGCATCGCCTCGAGCGTCTGGAGGTAGCTCTCGGTGATCCGCGCGATGGGGATGTCGAAGAGGTCGACCTCGTGCTCCTTCACGAGGTGCAGGATCAGGTCGAGGGGACCCTCGAACGGCGGCTCGCCGGCCTTGAGCGGCGGCAGCGTGACGCGGAACGCGTCCGCGGCGGCGCGCGCGGCCTCGGCGTCCGCCTCCGTCCCGGCGCCCGTCTCGGTGTCCCTGGACATCCCTTCGGACAGCCCCCTGGGTCCTACGCCAGCTTCATGGCCTTCCGCACCTCTTCCATCGTGCGCGCCGCCGCGGCGCGCGCCTTCCCGGTCCCGAGCTGGACCAGGTCGTCGAGGTCCTTCGGGCGCGCGAGGAGCGCCTCCCGCCGCTCGCGCATGCGCTCCTGCGCCGGCAGCAGCCGCTCGAGCACCTTCTTCTTGCAGTCCACGCAGCCGATCGCCGCGGTCCGGCAGCTCTGGTCCACCCAGGCCACCGTCTCGGCGTCGCTCGTCACCTTGTGCAGGTAGAAGATCCCGCAGACGTCCGGGTGGCCCGGGTCCTGGCGCCGCATCCGCGCGGGGTCGGTGACCGCGCCCATGATCTTCTTGCGGGTGGACTCGGCGCTCTCGCCGAGGTCGACGGTGTTCCCGTAGCTCTTCGACATCTTCCGGCCGTCGGTGCCCAGGATCTTGGGCGCCGCGGTGAGCAGCGGCTGCGGCTCGGGGAAGACCTCGCCGTAGTGCGAGTTGAACTTCCGGACGATCTCGCGGGACAGCTCGAGGTGCGGGACCTGATCGACGCCGACCGGCACCCGGGCCGCCTTGTAGAGGATGATGTCCGCGGTCATGAGGACCGGGTAGCCGAGGAAGCCGTACAGGGCGAGATCGCGGTCCGTGATGTTCTCCCGCATCTCCTTGTACGTCGGCGACCGCTCGAGCCAGCCGAGCGGCGTGATCATGCCGAGGAGCAGGTACAGCTCCGCGTGCTCCCTCACCTGGCTCTGCACGAACAGCGTCGCCTTCTCGGGGTCGATGCCCGCCGCGATGAAGTCGACGAACATCTCCCGCTCGGCCTGCTTGATGATCCCGGTCGCGTGGTAGTTCGTCGTCAGCGCGTGCCAGTCGGCGCTGAAGAAGTAGCAGTCGGCCTCGTCCTGGAGCTTCACCCAGTTCGCGAGGGCGCCGTGGAGGTGGCCGATGTGGAGGCGGCCGGTGGGCCGCATGCCGCTGACGACGACGGGACGCTTGGGCTGGGTCATGAGGACTTCTAGGCGCGGCCGGCGACGGCGAGGAGGAGCCGGTCGAGCAGCGAGTTCATGGCCGACACCGGCCCCGCGAGGACGTACGGGGCGAAGATGAAGACCGCGATGAGGAGGAAGGGAGCGAACCGGGTGATCGTCTCCCACGCCGCCCGGTGGCGGTACGGCACCAGCCAGTCGATGACCCGGCTCCCGTCGAGCGGCGGGATCGGGATCAGGTTGAAGATCGCGAGGACGATGTTGAGCGAGATCATCCGGTCGAGCAGGAACACGACCGCGGGCTGCGCCTCGAGGAGGTGGTAGCGGGCCCCGAGCCCGTACAGCACGACGCAGACGATCGCGAGCAGGAGGTTCGAGAGCGGCCCCGCGAGCGCGGTGAGGGCCATGCCCGCGGCCATGTTCACGCCGCGCCGGAAGCGCGACGGGTCCACCGGGACGGGCTTCGCCCAACCGAAGAAGGGCACCCCCGGGCTCATCATGGCGACGAGCGGCAGGAGGATCGTGCCGAACGGGTCGATGTGCGGGACCGGGTTCAGCGTGAGGCGGCCCATCCGCTCGGCCGTGTCGTCCCCGAGCCTCGAGGCGCTCCACGCGTGCGCGAACTCGTGGACGCTGAGCGACAGGATCATCGGAATGAGGAGCGCCACGGCGCGTAGGAGAACGTCCGGACCGAACACGTAAGCCTCGAAAGAGAAAGCGGTTCTTTAGCAGCGCGGGGGCGGTCGGTCAACGCGGTCGGCGCCCGCCCGGCGGCTCGCCCCTCCGCGCCGACCTCCGCTAAGAACACGCGGCGGCTCGGGTTTCCGCCCTGGCCGTCCGGGGCGGCCGTCACGCGCGCGGGTGGAACCGTTCGTGCAAGCGCCGGGCGTGGGTCCGGTCCACGTGGGTGTAGATCTGCGTGGTCGAGACGTCGGCGTGGCCGAGCATCTCCTGGACCGCGCGCAGATCCGCCCCTCCGGCGAGGAGGTGGGTGGCGAACGAGTGCCGGAGCTTGTGGGGGGAGATCTTCCTGCGGATCCCCGCCTGCCGGGCGTAACGGTCGAGGAGCTTCGCGAACCCCTGGCGCGTGAGCCGCGCGCCGCGCGGCGTGACGAAGAGATCCTTCGAGCGCCGCCCCCTGAGCAGCCGCTCCCGCGCGTACGCCAGGTAGGCCCGGGTCGCCTCGGCGGCGGGCGCGCCCACCGGCACGAGCCGCTCCTTGTTCCCTTTCCCGCGGGCGAGCAGGACGCGGGTCTCTAGGTTCACGTCGTTGAGCTCGAGCGAGACGAGCTCCGAGACCCGCAGCCCGGTGGCGTAGAGCACCTCGAGCATCGCCCGGTCGCGCAGCCCGGCCGGTCGGCGCACGTCCGGCGCCGCCAGGAGCCGCTCCACCTCCTCGACGGAGAGGAGCGACGGCAGCTTCCGCCCGGGCCGCGGCGACTCGACCTCGTCGGAGGGATCCCCCGCCGTGAGCTTCTCGGCGAAGAGGAGCTTGTGGAGCGAGCGGATCGCCGAGAGCGCCCGCGCCTGCGAGCGGGGCGACAGGCCTGCCTGGACCAGCTCGGCGAGGTGCGCCTGGATCTCCGCCCGGGAGACGCGCTCCCACGCCGGGATCCCGAGCCGGTCCAGGTGCTCCACGTACCGGCGGAGGTCGCGGCCGTAGGCCTCGACGCTGTTCTCGGCGAGCCCCTTCTCGACCCGGACGTGGGCGAGGAACAGATCGAGGGCGGGCTCGAGCGGCGACATCCCGGCGACGATATCGCCGGGGCGCCGGCCGTCCAGTTCGCGGCCGCTACTCGAGGAGATCCGAGACGTCGCCCTTCCCGACGCGGATCACCACCGGCTCCGGGCCGGAGAGGTCGATCACGGAGGAGGGCTCGTTGGGCCGATAGCCGCCGTCGAGGATCAGGTCGAGCCCGTGGCCGAGCCGATCCTTGATGTCCTTCGCGTCGATCAGGACCTCGCCGTCCGGCGTCGCCGCCGAGGTGGAGATGACGGGGTGCCCGAGCCGGCGGACGATCTCGAGGGCGACGGGGCTGTCGGGGATGCGGATGCCCACCGTCTTCTGCCGCAGCAGCACCAGATCGGGGACGAGGCGGGTGGCCGGTAGGATGAACGTGTACGCGCCCGGGACCTTGCGCCGGAGGATCCGGTAGGCGGCGTTGTCCACGATGGCGTACCGCGAGATCTCCGCCAGGTCCTGGCAGATGAACGAGAGCGCCTGCGACCGGGGGATCCCCTTGAGCTGGTAGATCCGCTCGATCGCCCGCTTGTCGAACAGGTCGCAGCCGAGTCCGTAGTAGGAGTCGGTCGGGTACGCGAGGAGCCCGCCGGACGAGAGGACCGAGACCGCCCGCTCGACGACGCGGGGCTGGGGGTGCAACGGGTCGATCTCGGCGATGGGCGCGGCCGGCATGCCTGCGGGATCTAGCAGCTTTCCGGCCGGCCCCCAAGCTCCCGCGACGCGCTAGCCGCGGCTCTTGCCGCGCTCGATGAGCTCGCGGACCTTCTGCCCACCCTTCCGCCCGATCTCCTCGTAGAACGCGTGCCCCCTCTCGTCACGGACGGCGATGCCGCCCTTCCGCCCCGCCTCGGAGACCGTCATTCCACGCCGCCCCTCCTCGGGCTCCACGCGGCGCGTGCCCTTCTCCTCGTGATCCGCCATCTGACCCCCCTCCCCTTCGGCGCCTACCGCTCGCCGCCCTCACCGTGGCCAGCGCCGCCCTCTTCCTCGGCGCCCGCCTTCCCCTTCTCGATCAGCTCGCGGACCTTGTGGCCGCCCTTCCGGCCGATCTCCTCGTAGAAGGGCGTACCCCGCTCGGCCTTGATCGTCTCGCCGCCCTTCTTCCCGATCTCCTCGTAGAAGCGGGGGCCGCGCTCGGCCTTGACGGTGTCGCCGCCCTTCTTGCCGATCTCCTCGTAGAACTTGCGGCCCCGCTCGGCCTTCACGGTCTCGCCGCCCTTCTTGCCGATCTCCTCGTAGAACTTGCGGCCCCGCGTCTCACGGACCCGCACGCCCCCCTTGCGACCGGCCTCGGAGACCGTCATCGCTCCCTTGCTGCCGCTCTTCTTCTCTTCAGCCATGTGTCGCCCCCGTCCGTTCACGCACAATGTGGGCGCTGCTCAGCCGGCGGCGCAGGGCCCGGCCGAGCACGTGGTCGGCGATCGCCTCGGCCATGTCGAGGCCCGTCGCGTCCAGGATCCCCCGCCAGCTCGGGTTCCCGTTCACCTCGATCACCGTCGGCCCCGCGGGGCCGAGCACCAGATCGACCCCCGCGTAGTCCAGGCCGAGCGCGGCCGCCGCCGCCTCCGCCACCGCCTTCGCCGTCGCCGGACAGTCGGCGGCGTCCGCCCGGCCTCCCACCGCCACGTTCGTCCTCCAGTCCCCGGGGGGTGCGTGACGGACGATGGCCGCCCGGGTCTCTCTCCCGACCACGAAGACGCGGAGGTCGCGTCCGGGGTGGGGCACGTACTCCTGAAGGTAGAGCGCGCCGTCGCGCGCGGCGCGCTCGCCCACCGCGCGACGCCCGGCGGCGTCGGGGCGGACGCGCACCACGCCCTCCCCGAGCGAGCCCGCGAGGGGCTTCATCACGGCCTCGCCGAGGTCCGCGAGGGCGCGCTCGGCGTCCTCGGGTGACTGGGCCACCGCCGCGGCCGGCGTGGGGACCCCCGCGCGCGCCAGGAGCCACGAGGACCGGAACTTGTCCTGCGCGGCGAGCAGCGGCTCGATCCGGTTCATCACCACCGCGCCGCCGCCCTCGAGGGCCCGGTAGATCTCGAACTGCACGTCGGGGTCGCCCGCGCGGCCGAGCCCGCGCACGAGCACGAACGCGTCCACGTCGAGGAGCGCGCGCCCCGCCGCGGCGGTCTCGGTCGTCCCGCCTGCGACGTTCGCAGACAGCGCCGCGGGATCGATCGCGAGCGCCTCTGCCCGGCGTCCGAGGGCCGACAGCATCTGCCGCGAGTGCCAGTCGTCCTCGGGCCAGGCGGTGACGACCCCGATCCGGATGGAGCGCTTCATGCCAAGCCTGCTTCCCTCCCCCTGCCCCGACCGTCCGTGGAACATGGTGTCCATGGCCGGCTGGCTGGACAAGGGCGCGCCATCCCGGATCTTTTCCGGAGCGTCCCGGGCGGCGCACGCCCGCCCCCCCGAGGCGCGGGCGCCGGCCCGATCCGCGGGATCCCCGCAAGCGAGGACCGCCCGGGCGCCCGGCTACTCGGGGCGCGCCAGCGCCGCCTCGAGGGCGGCCACCACGCGGTCGGCGAGCGCGCCCTCGAGCTGCCGCCCGCCCGGCACGTGGACGTAGAAGGCGTCGGCGGCGCGGTGCCCCTCCGTCGTGATCCGGGCGAGGTCCACGGACACTCCGAGATCGAAGAAGGTCCGGGCCACGGTGTGGAGGAGGCCGACCCGATCCGCGGTGAAGACGTCCACGACCGACTGCGCCCGGGCGCTCTCGTTGTCGATCACGATCTTGGTCGGCACGCTCGGCAGCGGTCGCTGCGGGATCCCCGACGGGTGGATCCGCCGGGCGAGCAGCGCGTCGAGCGGCTCGGCGCCGGAGAGCACGCGGACCAGGTCTCCGCGCGCAGCCCGCCACCTGTTCGGCTCCACGGTGGACCCCTCGGGGCCGAACACCTCGAACACGTCGAGCGCCCGCCCGGCGAGCCAGCCGAGCGCCGGGTCGTCCGGCGTCGAGAACACCTCCGCCTGCTGGATGTCGATGCGGTGCGCGGCGAGGACGCCGGCGATGGTGGCGAGGAGCCCCGGGCGATCGCGCGCCGTCAGCGCCAGCTCGGAGTAGCCGGGCAGCGCGTGGTGGCGGATCGCCGCCGCGGTGGTCGCCTCGCGCCCGAGCTGGAGCAGCCGGAAGTGGCGCGGCGCCTGCGCCGGCGAGGCGGTCAGGAAGTAGCGGGCGGGCATCGCCCGCACGAAGCGCTCGCGCTCCTCCGCCGAGCCGCGGCCGTGCTCCGCGAGGGCGGCCGCGACGAGCGCGCGCCCCGCCGCCTCCGCCGTCCCCGGCTCGAGCCGGTGCTCGCCCGCGGCGAGCACCTCGCGCGTCTTCTCGTACAGCTCGCGCAGGAGGCGCGCCTTCCACTCGGTCCAGGTGCGCGGCCCGACCGTGGCGATGTCCGCGTACGTGAGGAGGTAGAGCTTCTCGAGGCGGTCGATCGTGCCGACCTCCTCGGCGAAGCCGTGGATGAGGTCGGGATCCGAGAGATCGCGCCGCTGGGAGATGGCGCTCATCCGCAGGTGCTTCGACACGAGCCACTCGATGTCGGCGGCGACGGCGGGATCCACGCCGATCCGGACGCACGCCTCCGCGGCGATCTCCGCGCCGCGCGTCGAGTGGTCCTTCCCGCCCCCCTTGCCGATGTCGTGGAAGAGGGCCCCGAGGTAGAGCCCGAGCGGACGCTCCAGCCGCTGCATCACCTCGGTGAGCCCCGGCTCCTGCACGTCGCCGCAGCGGAGCGCGAACAGCCGGCGCACCGCGAAGATGATGTGAACGTCCACCGTGTACACGTGGTAGACGTCGATCTGCCGGCGGGCCGTGATGCGCGCGAACTCCGGCAGGACGCGCGGCAGGACGCCGATCTCGTGCATCAGCGAGAGGAACCGCCCCCGCGTGCCGGGGCGGGTGAACGCCGCCAGCAGCTCCTGGTTCAGCTCCGGGTCGCTCGCGGCCTCCGCCGGCAGCTCGGCGGCGGCCTGCCCCGCCAGGTCACGCGCGTACGGGTAGAGGTCGAGGCTCTCCCGGTCCGCCGCGGTGAACAGCCGGACGAGCGCCGCGGGCGAGCGGCGCAGGGTGTCCTTGTCCACGACGGTGAGCCGTCCGCGGAACACCTTGAGCTCGCCCCCCGGCAGGAACCGGTCCGCCGCGCGGGGCGGCTGCCCCCGCAGCACCGGGACCGGGCGCTCCGCGCCGAGCGTCGCCGCGGGCGGCGGCACCATCCGCCACCCCATCTGCGCCGCGGGCTCGAGGCACCGGTCCACGATCGCGTCGCAGGCCACGAGCACCGTCTTCGCGGCGAGGTAGTAGTGGCGCATGAACTCCTCGACCCCGGTGCCGCCCTCGCGATCGCGGTACCCCATCGCCTCGGCGACCTGCGGCTGCACGTCGAACGTGAGCCGATCCCACTTGCGGCCGGCGAGGTAATGCATCTCGTTCCGGACGCGCCAGATGAAGTCGCGCGCCCGGCGCATCTCCCGGATCTCGCGCTCGGGGAGGAGCGCCCGGTTGAGCAGCTCGGTGATGCCCGCCACCTTGAAGCGGACGCGGGCGAGCCAGAGGGCGGACTGCAGGTCGCGCAGCCCGCCCTCGGACTCCTTCACGTTCGGCTCGAGCAGGTAGAGCGAGTCGCCGAACCGCTCGCGGCGGCCGCGCATCTCGTCGAGCTTGTCCGCCAGGAACTTCTCCACCTTGGCCTCGGAGAGGCCGTGCAGCTCCTCGCGCTCGAGCTCCCGGTACAGGTCGCGATCGCCGGCCAGCCAGCGCAGGTCGAGCAGCGCCGTGCGGGCGGTGTGGTCCTCCGAGGCGAGGCGATCGCAGGTGCGCAGGTCGCGGACCGCGTACCCGACCTCGAGCCGGAGGTCCCAGAGCGCGTACACGAGCCGCTCCGCGGCGGCCTTCACGAACGCGTCGGGGCCACCCTCCCCGTGCAGCACGAGCAGGTCCACGTCGCTGAAGGGCGCGAGGTCGCGCCGGCCGTACCCGCCGAGGGCGACGAGCGACACCGGCGACGGCGCGTGCGCCCGGGACGCCTCGGCGAGCGCGCCGGCCCACACCTCGCCGACGATCCGGTCCATCGCCGCGCTCTGGAGGCGGACCACGGTGTGGCCGCTGCCGCCGGCGCGGTGGACCTCCTCGACGAACCGGCGCTGCGCGGCGAAGTCGGCCTTCGGATCGCCGGTGAGCGGGGGGAGCTCCTGGACCTTGGTCTCGAACTCGAACGGCGCGGCGGCCGGCAGGCTGGTGAGGGCTTCGGCGGGAGGCGGGGACATGGATGCGGGAGTATAGCGTCGCTCCCGCCGGACGCCGCCCCGTCGCCCTTCAGCGCACGCTGGCGACCCGCATCCCGGAGCGCGCGAAGGCGGAGATCGCCCGCGCCACCCCGTCCGCCACCTCCTCCTGGTAGCGGGCGGACGCGAGCCGCCGCTCCTCCTCGCGGTTGGAGATGAAGGCGGTCTCGACGAGCACCGCGGGCATCCGGGCGCCGAGGAGGACGTAGAAGAGCGCGCTCTTGACCCCGAGGTCCTGGACCCCGCCGACGTGGGCACGGACCCCCGAGCAGACCTCGCGCTGCACCAGCTGCGCGAGCCGGTGCGAGACGCCGGCGCTCGACTTCGCGTCGAGGTCGGTGAGGATGCGCCCCACCTCGCCCTGCCCGTCGGCGCCGAGCCCGTTCTCGCGGGCGGCGAGCCGCGCCGCGTAGCGATCGTCGGTGACGTTCAGGAAGTAGGTCTCGACGCCGGTGAAGCTCCGGCGCGGGTGGGCGTTCGCGTGGATCGAGACGAAGAGATCGCCGCGGGCCGTGTTCGCGATGGCGGTCCGCTCCTCGAGGGCGAGGTAGCGGTCGCGATCGCGGGTGAGGATCACCTGGAATCCCCCGGCGCGGAGCTTCCGCGCGAGGCGCCGCGCGATCGCGAGGGTGACGTCCTTCTCCTCGACGTGGGTCGGCCCGATCGCCCCGGGATCGTGCCCGCCGTGGCCGGCGTCCACGACGACGCGCCGGATCGCCCCGGGCGTGGCCTCCTCCGCGGCCGCGGCGCCGGGCTGGCCCGCCGGAGGCGGCTCCGCCGGTCCCTGGGATCGCGCCTCCCCGGAGGCGTGCTCGGGCGTCGTCTCGGCGACCGCGGGGGCGCGGCGCGGGTGAGCGCCGACGTCCACGATGAGCCGCGGCGGGTCCTCGAGCGCGAAGACCTGGGCCGCGTCGTCGCCCGCGAGGTCGAGGACGACCCGCACGGTCTCGGCGTCGTTCTGGGCGGTGCGCACGCGATCGACCTGATCGCCGGCGACCGGCCGGGCCACCGCCTTGCCCGGCAGCGTCGCGGGGCGGAGGTCGATGGCGAGCCGCCGCGGGCGGTCGCCCTCCGCCGCGAGCTCGTGCTTCTTCCAGCCGACCCAGTGCGAGAGGTAGATGGCGACGCGGGTGTAGTCGCCGCTCGACCACGCCCTGACCTCGTCGACGGTCGCCGCGCCCGCTCCCCCCGAGTCCCCCAGGGGCCGCGGCTCCGCGGGCGCCGCGAGGTCCCGCACCGCGGCCTCGAGGGCCGGATCCGGCGGATCGTCCTCCCGGTCCGCGCCGCTCTCCGCGGCGTCCGGCACGTCCGCGCCGGCGGTCGGCGTGGGCTTCGCGGCGGGCGACTGCGGCCGGGACGGCGCGCTCGCGATCCGCTGCGGCCGCTTCGAGCCCGCGCGGCTCGCCGGGCGATCGTCCCCTGCCTCGCGCCGGATCGCCGCCGCGAGCACCGCGCCGTCCTTCGCGCCGCGCCTCGACGCGCGCGTCGCGAGCTCGAGCGCCTCGTCGCGGTCGTCCTCGACCGCCGACCAGCGGTAGAGGGCGTACCGCGCCCGCGCCGCCTCGAGGAGCGCCGGGCCCGCGTCCGGGCCCCGCGCGGCGCGCAGCACGTTGTCGATCGCGCGCTCCCAGTTGTGACGGAACCGCCGGCGGGTCCGGTCCCGGGCGAGGGCGGTGAGGGCCGCCTTGGCTTCGTCGAGCGTCGGACGCGCGGCGGCCCGCGCCTTCTCCGGAGAGGGCCGCGTGCTCTTCCGGGAGGTGGTCCGCGAGTCCTTCGAGGCGGCCCGCGCCTCCTTCGGGGCGGGCCGGGTGCTCTTCCGGGCGGCGGTCGTGGCCTTCCGGTCGGGCGCGCGGTCACGCGCCGGCGCGGCGGTCCCCGCCTTGCGCTCCTTGCGCTCCGGCGCCCGCGCGCGACGCGAGACGGCGGCCGCGGACTTGCGGTCCCCGACCGGCACACGACGCGGCTCGGCCATCCCTGACACCGGGGCGAGCGCGAGCAGGACGAGGATGAGGGCGAGCGCACGACGGCCCATGGGTCGCGACTCTGCTCCTCACCGATATCGCCGTCCAATTTTCGGGCGACCCCGCCGCGGGCGGGCCTCCCGGCGCGCGCGCGGCCTATCATCCGTCCGCCTCTCCTCTCCCTGTCCGAGGTGATCCGATGGCTCCCCAGAAGCGGGTCGGCGTCGTGCTCTCCGGCTGCGGGTTCCTCGATGGCGCCGAGATTCAGGAGGCGGTCTGCACGCTCCTGTCGCTCGATCGCCGGGGCGCGGCCGTCGTGGCGGCGGCGCCCGACGTCGAGCAGCTCCACGTCGTCGATCACGTGAGGGGCGCGCCGGCGGAGGGCGAGAGGCGGCGCGTCCTCCAGGAGTCCGCCCGGATCGTGCGGGGGAAGATCGTCGATCTGGCCCGCGTCCGGGCGACGGACCTCGACGCCGTCGTGTTCCCCGGCGGCTTCGGGGTCGCGAAGAACCTCTGCTCGTTCGCGGTGGACGGCCGGAACATGAAGGTGGTGCCCGAGGTCGAGCGGCTCGTCCGCGAGCTGCGCGCGGAGCGCAAGCCGATGGGGTTCATCTGCATCGCGCCGGTGATCGCGGCGCGCCTCCTCGGGGACGAGGGGGTGAAGGTCACCATCGGCGACGACGCCGAGACCGCGGCCGCCATCACCTCGTGGGGAGCCCGGCACGTCGATCGCCGCGTGGACGAGATCGTGGTGGACGAGCGGCTGAAGGTGGTGTCGACGCCCGCGTACATGCTCGGCCCCTGGATCGCTCCCGTCGCGACCGGCATCGACAAGCTGATCGCGGCCCTCCTGGAGCTCGCCTCGTGAGACGTGTTCTCAGGAGACCTCAGGGGTGCGACAAACGCGACGAAAGTTTCCAAGCGACTTCTGAATTTCGAGTACAGTCCGCCGTCCAAATCGTGGGCGGGCTGGTCCGCCCCTGAAACGAGGAGCGCTTCAAGTGACCAAGTACCTCGCTGGGATGTTCGCTGCTGCCTTCGTCGCCACCTCCGCCTTCGCGGCGGGCCCGGAGACCATCACCCTGGAGGCGAAGCCGGGCAACGTCACGTTCCCGCACAAGGCTCACCAGGCCAACACGAAGTGCGCGACCTGCCACGGCGCGAAGCCGGGCAAGATCGAGGGCTTCGGGAAGGACAAGGCCCACGCCCTCTGCGTCGAGTGCCACAAGACGCAGGCCAAGGGCCCGACGAAGTGCGCCGAGTGCCACAAGAAGGCGTAAGGCACTTCGCATCGAGCAGCATCGCGAGCGGGGCCGGGCGACCGGCCCCGTTCTCGTTTGTGGGGGGGGGCGGGAAGGACGTCTTCACGTCAGGGGACAGCCCCCTCGTCGTCGCGACGTCGCCACGGGCGGGTCGTGACGGCGCGACCCGCCGGGGTCGCTCGACCGGGGCGTCGTTCGGTCCCCGCCCCTCGATCACCAATGGTGCATTTCGTCGCGGGCCCTTTGCCGCAGTCCGGCGCGCGTGATCGCGCGCTACATTGCGCGCCTCCCGACGGGAATTTCCCCGTCCTCATCTGCACGGAGGGTAACACCCATGAAGCTCGTGCTCTCACTCGTGGTCGCGGCGGTCCTCTCCGTTGGAACCGCGATGGCCGCCGAGGCTCCGACGGGGCCGATCACGCTGAAGGCGAAGCAGGGGAACATCACGTTCAACCACAAGTCGCACGCCGCCCAGAAGTGCGACGCGTGCCACCCGACCGTGCCGATGAAGATCGAGCCGGTCGCGAAGGACGCGGCGCACAAGCTCTGCCTCGACTGCCACAAGGCGGAGGCGAAGGGCCCGACGAAGTGCGCCGAGTGCCACAAGAAGGCCTGATCGGGCGCTGACGTTCCCGACAGCGAGGAGGCGGTCGGCGCGAGCTGACCGCCTCTTCTCTTGGTGTGTCCGCATCCGCGGCACGCGCGAGGTGCGGGGAGGCACGCGCGGCTCGAGGGCGCCGACTTGGGCTCGGCTACATCAAGCTCGGCCAGCCCTCCCCCACCCTCTCCGGCGGCGAGGCGCAGCGCATCAAGCTCTCCCGCGAGCTGGCCCGGGTCGGCACCGGCAAGACGCTCTACATCCTCGACGAGCCCACGCGAGACGTCTTCATCTGGCGGCCACGCTTCTGGCAACGTCGACGTGGCTGGCCCGGCGACGCCCGCCCCCGTCCCGGCTCCTATCGGCCGAGAGGAGCCGGCGCCCCGCCGGTCACGGATTCGATAGGGTGATGTTGTACCTAAAGGTGGAGACCACGTTCCCGCTCACCTTCAGCTCCGTGACGAGCGTCGCTATTCCGGCGACGAGCGTCCCGCTCCCCGCCGCCTGGTTGCTGACGCGGTACACCCTTCGTCCTATGAAGCGCGCTCCGTGCGACGCGCGCCGGGTGCTGCTCCTGTCGACGGGAACGCTGCTCGTGAGGGGAAAGCGGGCCTACTGCCGCCAGCGGAACACGTAGACGGAGCCGCCGACGTGCCAGGAGTAATCGGGCGCCCCGATCGCCACCGTGCTCCCGTCGCTGGAGATGGCCGCACTCGCCCCGAAGGACACCGCTGTCGCACCGTCTGTGGGTGTCAGCTTCGCCTCGGTCCAGCGTGAGCCATCGGGCCGGTAGACGTATCCCGTTCCCGCATCGCCCGTCGCGCCGACGACGAAGGTTCCGTCCTCGGCGGCGGAGACCGAACAACCGAAGAAATCCCGGAGCCTGCCATCCGAAGCGACGAGCTTCTCCTCGCCCCAGCTCGCACCGTTCCGTCGATAGACGTAGGCGGCCCCCTGCTGGAAGCCAATCGTGGTGGGCGCGCCGACGTGGATGGTATCCCCCCCGAAGGACGTCGAGACCGACCGACCGAACTCGTCGTTCGCGACGGCGTCGGAGGGCTGCAGCAGCGTCTCGGTCCAGCCTGTCCCGCTCCAGCTCGCCCCATCGCGCCGGTACACCGCCACCGTGCTGCTGTCGGCCCAGCCCTGGACGATCGTGTCGTTGTCGGACGAGATCGCGGTCGAGGAGGCGACCTTCGAGGAGTTGAGCGTCGCCTTCATGGCCCACCCGGCGAGGTCCCGCTCGAACACGTACGTGCTCCCGAGCGAGGACGCCACGACCACCACGCTCGCGTCCTGCGAAAGCGCGACGCTGCTCCCGAAGCCTTGGGACGCGCCGACCGTCCCGGCCCCTGGATCCGCCAGCTTCGTCTCGTTCCACGCAATGCCGTCCCACTCGAATACGTAGGCCGCCTCGTTCTTGTGCGTTCCGGCGAGAACCGTGCTCCCGTCCGCGGAGACCGCGACGGAGGATCCGAACTCGTCGTAGTAGGCGGCATCGGACGCGATCAGCTTGGTCTCGGACCAGCGCGCGCCGTCCCACGCGAGCACGTAAACGCCGCCCCGGCCAGTGTCGGCGTACGGCGCGCCGACGACGACCGTGTTCCCGTCCGTGGACAGCGCCATGGCGTAGCCGAAATGATCCTTAGCCACGCCGTCGGACGGGATCAGCTTCGTCCCGACCCAGGCCTTCTTGCCGTCACCCCCACCGCAGGCAGCCATGAGAGCCGCCGCGGCGACAACGAACCCGAACCTTACCCCGCTGCGCCTCGTCACAAGCACACCCCCGAAGTTCCGCTGCAGATCCCGGTGACGCAATCGGCGTCCGTGGCGCAAGCCTCACCGGTCACACACCCTGCGCCGCCGCTCATGTCTGTGATACCGAGCGAGGTCTGGTCGGGTGGCGACACGACGATGGCACGGTTCCCGGCGACGCCATCGCCGTCGTGCTCCAGACGAACGAACTGATCGTTGTTCGTCGACCTGAGGTGGACAGGGAGCAGCCCGGCGTTGTTCAGCCTCGTCACCTCCGTCCGGATCGCACCCGCGATGTCTTTCGGCGCAGGGTTGGCCTGGCTGACGACGGCGCAACCGTCCGAGGTGAGCGCGCAAACACCGCTGGACATTCTGATCTCGATCGTCGCGGTGCGCGTTTGATCTCCCAGCGTGATCAACGTACCGTCGGTCCCCGCGGTGCTTTTGACCTCGATCTGTCCCTTCGCCGTGCCCGTGAGGATGGTCTGGCACTTGCCGCTGCACGTCCCGCAGGCGAACGAGAGGGCGTTGTCGCATTGCTCGTTTATGATGGCGCCGTTGGGGTCGAGCAGGCCAGTCTCCTGGACATAGTCCCCGCACCAGTGCTTCACGGTCGCGAGCGGCGCCGCGCAGTTGGATGCGCACCCTTCACAGCTCAGGAGGCCGTAGGCGCAGTCGGTCTTGCCGTTGAGTGCCGTCCCGAGATCGCAGGCCTCGACGTGCAGCGGGCCGTGGCGGTCGACGATCTTGTCGCCGCACGTGGCGGCCTTGCACGAGATGCAATCGTCCTCGTCATCGAGGTTGCCGTCGTCGCACTGCTCGCCTGCCTGAACGTTCACGATGGTATCGCCGCACCGGCTCGGCGTGCAGTTCCAGTTGCAGGTCGCGGACTCGCAGCTCGAGCTCGAGCCGCCCACCACGCCGCCGTCGCACTGCTCCCCGGCGGTGGCGTTCACGATGCCGTCGCCGTGGCGGCTCCACGTGCAGTTCGCGTTGCAGGTCGCCGACTCGCAGCTGGAGCTCGAGCCGCCCACCACGCCGCCGTCGCACTGCTCCCCGGCGGTGGCGTTCACGATGCCGTCGCCGTGGCGGCTCCACGTGCAGTTCGCGTTGCAGATCGCCGACTCGCAGCTGGTGACGGACCCGTCCGCGGCCGGCACGCCGCCGTCGCACACTTCCCCGTCTGAACCGTTGACGATCCCGTCGCCATGCCTGCTCCAGGTGCAGTTCCAGTTGCAGGTCGCCGACTCACAGCTGCTGACGGTGCCGTCCAGAGCCGGCACGCCGCCGTCGCACTGCTCCCCCGCATGGGCGTTCGTGGTGCCGTCGCCGTGGCGGCTCCAGGTGCAGTTCGCGTTGCACCTCACCGTCTCCCCTGCGTCGTCGCAGTCCTCGCCGGCGTCGATGACGTGGTTCCCGCACTTCTCGGACTTGCAGTCGCTGCTGCAGCCGTCGCCGTTCGCGGTGTTCCCGTCGTCGCACTCCTCGCCCTTGATCTTGTCCGTGACCGTGTTCCCACAGGTCTCGTCCGACTTGCAGTCATGGCTGCAGCCGTCGCCGTCGATGAGGTTGCCGTCGTCGCAGACCTCGCCGTCCTGCAGGATGCCGTCGCCGCAGTTCTCCCAGATGCAGACGGCCTGCGCCGCCGCGCACTTCGCTCCGGGCGGGCAGTAGACGCCGGTGGGGCACAGCGTCGACTTCGACTCCAGCCTGCACCCGGACACCATCACCGCCGCGATCGCCATCGCGAGCGCGGCGATCCCGCCCCGCGCGCCGCCGTTCCCCTGCAGAAGCTCGAAGCGCATGTCTCTCCCTTCAGAAGCGGATCGTGGCCAGGATCCCTGCGCGACCGGCGCCGAGCGTCGGCGCCACCTCGACGCCCGCGTGCTGCGGCGGAGGCCCGGAGCGCTCCTCGTACGGCATCACGACCGTCTCGGCGCGATTCATGACGACGAGCACGGCGCCCGTGAGGATCGCCGCGCCGCCCACCACGTAGGCGCCGACCGCGACGTTCTGGTAGGTCGTCGCCTGTCTCCGTGCGTTCGCGAAGTCGGCCGGCTCAGGGTTGCAGTAGTTCGGGGCCACGCACCGGATCGTCGACTGGCGATCGACCCAGTCCAGTCGCTGCCCGGCCTCGTAGCGGAGCGCGATGCCGCCCAGCGCGATCGCCGCGCCCGCGCCGACGATCGACCAGGGCTTCCACGCGGGCCAGCGGCGGTGCGTGCGCGTCATCTCGCTCATGGTCCGGAGAGGCAAGTCGATGGACGTCACCGTGCCGCCGTCCAGCGTCCGGGCCTCCTGGTTGGTGACGAAGCCCTCCTTGCTCGCCACGATCGTGTGCCGCCCGGCGCTCACGAGCCCCTGGTACGAGCCGGGCGGCGTGAAGAGCGGCCGGCCATCGAGCTCCACCCGCGCACCCGCCACCTCGCACCGAACGTCGATGCGCGCGAGCTGCTTCTCGAGGAGGGCGAGGTAGTTCCTCGCGTGCTCGAACCGCTCCTTCCCGAGCGGCTCCGGACCGTAGCGCATGGCCTGGACGAGGTGCTCGTGCGTCTCGACGGGCTGGTCGAGGCTCATGAGCGCGAGCGCCAGGTTGAAGTGGATGTTCGGGTGATCCCAGCGGGTGAGGGCCTCGCGGTACTTCGCCGCGGCGGTGATGGTGATGGACTCCTTGAGGAGCTTGTTCCCCTCGATGAAGAGCGCGTCCGCCGCGCTGCGGTCCCCGGCGGAGACCCCGTGGCTCCAGACGTTCTCGCCCGCGGAGTCGAGGGGCTGCTCGACCGACTGCGCCGAGGCGGCGCCGGCGCAGAGCACCAGGAGGAGCGCCCAGCGGCGCAGGATCGAACCGGGGTCGAGGGCCATCGCTTCGTGCTCTCCGTTCACCGCGGGAGGGTCTCCGCCATCGGGCTGCCGAACTGATCCTTGAGGCGGCGGACGCGCTCCTGCTCCTCGGCGAGGCGCGCCGCGAGCTGCTTCGCCGCGCGATCCGCCGCCCGCTGCGCCCGGGCCGCCTCCTCCGAGCTCTGCTCGGCATGCTGCTGCGCCTCGAGCGCGCGCGCCCGCTGGGCCTCCGCCGTCGCCAGCGCGTCGATCAGGCCCGCGTTGGCCGTCGCGAGCTCGGCGCTGGCGGCCTCGGCGCGCCGGGCCGCCTCCGCGCGCTCGCGCTCCTTCACCTGGAGCTCCTCGGCGCGCTGGCGGGCGGCGCCCTCGGCGATCCGGGCGATCTCCTCCTGGCGCTGCGACTCCTTCTGCGCCCTGCGGATGACCACCACGGCGACGAGGGACGCGGCGACGACCAGCAGGAGCCCGAACATCGCGCCCATGGTCAGGGCGCGCTTCCGCCGCGCGGCCCGCGTCTGGTACGCCACGACCGCCTCGAGGAAGGCATGCTGCACCTCCGCGAGGTGGCCTCCGAACCGGCTCCGGAAGCGCCGGGCCTCCTCCGCGAGCTCTCCGCGCCAGAGCAGGTCGGCGCGCCGGCCGCCGGCGTCCCACTGCTTCGCGCTGGCGCGGATCTGATCGATGAGGTCGGCGTCCTCGCCGCGCTCTTCGAGCCAGCGGCGCAGCGTCGGCCAGGCGTGAATGAGCGACTCGTGCACGATCTCGGCGGTGCTGCCGCGGTCGCTCTGCTGGAGGACGACGAGGCGCGCCGCCGCGAGCCGCTCGAGGAGCCGCTCCGCGTCGCCGCCGGATCCAACGTCGACCAGCTCGTCGACCGAGACGATCGCGCGGGTGCGCTCGGCGCTAACGAGCCGCATGAACAGCTCGCGCGCGGCGGCCCGCTCGTTCGCCGGCAGCTCGGCGAGCACGCGGTCCGCGTACCGGGCGAGCGCGCCGGAGATGCCCCCGATGGCCTCGTAGCTCGCGCGCGTGAGCACCCGCCGCGCGGTGTCGCGCGCCTCCCAGAGCTGCGCCGCGGCGAACTGGAGCAGCGAGAGCGCGCCCTCCGTCTGGCGGACGTCGCGGACCAGCTCGTCCACGAGCGCGGCCGACTCGAAGCGGAACCCCGCCATCTCGGCGGGGCGCGTGAGCGCGTCGCGGAGCCCCTCCTCGCCGGGCGTGCCGAGGAAGAAGAGCCCCTGGCTCAGCTCGGCCATGAACCGCGGGTCCTCCGCCACGCGATCGAGGAAGTCGGAGCGGATGGACAGGACGACGCGGACGGGCGACGCGGCGTCGTCCGCGATGCCGGCGAGGCACGCCGTGAAGGCGAGCCGCTCGGCGCGGTCGGGCACCAGCGTGTAGAGCTCCTCGAACTGGTCGAGGAAGAGGAGGACCCGGGCCCCGTGGCGGCGCGCGTGGGCCCGGAGCGCCGCGCCCGCGTAGCCGGGCTCGGCCGTCAGCCGCCCGAGGAGATCCCGCTCCTGCCCCAGCTCGTCCGAGCCCGCGCCCGAGCTCGTCACGGCGCCGAGGGAGGCGAAGCTTCGGGCCAGCGCCGCGAGCGGGCTCCGGCCGGGGCGGAGCACGAGCGTCTCCCAGCGCTCCCCCTCGCGCTTCAGGGCCGGGGCGACGCCCGCCCGCACGAAGGAGGACTTCCCGACGCCGGAGGGGCCGACCACCGCCATCGCCGGCCGGTCCCGCAGGCGGCTCACCAGCGCGGCGACCTCGTTCGTCCGGCCGAAGAAGCGATCCGCGTCCGACTCCTGGAACGCGCTCAGGCCGGTGTACGGGCTCTCGTTGATCCCCAGCTCGCGACCGCCGCGCCCGGGGAGGAAGGGCTCGATGGCCCGCAGGAGCGAGAGCGCGTCCGGCGGCCGGCGCTCCCGATCCTTCTCGAGGCACGCGTCGACGGCCTCGGCGAGCTTCGCCGGCACGTCGGGGGCGGCGCCGCGGAGGCTCGGTATCGGCTGCGAGAGATCGGCGACGACGGCGAGCTGCATGCCCTCGAGCCCGGCGAGCGGGTGGCGCCCGGAGAGCATGCGGAAGAGCATGACGCCCACCGCCCAGAGGTCGCTCCGGTGATCCAGCTCGCCCCCGGCCCACTGCTCCGGGGACATGTACTGGAGGGTGCCGAGCGTCGTGCCGTGCTGCGTGAGGGAGCTCGCGCTCGCACCGCCGGCGAGGTGCGGCCGGGGCTCGGCGACGGCTGGTGTCCCGGCACCGACGGCGCGCGGCGGCTCGCCCTCCAGCACCTTCGCGATGCCGAAGTCGAGCACCTTCACGACGCCCGCGTCGGTGAGGACGATGTTCTCGAACTTCAGGTCGCGGTGGACGATCCCCTCCGCGTGGGCGCAGGCGAGGGCGCGCAGGACCGGCGCCATCAGCTCGACCACGCGGCCCGGCGGGAGGGCGCCCCCGTCGCCGACGAGCGTCGCGAGGTCCTTGCCGCGCAGGTACTCGAGCACCATGTACGGCCGGCCCTCGTGGAGATCGGCCTCGTACAGGGTGACGATGTTCTCGTGGTTGAACCGGGCGGTGGCGCGCGCCTCCAGGAGGAAGCGCTCCACCAGCGCCGGATCCTCGGTGTGCAGGAACTTCACTGCAACGCGCCGGCCGAGCTTCGTGTCGCGAGCGAGGAAGACCTCGCCCATCCCTCCGCGCCCCAGCGGCCGGATGAGCTCGTACTGCTTCACGCGGTCGCCGGCGCGAGGACCGCCGGCGGCAGGCTCGAGGTCGGGCGCGGGCTCGGCGCTTGGCGCGGGCGAGCCCCGGAGGATCTCGGTGCGCGGGCGTGCGGGATCGGTGGGGGCGTCGCCCCCTGGCGACCCGAAGATCAGCGTCCCCGAGATGGGGGGATGCGTGCCTGGGACTTCGCGCCCCGGCGCCGACGGCAGGACCTGCGTCCCGGTCGGCGCGGCGGAATGCACCTGAGCTCCGCTCGGCGCCGCGGAAAGAACCTGCGTGCCAGTAGGCGCCGCGGAGAGCACGTGCGTCCCGGTCGGCGGCGAGCCGGCGCCATGGTCGAACTCGCCGACGGCACCGACCGGGCCTGCGCCCGCGGGAACGTCCGAAGCCTTCATGTTTGCGACGCCCCCTGCCTGCGGCCGGATGTCACAGTCCGACAACCCGGACCCAGCGTGTCCAATGGGGGAACCCTACACGCAACACCCAGAGTGTTCAATGGCCATACCGCTGAATTTCTCGGTCAGCGAAGACACTCTCGGTCGCAAGGGCGAGCCCCCGCGGTAGCCTTGGCGCGCGGCCTCGCGCGCTCGCCGCCGAACTGGAGCGGCGCGGGCACGCCGATGTCGTCCGGCACCTCGCGTCCCTCCCCCGGATCACGCACACCGATGGTGCGCCTGAAGTGGTGCCATCCGTGGCATCATCCGTTCTGGGATCTCGAGGAGACGTTCCGCGAGCGCTCCTGGGGAGCGGGAGATCCCGGCACGATCCTCGACGTCGCGCTGTCGCGCGGGCTCGTTCGCTCGTCCGCCGAGCTGGAGCGACGCGGCGTCCCGACCGCCTCCCCGCTCCCGGCGCGGCTCGCCCAGGGCGACCTGGCGGGCAGCTCCCCGTCGTCCACCGCCTCGTCGAGCTCGGCGCCGATCCCCTTGCCGAAGCCGAGAACGAGCTCCTGCCGGTCGAGCTCGCCCTGGACGACGCCGACCGCGCCGTCATCGAGCAGGCCGGCGGCCGCGGCCCGTAGCGCGAGTCCGTGCCCACGCCGTCGGCGCCACCGTTCCGGCCAAGGAGGACCATGGCCGGCGTGTGAGCGGTCACGCCGACGCCCTCACTTCTTCACGTTCGCGGATGACAGCTCCCACTTGAGGAGCTTGCTCTCCTGGGATTCCTCGTCCGTCAGCTTGCTGGTCACCGTCTTCTGCACGTTGCACACGACACTCAGCGGGTCCGAGATCCAGGCGCAGTTGCCGTTCCAGTCGTCGGGCATCTCCTCGCTCGACTTCAGCAGGATCGGCGGGCCGAACAAGTGCGGGAGCGACGGATCGACCGGCATGACCATCAACGCATTCGCCCCCTCGCTCGAGTCCGCGAAAACGACCCACTTGCCGTCCGGCGAGAACCGGAAATCGCCGCACCGATTGTTGCCGAACAGCTTCACCATCTCCGGCCGATCCTTGGCCTTGCTCCATGAGGCGAGCCAGGTGACCAGTTCCTTGCCCGGCGGGGGGTTCTTCACGGTGAAGAGCGCGATCGCGAGCGTCGGATGGACGCTGGGCAGGTCGGGTCTACCCCCGAGAAGCCCGGTGTTGTACACGGCGCCCAGCGGGTGCTCGATCGGCCTGAGCCGTTCGTCGAGCGCGTGCAGCCGGAGATGCTGAAGCTGCGCGGCTGCTTCGCGAGGAGCTGCGGGTCGACGCGCGAGGGGAACTTGTTCGCCCAGTGCGTGTACCCGGAGGGCTCGTCGCCGCCGAAGTGCGCGAGGCACAGGCGGAGCGTGGGGTACCTATTCAGCACCTCGTGCCACGCAAACGGCGAGACGTAGTGCTCGGAGAACCAGTACTCGTCCCAGTCGGCGCTGCCCAAGCCGCGGTGCTTGATGAGGTCCTTGGTCTTCTTCTCGTACACGGCGAGCGCCTCCCTGTTCACGGTCACCGGGCTGAACCCCTTCACCTTCTCGCCACGCTCGTAGGCAACTTGCTCGCGCACGTAGAGCGGCCGCTCGAGCGAGTACTGCCCCGCGGGGGAGCAGTGGCAGACGATCGGGATCGGATCCGACTCGTTCGTGCAGCGCCCGTAGAAGTCACGCTGATGATCCAGGCGCGGATCGAGCGGGCGGTAGCCGAGCGCCGTGTACTGCTTGATCCCGATGAACGGGCGGTTCCCGGGGTCGGAGAAGTAGGCTCGGAACGGGCCGTCCCAGCGCTGCGGGAAGCTCTCGAAGACCTTGTCCCCCATGGTTTCCATCGTCGGGCGGGCAGCCGTGCTGGGCGCGTTCCATCGACGCGGGTCGTAGTGGAAGAGCGGGAGGAGCGTCCACGGGTGCTGGGCCGCGCCCGCGAGCGTGTCCTCGATCTGCTGCTTGTACGGCTCGAAGGCCTTGAACTCGTCGTCCGGCAGCCACCGCGCTTCCTTCACGAGCTTGGAGTCCTTGAACCAGCGCGTGTCCTCCCGGTACTCCGCATAGTGGTCGAAGGGGCCGTCCTCCTTCACCACCGTCCGGTCGATGACGAGCTCGAGCGGAGGGACGCCGGGATCGCTCGAAGGCACTTGCACCCGCTCCGTCGGCCGCCGCCCGACCGGATCTGTCGCGCCGGGCGGCAGCGGGCGCCGCGACATCGTCTGCGTCGCAACGATCCCGCCTACCGAGCGGACCGTGACGTCCTCGGCGAGGCGCGTCCGGACCGGGTGATAGATCTGCTGGCCGTAGTAGCCGGCGATGTGCCCGAAGTCCATGTCCATGGGCATCACCATCATCATCGACAGGCGGCCGCCGGCGCTGGTGGTCGGGATCTTCGCCATCGCCTCGCGGTTCCCCTTCGCCGCGAGCGCGGCGATGGCGACGGTCTCCTTCTCGCTCATGGCACTGAAACCGGCCATGTTCCCGGGAAGCCCGACCCAGCTCTCGACCGTCCTCGAGCGGACGCTATCGACCGCGTCGACGACCTTGTCGGCGCCCCGGTGGATGCGCGCCCGCACCTGGGTGGCCACGAAGTTCACCAGCCGCTCCGCGTCCGCTTGGACCAGGTCGAACGACTTGTTCGTCTCGCTCGCGAGCCGGTGGAGGTCGCGCGCGGCCGCCTGGCGGACGCTCGCGAGCTCCTCCTCCTGGTCGGCCGCCGACAGGAGGTGACGGGACGCTGCTCCCGTCATGTTCGCCGCCGCCTCGGTCACGCCTTTCGCGAGCTTGCGCCCGCCCCCGGCAACCTCGTGGTAGACGCCGTGGACGGCGGCGAGCAGGCGGCCGGCGAAGCCGGTCGCGTTCTGCATCACATCGGCGGATTGCTGCGCCTCGTCCGGCACCATCGCACGCAGCCGCTGCTCGAACTCGCCGGCGGCGCGGCCGGCGCCGCGATCGATGTCCGCGCCGAGCTGCCACATCCGGCCGGTCGCGTCGACGAGCCCCGCTGCGCCGTGGACCGCGCTCGAGGTCACGTGCCGCGCCGACTCGGTGGCCACGTACCCCGACGCGATCACGGTCTTGGCGACGGCGGTCGTGAGACCGATGAGCTCCGCCTCCGTCAGCCGCGCGAACCCCACGTCACTCCTGCGCGCCAGCTCCGCGGCGCGCCGGACCGACCACAGCCCCTGGTGCGCCGCCTTCAGGCCGGGGACAAGGTACTCGTGCACCTGTTCCGGCTGGGCCGAGGCTCGACGCCCAGGGGCTCACTCTTGGGAAACTTGTCCCAAACGAGCGGCATCGGCGAGCACTTGCCGCTGTTCACGTGCATGTGCGCGTCGACGATCACCTCCGGGCCATCGAGGACATCGATCGAGTTCCACGCGCCGCCGGTGAGAACGTGGTGCATCGCTGACCGATCCCCTCATTCCCACGGTCATGGGATGGGGCCAGTTGTAGACGTTCCGCGGGGTTGAGATCATGGTGCGGGGCCCATGCGCAACCAGGCCATCCGCCCCCGCCGCGTGCACGACTTCGT
>NZ_JALCZA010000063.1 GCF_022690765.1 Anaeromyxobacter oryzisoli | reverse complement strand
CGGGCCGTCGCCCGCCCCTCGCGCCCGAAGTGAATTCGCGCGCTTCACCCCACCCGCCGCCCCGCTCACGCGGGTCGGCCTGAGAGCTCGTCGAATTCTTCGACGAGCTCTCAGCTCGTGATCACGCCGTCCGCGATGAGCCTGGCGAGGATCCGGGCGGTGTCCAGGCGCGGCAGGCCGGAGAGCGCGAAGAGCTCCTCGTAGTCCACCGTGCCGTCGATCTGGGCGAGGAGGAACCCGGCGCGGTGGTCCAGGTTCAGCCACATCACCTCCTCCGGCTTGATGGCGAGCCTGGGGACGCCCGTCCGCGGACCGAGCTTCGACTCGTACATCGAGATGAGGGTCGCCTCGTTCTGACGGAGGTACTCGCGCGCCTCGCGGTGGTCCGGATCCACCTTGAGGATCTTCTCGATGAGCTCCAGCGAGCCCGAGAAGTCGCCGAGCGCGAACAGCTCGCGCGCCGCCTGCATCCAGACCGCGACGTCGTCGTGCGCCGGCGCGGTCGTCCGCCCCGCCGCGGGCTGCGCCGGCACGAGGGGGCGGATGTCCGACTTGTCCGCCACGGCGGCGAGGTCCAGCCCGCCCTCGGGCTCGAGGACGAACGTCGCGGCCGCGGCCGGCCCCTGGTCCCAGGGCGAGGACGCGAGATCGTCGAGCGGAATGTCGAGCTCCGGGAGCGGGGCCGACGCGCCGAGCGCCGCGGGCGGCGGGACGTCCGCCGGCGGCGAGCCCGGCCCGCCGCCGTGGACGAGCACCAGGTACGACCGCGCGCGCGGGTTCCCGGGGTCGAGCTCCAGGACCTCCTGGAACGACCGCAGCGCCTCGCCGACGCGCCCCGCGACGTAGGCCTTGATCCCCCGGTCGATGAGCTCCACCACGTCGGGCATCGTCACCTCTCCCCCGGCTGCCGGGGCCGCCGGGGCGCGGCGAGCCCCCGGACCAGCTGCAGGGCTCGCTCCAGGTTCTCGTCCTCGGCGCCGAGCGCCGCGGCGTCGCGCGCGGCGACGGCCCGGCGGACGCGCGCGAGGACGCCCTCCACCCGCTGCGCCGCGTCCGCCCCGAACCGCGTGGCGGCCAGGGCGGCGCGCGCCGCGGGGAGGCTCGCCTCGAGCTCCGCGACCGCGGCGAGCGCCCGCTCCCGGCGCGGCTCGAAGTCGCGCGCGGTCTGCTTCTTCTCGAGGGCCTCGTCGATCTGCTCGTCGAGGATCCGGCGCAGCTCCTCCTCGGTGAGCCCGGAGGTCGAGGTCACGGTGATCGACTGCTGCTGGCCGGTCCCGACGTCGCGCGCCGCGACGCTCACGATCCCGTCGGCGCTGATGTCGAAGGTGACCTCGATCTCCACCTCGCCGCGACGGGCCGGCCGGATCCCGTCGAGGACGAACTCGCCGAGGAGCTCGTTGTCGACGGCGCGCTCGCCCTCGCCCTGGAGCACCGCGATCCGGACCGAGGTCTGGTTGTCGAGCACCGTGGTGAAGAGGTGGGTCTGGCTGGTCGGGACGGTGGTGTTCCGCGGAATGACGATCTGGAAGTACCCGCCCACCACCAGGATCCCGAGGTTCTGCGGGGTGACGTCCAGGAGGAGGACGTCGCGGTCCGGCGCCGGGGCGGTGAGCGCGTGCGCCTGGATCGCGGCGCCGAGCGCGACGACCTCCTCCGGGTGGACCCCTCGGCAGGGCTCCCGGCCGAAGAACTCCTTCACCGCGCGCTGCACCCGGGGCATCCGGGTCATCCCGCCGACCAGGATCACCTCGTCCACCTGGCCCGGCCGGACGCCGGCGTCGCGCAGCGTCCGCGCCGTCACGGCGACGCAGCGCTCGACGAGGTCCTTCGTCAGCTCCTCGAGCTTGTCGCGCCCGAGCTGCCGGACCAGGTGGAGCGCGGGCTTCCCCTCCCCGCCGCCCGCCAGGAACGGCAGGTGGATGGAGGTCTCCGGCGCGGCGGACAGCTCGACCTTGGCCTGCTCCGCGGCGTCCCGGAGCCGCTGGAGCGCCATCTTGTCCTGGCGGAGATCGATCCCCCCGTTCTCCTTCGCGAAGCCGAACGTCAGCCAGTCCATCACCCTGCGGTCGAAGTCCTCGCCGCCGAGGTAGGTGTCGCCGCCGACCGCCACGACGTCGTACACGCTCCTGCCGACGTCGAGGATGGAGACGTCGAACGTGCCGCCCCCCAGGTCGAAGACCACGACCTTGCGGCCGTCGAGCTGCTTGCCGAAGCCGTAGGCGAGGGCCGCGCTGGTCGGCTCGTTGACCATCCGCAGGACGTCGAGGCCGGCGATGCGCCCCGCGTCCCGCGTGGCGTGCCGCTGCCCGTCGTTGAAGTAGGCGGGGACGGTGATCACCGCCTTCGTCACCGGCCGTCCGAACCAGGCCTCCGCGTCCGCCTTGAGCTCCGCGAGCACCAGCGCGGAGATCTCCTGGATCGACACGACCCGCCCGCCGATCTCCACGCGGACGTCGTTCCCGTCCGGCCCGGGGCGGAGCGCGTACGGCAGCACGCCGCGCGCGTCCTCGACCTCCTTCGACCCCCAGCGGCGGCCGATGAGCCGCTTCGCCGCGAAGACGGTCCCCTCGGCGTTGGTGATCGCCTGCCGCTTGGCCAGCGCGCCGACGAGCCGCCGCCCGTTCTTCGCGACGGCGACGACGGACGGCGTGAGGAGCTGGCCGCTGCGGTTCGGGATCACGCGCGGGACGCCGTCGCGCACGGTCGCCACGGCCGAGTTCGTCGTGCCCAGGTCGATGCCGATGACCGGCTCGAGCTCCGTCATCCCAGGAAGCTCCAGCGCAGGCGCCTGAGCCGGGCGCGGGCGACCTCGAGCTTCGGGTCGAGCTCCACGGCGCGCTCGAGCTCCCTGCGCGCCTCCCTCCGCTCGCCGGCCGCCTCCAGGACGAGGCCGAGCGCCTCGTGCGCGCAGGCGAGGGCGGGCCCGGCGCGGACCGCTTGCTCCGCGAGCGCTCGCGCGGCGTCCCCGTCGCCGAGGGCGAGCGCCGCGCGCGCCCCCGCCGCCGCCGCCCGCGCGTGACGCGGATCCGCCTCGAGCGCCTCGCGGTAGGCGGCGAGCGCGGCGGCGTGGCTCCCCACCGCCCGGGCGACCTCGCCCTTCTCGTACGCGTCGCGGGCCCGCGCCCGGGCCGCGCCCCGGCGAGCCTCGGCGGCGAGCGCGGCGAGCTCCCCGTCGCGCGGGTCGAGCCCCTGCGCGAGGAGGAGATCGTTCGCCGCCGCCGCGAACCGGCCCTGCGCGAGCGCCTCCTTGCCGCGCGCCACGAGCTCCGCGCGGCGCGCGGCCCGCGCGACGAGCGGGTTCTGGCGCGCGAGGCGCGCCCGCCGCTCCCCGGCGCGGCGCTCGTCCTCGAGCCGGCGGGCCTCGAGCCGAGCCCGGAACTCCGGCGGCGCGCTCGCGCGGACGTACTCGGCGCGGCGCGCGGGATCGACGAGGACGTCCCGCGCCTCGGTGAGCCGGCGGAAGATGCGCTCGAGCCGCCCGCGGAAGGTGCCGAGCCGCCGCCCCGCGTGGCGATCGGGGTGGAACGCCTTCACCTTCTCGAGGTGGGCCGCGCGCACGACCTCCGGCGCCGCGTTCCACGGCACCCCGAGGACCTCCCAGTGGCTCCCGCCGAGCCCGGCCTCCGCGCGCAGGATCTCCTCGCGGAGGCCGGCGTCGAGATCGACGTCCTCGGCGAGCGCCGTCGGATCGAGCGCGAACCCGCTGTGACGATCGACGGTCACTCCCCCCCCCCGCAGCCTACGTCAGCTTAGCGAGCGCGGCGAGGTGGGGTCAACGGAGCTGCACGAGCGCGCCCGGGGAATCCCCGGGGGCGCTGGCCGCTCCTCACCGCCCCGAGAGCAGCAGCTCGAGCAGCGCCTTCTGCGCGTGGAGCCGGTTCTCGGCCTCGTCGAACACCGCCGACTGCGGCCCCTCCAGCACGCGCTCGGCGATCTCCTCTCCGCGGTGCGCGGGCAGGCAGTGGAGCGCGATCGCGTTCGGGCGCGCCCGGGCCATGAGCGCCTCGTCCACGATGAACCCGGCGAAGCGGCGCTTGCGCTCCTCCGCCTCGGCCTCCTGCCCCATGCTGGCCCACACGTCGGTGTTCACGACGTGCGCGCCGGCCACCGCCTCGGCCGGCGTGCGGACGACGCGGGCGTGCCCGCCGGCCCGCGCGAGCAGCGCCGGATCGGGATCGTAGCCCTCGGGGCAGGCGAGCCGCAGCTCGAACCCGAGCAGGACGCAGGCCTCGAGCCAGCTGTTCGCCATGTTGTTCCCGTCGCCGATCCAGGCGACCGTCAGGCCGGGCTTCACGAGCGCGTCGGCGCCGAAGCGCTCGGTGATCGTGAGCAGGTCCGCGAGGAGCTGGCACGGGTGCGACGCGTCGGTGAGCGCGTTCACCACCGGCACGCTCGCGAACCGGGCCATCTCCTCGAGCTTCGAGTGCTCGAAGGTGCGGACCACCAGGCAGTCCACGTACCGCGAGAGGACCCGGGCGGTGTCGCGGATGGGCTCGCCGCGCCCGAGCTGCGTGTCGCGCGGCGAGAGGAAGAGGCCGTTCCCGCCGAGCTGGTACGCGGCGACCTGGAAGGAGACGCGCGTGCGGGTCGAGGCCTTCTCGAACACGAGCGCCACCGTCTGGCGATCGAGCGGGCGGGGCCCTCCCTTGCCGAGGAGCTTCCACTCCGCGGCGCGCTCGACGAGATCGAGCAGCTCGGAGCGATCGAGATCGGTGAGGCGGAGGAAGTCGCGCTTCTGGACGGCCATGGTCTAGCCCTTCGCGGGCGCCGCGGCGATCGCGGCGCCGAGCCGCTCGACGGCGAGATCCGCCTCGGCGGGAGTGAGGGTGAGCGGCGGGGCGAGGCGGAGGACGCTCTCGCCGATGGCGTTCACGAGGAGCCCGCGGGCCCGGGCCGCCTTCATCACCTCCGCGGCGGCGACGCCCTTCAGGACCACGCCGAGCAGCATGCCCCGCCCGCGGATCCGCTCGACGCGGCCGCCGGCGACGAGGCGCTCGAGCCCGGCGAGCAGGTGCGCGGAGACCTCGCGCGAGCGCGCGAGGACGCCGCCCCGGAGCTCCTTCAGGACCGCGAGGGCGACGGCGCAGGCGAGGGGGTTCCCGCCGAACGTGGAGCCGTGGCTGCCCGGCGTGAGGTGGGTCCCCACCTCCTCGGTCGCGAGCAGCGCGCCGATCGGGAACCCGCCGGCGAGCGCCTTCGCCGAGGACATCAGGTCCGGCGTGACGCCGGCCCACTCGTGCGCCCACATCCTGCCGGTCCGGCCGATCCCGGTCTGCACCTCGTCGAGGAGCAGCAGCACGCCCTTCCGGCGCGTCAGCTCGCGCGCCGCCTGGAGGTAGCCCTCCGGCGCGGGGACCACCCCGGACTCGCCCAGGATCGGCTCGACGATGAAGGCGGCGGTCGTCGGCGTCAGGGCCGCCTCGAGGGCGGCGACGTCGCCGTAGGGCACGTGGCGCACGCCGGGGACCACCGGCTCGAAGCCGTGCCGGTACTTCTCCTGCCCGCCCACCGTCACCGTGAAGAGCGTCCGGCCGTGGAAGGAGTCGTCGCAGGCGACGATCTCGTTCCGCTCCGGGTGGCCCAGATCGGAGTGGTACTTGCGGGCGAGCTTCAGCATCGCCTCGTTCGCCTCGCCGCCGGAGTTGCAGAAGAACGCCCGGCGCGCCCAGGGCGTCGCCTCGAGCAGCGCCTCGGCGAGCTCGACCTGGCGGGGGATGAAGTAGTGGTTCGAGACGTGCCACACGGTGCGCGCCTGCTCCTCGAGCGCGCGCACGAGCGCGGGGTGGCAGTGCCCGAGGGCGTTCACCGCGACGCCGCCGAGGAAGTCCAGGTACTCCTTCCCGTCGGCGTCCCACACCCGAACGCCCTCGCCGCGCACGATGGCGACCGATTGGCGATAGTTCGGGGTGAGGACCTTCTGCGCCCGCTGGGCGATGGAGTCGTTGCCGGTCATTCAGGGCTTATAGCAGCCGAAGGCCGCGGGGTTCCAGCGGGTTCCGACGGGCCTCCGTCACCGTGCCCGTCACCGTGCCCGTCACCGTGCCCGTCGCCGATCCCCGTGCCCCGCCTCCCGGCTCCCGCCTCCCGTGGCCCGTACTCCGATGGGGCCGCGCGCGGGCTCCGAGGCACGGGGCTCGGGAGGGCGCACGCGGGCCCGCGCACGAGGCCCGGCGTCATCACAGGATGTACCTCGAGAGGTCCTCGTCCTCGACGACGCCGTGGAGCTGCTCCTTCACGTAGGCCGCGTCGATCACGATGCGCTGACCGCGGAGGGTGTCGGCGTCGAACGAGATCGGGTCGAGCAGCCGCTCCATCACGGTGTGCAGCCGGCGCGCGCCGATGTTCTCCATCCGCTCGTTCACGTCCGCGGCGATGCGCGCGATCTCGTCCACGGCGTCGTCGCGGAACTGCACGTCCACGCCCTCGGTGGCGAGGAGCGCGGTGTACTGGCGAACCAGGCTGTTCCGCGGCTCCTTCAGGATCCGCACCAGATCCTCCCGGCGCAGCGGCTCGAGCTCGACCCGGATGGGGAAGCGGCCCTGCAGCTCCGGGATGAGGTCCGAGACCTTCGCGACGTGGAACGCGCCCGCCGCGATGAAGAGCATGTGGTCGGTCTTCACGACCCCGTACTTCGTGTTGACGTTCGAGCCCTCGACGATGGGCAGGAGGTCGCGCTGCACGCCGCCGCGGGAGACGTCCGGGCCGCGCGCGCCGGCGACGTCGCCCCCGGCGATCTTGTCGATCTCGTCGATGAAGACGATCCCGGCGCTCTGGGCGCGCTCGAGGGCCTCTCGCGTCACGCGCTCCATGTCCACGAGCCGCGCGGCCTCCTCCTGCGTGAGGAGCTCGAGGGCCTCCTTCACCTTCACCTTGCGCTTCCGCTTCTTCGGGCCGCCGCCGAGCATCGAGACGAGCGGGTTGTTCCCCAGGTTCTGCATCATGTCCTGGAGCCCCTGGGCCATGTCCTCCATGCCGGGTCCCATGAACGGCATCACCGCCGGGGCGGGCCGCTCCTGCAGCTCCACCTCGACCAGATCGTCGTCCAGCGTGCCGGCGCGGAGCTGCGCGCGGGCCTTCTCTCGCGCGCCTCCCGCCGCGGGGGCGTGCTCCGCCTCGGGCTCCCCGCGGACCCGCGCCGCGACGCTGCGGAAGCCCATCCCGATCCCGCCCCCGAACCCCAGGGCGTCGAGGACCCGCTCCTCGGCGGCCTCGCCCGCGCGCTCGCGCAGCTTCTCGAGCTCCTCCTCCTTCACGAGCTTCACCGCGGCCTCGACGAGGTCGCGGATCATCGAGTCCACGTCGCGGCCCACGTAGCCGACCTCGGTGAACTTCGAGGCCTCCACCTTCACGAACGGCGCGCCGGCGAGCCGGGCGAGGCGCCGGGCGATCTCGGTCTTCCCCACGCCGGTCGGGCCGATCATCACGATGTTCTTCGGGAGGATCTCGTCGCGGAGCTCCGGCGCCACCTTCTGGCGGCGCCAGCGGTTCCGGAGCGCGATCGCCACGGCGCGCTTCGCCGCCCCCTGCCCGACCACGTAGCGGTCGAGCTCGGCGACGATCTCCTTCGGCGCGAGGTCCTGCGGCCTGGTCGCCATCCTAGAGCTCCTCGATCGTGAGGTTGCCGTTCGTGTAGATGCAGATGTCCGCGGCGAGCTTCATCGCCTCCTCGGCGACGCGGCGCGCGTCCAGCGACGAGTGCGCGAGGAGCGCCCGCGCCGCCGCGAGGGCGTACGGCCCGCCCGAGCCGATGGCCGCCACGGCGCCGCCGGGGGTCGGATCGGGCTCGATGACGTCGCCCGCGCCCGAGAGCACCAGCACGTGCTCCGGATCCGCGACGAGGAGGAGGGCCTCGAGCCGCCGCAGCATGCGATCGGTGCGCCACTGCTTCGCGAGCTCCACCGCGGCCCGCGGCAGCGAGCGGGCGTGCTCCTTCAGCTTCTTCTCGAACAGCTCGAAGAGCTGGAAGGCGTCGGCGGTCGCGCCCGCGAACCCGGCGAGCACGTTCCCCTCCGCGAGCCGGCGCACCTTGCGGGCGCTCGCCTTCATCACGGTCTTGTCGAGCGTGACCTGCCCGTCGCTCGCCATCACCACCCGCCCCTCGCGGCGCACGCAGAGGACGGTCGTTCCGTGCATCTCGATCATCCGTTTCTCGTAGCGCGACGCGGCGCGAGGGGCAATGCGCGACCGCGGCGCGGCGCGCGGCCGCGGTCAGCCCTTGCCGCCGCGCCCGGAGCCGCCGGAGCGCGCCCGGGGGTGGGCGGCGTCGTACACCGCCGCGAGGCGCTTCCAGTCGAGGTGCGTGTACCGCTGCGTGGTGGAGAGCGAGGCGTGACCGAGGAGCTCCTGGATCCCGCGGAGATCGGCGCCGTTCCCGAGCAGGTGCGTCGCGAAGCAGTGGCGGAGCACGTGCGGGTGCACGTGGCGCGGCAGGCCCGACGCGAGCACCCAGCCGTCCAGCCGGCGCCCGACCGAGCGGCTGGTGAGCCGCCCGCCGCGCCAGTTGAGGAACAGCGCCGCCTCGTGGCCGGCGTGCCCCGGCTGCGCGGCCAGCACCGGCCTGCCGCCGTCGAGCCAGCGCTCGATCGCCCCCGCCGCGGCGCGCCCGAAGGGCACGATCCGCTCCTTGTTCCGCTTGCCGAGGACGCGGACCAGCCGCTGGGCGAGGTCCACGTCCTCCACGTCGAGCCCGGTGAGCTCCGACACGCGGAGGCCGCTCCCGTAGAGCAGCTCGAGGAAGGCGCGGTCCCGCAGCTCGAGCGGCTTGCCGAGGTGCGCCGGCGCCTCGACGAGCGCGGCCACCTCCTCCTCCGGCAGGACCTCCGGGAGCCGCTTGGGCCGCTTCGGGCTCGACACCGCGCGCGCCGGGTTCCCGGGGGCGAGCCCCTCGCGGACCAGGAACCGGTACAGCGAGCGGAGCGCGGAGAGCTTGCGGGCGAGGCTCGTCGCGCCGGCGCCGCCGGCCTGGCGCGCGAGGAAGCCGCGGACGAGGGCGACGGAGGACGGGACGATCCCCTCCCCCGCCTCGGCCAGGTAGGCGGCGTACTGCTCCAGATCGACCTGGTACGCCTTGATCGTGTGGGGGGAGGCGCGCCGCTCCGTCTCGAGGTAGGCCAGGAACCGTTGCAGCTCGGAGGGGAGGTCGGCGCGCTCGGAGGGCACGCCCCGAGCCTACCGCGCGGCGCGGCGGCGGCGAGTTTCCGGCCGCGCCCGCGCGCGGCGTCGCGCGGCGGCCTCCTCCAGCGCCTCCCACGCCCGCGGGCCGCCGAGGAGCCCGACCACGTTCGCGACCGCGTGCACGTTCCGCGGGAGTCCGCCCACCAGCTTCCGGGCGTTGCCGCCGCCGACCCAGATCGCCCGGGGGTTGAACGTCGCCTGGATCTGGGCGAGGGCCTCCCCCACGCGCCGGCTCCACTTGCGCTTGCCGATCTTCTCCAGCGCGGGCGCGCCGACCAGGTCCTCATACGTCCGCGCGCCGCGGAGCGGGTGGTGCCCGAGCTCGACGTTCGGGACGTAGGCGCCGTCCACGAAGAGCGAGAACCCCATGCCCGTCCCGAGGGTCACGCAGACCTCGACGCCCTCCCCGGCCACCGCGCCGAACCCGTGGAGCCCCGCGTCGTTCAGCACCTTCGCCGGTCGCCCCGCGAGCCGCGCCACGCGCGCCGCGAGATCGACGCCGGCCCAGGCACCGTCGAGGTTCGGCGCGGACCGGACCACCCCGTCCTCGACGACGCCGGGGAAGCCCACGACGACGCGGTCGAACGGTCCGGCGGCCTCCACGACCTGGGCGAGCACCGCGAGGAGCGCGCGCGGCGTCGCGGGCCGCGGCGTCACCACCCGGACGCGCGCCGAGACCGGCGCCCCGCGCGCGGAGACCCGCATCGCCTTCACCCCGCTCCCGCCGATGTCCACGCCGAGGGTGACCGGCGCGCGCGCCCGCCCGAGCTTCGCGCCCTTCGCCATGCGGCGAGCCTAGCGCAACGACTATCTCCGGCGGCGCTCCGCGCGGGCGTGCCCCCGGCAGGGGTCGCCCGCGACCGTCGCCCCGTCGGCCGTCGGCCCCGTCGTCAGCGGCTCGCGCCGGCCGCTCCGGCGGCCGGGACGGCCGCGGCGCGCGGCCCCGCCGCGCCGAACCCCCCGCCCCGCCCCGGACCCCCCACCACGTACGCGATCCGGCGCCCGTCCGGGCCGAGGAGCCGGGCGGTGCCGGCGCGGACCCGGCTGTCCACGCGCGAGAGCGTGCCGTGATCCCAGACGCCGAGATCCACCGCGTCGCCGTCGCCGCGCTTCCACGCGAGGACGAGCCGCTCCGGATCCCGCGGATCGAGGTCGAAGCTGCGCGCGCCCTCGGCGATCCGCTCCGGCTTCGCGCCTGCGGGGAGGCCCGCGGCGGGGATCCGCTCGACGTCGCACGCGTCGGCGGTCGCGGTGCAGCGGGTCCGGTAGTAGAGCCAGCGCGCGTCGGACGAGAAGGCGAAGCCGAACACGCCCGTCCCCACCGCCTCGGCCCGCGCGGGGCCGGGCGCGTCCAGGTGCGCGAGGCCGAGATCGACCGAGTAGCCGCCGCGCTTCGTGTGCTGGAGGAAGGCGACGTGCTTCCCGTCCGGCGAGATCTCCACGTCCGAGACGTGGGCGGCCCAGGTCCGCGGCGCGAGGCCCGGCCCCCCGGCCGCCGCCGAGCCGGAGCGCACCCGCGGATCGTAGTGCTCGAGCCACGCGAGCCGCGGCGCGGACGCCGCCCAGGCGTACTCGCCGACGTCCTTCCCGAGGAGGACGTCCTTCGTCCCCGGGCCGCGGACGTGCAGGTCGCCCTGCTTCCCCGGCGCGGCGTCCGAGACGTACGCGAGGGCCCCGCCGTCCGGCGCGAAGGTGAAGGCGCGCACCGCCCGCGCGACCGCGACCGGCCGTGCGTCCACGCGGGACGCCGCGACGTGCAGCTCCGCGCCCTCCCTCCCCGCGACCGTGAACGCGAAGCGCTCGCCGTCCCGCGCGTACCCGTAGTCCGCCACCGGCCCGGCCACCGGCCGCGCCCGGCCGCTCGCGGGCACCAGCAGGAGCTCCCCGCCCGCGGCGGCGCGGCGGCGGACGAGGGCCGCGACGGCGCCCGGCCGCGCCGTGGGGGCGAGCTCGAACGTGGCGGCCCCGATCGTCCCTGGCACCGCGCGCGGCGCGGCGCCGGCCGGGACGAGCGACAGCTCGCCCGCCGCGACCAGCCCGAGCTCGCCGCCCGGGCCGAACGCGTAGAAGGTCACCCCACCCGCGAGCTCGCGCGGCGCCGCGCCGGGGCGCCACTCGACGAGCGTGCCGCTCGCGGTCGGGTAGTCGTACCGGGCGAGCACGGCCAGCCGGTCGCCCCAGGCGAGGCCGTGCGGGAGCGTGGTCACCCCGCTCGCCACGCGCACCGCCGGACCGCCCGCGGCCGGCACCACGTCGAGCTCGCAGCTCCCCGTGCCGGGCGGCAGGAACGGGGAGGCGGCGTCGGCGCAGCCGTCGAGCACGGCGAGCCAGGCGCCGTCGGGCGACGGGCGGACGTCGCGGACCCGGCCCTCGAGGACGCGCCGGCCGAGGCCGGCGGGGCGCCCCTCCTCCTTCGAGGACCGCGAGCTGCACGCGGGCGCCAGGGCGGCGACGAGCGCGGCGGCGACGGCGGCGCGCGCGCGGGGGATCACGGCGAGGGCGTGAGCCACGGCTCGATCTCCTTTCGCGCCCGCGCCACGTGCGCCTCCTTGCGGGCGACCTTCCCGCGGTGGCGGCCGAGGAGCTCGGGGAAGAGCGCGAAGACGACGTTGGTCGGCTGGTAATCGTACCCCGGCGGATGGGCGGCGCCGGTGAGGTGTCCGTGGAGGGCCCCCATCGCGGTCGCGGCGGCCGGCGGCGAGAAGTCGCGGCCGGCGAGCCGGTCGAGGATCGCGCGCGCGGCGAGGTGACCGCAGGCGGCGGACTCGACGTACCCCTCGACCCCGGTGATCTGCCCCGCGAAGAAGAGGTGCGGGCGCGCGCGGGCCGAGAGATCCGGCGCGAGCACCCGCGGCGCCTCCAGGAAGGTGTTGCGGTGGATCTGGCCCAGCCGGACGAACTCCGCGTTCGCGAGCCCCGGGAGGTACGCCCGGAAGATCCGGCGCTGCTCCGGCCAGGTGAGCCGGGTCTGGAACCCGACCAGGTTCCAGGCGGTGCCGGCCACGTCCTCGCGCCGGAGCTGCACGACCGCGAACGGCCGCCGCCCCGTCCGCGGATCCTCGAGGCCGACCGGCTTCATCGGCCCGTACGCGAGCACGTCCGGCCCGCGCTCCGCCATCACCTCGATCGGCAGGCACCCCTCGAAGTAGCGCGCCTCCTCGAACGCGTGCGGCGTCACCTTCCCTCCGGCGAGCAGCGCCGCCACGAACGCGCGGTACTGCGCCTCGTCGAGGGGCAGGTTCAGGTAGTCCTCGCCGCTCCCCTTCCCGTACCGCGACCGGGCGTACGCGATGGTCCGATCGATCGAGTCGCCGGCGACGATCGGCGCGATGGCGTCGTAGAAGTGGAGCCGCCCGCCGGCGAGCGCGGCGATCTCGGCCGCGAGCGCGTCGCCCGTGAGGGGACCGGTCGCGACGAGCGCCAGGTCGGGCGGATCCGGGAGACGCGTCGCCTCCTCCCGGCGCAGCCGGATGCGCGGGTGCGCCTCCAGGCGCGCCGTGACGAGCGCGCTGAACCGCTCGCGATCCACGGCGAGCGCATCCCCCGCCGGCACCCGCGTCGCGTCGGCGGCGGCGAGCACGACGCTCCCGAGCCGGCGCAGCTCCTCGTGCAGGAGCCCGACCGCGTTGTGCGGGTTGTCCGACCGGAGCGAGTTCGAGCAGACCAGCTCGGCGAGCCCGTCGAGCACGTGCGCCGGCGAGCGCCGCGCGGGCTTCATCTCGATCAGCTCGACCTCGACCCCGCCCTCCGCGAGGCGCCAGGCGGCCTCGCTGCCCGCGAGCCCGCCGCCGATGACCGTCACTCGCTTCGTCTGCATCCGACCGCTCGCCTCCTCTCCCGGAGCCCGACCGCCTGTCGAACCGGCGCCCGGAGCCCGAGAGGAACCCCGACGTCCTGGCCGCTTCACGCAGGGGTGCGCATGTTGGCAACGGGACGAGACCCGGTCCGGTCAGCCACGGCACGAGGGTGGCGCTGGCGCGCACCATGTATCGTCCCGGGGAAAGGAACGCAACGTGAGCGAGACCGACCTCCAGAGCCTGAGAGCGGCGCTGCAGCGCCGACGTCGCACGATCCTGGAGACCAGTCGCCGCGCCGCCGCCGAGCTCGACGCGCTCAGGTCCGCGGAGCGAGATCCGGAGTTCGAGGAGGGTGCGCAGGCGGAGCACGAGCAGTACACGCTCGCGCGCCTGACCGAGAGCCAGCGCTGGGAGCTCGCGCGCGTGGACGCCGCGATCGCGCGGGTGGACTCGGGCGAGTACGGCCTGTGCAGCGACTGCGACGAGGAGATCGATCCGCGCCGGCTGGCCGCGCTGCCGTACGCGCTGCTGTGCGCGGAGTGCGCGCAGGGGCAGGAGCTGGCGAGGACCCCCTCGCGGCCGCTGCCGCCGACCTCGTGACCGCGCGAGGGCGCCGCTACTCGTTCTTGAGCACGAGGAAGTTGTACTCGCCGAGCTCGGCCTGCCCCGCCGTGTACAGCACGTCCATGATCGTCCGGTAGGCGATCTGCTTGTCCGCGACGACGCTCACGCGCCCCTCGAACCGCGCGTCCGAGTTGTAGCGGGCGATGTACTTCTGCTTGTCGACCTCCTTCTTCAGGGCGTCGTAGAGCGGCGCCACGTAGAAGGAGTCGCCCTTGCCGCCCTTCGCGGCGGCGGGGATCCCGCCGTTCACCACGTCGATCACCTTCCGGTCGTTCACCGACACGTCCCGCTGCGAGACGGTGATGGTGATCGCCTCGGTCGGCTTCTCCTGGGTGGTGGACGCGGGGAGCCGCAGGACGTGGTCGTCCACGTTCACGCTGAGGGTGGACGCCTGGTACGACTTGAGGAGGAAGACGAGGAGGATCGTCATCATGTCCATCATGGCGACGATGTTCAGCTCCTTGATCTCCCCGGCCGCGGCCCGCGCCTTCCGGCGCTCGCGGCGGTACGTGCGCTGCTGCCTCTGCTTCTCGAGCTCGACGGGGCTCGGCCCCGCGGCGTGTGCGGCGGTGGTCATGAGGTCACCCGATGAGCGACAGCGAGACCGCCGGGAACAGCTTCTCGCGCGTGGGCTTCCCGTCGGCCCCGGTGATCTTCCGCTCGCGACAGGCGTCCATCGTCTGGATGAGCGCGTCGTAGGCGACGTCCGGGTCCGCCGAGAGGATCACCGTCTGCTCCTTCGGGTATCTCTCCTTGATCCGCGCGAGGGCGTCCGTCAGGGCGGCGAAGTCGTACTTGCCGTCCTTCTTCGCGATCGTGGGCGGCCGCGTCGCGTCGGGGCTCGCCGCGTCCTGGCCGAGCACGCCGCCCGCCCCCGCGACGTAGAACCCCTGCCGGCCGATGGCCACGGTGAGGAGCAGCTTCGGCTGGTCCGCGACGTCCGCCGCGGCGGCACCCGCGGAGATCTTGGGCGCCGAGACGTTCAAGACGCCGAACGTGAGGAGCCCGGTCATGCTGAGCAGCATGAACATGACGAGGTTCACGACCACGTCGAGGTACGGGATGATGTTCAGCTCACCCGTCTCTTCTTCCACGTGCACGCGGCGCCGCATGGCTCCCTCGCGTCCGGACGAAGGGGCCGGCTAGCCCGCGGCCTCGACCGAGCCGGCCTCGCCGGCGCCGCGGCGCGAGAGCAGGTTCTCGAGGCGGAGGGCGTTGTACTCGACGTCCTCGACCATCGCCTTCGCCTTCGAGGTGAGGAGCAGGTGGGCGACGATGCAGACCACCGCGATGGTGAGGCCGAACGCGGTGTTGTTCATGGCCTCGGAGATGCCCTTCGAGAGCATCGCCTGCTTCATCTCGGGGCTCGCCGCGCCGAGGGACTTGAAGGTGCCGATGAGGCCCGTGATGGTTCCGATGAGGCCGAGCAGCGTCGCGACGTTCGCGATCGAGAAGAGCGCCGCGATCCGGCGCGAGATGAGCGGCGAGACCTCGAGCACCGCCTCCTCGAGCGCGCGGCTCACCTCCTGCTCGCCCTGGTTCGCGCGGACGAGGCCGGCGCGGATCACCCGCGAGAGCGCAGCCTTCGGGGCCGCGCCGCAGAGCTTCACCGCGCGATCGACGTTCCCGGACTGGAGCAGCTTCTGGACCTGCTCCATGAACGGCCCGGCGTTCAGGTTGAGCCGGAAGGCGAGCACGATGATCCGCTCGACGATGATCGCCACCGCGACGACGGACGTCACGATGTTGACCTTCATGAAGGGACCGCCCTCTTCGATGAACTGGGCCAGAGACTGGAGCATCGGGTTCCTCTGCTCGGGTGGGGAAAGCGCACCCGCTGTGGGCTTCATCCGCGAATGATCAGCGGTTTTCCGATAGCAGGGCCCCACCCAGGGTGTCAAGCGGGCGATCGCCTGGCAGCGCGCCCGCAAAGCACGGGCCGCGGGCCCGAAGCCAGGCTTCGGGCCCGAAGCCTGGCTTTCCCCTACACCTTCTCCGGCTCGAGCCGGGGAGCGGCGGCCGGCGTGACGACCGGCGCGGCGGCGGGGGCGCCGCCGCCGGCCTCGGCGCGCGGCTCGGCCTCGCGCCGGTAGCCGCACTCCTTGTTCGGGCACGCGACGAACGGGCCGGTCTTCTTCGAGTACTTGTCGAGCAGGTACGCGCTCCCGCACTGCGGGCACGCCTCGTTCCGCGGCCGATCCCAGCTCACGAAGTCGCACTTCGGGTAGGACGAGCAGCCGTAGAAGGTCTTCCCGCGCCGCGAGCGCTTCTCGGTGATGTAGCCGCCGCAGCCCTTCGGGCAGGTGACGCCGATGGACACCGGCTTCGTCCCCTTGCAGTCCGGGTACCGCGTGCAGGCGAGGAACTTCCCGAAGCGGCCGCGCTTCATCACCATCGGCGCGCCGCAGTCCGGGCACTTGTCCTCGACGACGACGTCCTCCTCCTTCTCGGGGACGATCTTCCCGTCCTCGCGCCGGAAGTTCATGGTGTTCCGGCACTCGGGGTACCCGGGGCAGGCGAGGAACTCGCCGTTGCGGCCCCACTTGATGACCATCTTCTGGCCGCACTTCTCGCAGGTGATGTCCGTCTCGATGGCCTGCGCCTTCACGTTGCGCATGGCCTCCTCGGCGCGGGCCAGGTCCTCCTTGAACGGTCCGTAGAAGTCCTGGAGGACCGCCTGCCAGCCGGCGTTCCCCTCCTCGATCTCGTCGAGCCGCTCCTCCATCCCCGCGGTGAACGCGATGTCCAGCTCGCGCGGGAAGGCGCGGACCAGCTCGTCCGTCACGAGCACGCCGAGGTGGGTCGGCTTGAACTGCTTCTCGAGCTTCTCGACGTAGCCCTTCTCCTGGATGGTGTCGAGGATGGCCGCGTACGTCGAGGGGCGCCCGATGCCCCGCTCCTCCATCTCCTTCACGAGCGACGACTCGTTGAAGCGGGGCGGCGGCTGGGTGAAGTGCTGCTCGGGCAGGAGCTTCACGAGGCGCAGCTCCATCCCCGCCTCGAGCGGCGGGAGCTGGCGGTCCTCGGGCTTCCCCTCGCGCTCGCCGTTCTCGCCGGCCTTCTCCTCCTCGGCGCCGGCCTCCTCCTCGGGCGGCTTCGCGCCGTAGACGGCGAGGTAGCCGGGGAACTTGAGGATGGAGCCCGTGGCCCGGAACGTCGCGCGGGCGGCGCCGATGTCGGCCGTCGTCTGGTCGTAGACCGCGGGGACCATCTGACACGCCACGAACCGGTTCCAGATGAGCTCGTACAGCCGGTACATGTCCCGCTCGTTCATCTGATCGAAGAACGGGGCCACGCGCTCCGGGGTCCAGTCCAGCGACGTCGGGCGCACCGCCTCGTGCGCCTCCTGCGCCGCCTTCGCCTTGGTCTTGTAGAAGATCGGCGCCTCGGGGAGGTGGTCCTTCCCGAACGTCGAGGCGATGTACCCGCGGACCGCGTCCACCGCCTCGGTGGCGAGCCGCACCGAGTCGGTGCGCATGTACGTGATGAGGCCGATCGCGCCCTCCTCGCCGAGCTCCACGCCCTCGTAGAGGCGCTGGGCGAGGGTCATCGTCTTCTTCGGGCTGAAGCCGAGCCGGTTCGCCGCCTCCTGCTGCAGCTTCGCGGTGGTGAACGGCGGCGGCGGGTTGCGCCGGCGCTCCTTCTTCTCCACCGAGGCGACGACGTACCGCGCGCCCTCGAGGTCCTTCACGAGCGCGCCCGTCTGCGCGCCGTCCTTCAGCTCCGCCTTCTGCCCGTCGACCTTCGCGAGCTTGGCCCGGAACTCGGGCGGCAGCTTCGCGGCGAGGTCCGCCTCGAGCGACCAGTACTCGACCGGGACGAACGCCTCGATCTCGCGCTCGCGCTCCACGACGAGCCGCACCGCCACGGACTGCACCCGGCCGGCGGAGAGGCCCCGGCGGACCTTCTTCCAGAGGATCGGGCTGATCTGGTAGCCGACCAGGCGGTCGAGGATCCGGCGGGCCTGCTGCGAGTCGAACTTCTTGCGGTCGAGATCGAGCGGCTTCTCGATCGCCTTCTGGATCGCCCCCTTGGTGATCTCGTTGAAGAGCACGCGCCGGACCCGGGCGTCGCCGCCCTCCGCGCCGATCTCCTCCGACAGGTGCCAGGCGATGGCCTCGCCCTCGCGATCGGGGTCGGTCGCGAGCAGGACGCGCTCGGCGGTGCGCGCGGCGCGCTTGATCTCCGAGAGGACCTTCGCCTTGCCCTTGATCGCCTCGTACTGGGGCAGGAAGCCGTGATCGACGTCCACGCCGATCTTGGACTTCGGCAGGTCCTTCACGTGGCCGACCGACGCCTTCACGTCGAAGCCCCGCCCCAGGTACTTCTTGATGGTCTTCGCCTTGGCCGGAGACTCGACGACGACGAGGGTGCCGCCGGACGCCGCCTTGCGGGACGCGCGCCGGGGGGCCTTCGGCGCCTCCCCTGCCGCCTCGGGCGCGTCGTCCGCGCCGGCGGCCTCCTCGACCGCGGCGCCCTCGTCGCCCTCGTTCTCGATCGGGGCCTTGGCGCGGCGCGCCCTCGAAGCGGGCACCGCCTTCGCCTTCTTCTCCCCGTCGCGTGCCACCGTCCTGGGCTTTCCCATCCTCAGATCCCTTCTCCGCTGCGGCGCAGAAAGTAATGGCCTGGCCGCTGCTCGCACAACCCTTCCAGCTCGAGCGTGAGGAGGCCCGCCAGGGCGGCCCCCGCTCGGATCCCCGCCGCCCGCGCCAGCTCGTCGGCGTGCCGGGGCTTCCGCCCCAGCGCCCCGAGCAGGGCCGACGCGTGCGCGTCGAGCGCCGGCAGCGGCCGCTGCACGGGCCGCGGCGCCGTCACGCCCAGCTCCGCGAGGACGTCCGCGGCCGAGGCCACCGGCCGCGCGCCCGCCCGGAGCAGCGCGAGCGTGCCCGCGGAGAGCTCGTCGCGCACGTCGCCCGGCACGGCCAGCACCGGGACGCCGAGCCCGCGGGCGCGCTCCGCCGTGATGAGCGCCCCGCTCTTCGCGCCGGCGCGGACCACGACCACGGCCTCGGACAGCGCGGCGATGAGCCGGTTGCGCGCCGGGAAGTGGCTCGGCCAGCCGCGCGTGCCGTCCGGCTGCTCGGTGAGGAGCGCGCCGCCCGCGGCGACGATCTCCTCGAACAGCGCGTGGTGCTCGGCCGGATAGCAGCGGTCGATCCCGGTCCCGAGGACCGCGACGGTGTGGCCGCCGGCGTCCAGCGCGCCGCGGTGAGCGGCGGCGTCGACGCCCCGCGCGCCGCCCGAGACGATCGAGACGCCCGCCCGCGCCAGCCCGGCGGCGAGGTCCCGCGCGATCGAGGACCCGTACTCGTCGGTGGAGCGCGACCCCACGATCGCCACGCGCCGGAGCCCCTCGCCGAGCGCGCCGCGGACGCGAAGCTCCGCCGGACGGTCCGGGAGACGCCCCAGGCACGCGGGATAGAGGCCGTCGTCCGGCCGGATCGTGCGCGGCGACTCCATGAGGCGGGGCCATATACCCGCGGGTTGATGCACCGTCAAGGGACGCGCCCTGGAGCGCATGCATGGACCGTGCAACAAATCCGCCCCCGTCCCCGTGTCCGAACGCGTCCCCGCGGCCCGTCCCCGCGTTCCTCCTCCCCTGTCCCGCGCGCCCGAGCGCCGCTCCGAGCCACGACCGTCCAGCGGAGCGGTTCCTCGCCCGCCACGGTCAACGGCCGGCGGGACGCGGGAGGCGGATCACGGAGACGATCGGCCCGGTCACCACGGCCACGGGCTCGTCGTGCATCGAGGCGTCGATCGCCATCAGTTGCCACCGGCCCCGGCCCCACCGGCCGAGCGCATCTCCACCCGATCGCCGATGTACAGCTCGCCGAGGCTGCGGGTCACGAGCGCCGCGGACGCGTGCTCGCGCGCGTCGATGACGAGGAGATCGCCGACCGTCTCGGTGGGCAGCGACGGATCGTACGGGACCGCGTTCGGCTGCTCCCGGGAGAGGTCGCCGGAGCGGACGACGTTGAAGACGTTCCCCTCCTCGACGCCGTCCGCCGTGCCCCGGTCGATGAAGACCACGTGGTGCTCGGCGAGCTGGGTGAGCACGTCCACGGGCGAGGCGATGATGACGCCCTGGAGGTCGCGCCCGTTCGGCCTCCGCGTGACGGGCCGGAAGGACCTCTCCGTCCAGGGGCCGAGCAGCGCGCCGCGCTCGATGGGCTCGATGGCCGTGGTGATGACGAGGGTGACCGCCTTCTCGTCCACCGCGACCACCTTCGCGGCGCCGAGGATCGACGACTGGTACCCGAACAGCTCGCCCGTGGCTGGGTGGTGGATGGGGCGCTCGGTCTTGTAGATGACGTACGTCTCGCCGTTCCGGACCGGCGCGCTGCCCTTGAACGTCGCGTAGGCGCGGTCGAGGGTCGCGAGCATCAGCTTCTCGTCGAACGCGGCCTTGATCGCGCCGGACTCCTCGAGCTCGCGGGGGGTCACGAAGGCGTCGTGCCGGGCCATCGTCTTCGACGTGGGCACGTAGCCGATCTTGTAGGGCCCCGCGACCGACACGCCGTCCGACTCCATCGGCGCGTTCGGATCCGCGCGCGAGAGCGACTCGAGGACGGGGGCGGTCGGGCCGAGCGGCTCCTCGTCCGGCTCGGCGGGCTCGACGCGCCCGGGCGCCTCCTCGGCGCTCGGGTAGAACTTGAGGACCTTGCCGGGCGCGATCCAGTGCGGGTTCGAGAGCTCCGGGTTGTACGCCCAGATCTTCGGCCAGTACCACGGGTTGTTGAGGAAGCGGCCGGAGAGATCCCACAGCGTGTCGCCCGGCTGCACGCGGTACGTCTCGGGCGGCGGGACCGTGCCGCGGCCGCCGTCGGCCGCCGCCGCGCCGCCCTCGACCGGGGCGGCCGCCACGCCGACGCCGTCGCCCGCCGGCGGCGCCTCCTCCGCGGCGAGCGACGCGTCCGCGGCGCGCTCGACGCGCACGTTCCCCGCGTCGGAGGTCGCCCGCGCGTCGCGGGCCCGATCGAGCGCGCCGGCCTGGGCGAGCGCGGCCGCCGGCGCGAGGGCGAGGACGGCGAGGATGTGCCTGCGGATCATGGAGCGCTCCTTGCCGGGCCGGCCGCCGGCGTGGCGCCGGCGTGCCCGGAGATGGTTGCGAGCCGGGCGCCGGCGCGGGTCGCCGCCGTCGTGCTCGGGTAATCCCCGACGATGCGCTGCAGCAGCCGGCGCTCCGCGTCGGGCCGGCCGCGGCGCGCCTCGCACGCGGCGAGCCGCTCGAGGGCGTCGCTCATCGCGTCGCCGGCGGGATACTCGTCCACGACCCGTCGGACGATCGCGCACGCGGCCTCGTCGATCCCGGCGGACGCGTAGGCCTCGGCGGCCTCGACCAGCGCGTTGTCGGCGGCGCCGTGGCGCGGGTAGCGCGCGGCGAACCCCTCGAGCGCGTGGGCGCGCTCCAGCCCGGCGCGGCGGCGGGCGGCGCGCAGCTCCGCGTCCGCCTCGGCCGACAGCGCTCGCCGGCCCGGGCGCGTGAGCGCGTCGAGCCGCGCCGAGTCCGGCTCGGCGATGGCCACCGTCGTGGGGACCGACGGGGCGGAGCGCGGCGTCGCGGGCGCGGCGGGCGAGGAGGAGCGCGGGATGCCCGTCGCGATGATGACCCGCGTCGGGATCGCCGGCGAGGGCTCCGGGACGGCGGCGGCCGGCGGGACGATCTTCACCACCGCGAGATCCCGCGGGATGGCGCCGGGATCCTCCACCGCACGCGGGGGGCTCGCCGCCTCGGCGCGGTGCCCCTCCGCGCCGCGCGCGAGCCGCGCGGTCACGAGGTCCATCTGGCCGGAGAGGACGTCCACCTTCCGCGAGAGCTCGTCGTTCTCCTCGTGCAGCGCCCGGACCTCCGCGCGGAGCGCCTCCACCTCCGGGCGCACCGCGCCGCCCCCCGCGCAGCCGGCGAGGACGAGGACCGCCGCGCAGGCGTCTCGCGTAAGAGGGGTCAAGGCCCGGAAAATTCTAGGTGAGAGGGGCCGTTCGTCAAGGAAGGGCCCGGCCGCCTGTCGGCTGGTGTGGGGCGATGAACGCCATCTGCCGGCCGGTGCGCCCCGCGTCGCGGCGGTGCGAGAAGAAGGTGTCGCGCTCGCACGAGGTGCAGCGGCCCAGCACCTCGATGCGGTCGGGGGCGACGCCCGCCGCCTCCAGCACGCGCCGGTTCGCGGCCCACAGGTCGAGCCGCGGGGCGGGACCGCCCGCCACCACCGGGCCGAGCTCGGTACGGAACCGGTCGGCGAGCTCCGGGGAGACCTCGTAGCAGCACGGGCCGATCGACGGGCCGACGGCCGCGAGCAGGCGCGACGGCGGGGCGCCGGCGATCTCCGCGAGCGCGCGGACGCCCTCCGCCGCCACGCGCGCGATCGTCCCGCGCCAGCCCGCGTGCACCGCGCACACCGCGCCGGAGCCGGGATCCGCGAGCAGCACCGGCACGCAGTCCGCCACGGAGACGCAGGCGGCGATCCCCGGCTCCGTCGAGACCACCGCGTCCGCCTCCTCGACCGGGACGCTCGCCGCGTCGAGGTGGACCACCCGCGCCCCGTGCACCTGCCGGACGCGGGCGAACAGGAGCCCGGTGGCGGCCTCGAGCCGGTGCCAGTTCTCGGCGACGCGGGCCGGATCGTCTCCCACGGAGCCCCCGAGGTTCAGGTCGTCCCACGGCGCCGGCGAGACGCCGCCCCGCCGCGTGGTGAAGCCGTGAGGGAAGGCCGAGAGGAGCTTCGAGCGCACGAGGTCCATTCCGCGCCGAATCTAGCACGCGCGCCGGGCCCTCGAGCCCCCGGGCGCCTTGATCGGGTCGCCGCGGAGGGCTACGCTTCGTGGCTCCCCTCATGTCCCCCTCTGCCAACCGCTCGCTCGGTCGAAAGCTCATGCTGGCGAGCGGAGTGCCGTCGCTGCTCTTCGCGGTGGTGATGCTGCTCTGGCTGCGGTCGCGGACGCAGGCGATCGCCCCGGAGCTCGACGCCGCCTACCGGCTCGCCATCGTGGCGGTGATCCTGTTCGCGGCCGGCATGGCCGTGATCCACGCGCTCGCCATGCGCCTCATGGTCGGGCGGCCGCTCCAGCGGCTGGCGGCCGGCCTGCAGCGCGCGCGGGAAGGCGACTTCCTCTACCGGGTGCCGGTGGAGACCGCGGACGAGCTCGGCGTCCTCGCCGAGAACTTCAACACGACGCTCGCGGCGATCACCGATCTGCACGCCCGCCGCATCGACGACGCGGCCTCGATGGAGTCGATGCAGCGCGAGCTCGCGCTCAAGGCGCAGCTCGAGGCGCGTCTGAAGGAGCTCACCCTCCTCTTCGACCTCTCGCGCAGGCTCGTCTCCACCCTCGAGCTCGAGCGGCTCCTCGACAGCGTGACCGAGCTCGTCGGCCGGGGGCTCGGCGATCACGCCTTCGCGCTGTTCCTCGTAGAGGAGGGCACGGGCGACCTCGTGGTGCGGACCGTCTCCGGGCTCGACGCGGCCGTGACCGGCACGCGCGTGCGGAGCGGCGAGGGGCCCGCGGGGTGGGCCGCGCACGAGCGGGCGACGGTGCTCGTGGACGACACCGCGGCGGATCCGCGGCGCCCGGTGCTGCCCTGGAGCGGCGCCCAGGCCGACGGCTCGATCCTCGCCGTCCCCCTGCTCCACCAGTCCGCGTGCGTGGGGATCCTCACCTTCTTCCGCCCGGGCCGGCAGGCCTTCCCCGCGGACGAGGTCCGGCTGCTCGAGTCGGTCGCGGGCCAGGCCGCGATCGCCATCGAGAACGCCCGGCTGCACCAGAAGATGGTGCGCCTCTCGCAGACCGACGCGCTGACCGGCGTCCACAACCGGCGGAGCCTGTTCGCGCGCCTTCAGCTCGAGGCCGATCGGTGCGAGCGGTTCGAGCACCAGATGGCGGTGGCGCTCGTGGACGTGGATCGGTTCCGGGCCTACAACGAGGCGCACGGCCACGCCGCGGGCGACGCGATCCTCCGGAAGGTCGGCGTGATCCTGCAGGGCGCGATCCGGAAGGTGGACCTCGTGGCGCGCTACGGCGGCGAGGAGTTCGCGGTGCTGCTCCCGCGCGCGGACCGCGCCGCGGCGCTCGCCGCGGCCGAGAAGCTGCGCGCCGCGGTGACCGACGCGGCCATCCCGCACGGGGACGGCCACGTGACGATCTCGGTGGGCCTGAGCGTCTGGCCCGACGACGCGCCGGATCTCGCGACGCTGATGGACGCCGCCGACGCGGCGCTCTACGCGGCGAAGCGGGCCGGCCGGGACGTCGTGTGCGCGCACGAGCCCGGCATGCGCCTCCACCCGAGCCGGAAGCGCGACGTGACGACCACCGCCGACGCCGAGGCGGCCGGGAACTGAGGCGCCTCGTCCGCCGGCCTCCTCATGGCGACACCCACTCGCGTCGAGCTGCTGCGGCGCACGCTGCCTGCCTTGCGCGGGGCAGACTCCTCCCTGCGCTGCTCGACGTGCCTTCCCAGGCCTGAGCATCCATCACGTCCTCGCGCGGAGAGCAGGGCCGGTCGAGGCGGGACCTTGCAGGCGAACGGCCCTGAATGGCGAGCGGTCGGGGCTCAGGAAGATGGAAAGGCCGGGGCGGCCGCAGTGCGTGGGAACCGTCTGCGCAAGATCGGCCCCGAAGAGGCCTGCGTTTCACCGATAGCGCTACGAGCCTTCGCCGGCGCCGTGGTCCTGAATCGCACGTCGAGCTGACGTCCGGCCGCGAGACGGCCGACCGCTTCACGGGGAGCGCTGGGCCACAGCCCTTTCGCGGGAACCCTGGTATCACCATTCAGCGGTTGACGCGTATTCCGGTCGGTGACGCTTTGCGAGCCCGGGTCATTTGAATAGGCCTCTCTCGCAGCGCCGCGCGGGCGCCGTGCGCCGCGAGTCCGTGTGGAGCCGAGGCGCGAGGGCCCATTCACGTTCTCACGCCTGGCGCCGAATGCGTGCGCCTGGGGAGGCCACGAAATCACGTGAGACCATCGGCTCATGCACGCACGCGATCTCTCCGCCCGCCTCTCCGAGCTCCTCCGCCGCGAGCACGATTCCATCGCCGATTTCCTGGTCGCGCTCGCCGACTTCGATCGGCGCTCGGCCACGCGAACCTCTTCTCCTTCCTCCACCGGGACCTCGGCCTCTCCAAGGGCGCCGCGTTCTACCGGAAGACCGCCGCCGAGCTCGTGCAGCGCTGTCCGGCTCGCCCAGCACGCGAAGCGGAAGGGGCTCGTGCAGAAGCCGCTCGCAGAGCGCAGGCCCTCGAAGCCGGATCACATACTGCCGAAGTGAAGCGCGCCGTCTGGATCCGCGACGGCGGCCGCTGCCAGTACCCCCTCGACTCCGGCGGCATCTGCGGCTCGACCTACCAGCTCGAGTTCGATCACCGCAAAGCCCAGGCCCTCGGCGGTCCGCCGACGATCAAGAACATTCGCCTCCTCTGCCGGGCTCACAACCAGCGCGCCGCTCGGGAGGTCTTCGGGGACGCCTTGATGGACCGCTATACGCGCCGGTCGAACGGCGAGCTCTTCGACTCCGCACCTGTCGCGCCAGCGGGAACGCAGCCGCCGCGCGCAGTGAAGAAGAAGCGCTCGGGGTGAGCGGATGGCCGGCCCCGGATCTGCGGACGACGCTGAGGGGGCCGACGTGCGGCCACCGGACCTGCTCCAGCGCTCCCGCCGCCCTAGGCGGCGGGCGGCCGAGAGCCGTGGCGAGCGCCTCACCATGCCGGTGAAGCACGGGCTTCTTCGGGGCCGATCTCGTCACTCCGGTCCCCGCCCGCGGCGGCGCCCCGGCCTCCATCTCTTTCCCCGAGCCAGCCTCACGCTCGCCGTGCAGGTGCGTTCGCACTCCGCGGCCCCCCGCCACGCAACGCCTCGCGGAGCGGAGGCGGGGCCGGGACGATCTGACGAATGCCCAGGGCCTTCCAGGCACCGTGCTCTGCTCGGTCGTGGTGTGCCTCCGCTCGGCGTCGGCATCGTGTGCCTCGCGACGCTCGACGCAAGCGGGTGGCCCCGTCAGTCGACCTCCTCGTCCAGCGGGCCGGGCCTGGGCGCGGCGCCGTCGGCCGGCTCCGCCGCGGCGCGCGGGCCTCCCTTGAGGCGGGAGAGCTCCATCTCGAGCGCCTTCTCGCGGCGCGCGCGCTCCTGGAGCACCGCGTGCAGCCGCTGCTGCTCCTGGCGGCGCTGCTCGTCGCGACGCGCCAGCTCCTCGCGGAACCGCGCCTGCGCCTCCTCGACCGCGTGGGCGACCCGCCCCTCCGCCTCGCGCCGCTCCGCCACGAGCCGATCGAGCCGCCGGGCCGCCTCCACCGCGCGGGCCTCCGCGGCGGCGGCGCGGACCGAGAGCTCCTTCTCGGCGCGCGCGCGGGCCTGGCCGGTCTCCGCGAGGGCGGCCTCGAGCTCGGCGACCCGAGCCCGCGCCGCCTGCGCGCCGGCCGCCTCGCGCCCGGCCTGCTCGACGCGGGCGCCGAGCTCCGCGGCCCGGGCCTCCGCCCGCGAGGCCCGCGTCGCGAGCTCGGTCTCGACGCGCTGCCGGTCCCGGTGCGACGCGGCGAGGGACTGCTCCAGCTCGCGGAGCCGCACCTCCGCCCGCTCGACGCGCGCGCCGAGGCTCGTCCGCTCCGCGGAGGTCTCCTCGAGCCGCTTCGTCGTCTCCCCCAGCGCCTTCTCCGCCGCCTCTCGCGCGGCGCCGAGCGCCGCGAGGCGCTGCTCGGCGTCCGCGAGGCGGTGCCGCGCGTCCTCCACCCGCGCCGCCGAGGCGTCCGCGTTGGCCTGCTCGCGACGCTTCGCGGCGCGCAGCGCCTCCGCTCCGGCCGCGAGCTCCTTCTGCAGCGCCTCCTCGCGCCGCGTCCGCTCCGCGGCCAGATCCTCGAACCGGGCGCGGAGCGCCTCCGCGGCCTCCGTCTTCCGGGCGAGCTCCGCGAGCAGCTCCTCCTCGCGGCGCGCGTGC
>NZ_JALCZA010000062.1 GCF_022690765.1 Anaeromyxobacter oryzisoli | reverse complement strand
GGCGACATCGTGGCTGGCTGGTCACGCCGATGGGGGAGGGAATGCTTCTGCAAAACCCTCAGCGCCGACGGGGGAATCCTTCTGCAAAACTCACGCGGCCGGGGTCCCTACCTTCTGCAAACCCACAGATCCTCGTTCGGCGGCGATCCGCCGCGCGCGCCTCGTCCGGGCGGCGCTCGTCTCGATCCTGCCCTGGCTGATCGCCCCGCCAGCTCGAGCGCAGGATCCCTTCGAGATCCAGGTCTACGATTCGGACACCGCACCTCGCCACCACGCCGGGATGGAGGTCCACACCAACTACTTCGGCCCGACCTCGGTGGGGACCGCCGCCGGCCCCGTCCTCCCGACCGATCGAGTCTCCCACCTGACGTTCGAGCCTCACCTCGGCCTGACCGACTGGGCAGAGGTGGGTGGCTACCTGCAGACGGCCGTCCGGCCGGACGGGCGCTACGATTACGGCGGCGTGAAGCTGCGTTTCAAGGCGCGCCTGCCCCGGCGCGTCGCCGGCCACCTCGGCGTCGCGCTGAACAGCGAGCTCTCCGCGATCCCCCGCGCCTATTCCGAGTCGCGCTACGGCGCGGAGCTTCGCCCCATCGTGGACCTGCGCGCCGGGCCTGCGTATCTCTCGGTCAACCCGATCCTCGACGTCGATCTCGAAGGCAACCTCGCGGGGCGTCCGCAGCTCGAGCCGGCGGCGAAGGCGGAGGCGATGCTCGTCGATGATCACCTCGGCGTCGGAGCCGAGTACTACGGCGCCATCGGCCCGCTCGACGCGCCGCTCCCGACCTCGCGGCAGGTCCATCGCCTCTTCGGCGTCGTGGACCTCGTGCAGATCCCCGTGGGGCCGGCGCGCCTCGCGGTGAACGTGGGCGTGGGCCACGACCTCGGCATGGGAGACCAGTGGATCGTGAAGTCCATCATCGGGGTCGAGCCGCGGTAGCGCCGAGCGGCGCCCCTGGAGGCGCCGGAGCGCCGCGCCACCCGTCGGCGATGCCTCACTTTCCGAGGCTGTGATCTCCGAGGATCTCGAGCGCCCGGACCAGGGCGGAGTGATCCCAGCTCGCGCCGCCGCGGGCGCGGCACGCATTGAAGAGCTCCTGGGCGAGCGCCGTGCCGGGGAGCGCGACCCCGAGCTCCCGAGCGCTCGCGAGGGCGAGCGCGAGGTCCTTCTGGTGCAGCTCGATGCGGAACCCGGGCTCGAAGCTCCGGCGGAGCATCCGCTCACCGTGCACCTCCAAGATGCGGGACGAGGCGAAGCCGCCGAGGAGCGCTTGCCGGACCTTCGCCGGATCGACGCCCGCCTTGGAGACGAAGACGAGCGCCTCCGCGACCGCCTCGATCGCGAGCGCGACGATGATCTGGTTCGCGACCTTGCACGTCTGTCCAGCGCCGTGCTCGCCGAGGTGCGTGATGTTCTTGCCCATGAGGGCGAGCAACGGCCCCGCCCTCGCGAACGCCGCCTCGCGAGCGCCGACCATGATGGTGAGCGAGCCGTCGCGCGCGCCGATCGCGCCGCCCGAGACTGGCGCGTCCACGTACTCGCAGTCGAGCCGCTCGATGCGCTCCGCGAACGCGCGCGTCGCGGTCGGCGAGATCGAGCTCATGTCGACGACGAGCTTGCCGGCGGTCAGCCCCTCGGCGACGCCGGGCGAGCCGAAGAGCACGCGCTCGACGTCGGGCGTGTCGGGGAGCATCGTGATCACCGCCTCGGCGCGCTCCGCGACCTCGCGCGGGCTCGCGCACGCGATCCCGCCGGCGGCGGTCAGCGCTTCGGGGACTCCGCTCCGGCTGTGCAGGTAGAGCGTGTGACCGCCCTGGATCAGGTTCGCGGCCATCGGCTTGCCCATCACGCCGAGTCCGATGAAGCCGACGTCGCTCATGGCGTGCTCCGGTCCTGGAGATACGGCGCGAGCCAGCCGAGGCCCTCGACGGTCGTCGTGAGCGGCCGGTACTCGCAGCCGACCCACCCCGCGTACCCGATGCGGTCGAGGTGCCCGAAGAGGAACGGGTAGTTGATCTCTCCGGTTCCGGGCTCGTGCCGCCCCGGCGTGTCCGCGATCTGCACGTGCCCGAGCCGGTCGCGCCGCATCTCGAGCGTGTGCGAGAGGTCTCCCTCGACGATCTGCAGGTGATAGAGGTCCGCCTGGAACCGGACGTTCGGGGCCGCGATCTCGTCCATGAGCGCGAAGGCCTGGCGCGACGTCCCGAGGTAGTAGCCCGGGACGTCCCGGGGGTTGATCACCTCGACGAGCAGGGTGACGTCGCGCGCCTGGAGCTCGCGCGCCGCGAACGACACGTTGGAGAGGTACGTCTCGCGGACGAGCTCGTCGTCCACGTCGCGCGGGCGCAGGCCGGCCATGCAGTGGATTCGCCGGCAGGAGAGGGCCTGTGCGTACTCGATGGCGGTGCCGACGCCGTCATGGAACTCCGCTCGCCGGCGCGGATCGCAGGCGAGCCCCCGATCGCCAGCCTCCCAGTCGCCCGGCGGCATGTTGAACGCGACGACCTCGACACCGCTCGCTGCGATGACGTCGCCGAGCCGGTCCTTCGTGTACCCGTACGGGAACAGGAACTCGACCGCCCTGAAGCCCGCGTCCGCCGCCGCGGCGAACCGGTCCAGGAATGCCACCTCGCCGAAGAGCATCGAGAGGTTCGCGTCGAAGCGGGGCATCGGGTGCCCTGTAATCGCCCGCGGCGGCGCCGGCATCGTGAGCCGTGTGCGTCGCGCATTCGCACGAGCACACGCACGCGGACGGCACGACGCACAGCCACCCGCACGTGCACCGGCACGTCCACGAGCACGCCCATGCCGGCGCGGAGAGCGAGCACGAGCACACCCACGATCCGGGACAGGTCCACGACCCGTCGTCGGATCACGGCCACACCCACGCCAGCTTGTCCGCCGCGCGCCGGGCCGCCGCTCGGGCGGCGGTGCGTCCCTCGTTCAGCGTGGCCTCGGCGCGAGCGGCGCCACGACGCCGACCCGGTTCTCTCCGCTGCACGCGATGAAGAGGCGACCGTCCGCGGCCGCCGCCATGTTGCGCACCACCCCGCCGCCCGACGGGATCGCCGCGCGGGCGAAGGACTGCTTCCTCGGATCGAACCGGACGATGGTGTTCGGCTGCACGCCCGACTCGCTGTACCAGACCGCCCCGTCCGGCGTGACCGCGATCCCGTAAGGCCTGGCGCCGGCGCCGCCGGGAGATGCCCACTCCCGCACCTGGCCGGTCCTCGGATCGAGGCGCCCGAGACGGCCGCGCGCGTAGTCCGAGTAGTAGATCGAGCCGTCCTGCGCGATCGCCAGCCTGCGCGGACGCGCGCCCGGGGGGAGCTCGTACTCGTGCATGCCGAGGGTCCGTGGATCGACGCGGGCGAGCTTGTTCGTGCCGAACTCGCAGAAGAACGGCGTCCCCTCGCGGTCGATCGCGATGCCGTACGGCAGCGCATCGCGGGTCGGGACCTCGCGCAGCTCGACGTGGCCGGAGGCCGGGTCCAGCCGGCCGATCAGGTTTCCGCGCTGGACCGTGAACCAGAGGACGCCGTGCGCGTCGAACGCGGGCGTGTGCGGGTCCGCCGCCCGGGAGTCGGGGAGCCGGTACTCGGTGATCCGGCCGGTCCTCGGATCGAGCTTGCCGACCCGGCCGGCGTAGTTGGCCGTGTACCAGATGTTCCCGTGGCGATCGGCCGTGAGCCCGTGTGGACCGGAGTCCGGCGTCGGGAGCGCGTACTCGGTGAAGCGGCCGGTCGCGGGATCGAGCCGGCCGATACGGTTCGCCTTCTGCGCCGTGTACCAGAGCGCCCCGTCCGGGCCGACTGCGGGATCGTGCGGGAGCGACCCGGGGCTGGGCAGCTCCCACTCGCGGATGCTGACCTCCAGGCGCGCGGCGGCCGGCTCGGCGCTCCGAGGGGCGCTCGCGTGGAGCGACACCAGCACGGTGATCGCGACCGCCGTGGCGCGGACCATGCCGTACAGCTGGGATCCCCGCGGCCGGCCGGCAACGGGCACCCTCGCGCAGGTCGCCTTGACACCTCGCGGTCGGGCTTGCTAAGCCGCATCACGTAACTAACTGGTGAGTTACTGAATGACGGGCAAGGCTCGAACGGATCACCGCCCCGGCCGCGCGCGCGACGCGCAGGCGACCCGGGCGGCGCTGCTCCGCGCCGCCACGGCGGTCTTCGCCGACGACGGCTACGCGGGGGCGCGCGTGGACGCGATCGCGAGGCGGGCGCGCGTCAACAAGCGGATGATCTACGCGTACTTCGGCGACAAGCAGGGCATCTACCGCGAGGTGCTCGCCGCCCGCCTCGCGGTGCCGCCGTTCTCGAAGGACGAGCACGCCGACCCGCGCGCCGCGGTGACGGCGCTGGTCCGGTGGTACTTCCACCTCCTCTCGGACGACCCCGCCTTCGCCCGCCTGCTCGCGTGGGGCCTGCTCTCCGGTGACGCCCACGGGCGCGCCATCATGCGGGCCAGCGCCGCGCCGGCGCTGGACTTCCTCACGGGCGTCATCCGCCGCGGCGTCGCGAGCGGCGCGTTCCGCTCCGACGCGAACCCGGAGATGATCGCGACGACGCTCGTCTCCCTCTGCCTCGGGTACTTCCTCCAGCACGACGCGATGGTCGCGGCGCGCGGTCCGCGCGGGCGCTGGACGGACGAGGCCTTCCTCGAGGGGCTCTACCGCGTCGTCTTCGACGGCATCGCCGGGAGGGGCGCCGCGTGATCCCGGCCTCCTGCCTCGCGGCGATCGCCGCCGTCACGCTCACCGCGCCGCCCACCGCCCCCAGCGCGCCCGCCGCGCCTCTCACGCCCGCCGCGGCCGACGACCGCGACGCGAGCGCGCCGCTCCTCGGGCTCGACGAGGCGATCGACGCCGTCCGGCGCCACGACCACGCGCTGGCGAGCACCGCGCGAGAGGTCGAGGAGGCCGACGAGCGCGCGGCGGCGCTGCGCACGCGCCGCCTGCCCAGCCTGCGCTTCGACGGCTATGGCGGGCGCCTCCTCCGCTCGGCCGAGTTCACCATCCCGGCTGGCTCGCTCGGGACGTTCCCCGTGCTCGGCGCGCTCCCGGCCTCGGACGCTCCCGTGGCCGTGCCGACGGAGTTCGTCGGGATCGGCGTGGCCAGCGTGAGCCAGCCGCTCACCCAGCAGTACCGGATCGGCCTCGGACTCGAGGCCGTGGGGCTCGAGCGGCGGGTCGCCGAGGAGGACGTCCGGCGCGAGCGGCAACGGCTCGGCGCGGAGGCGAAGACCACCTACTACCAGCTCTCCGCCACGGAGGCGGGGGTCGCGGCGCTCCGCGACCTGGTGCGCGCCTTCGATGAGGTCGACGCGCTGACCAGCCGGTACCTGGCGGAGGGGCTCGCCCTGCGATCCGACGCGCTCGAGGTGAAGGCGCGGCTCGCGCGCGAGCGCCAGCGCCTCTCCGCGGCCGAGAGCGGGCTCGAGACGCAGCGGGAGCACCTGAACCAGCTCATGGGGCGCGACGTCGCGACCCCGTTCCGCGTCGTCGAGCCCTCCACCCTCGCCCCGCGCGCCGCGGCGCTCTCCCTCGAGGCGGCGCGCGCGCGCGCCCGGTCCAACCGCCCGGAGCTCCGGACGGCCGCGCTCCGCGCGGATCAGGCGGACACGGCGCGCCGGGCCGCGTGGGCCGCGTGGATCCCGGACCTCACGCTCACGGCGTCGTACGCGCGGCTCGCGAACTTCCACGTGCTCCCCGAGGAGATCGCGAACGTGGGGCTCTACCTCACCTGGGAGCCGTTCGACTGGGGCCGCCGGAGCCACGAGGCCGCCGAGCGCGCGCTGATGGTCGAGCAGGCGCAGGAGGGGCGAGCGGAGGCGGAGCAGCGGATCGCGGTCGAGGTGGGGATGCGCTGGCGGGCGCTGAGGGACGCCGCGGCGCTGCTCGAGGCGACGCGCCTCGAGGCGGAGGCGTACTCGGCCAGCCTCGACACGGTCCGGAACCGCTACCGGGAGGACGCGAAGATGCTCCGCGACGTCCTCGAGGCGGAGGCCCGGCTTTCGAGCGCCCGGCACGACTACACGGATGCGCTCGCGGGCTACTGGTCGGCGGCAGCGGAGCTCGAGAGGGCGATCGGCGATGAGGACTAGCGGCCTGATCCTGGCGTGTACCTGCGCGCTGGCGGCGTGCTCGCGGCAACGGGCTCCCGCCGCGCCTCCCCCGGCGGTGCGGGTGGAGGTCGTGGCGTCCGCCTCGGGCGCGAGCGGCGCGGTGGTGTACTCCGCGGTGGCCCAGCCCGCGGCGCAGGTCGCGCTCGCCTTCCGGGGCCCGGGGTACGTGGCCCAGGTGATGACGGTGCGCGCGAGCGGCGGGAGCTCGCGCCCGCTCGGCGAGGGGGACCGCGTCCGGCGCGGCGACGTCCTGGCGCGGCTCCGCGACGCCGAGTACCAGGACAAGGCGCGGCAGGCGACCGGGCAGGTCGTGGCGCTGCGCGCCGCGGCGGAGAAGGCGCGGCTCGACTACGAGCGGGCGACCCGGCTCATGGCCACCCAGAGCATCACCCGGCCCGAGCTGGAGGGCGCGAAGGCCCAGCGCGACGCGACCGCGGCGCAGCTCGGAGCGGCCGAGGCGGGGCTGAGCGAGGCGCGCGTCGCGGTCCAGGACACCGCGCTCACCTCCCCGCTCGACGGGGACGTCGTGAAGAAGAACGTCGAGCCCGGCGCGTTCGTGGGCCCGGGGACGCCCGCCTTCGTCGTCGCCGACGTGAGCCGCGTGAAGGTGGTCCTCGGCCTGCCGGACGTCGCGCTGCAGGCCGTCGCGGTGGGCCAGCCGGTCGCCGTCACCACGGACGCGCTGCCCGGCCGCCGGTTCACGGCGCGGGTGAGCCGCGTCGCCGCCGCCGCGGATCCCTCGACCCGCAACTTCGACGTGGAGGTGGAGATCCAGAATCCGGACCGGCTCTGGAGGCCCGGGATGATCGCGTCGGTCGAGCTGACCGGCGCGCCGCACGATCCGACGCCCCGGCTGCCGCTCTCCGCGTTCGTCCAGGCGCCGGGCGGCCCGGATCGGTTCGGCGTCATGGTGGTCGAGGGCGACGCCGCCGCCGCCCGGGCGCGGCTCCGTCCCGTCGAGCTCGGCGAGGTCGTGGGCAACCGGGTGGCCGTCACCCGGGGCCTCGCCGCCGGCGAGCGGGTGATCACCACCGGGGCCTCGATCGTCGCCGACGGCGAGCGCGTCGAGGTCGTGCCCTCGCCCTCGGAGCGGCGATGACCTCCGAGCCGGGCGGCGCGGGCGCGCGCTTCAACCTCGCCCGCTTCTTCGTCCAGCACAGGCAGGTCGCCTGGGCCCTCCTCGTGGCGATGCTGGGGTGGGGGGTCGCCGGCTACGTGAAGATGCCGAAGCGCAAGGACCCGGAGATCCCGGTGCGGGTCGCGCTCGCGGCCTGCCCGTGGCCGGGGATGACCGCCGATCGCGTGGAGGAGCTCGTCACGCGGCGGCTGGAGCAGGCGGCCTCCGGCAACACGAAGATCGAGAAGATCGAGTCCACGACCCGCGACGGCGTCGCCATCGTGCTCGTCCACCTCCAGGAGAACGTGAAGGACCCGGTGGAGCAGTTCGCGGACATCGGCCAGCGGGTGACGCGCATCCCGGACCTGCCGCCCGGCGCCGGCCCGGTGCAGTGGGTGAGCGACTTCGGCGACACCGCGGCGCTGATGCTCACCGTGGCGAGCCCCAAGGTCGGGGCCGCCGAGCTGCGCATCCGCGGCGGCGCCCTGCGCCGCGCCGTCGAGGACGTCCGCGCCGGCGCGCCGGCGGGCGCGCGCGTGAGCGCGTTCTATTGCCTGCCCGCGACCGTGCCGCCGGCCGACGCCGCGCGACCGTTCTCGCTCTTCGCGGCCGAGGCCGCGCGCGACGGCGTCATCGTGGACGCCCGCCCCGTCTCGGCGGCCGGCTGCACCGGCCTCGACTTCGCCACCACGCGGACCGACGACCAGCTGCGCGCGTACGCGGCGACGTTCCTGCGCGAGCGGCTGGGCGACCCGTCGGTGCACCCGGACGCCTGGGGGCCCGTGCTCGTGCGCGACCCGGCGACGGCCGCCGACCGCCTGGCCGAGGTCGCCGGCGATCTCTACAGCTATCGGCAGCTCGACGACTTCACCGACGAGCTCCAGCGCGTCCTGCAGAACGTCCCCAGCGTCTCGAAGGTGACGCGCACCGGCGTGCTCGGCGAGCGCATCTTCGTCGAGTACGCGCAGGAGCGGCTCGCCGCCGCCAAGCTCCCCCCCGCCCGGCTCGCCCTCGCGCTCGCCGCCCGCAACACCGCCGCGCCCGGAGGCGTCTTCGACACGGGCGATCGGCACGTCGTCGTCGATCCGAACGTGCGCGATCGGAGCTTCGAGGCGATGGGCGACCTCATCGTCGGCGCCTCCGCCGCCGGCACGCCGGCGCGGCTGCGCGACCTCGCGACCCTGTCCCGCGGGTACGAGAGCCCGCCGCGCTTTCTCAACTACCTCGTCGCGCGCGATCGCGAGGGCCGCTGGCAGCGCAGCCGGGCGGTGACCCTCGCCGTCCAGATGCGCTCGGGCGAGCAGATCGCGGCCTTCGGCGATGCGGTGCAGCGCGCCCTCCAGCAGGTGCGCCGGAGCCTGCCCCCCGACCTCGTCATCGCCCGCACGAGCGACCAGCCGCGGCAGGTCGAGGAGAACGTCTCGCTCTTCATGGCGAGCCTGTTCGAGGCGATCCTCCTCGTCGTGGTCGTCTCGCTGGTCGGCTTCTGGAGCTGGCGCTCCGCGCTCCTCGTCGCGACCTCGATCCCGCTGACCCTCGCCATCACCTTCGGCGCGATGCGCCTCCTCGGGATCGACATCCAGCAGGTCTCGATCGCGACGCTCATCATCGCGCTCGGGCTCCTCGTCGACATGCCCGTCGTGGCCGGCGACGCCATCGAGCGCGAGCTGGCCGGCGGGAGACCGCGCGAGGTCGCCGCCTGGCTCGGGCCGACGCGCCTCGCCCGCGCGATCTTCTTCGCCACCGTCACGAACGTCGTCGCGTACCTGCCCTTCCTCATGCTCTCGGGGAAGGTCGGCGACTTCCTGTACGCGCTGCCCGTGGTGATGACGGTCACCCTCGTCGCGGCGCTGATCGTCTCGATGACCTTCATCCCGCTCGTCGCGTTCGGGCTCGTCCGCGCGCCGCGCCGGGCGGAGCGGCCCATCGGGGAGCGGCGGCGGTCCGGGTTCACGGGCTGGTACGCGCGGATGGTGACCGTCGCCCTGCGCCACCGCTTCGCCGTGCTCGGCGCGTCGCTGCTGCTGCTCGTGGGCGGCGGGGTGGTGCTCTCGCGCCTGAAGACCCAGTTCTTCCCCACGGACCTCTCCTACCTGTCGTACGTCGAGGTGTGGCTCCCGGAGGACGCCCCGCTCGCCGCGACCGACGCGACCGCCGCCGAGGCGGAGCGCATCATCCGCGCCGAGGCGGACGCGTTCGGGAGGGCCCACGGGCACCGCGACGTCCTGCGGACCCTCACCACCTTCGTCGGCGGGGGCGGCCCGCGGTTCTGGTTCTCGGTCACGCCGGAGCAGCAGCAGCTCAACTACGCGCAGATCCTCGTCGAGGTGACCGACAAGCACTTCACGCGGGAGCTCGTCGGGCCGCTCCAGGCCGCGCTGGCCCGCGTGCCGGGGGCGCGCATCGACGTCCGTCAGCTCGAGACCGGCAAGCCGGTCGGGATCCCGGTCTCGATCCGGCTCTCGGGCGAGGACGTCGCGACGCTGCGCAAGGTCGCGGGCGAGGTCGCGGCGGTGCTGCGCGCGGTCCCCACCGCGGCGCGCGTGCGCGACAACTGGGGCGCGCCGGGTCTCCTCGTGCGGCTCGCCGTGGACGACGACCGCGCCGGCCTCTCGGGCGTGAACCGGCTGGACGTGGCCCGCTCGGCGACCGCGGCGATCTCCGGGCTGCCGGTCGGGACCTATCGCGAAGGCGACAGGCAGATCCCGATCGTCGCCCGGCTCAGGCTCGAGGACCGCGGCCGCCTCGCCGATCTCGAGAGCGTGTACGTCTACTCCGGGAGCACCCCGCAGAGCGTCCCGCTGCGGCAGGTCTCGCACCTCGAGCGCGAGCTGGTGGCTTCGAAGATCCAGCGCCGCAACCAGCTCCGGACCATCACCGTGTCCGCCTACCCCGCGACGGGCGTCCTCCCCTCCGAGGTCCTCGCGGCGGCGCGACCGGGGCTGGACGCCGTCGCGGCGCGCCTGCCGACCGGGTACCGGCTCGAGATCGGAGGCGAGTACGAGGAGCAGCGGAGCGGGTTCGGCGAGCTGGCCCTGGTCATGGCCGCGTCCGTCGCGCTCATCTACTTCGCGCTCGTCTTCCAGTTCGACAGCGCGGTGAAGCCCCTCATGGTGTTCGCCGCCATCCCGTACGGCGTCGTCGGCGCGATCGCCATGCTCGCGCTCATGCGCCAGCCCTTCGGGTTCATGGCGTTCCTCGGCGTCGCGAGCCTCGTCGGCGTCATCGTGAGCCACGTGATCGTGCTGTTCGACTTCATCGAGGACGCGCGCGAGCGCGGCCGCGCGCTCGAGGACGCGCTCGTCGAGGCGGGGATCGTGCGGCTGCGGCCGGTCCTCATCACCGTGGGCGCCACCGTCCTCGGCCTGGTGCCGCTCGCAGTGCACGGCGGGCCGCTCTGGGAGCCGCTCTGCTATGCGCAGATCGGCGGGCTCACCATCGCGACGGCGGTGACCCTGATCCTGGTTCCCCTCCTCTACACGGTCTTCGTGCGCGACCTGCGGATCGTCCGGTGGGAGCGCGAGGCCGGCGACCGCGTCAGAACCATGCCAGCGCCGCCGCCTGCAGCGTCGTCTGGTAGCGGTGACCCGGCGTGAGGTCTCCCCGCCTCGCGCGGTCGTGGCGCCCCTCGAGGCGGAGCTCGGTGTTCCGGCCCAGCGGGACGGACAGGCCGAGCGTGCCTTCCCAGTACCTGTTCCCGACCGGCGGCGCGACCTGGAGGCCGTCCGAGTCGTCGAGGTACTCGCCGCGGACGCCGACCCGGAGGCGATCCCGGGCCAAAGCGAGCCGGGCCATGGCGGAGATCCCCCAGTAGCTCGCGCCGCCGAGCCGCCCGTAGTCGCCGTTCACGTTCAGCGAGAGCGGCCCGAACGATCTGGCGGCGACGCCGTCCAGGAGGAGACGCTCGTCGTTCTCCGACGGATTGCGGCCGTAGAACGCGTTCAGCGTCAGCGTCGTGCTGGACGGCCCCGAATAGAGGAACGCGAGGTGGCCCGTCTTCTGCGGGCCGACCTGCTTCGGCGGGTTGTCCCAGCCGTTGAACACGGTCGCCATCACCGACAGGCCGGCCACGCCCGGGACCGGGATCGTCGCGCGCACCCCGGTGTGCGTGAACGGGATCGCGAACGCGAAGAGGAGCGAGCGGGAGTACAGCCAGTCATCCTTCGCCTCGATCACCTCCGCGCCGGCGTTGGTGACGAACTTGCCGCCGTCGAGCACGAGGCCGCCGGGGAGCGCGTAGCTCACGAACGCCTGCTGGACGACGACGTCGCCGCTCGAAGGCGTGCTCTTGAACCTCAGCACGCTCGCGGTCTGGCCGAACCCGACGTCCGCGCGGAACCCCGCCGAGAACGGCTTCGGCGGCGTGAGCTGCGCGATGAGCTTGGCGTACGAGAGCTGGAAGCCGTTCGTCAGGTCGAAGGCGCGGAGCGCGTTGGGCGTGCCCTGCGCCTGGTCCAGGTTGGCCGAGTAGTAGGCGTCGACGAGCCCGTGGAGCTCGAACGTGTCGTACCACTTCGGCGCGGGCGGGGGCTGGGGCGCTTCCTCCGAGACGGCGGGGAGCGGCGCGAGCGACATCACCATGAGACAGGCCACGATCCTGGTGGGCACGTCGATCCTCCTCCTCGCGTCCCGAGACCTGCTCAACGTGCACCGGGCCGAGGCGCGATGGGGATCTCCGCACAGGTCGTGCGCCATCCGGTCGCGGAGGGGGGCCTCACCCGCGTCCTGGCCGCGCCTTGTCGCCCGACCCCGCCGTGTCCCACGCAAGCGTCGCGCCTCGAACGGGGGCTCACCCTCCCCGGCGCGGGCCTCGCGCGAGCGGCGCCGCCGGCGCGCGTCCCGACCGCCGGCTCGATCACGAGGCGGCGGAGCTCGCGGCCGTGAGGCTCTCGCCGGTCCTCGGATCGAAGACGTGCACCCGCCGAGGGTCGAGCCACAGCCGCGCCGTCGCGCCGCCGCGGATGCCGCTCCGCGCGTCGAGCGAGACGACGAGCTGCGTCCGCGGCGCCTCGCCGTCCAGCTCGCGGGCGAGGCTCCGGATCGTCTCGGCGAGCTCGCGGGGCGCGTCGTACGGCGCGTACGCGAGCTGCGCGTCGCCGAGCCACTCGATCAGGTCCACCCTCGCCTCGAAGGTGGTCCCGCGCCCGCGCTCCTCGCGCGTGACCAGCGCGGCGTCCGCGAGGTGCTCGGGCCTGATCCCGGCGATGAGCGGTCCCGGCGGGAGCCGCCGCAGCAGCTCCGAGGGCAGCGGCACCCGCGTGAACGGGAGCGACAGGCACTCGCCGTCCACGATCGCCGGCACGAAGTTCATGGGCGGCGAGCCGATGAAGCCCGCTACGAACAGGTTGACTGGCCGGGCGTAGAGGTCCCGCGGTGGCGCGACCTGCTGGAGCCGCCCGCGCCGCAGCACGGCGACGCGCTCGCCGAGGGTCATCGCCTCGAGCTGGTCGTGGGTGACGTAGACCGTCGTCACCCCGAGGCGCCGCTGCAGGCGCGCGAGCTCGGTCCGCGTCTGTCCCCGGAGCCGCGCGTCCAGGTTCGAGAGCGGCTCGTCGAACAGGTACGCGCGCGCCTCCCGTACGATCGCGCGGCCGATGGCGACGCGCTGCCGCTGGCCGCCGGAGAGCTGCCCTGGCTTGCGGTCGAGCAGCTCTTCGAGCCCGAGGAGCGCCACGACCTCCCCGACCTTCCGCCGGATCTCCTCCTCGCGGCGCCGCGCCAGCCGGAGCGGAAAGGCGACGTTCTCGAAGACGGTGAGGTGCGGGTAGAGCGCGTAGCTCTGGAACACCATCGCGAGGCCGCGCTCCCGCGGTCCCTGCTCGTTCGCGCGCTCCGCGTCGAGGCGCAGCTCGCCCTCGGTGATCTCCTCGAGCCCGGCGATCATCCGGAGCAGGGTCGACTTCCCGCAGCCGGAGGGCCCGACGAGCGCCACGAGCTCGCCGTCCCGCACGGAGAGGCTCACCCCGTCCACCGCCGGCGGGGCCCCGGGGGCGTAGCGCTTCACGACGCGCTCCAGGGTGATCGAGGCCATCGCTCAGCCCTTCACCGCGCCGGAGGTGAGGCCCGCCACGATCCGCCGCTGGAACAGGAGGACCAGGAGGACGACCGGGACGGTCGCGACCACCGCGGCCGCGGCGATCGCCGCGGCGGGGTGCTGGAACTCCGAGGCGCCGGTGAAGAACGCGAGCGCGGCGGGCACGGTCCGGGCGCGGTCCGTCGAGGTCAGGGAGATCCCGAACACGAAGTCGTTCCAGGCGAAGAGGAACGTGAGGATCGCCGCCGTGAAGACGCCGGGCGCGGCGAGCGGGACGACGACCCGGCGGAAGGCCTGCCACCGCGTCGCGCCGTCCATGAGCGCCGCCTCCTCGAGCTCCCACGGGAGCTGCCGGAGGAAGGCGGCCAGCACCCAGATCGACAGCGGCAGCGTGAACGACAGGAACGGGATGACGAGGCCCGGCCACGTGTCGTAGAGCCCCACGGACCGCCACACGTCGAAGAGCGGTCCCACGATCGAGATGACCGGGAACATGGCGACCGAGAGCGCCATGCCGAGCACGAGCCGCTTGCCCCGGAACTCGAGGCGGACGATCGCGTAGGCGGCGAGGGTCGCGAGCGCCACCGAGATCGTGGTGGCGATCAGCGAGACGCCGATCGAGTTGCGCAGCGCGCTCGTGAACAGCGCGCTGCGGAACACGACGCGGTAGCTCTCCAGCGTCCAGGCCGTGGGGAGGAAGCGCCGGTTCTGGACGTCGTCGCCGGCCTTGAGCGACAGCGACAGGATCCAGGCGACCGGCAGGAGCGCCCAGCCGACGGCCAGGACCGCCCCGACCGTCCAGCCGGCGCCGCGCCCGCCACGCCGCATCACGCACCTCGGGCCTGGACCAGCTCGATCCGGAACGCCCTGACCAGCAGGAGCGCGATCGAGAGGACCGAGAGGAACAGCAGGATCGACACCGCCGCCCCGAGGCCGAGGGCGGTCCTGCCGATCATCTGCCGATAGGCGAGGAACGAGACCGACTCGGTCCGCTGCGCGCCGGCGGTCATGACGAAGATGCTGTCGAACACCCGGTAGGCGTCGAGCGTGCGGAACAGGATCGCCACCAGGAGGGTCCGCCTCATGCTCGGGAGCGTCACTCGCCACAGGCGCTGCCAGGCGCTCGCGCCGTCCATCTGGGCGGCCTCGCGGAGCTCGTCCGGCACCTGGGCGAGGCCGGCGAGCAGGAGCAGCGACGTGAACGGGGTCGTCTTCCAGATCTCCGACGCGCAGATGACGCCGAGGGACGTCCAGCGGTGGCCGAACCAGGCGAGGTCGCCGAGCCCGAGCCAGCCGTTCACGAACCCGGTGTCGTCCGAGAAGGCGGAGCGCCAGGCGAACGCCGAGACGACGGTCACGATCCCGTAGGGCACGAGCAGCGCCGTGCGGACGACGCCGCGCCCGCGGGCGATCCCGTGCATGAGCGTCGCGAGCGCCATCCCCAGGACGAGCTCGACCGGCACGGTGAGGAGGACGATCACGACGGTGGTCCGCACGTCCTCCCACCACAGCGGATCCGCCAGCACCACCGCGTAGTTCCGGAGCCCCACGGGCTCGCGCCCGCCCGGGTCGGTGAGGCGGTAGCTGAACAGGGAGAGCCAGAGCGCGTCGAGCATCGGGTACGCGGTCACGAGGAGCATCACCGCGAGCGCCGGCGCGGTGAGCGCCCACCCCAGCCGCCGCTCCCGCCGCGCTCGGTCGGTCGCGCGCGCGCCCGCCGCCGGCGACGACCGCGCGTGGGCGCTCGAGCGCGCCGGATCGGTCGCGGCGGTGGTCACAGCAGCACGCGATCGTGGAGGACCTCGACGATCAGCCGCGCCGCGTCCCCCGGCGTGCGATCGGGGGTGACGGCGGCCGGCGGGTGGAACGTGCGGACCGTCGCGGCGCTCACGTCCACGTAGTACGGCGTCCGCGGCCGAGGTGCCGCGTCGTCGACGGCGCCGCGGATGAGGTCGGCCATGGGGAAGATCGCCCGGACGCGCGGGTCGTCGTACGCCGCCCCGCGCGCGACCGGCACCTTCGCGTCGATCATGTACGCGATCTCGCTCTCCAGGGACGAGAGGCAGCGTGCCGCCTCGACGGCGAGCGCCGCGCGCCGGCTGAACGCGCCGATCGCCAGCCCGATGCCGCCGAGGGGCGGCCGGCTGGGCCGCCCCGGGTGCACCTGCGGGTAGCGCGCCCACCCGATGTCCGCGAGCACCGCCGCGTCGAGGGTCCCCTTCGCCGCGGCGTCCCGCGCCGCGCCGTACACGTACGGCCAGTTCACCATGAAGCCGCCTCGGGGCCCCTGGAACGCGGCGCGCGCGCTCTCCTCGTCCGCCGTCGCGAGCGCCGGGTCCGCGGCCCGCGACGTGGCGACGCGGCGGATCACCGCCGCGGCCGCCCGCCCCGCGGGGGAGTCCAGCCCGGGGCGCGCGTCCTTCCCGGCCGCGGGGTCCTCGAGCACGCTGCCTCCCGCCGAGGCGACGAGCGCGGTGATCCACACCATGTATCCCTCGTACCGCTTCCCCTGGACCTCGACCGTCGTGCCGGTGCGCTCCGCGGCGTCGACGAGCTGCGCCCACGTCACGGGCGCCGCGTCGAGGTCGAGCCCGGCCCGCCGCGCGACCGACCTGCGGTACCAGAGGAGCTGCGTGTTCGCCCAGAGCGGCACCGCCACGAGCTTGCCCCGCCAGGTGGCCGCCTCGAGGGGCGCCTTCAGCGCCCCGCTGGCGAGCTCCCGCGCCTCTCCATCCGTGAACGGGCGGAGGAACCCCGCGGCCGCGAGCTCCGGCGCGAATGGGGGATCGAGGTTCATGAGATCGATGGACGCGTCCCGCGCGGCGAGCCGGCGAACGAGCTGCTCGCGCTGGCTCGTCGCGTCGCGGGGCAGCTCGAGGACGCGGAGCCGGTACCGGCCGCCCGACGCCGCGCTGCACCGCGCCGCGAGCCTCGCCTGTCCGCCGTTGTCGGGGTTCACGTACCAGTTCAGCACGCCGACGTCCGGCGCTCCGCCGCACGCGACGACGAGCGTAAGGAACGCGAGCAGCGCGGCGGTGCCAAGGATCGGTCCCCTGACCGCCGTGCTGGCCGTCATGGCGCCGCCCGCTTGCCTCGCAGCAACTCGGAGCGAGTGGGTGCCGCCATCAAACCTCCCGCGCGGGAAGCCGCTCCGCGGTCGCGGTCCGCACCTCGTGACGCTAAGGAGCCGGCTGCGGCCGGCACAGCGCCCGCCCGGCGCGGTCACGCTGCGGCGACCGCGCGCTCGCGTCCAGATCGGGCGCTCGCGCGCTCGCGGAGGGCGGCGGCGTGGCAGCACTCGCTCCGCTGCGCGGACCGCTGGCCGCACCACCCCCCGGAGGCCCCGCGAGCGGCGCCGCGTTGCTATCTCGATGGGGAACCCTCGCGTCGAAGGAGTCGCCCATGCCGTCGTCCATCCCCCAGCAGATGAAGGCCGCGGCGCTCGACCGGTTCGGAGGGCCCGAGGTCCTCCACACCGAGACCCTTCCGGTGCCGCGGCCCGGGCCAGGCCAGCTCCTGATCCGGCTGGACTCGGCGGGCATCGGCGTCTGGGATCCCTACGTCCGGTCCGGGGAGCTCGAGCTGGGCGCGGGCGGGTTCCCGCGCGTGATCGGCAACGACGGCGCCGGCGAGGTGGTCGCGGTGGGCGCGCGGGTGACGCGCTTCCATACGGGCGATCGCGTCTACGCGTACTCCCTCCGGGGAGGTTTCTACGCCGAGTACGTGGCGCTCGACGAGGACGAGGTCGCCCCGCTCCCGGCGGGGCTGAGCGCCGGCGAGGCGGGGGCGCTCGGCGCGGACGGAGTGACCGCGCTGCGCGGCCTCGAGGATCAGCTCCACCTCGCGCCTGGGCAGACGCTCATGGTGTACGGCGCGAGCGGAGGGATCGGGCACCTGGCCGTGCAGCTCGCGAAGCGGATGGGGGCGAAGGTCCTCGCGGTCGCCTCGGGCGCGGACGGCGTGGAGCTGGTCCGGCGCCTCGGCGCCGACGCCGCAGTGGACGGCAAGAAGGACGACGTCGCCCGGGCCGCGCGCGAGCTCGCGCCCGGTGGCCTCGACGCGGCGCTCGTGCTGGTGCACGGCGCGAGCCTCGATCCCGCGCTCGCCGCGATTCGGAAGGGCGGACGCGTCGCGTACCCGCACGGCGTCGAGCCGGAGCCGCGCCCCCCGGCGGGCGTGACGGCGCTCGGGTACGACGGCGACCCCGGCCGCGACGCGCTCGAGCGGCTCAACCGGCTGATCGCCGCCGGGCCGTTCCACGTCGAGCTCGGCGGCGTCTACGGCCTCGACGACGCGGCCGAGGCCCACCGCGAGATCGACCGGCACCACCTCGGCAAGCTCGCGCTTCGCATGCACTAGCACTGTTCGTGACGACCGGTACTAGCGATAGGTCGCCCGCGCCCACTCGACGGTCTCACGCGCCGCCAGGTCGAGCGGCGTGGAGAGCGGACCGAAGCGCGCCCGGAACTTCGCGTCCGAGACGACGAACGGCTCCTCCCACTGGTACGCCATCTCCTTCAGCTCGCGCAGGAACGGGACGACGAGCGCGGCCGCGGAGAGGAGGAGCGGCGAAAGCCGCCGGATGGAGATGGGGCGGCCCAGCGCCGCGCCGAGGCGATCGACGAGCTGGCGGGTGGTGAGCGCCGGTTCGCAGGGGAGCATGAACAGGCCGTCCGCGCCGTCGTCGAGCCCGAGCGCGACGAGCCCGGCCGCCACGTCGCGGGTGAAGTGATAGGTGTGCGGCTGGTCCGGGTTCACGAGGAGATCGCCGCGCCGCCCGGCGAGGACTCCCCTCCAGAAGACGTCTCCGAGGTGCGAGCCCGCGCCCGCGTTCGGTCCGTAGAAGTCCGACGCCCGCCCCACCGCGACGCGGACCTCGCCGCGCGCGGCCGCGTCCATCAGCGCGTCGTGCAGCCGCGCGCGGATCTCCCCCTTCCGCGACGTGGGGCGCTGCGGCGTCGCCTCGTCCATCGGACGGCCGGCGGTCCGCCCGTACGCGTACAGGTTGTCGAGCACCACGAGCCGCGCGCCGGCGCGCGACGCCGCGGCGACGAGGTTCGACTGGATGCGCGGGAGGGTCTCCTCCCAGACCTTCGCGTAGTACGGTGTGTTGATGCAGTGGTAGACCACCTCCGCCCCGCGCGCGGCCTCGGCGGCGAACGTCGGGTCCATCGCGTCGCCTCGCGCGAGCTCGACGCCCGGGACGGCGACGGGGCTCCCCGACCTCCGCACCACGCGCACGTGGCGACCGAGCTCCCGTAGCCGCGCCGCCACGAGAGGGCCGATCTGTCCGGCTCCGAACACGACGTGAAGCCCACCGTCCGACATCCCTCATCTCCTCGTCCCGGCCCTCGCGGGGGTCCGTGCCAGACGAAACGACGCGAGCACGATGATAGTCGCCTCGACGCCGGCGCGCTCACCTCGCGGCGGCTCGCCCTGCTCCTAGGCTGACGCTCGAAGTGAAGACCTCCATCCGCACGAGACTAGCTGCGCCCACCCGTGCCTTCATGAAATAGCGCTTCGAAAGGAAAGCCACGGTGCACGTGCAGCCGCAGGGCTGGACGCCGCTCCCGTCGGAACGCGACGGCAACCAGGTGTCGCGCGGTCGGGCGCAGCTGCATGAACTGCCACGCGTCCGGGTCGTCTCGGATGCCTGGATCGAACGAGATCCGGATCTCGGCTCCGTCGATGCGGAACGAGAACCGATCGAGGGGCAGCGACAAGCCGGTTCCGAGCGCTTTGACGTAGGCCTCCTTCAAGGTCCAGTACCGGATGAGACGCTCGTGCCGTCGATGCGGCTCGGTCGCGAGCAGATCCGCGAGCTCCCCCGGCGCGAAGCACGACCGGAGCAGCGCCAGCTCCGGCGCCCGACGGGCGAGGCACTCCGTATCGACGCCGAGTGACATGTCGTGACCGACGAGGCAGGCGATCAACCCGTCCGTGTGCGACAAGTTGAAGGACAGCGGCGAGCACTCGCTCCCCGCCGCGAGCGCCGGTTTCCCGAACGCGTTGACCTTGAAGGTCCACTGCTGGGGCAGGGGCACGCAGAACCGAGACAGCGCGCATCGAACGAGCGCATGCGCAACCAGGTAGGTCACACGCCCGCTGGGCAATTGAAACCGCGCTTGCGCGGCGCGCTCGTCCGCTGAAAGGACCGAGCGGAGCGCGGTCAGCGTACCCGGAGGACCTCCCACGCGATCGGGCTCGACGAGCCAGAGGTGCGCGTCGCCGCTCCCGAGGTGCATTCGCTCCGTGTTCGCGCGTCCGGTCATGCTCAGATGGGATCACCAAGCCGAGAGCGCGAGCGCCGTCGCCGCGGCGGATGGACACCGCGGCGGCCGCCGCGACTCCTTACGTATAGTGACATTCGATGGACGAGGCAACGGAGCCGGCGACGATCTGGCGCGCGCGCCGATCGCGATCGGCGCCGGTCCAGCGTGGCGCGCCGCGCGTTTACCCGAAGGGGGACTCGGCACGCCGCCTGGCGCGCCAGCTCCCGCGCAAACGACCGACCCTCGCCCGCGGCCGAGCCGCGTCGGCGAGGCGCCGCACAATTCGGTAGCACTTTTAGTCATTTGCGTCTCCATGCAGACACCGCTTGACAGCAACCTTCCCCCCACGGTACTCGGACATCGCCTGGCACGGTTGCGCCGTCGTGCAGACGTTGCTTGACAGCGCACCTGTGCCCAAGGTAATTCGGCATCACTTACAGTAATTCGAGTGATGTCTTCTCGGGGCCCGGGGGGGCTTCGTATGGCCCACGCCATGCCCAGACCATCAGCAGGCACGTCGCGTATTTCGATGCGCGCGACGCATCCACGCATGTCGTTGCGCTAGACCCAACTCCACGCCACGCGCGTGAACGAGGACGAGATGGCACTCTTTGGAAAAGCCCGCGAAGACGTTCAGCAGCCTCCGCCTGGCGCGGAGCCCGGGTGCGGCTGCGGCGCGCCGCTCAGCCCCGAGGCGCTGGCCGCGATCGAGCGCGTCAAGACGAAGAAGGACCAGGAGCACATCTTCTTCGGTGCCGTCCAGAGCGTCTGCCCGACCTGCCTCGCGCCCGTCTCCGGCCAGCTCGTCATCCGCGACGGGCAGGTGCACATGCGGAAGTTCTGCAGCGAGCACGGGCGCTTCGAGGTCCTGCTCGCGACCGACGCGAAGTGGTGGCTGCGCTCGCTCACGCAGACCAAGCCGGGCACCATCCCGCTGTGGCACGCCACGGAGCGGAAGACGAAATGCCCGGACGACTGCGGGCTGTGCGAGGACCACCAGCAGCATACGTGCTATCCGCTGATCGAGATCACCGATCACTGCGATCTGAAGTGCCCGATCTGCTTCGCGGAGAACAAGCAGGCCTGGTCCATGTCGCCGGAGCAGCTCCAGCTCGCGCTCGATCGGCTGGGACAGGCCGAGGGCCGCGCCGAGATCGTCACGCTCAGCGGCGGGGAGCCGACCCTCCACCCCAGGCTGATGGAGCTCCTCGAGCTCACCCTCAAGCACCCCGCCGCGGACAAGGTCGCCATCAACACCCACGGCCTCAAGATCGCCCGCGACGAGGACCTGTGCCGGCGGCTCGCCGACATGGGCGTGTACGTGCAGCTCCAGTTCGACGGGTTCAATCCGGAGACCTATCGCCGGCTGCGCGGCGCCGACCTGAGCGACATGAAGCGCCGGGCGCTCGACAACCTGTCCAAGCACAAGGTCAAGACCCTCCTCATCACCACCGTCGCCAACGACCTCAACGAGGACGCGGTGGGCGAGGCCATCCGCGTCCTGTTCGATCGCGACAACGTGTACGCCGTGACGCTGCAGCCGCTGGCCTATTGCGGCGACGCCCGTGCGAACGCCCTCCCGCACGACCTGAGCCGCCACATGACGCTCACCACCTTGCTCGGCCTCATCGAGAAGCAGATGGGTGGCGTCGTGAACAAAGAGGACTTCGTTTCGATCCCGTGCTCGCACCCGTCGTGCTCCGCCATCGGTTACTTCCTCAAGGCGGGCCAGAGCGACTGGGTGTCGATCGCCCGGATCACCCACGCCGACAAGATCCTCGACTATCTCCAGAACAAGCTCCTCATCGACGCCGAGAGCTGGATGCGCGGCATCAAGGAGGATCAGGCCAACCTCGAGACGCTCTGGTCGGCGTCCGCGGTGGGCGGCGCGCCGAAGGTCCAGAAGGCGCTGAGCTGCTGCACCGCGGCATACGCCAAGGACCGCAACGTCGTGGGAGTCTCGAAGATGATCGGCATCCACGGCTTCATGGATTCGAGCACCTACGACCAGGGCCGCGCGATGAAGTGCTGCTACCACTTCGTCACCCGCGATGGCCGGATGATGCCCTTCTGCAACTACAACATCTTCCACCGGGACGCGGACGTCCGCAGGCGCGCCACCGAGGAATAGCAGCTCGGATCCATCCGTCCCGGAGAGCCGATCGCGCTGCGGCTCTCCGGGACGGCAGACCGCTCGTCGGTCGGTCGTTGGTGGCCTCACAGATCAGCATCGGTGCACGCCGGCGAGCGGCCCTCTGCCGCTGCCCGTGCACGACCGCTCGCAATAGGGATAGCGCTCAGCTCGGAGCGAGCCGGGGGTTCGCGCGCCGACACGCGCCGAAGGGGAGGTCTCCGTGCCTGGAGCATGTCGCGTCATCGGGAATGCGGCTTCGTTCGTGCAGATCCTCCGCAGGAGGGCCGACCAGCACGGCGACCGGCGCGCGTACACCTATCTGCGCGACGGGGAGGAGGAGCAGGGGACGCTCACCTACGCCGCGCTGGACCGACGTGCGCGCGCGGTGGCCTCGGAGATCCAGCGGCTCGGCGCGTCGGGGCACCGCGCGCTGCTGCTCTTCCCGCAGGGTCTGGAGGTCATCGAGGCGTTCTTCGGCGCGCTGTACGGCGGCGCCGTCGCGGTCCCGATCCCTCCGCCCGACGGCGTCCGCGGCGGTCGCACGACGTCGCGCCTCATGAGCGTCGCTGCGGACGCGCAGCCGCGGATCGTCATCGGGACGCGCGCCACTCTGGCCGCGCTGGAGGGCGACGATGCGTGGTCGGACGCCGTGCGCGGCGTGCCTCGGCTGGCCGTTGAGGACGTGTCGGACTCCTGCGCGTTCGGGTGGACCGAGCCGTCCATCGATCCGAACGGCCTCGCGTACCTTCAGTACACGTCCGGCTCCACGTCGACGCCGAAGGGCACCATGCTGCTGCACCGGAACGTGGTGCACAACTGCAGCGCGATGCACCGGCTCTTCCACATCGACGCCGACGGCGTCGGCGCGACGTGGATGCCTTACTTCCACGACTTCGGGCTCGTCGAGGGGCTGCTGCTGCCGATGTACTCGGGCGTGCCGGCCGTCGTCATGTCGCCGGTCGCCTTCATCAAGAACCCTCTCCGCTGGCTCCGCGCGATCTCGCGTTACCACGTCACGCAGAGCTCCTCGCCGGTGTTCGGCTACGACTACTGCGTCCGCCGCTTCCGCCCCGAGCAATGCGAGGGGCTCGATCTCGGCTCGTGGCGCGTCGCGAACATGGGAGCCGAGCCGATCCGCGCGGACGTGATGGAGCGCTTCCGGGCGACCTTCGCGCCGTACGGCTTCCGCGGCGGGACCCTGTCGCCCGGTTACGGCCTCGCCGAGACGACCCTGGCGGTCGCCGGGACCATGCCCGGCACCGAGGCTCGCGCTTACACCTTCGACGCGGACGCGCTTCGCAACGGAAAGGTGCGCGAGGTCTCCCCTGGCGCCCCGCGCAGCCGGCCCCTCGTCGGATGCGGCGCCGCGGTCGTCGACACGGAGATCGCCATCGTCGAGCCTTCGAGCGGGCGGCGCTGCGGTCCGGACGAGGTCGGGGAGATCTGGGTGTCGAGCCCGAGCGTCGCCGCCGGATATTGGCAGCGGCCCGAGGCGAGCGCCTCGACGTTCGACGCGCGCCTCGCCGGGGAGCCGGAGCGCGCATACCTGCGGACCGGCGATCTCGGCTTCCTCCGTGGAGGCGCCCTCTTCATCGCCGGGCGCGTGAAGGACCTCATCATCCTCGACGGGGCGAACCACTACCCGGAGGACATCGAGGCGACCCTGCGGACCGCCCACGAGGCCATCGCCGACGCGGGCAGCATCGCCTTCTCCGTCGACTCCGCGTCTGGGGAGCGGCTCGTCATCGTCCAGGAGCTGCGCTCGCCGAACCGCTACAAGGACCGCGTCGACGAGATCATCGGGAGCATTCGCCGCGCCGTGTTCGCGCGGCACGATCTGGCGGTCGCGGCGGTCGCGCTCATCAAGCCAGGGAGCTTGCCCAAGACGTCGAGCGGCAAGGTGCAACGGCAGGCATGCCGCCAGATGTTCCTGGACGGCGCCCTCGACGCCATCCGCGTCTGGTCCGCCGACACGGCCGCGGCCGCCGCGACGGCGACGCCGAGGGAGGATACGACCCCGCCGCTCGGCCAAGCGGAGCTGGAGCGGTGGCTCGTGGAGCGTGTCGCGCACCTGGTCTCGATTCCGCCAGAGCGCATCGACGTGCGCGCGCCCTTCGCGTCGTACGGCATGGGGTCGCGCGCGGCGGTGGGTCTCGTGGGCGAGATCGAGCAGCGGGTCGGCCACCGGCTGCGAGCGACGCTCGCGTACGAATACCCCTCGATCGAGGCGCTCGCGCGCCACCTCGCGGGCCCCGACGACGCGCCGCGGGCGCCGGCATGCGCGCGCGGGGACCGCGCGGACGAGCCGGTCGCGATCGTCGGCATCGGCTGCCGGTTCCCGGGCGGCGGCGACTCTCCCGAGGCGTTCTGGCGCGTGCTCGTCGAGGGGATCGACGCGATCGGCGAGATCCCGCGCGACCGCTGGCCGATCGAGCGCTTCTACGATCCGGATCCGCAGCGCCCCGGCCACACCCACGTGCGCCACGGCGGCTTCCTGCGCGACGTCGATCGGTTCGATTGCGACTTCTTCGGGATCTCGCCCCGCGAGGCGCAGCGGATGGACCCCCAGCAGCGCCTGCTGCTCGAGGTGGCCTGGGAGGCGCTCGAGGACGCCGGGGTGGTGCCGTCGCGGCTCGCGGGCGAACGCGTGGGCGTGTACGTGGGCATCAGCGGCAGCGAGTACGAGCATCTCCAGCTCCGCGATCTCGACGGCATCGACGCCTACTTCGCGACGGGCAACGCGCTGAGCGTGGCGGCGAACCGCATCTCGTACCAGCTCGACCTTCGCGGCCCGAGCATGGCCATCGACGGTGCGTGCGCGTCGTCGCTGCTGTCGGTCCACCTCGCGTGCGAGGGGCTGCGGCACGGCCAGACCTCGATGGCCCTCGCCGGCGGGGTCGGGCTCCTGCTCTCGCCCGCCTACCACATCAACTTCTCCAAGGCCGGGCTGCTCGCGGCGGACGGCCGATGCAAGACGTTCGACGCGCGCGCCGACGGCTACGTGCGGAGCGAAGGGGCCGGCCTCGTCCTTCTGAAGCCCCTCTCCGCCGCGCTCGCGGCGGGTGATCGCATCTACGCGGTCCTGCGCGGAAGCGCCGCCGCCCACAACGGGCGCAGCAACGGCCTCATGGCGCCGAGCCGTGAAGCACAAGAGGCGCTCCTGCGCGAGGCATACGCGCGAGCGGGCGTCTCGCCGGGCGACGTCGACTACGTCGAGGCGCACGGGACGGGCACCCTCCTCGGCGACCCCATCGAGGCGGCGGCGCTCGGTGCGGTCATCGCCACCGGCCGGCGCGCGGATCGGCCGTGCGCGATCGGGTCGGTCAAGACGAACGTGGGTCACCTCGAGGCCGCCGCGGGGATCGCCGGCCTCGTGAAGACTGCGCTGGCGCTCTACCACCGCGAGCTTCCGCCGAGCCTCCACTTCGAGCGACCCAACCCCCACATTGACTTCGAGGCGCTGCGGCTGTCCGTCCAGACGAAGCTCGCGCCATGGGGCACCGCGGGGCGGCCGCGCCTGGCGGGCGTGAGCTCCCTCGGTTTCGGCGGGAGCAGCGTCCACGCTGTCCTCGAGGAGGCTCCTGCCCGGGAGGCGCCCGCGCAGGATGCACCCGCGCGCCCGGCACCGCTCGCCCTACCGGTGCTGCTCTCCGCGAAGACCGAGGCGGCGCTGCGGGCCGAGGCCGATCGACTGCACATGCACCTCGTCGCTCATCCGGACATCCGGGTCGAGGACCTGGCGTTCTCCCTCGCGACGTGCCGCACCTCCTTCAGGGAGCGCGCCGCGCTCGTCGCGCACGGCCGAGACGATCTGCTCGACGCCCTCGCCTCCCTCGTACACGGCAGCCCGGTTCCCGACGCGGTGCTGGGCCAGGGACGCCGCGGCGGCAAGCTGGCCGTGCTCTTCACCGGACAAGGGAGCCAGCGCCTCGGCATGGGCCGCGCCCTCGCCGCCGCGTTCCCCGCCTTCCGCGAGTCATTCGACGCCGTCTGCGCTCGCTTCGACCGTGAGCTGGAGCGCCCGCTCCGCGACGTCCTCTTCGCCCCCGAAGGCGCTCCGGAAGCCGCCCGCCTCGACGAGACCGCCTTCACGCAGCCCGCGCTCTTCGCCCTGGAGGTCGCGCTCTTCCGGCTCTTCGAATCCTGGGGAGTGAAGCCGGATCTGCTCCTCGGACACTCCATCGGCGAGGTCGTCGCGGCCCACGTCGCCGGGGTGCTCTCCCTCGAAGACGCGTGCGCTCTCGTGGCCGCGCGCGGTCGCCTCATGCAGGCGCTTCCTCGCGGCGGCGCGATGATCTCGCTGCAGGCCTCCGAGGACGAAGTCCGCCCATTGCTCGCCGGACGCGAGGACCGCGTCGCGATCGCCACCGTCAATGGCCCCTTCTCCACGGTCGTGTCCGGCGACGAGGCCTCCGTCCAGGACGTGGCGCGGCACTTCGAGGCCGCTGGGCGCAAGGCGACGCGCCTGCGCACCAGCCATGCATTCCACTCTCCGCGCATGGACGGCATGCTCGAGGACTTCCGCCGCGTCGCGAGTCGCCTCTCGTTCCACTCCCCTCGTATCCCCATCGTCTCGAACGTCAGCGGCAAGCGCGCCTCACCGGACGAGCTCCGCTCGCCCGACTACTGGGTCCGCCACGTCCGCGACGCGGTCCGCTTCGCCGACGGCGTGCGCACCCTCGAGGCCGAGGGCGCCTCCTCCTTCCTCGAGCTCGGGCCGCACGCCGTCCTCGCCGCGATGGCGCTCGACTGCCTCTCCGACGAGGCGCGCGCGCACGCCGCCTTCGTACCGGCGCTGCGCAAGGACCGCTCCGAGGTCGACGCCCTCGTCACCGCCGTCGGGTCGTTGCATGTCCACGAGCACTCCGTGGACTGGGGCGCCTTCTTCGAGCCATTCGCGACGAGGCGTGTGGAGCTGCCGACCTATCCGTTCCAGCGGGAGCGGTTCTGGGTCGAGGCGCCCCGGGGCGGCGCGACGGACTTCGCCGCCGCGGGGCTGAGCTCCGCCGACCACCCGCTGCTCGGCGCCGCCGTCCCCCTCGCCGAGAGCGAAGGCCTCCTCCTCACCGGCCGCATCGCCCTCGCCGACCACCCGTGGCTCGCCGGGTACGCGCTCTTCGGCAACGTCCTCCTCCCCGGCTCCGCCTTCCTCGAGCTCGCCCTCGCCGCCGCTCACCGCGTCGGCCTCGATCGCGTCGAGGACCTCACCGTGGAGACGCCCCTCGCGCTGCCCGCGCACGGCGCCGTCCTCTTGCAGGTGTCCGTCGCCCCTCCCGACGAGACCGGGCGCAGGCGGCTCGCCCTGCACGCACGCCCCGAGGACGCCCTCTCGTGGACCTGCCACGCCACCGGCCTCCTCGGCCCCGCCGCCCCCTCCGCTCCCTTCGACCTCCGCACCTGGCCGCCCGAGGGTGCTTCCCCCCTTCCT